>JAKSMR010000057.1 GCA_024400495.1 Bacteroidales bacterium
AAAAAAAAAAAAAAAAAAAAAAAAAAAAAAAAAAAAAAAAAAAAACTTTGAAAAATTATTAGTATTTTTGCAAAAAATAATCCTCTTAATTAATAATTTTTCAAGCACAACAAACCATGAAAAAAATCCTTTTTGTAGCAGCATTACTCATTTCGTTAACTGTTGGAAAAGCATCAGCCCAATTTCTTATGTTTTGGGATGGCGACATGCGATTCGGACTTTCGGCAGGACTCTCCCTGCCCATGGCTTCCATGCCATCCTTCGAGTGTTCGGAGACCATGAAAATGGTCGATGGTTCTTACCACCACAACTGGTTGGCTCCATCGTTCAAGCTGTATAGCGGCATGGAGAAAGAACTGAGCGGCGATATTGCTTTCGGTTTTCAGGCTTGGCTTGGTCTGACAAAGAATAAGTGGAATGTGGATTTTGAGAACCAAAGTACAAAAGACGTAACAACCTTCAAGGTGAATTCGTCTGTCTTGGATGTCTGCGAGGGTATTTATTTGGCTTACTATCTTACCGATGAACTGTCGATTACCGCAGGTGCTGGAATCGCGGAGTATATAAACTTCCATGGCAATGCCTCTTCGATAACCTGCAACTCTTCGGGCACTCAGATTGCCTCTGTCGACAAAATAGAATCATCAAGATCTCCCTTTAGTCTGGGAGTGGGTTATATGGTGAACCTTGGAACCACCTACAACCTTTCCGATGTTTTCTTTGTAGGAGCAAACCTCATGTATCAGAGTTCGTTCTTTAGCTCAAGTTCTTTTGGCGAAGACGATACTTTTTTCATGAACTCGCTCGGACAAGGAGTGTACTACTCTGATGCACCTGTAAACTCGCTCCAGCTATTTGCCACCATCGGATTCCGCTGGTAGTTTTTTCTGATTGTATCCGTGTAGATTGTAGTGATCACCAGATATTTGATCAAATTTTTAAAGTTGAAAATTCTTAAGGTAACCTCTAAAAATTCCACATTGAAATCAAAAGAGTAAAATGATATATTTTTCATGCTTTTGGTTTTGTTTTGCCATCTCCTTGATATACATTCAATCACGATGCCCGCATCGCTCAATCATGTATATCGGCGGATCTGACTAAAACAAATTCCAAAATCATTTGAAAGCAATTTTTAGATGTTACCTGATCCTAATGTCACCATCATGGCAAATGGGACGACTCTATCTGGTACCGTTAATAAGACATCCATGACGCTTATGGGAGGTGGCATTTCTATTGTGCACTCCAAGCGCTAATACTCAAATTCCATAATTCATCAAAGGTCTGCATTCCACAGGATGCAGACCTTTTTTTTCTCGGCCGCGGCCATCCTATGCTAAAAAAAATAATCGTCCGCACACAATATTATGCACGCGGACCGCGTTATATTTAATTATTGATAAAAAAACATCACGCTCGTGAAACGAACCATCGCAACTCTCCTCTCTCTGCTTTTCGGCTTGCTGATCTTGCTGAACTTTGGCGCTTGCACCAAAGAGGAGGCGTTTCTCGAAGAAGGGTTTGAGCTTGAGTTCTCGATGGATACCGTGGCGTTCGATACCGTCTTCACCACTATGGGGACGACGACCCAGATGGTGAAGGTGTACAACCGCAACGACAAATCGGTGAAGCTACAACGAGTCACCCTGCAGAACGGGCGCAGCTCCTATTTCCGACTCAACGTCGATGGCGACACGTCGATGGTGGTACGCAACTTCGAGATTGCCGCCCACGACAGCGCCTTCATCTTCATCCAGGCCTATATCAACCCCAACTCGGCCACCTCGCCTTTCCTCATCGAAGACGCCATCCTTTTCTCGACCACCCAGGAAGACCACAGGCTGCCCCTTACCGCCTACGGACGCAACGCCGTCTATCACAAGCCCGACCATCTGCTTCGCGACCAGGACGGCAACGCCTATCCCTATAGCGTCATCGACTGCGCCAACTGGAACCACAGCCTGCCCCACATCATCCTGGGCTATGCCGTGATCGACTCGGCCTTCACCCTCAACCTCATCGCCGGCGACGAGCTCTATTTCGACAACAACGCCTACCTCTGGATCTACAAAGACGGGTCGCTTCATGTGAACGGAACAGCCGACCAGCCCGTGCTCTTCACCTCATTGCGCCACGACGGATGGTACGACTATCTGCCCGGCCAATGGGGCTACATCTGGATTTCGGACGGCAGCAAGGACAACGTCATCGACTGGGCTGTCATCGAGAACGGCTATGCCGGCCTCTTCGTCAACACGATGCAGTATCCAGGTTTGGTCATCAGCAACACCATCGTGAGGAACCACTCCCTCGCCGGCATCCTCGGACAAGGAAGCTCAATCATAGGCGACAACCTCCTCGTGGAGACCTGTGGCAGCGTGCTCCTGGCCCTGCAGTATGGCGGACGCTACCAGTTCAGCAACTCCACCTTCGCCAACTACTATAACTACGACCGCCGCACCTCGCCCAGCGTGGTGCTGAGCAACGGCTACGAAGGCGGCGACCAGCCACAGCTCTTCAACCTCGACCAGGCCGACTTCCGCAACTGCATCATCTACGGCAACTACAGCGGCAAAGACAACGAAGGAGAGATTCTTTTCGTGCAATATCCCGGAGCAACCTTCTCCCCTACCTTCGACCATTGTCTGCTGCGTTCCACCACAGCAGCACCCTATTGTACCGACTGCCTCTTCGACCAAGAACCCAAGTTTGAGAACTACGAAGAAGGCGACTATCACCCCAAGGCCGAATCGCCCGTTGTCAGAGCCGGAAGCCAAGCCTTCATCACCCGACACCACGACCTCAGCAACAACCCCCGAACCAACCCTCCCTCAATAGGAGCCTACGAGATGGCTCCCGAAGAGGAGAGCAAAACAGCCAGAGCCCACAGGAGATAAACCCTGACCGAACGAAAGAAAAAAAACGATCACCTCATACGCAAAAAAACCGAACGAGCCCATGTACGAATACCTGATAGGAGCACTTGCCGAAGCCACACCCGCCTATGCCGTCGTCGACTGCAACGGAGTGGGCTATATGGTTGAAATCAGCGTCAACACCTATACGCAGATCAAAGACCTCACCGAAGTGAAGCTCCTCACCCACTATATTGTCCGCGAGGACGCCCATCTCCTTTTCGGCTTCGCCACCGCCGACGAGCGCGAGATGTTCCGCCAGCTCATCAAGATCTCCGGCGTAGGCGTCGCCACAGCCCGAGTGATGCTCTCCACCCTCACCGTCAACGAACTCAAAGAGGCCGTGATATCGAACAACGTGCGCGCCATCCAGTCCGTCAAAGGCATCGGAGCCAAGAGCGCCCAGAAAATCATTCTCGAGCTGCAGGACAAGATAGGCAAAGTCTCCGACAACGCCCTCAGCGCCCTCTTCGAGAGCAACAAAAACGTGGAGGAAGCCCTCACCGCCCTCGTTATGCTCGGCTTCGCCAAACCCGCCGCCGACAAAGTGCTGCAGCAGGTGAACAAGCTAACGCCCGGCCTCTCGGTAGAAGAACTCATCAAACAGGCACTCAAGTCACTCTAACGCCGCATCAGGCAGGCACCAACGCCGCTACTTTGCGACGCAAGAGCGACAATGGTGCGACGCAAGAGCGACCCAAGTGCGACGCTAGAACGACCCAAGAACGACATCAGACAGACTCAATGAAGAGACATCAGCACATAAGAAACCTCATGACTCACGCGAGAACCCTCCTCGTAGTGCTGATGCTTTGCCTCTCCTTCAGCCTCAAGGCCCAGACCCCCGGCTGGAAACCCTCGAACATGACCACCACGGTGGAATATGACGCCGCCGACCACAGCTATGTCAAGATCACCAAGATCGGCGATATGATCCTCAGCAAAGAGTTCCTCACCTTCCAGGAATACCAGGACTGGCAGACCGAGCAGCTGATGAAGAAATACTGGAACGACAAAAACGCCAGCCAGATCAGCACCGGCGACGACGAAGGACTGCTGAGCAAGATCCCAGGCTTCAGCGAGATCAGCCGCAAGCTCGAGTCGCTCATGGGCAAACCCGAAATCAAGATCACGCCCACCGGTAGCGCCGACCTCACCTTCCAGATCGTCAACAACTTCCGCAACGACCCCGCCCTCGACATCACCAAGCGAAGAAACACCACCTTCGACTTTGAAGAGAACATCCAAGTCAGCATGAACGCCAAGATCGGCGACCTTATCGACTTCGACCTCAACTGGAACACACAAGCAACCTTCGATTTCGAGAACAAGATCAAGCTCAAATACGAGGGCAAGGAAGACGACATCCTGCAGCTTCTCGAAGCCGCCGACATCTCCTTCCCGCTCAACACCACCCTCATCCAAGGAAGCCAGCAGCTCTTCGGCTTCCACACCAAGCTCAAGTTCGGCAAGCTCACCGTCGACGCCGTCGTCAGCCAGAAAGAGACAAGCACCGAGAACCTCCGTGTGCAAGGCGGTGCCAGCGCCCAGGAGTTCGAGATCAGAGCCGACGAGTACGAGGACAACCGCCACTACTTCATCGCCCAGTACTTCCGCGACAACTACAACAAGGCCCTCAGCACCCTGCCCGTCGTCAACTCCAACATACGCATCATCCGCATGGAAGTGTGGCGCACCAACGTAGGCGCCGCCGTCACCAACAACCGCAATATCCTTGCCCTCACCGACCTGGGAGAAGCCAATCCCCAATCCCCCCTCGTCACCGGCATCGGCATGGGAGAGAACAATATCAAGCCCTCCAACAACAGCAACAACCTCTTCGTTCCCGGTCCCGCAGGAACGCCACTCATCAACAGCAGTTCCATACGCAGCATCAACAACGTCACCAACCTCCTTCAGGGACTCGGCTTCACCAGCGGTAAAGACTACGAAAAGATAGAGAGCGCCCGCCTGCTTAACCCCAACGAATACACCTACAACCATCAGCTCGGCTTCATCTCTCTCTCGCAACCTCTGGCCAACGACCAGATACTCGCCGTAGCTTTCCAATACCAAGTCATCGGCGACACCACCGTCTACCAGGTCGGCGAGCTCACCACCGACGGTATCAACGACCCCAACACCTTGGTAGTGAAACTGCTGAAAGGAACCAGCATCGACACCAAGAGTTCGCTCTGGAAGCTGATGATGAAGAACGTCTACTTCCTCAAGAGCACCCAGCTCAGCCAAGAGAACTTCCGCCTCAACGTGCTCTATGAGAGTCCCGAAGGCGGAGTAGGCATCGGTTTCTTCACCGAAGGTCCACAAGAAGGCAAGCCCCTCATCGAGGTGCTCGGCCTCGACCGCATGGACGCCTCCCTGAACTATCGCATCCCCGACGGCGTGTTCGACTGGATGGACAGCGCAGCCTTCAAAGGTGGCACCATCCAGGCCAGTTCCGGACGCATCTTCTTCCCTTATATCGAGCCTTTCGGCAAGGATCTGCGCGAGAAACTCGGCGACGAATACGCAAACCAGTACTGCTACGACTCGCTCTACACCATGACCCAGACACTAGCCCGCCAGTATGCCGACAAGAACAAGTTCTACCTCGAGGGCTACTACTCCAGCACCGTGAGCGGAGAAATCAGCCTTGGCTACAGCGTCACAAAAGGAAGCGTCACCGTCACCGCCGGCGGAATGCCTCTCATCGAGAACGTCGACTACACCGTCGACTACACCATGGGAACAGTGCGCATCATCAACGAGAGCATTCTCTCCTCCGGCACACCCATCTCCGTATCGAGCGAGAACAACTCCTTCAGCATGATGACCAAGAACATGCTCGGTCTCCATCTGAACTACGAGATCAACCCCGATTTCAATATCGGCGGTACGGTCATGAACCTCCGCGAGAAACCGCTCACCCAGAAGAACAACTTCGGCGACGAGCCCACCAACAACACCATCTGGGGCCTCGACCTCAACTACCGCCACGAGGCACCCTTCATCACCAAGCTCATCGACAAGCTCCCCGGCATCAGCACCAAGGAAGCCTCCACCTTCACCCTCCAGACCGAGTTCGCCCACTTCATCCCCAGCATGGCCAAGACCGGAAGCAAGGAAGGCAGCGTGTCCTATATCGATGACTTTGAAGGTGCCGAGAGCAGCATCGACCTCAAGACACCTTTGTCGTGGCACCTTGCCAGCACACCTCAGGACTGGTCCACCTCCCTGCCCCTCTTCCCCGAGTCGGCAGCAGGCACCGGCCTCGACTACGGCAAGAACCGCGCCCGACTGGCATGGTACCGCATCGACAACCTCTTCTATAGCAGCAACTGCCCCGAGAACATCGACGAGAAAGACCGCTCCAAGCCCTATTCGCGCCGCATCCTCGAGCAGGAGGTGTTCCCCAACAAGCAGCTCGCCGCCGGCGAGCCTACCACCATCTACGAACTCAACCTCGCCTTCTATCCCGAAGAGCGCGGACCCTACAACTACGACGTAGCGCCCTCCTCCTTCAGCGCCGGTATCAACGCTGAAGGCAAGCTCGAGAATCCCGCCAGCCGTTGGGGCGGTATCATGCGCTCGTTAGAATATACCGATTTCGAGACCCAGAACATCGAGACCATCGAGTTCTGGCTCATGGACCCCTTTATGAACCCCGAGACTGGCGAGCACGACGACTCCCGCACCGGAGGAAAACTCTACTTCAACCTCGGAGACATCAGCGAGGACATCCTCCGCGACGGACGCAAGTTCTTTGAGAACGGCCTACCCACCGGTCCTTCCGAGGAGGATTTCTCCAACAACCCTGTCGACACCACCATCTGGGGCCGTGTGCCTAAGATGCAGAGCATCGTCAACGCCTTCGACAACGACGCCAGCTCACGAAAATACCAGGATGTCGGCTACGACGGCCTCGGCGGCACCCTCGGCCTCGGCGACGAGCAGAGCTTTTTCGCCGACTACATCAACTCCATCGGTGTCCTCTTCGGCACCGACTCCAAAGCCTATCTCGACGCCACCACCGACCCCTCGGGCGACGACTTCCGTTATTTCCGCAGCACCTACTACGACGAGCATAACGTTAAGATCAACGACCGCTACAAGTTCTACAACAACCCCGAAGGAAACTCGATGGTAGACGCCGACAACACAGAGAAGTATCCCTCCACCGGCTCCTCCTATCCCAACGTCGAGGATATCAACAGAGACAACACCCTCTCCGAAGCAGAGAACTACTACGAATATGCCATCGACCTGCGTCCAGAGATGATGGTCATTGGCGAGAACCATATCGTCGACATCCAGGAAGCCAACGATGTCCAGCTTGCCGATGGAACGATAGCCCCCACCTGCCGTTGGTACCAATTCAGCATCCCCATCCGCGAGCCCGACCGCACGGTAGGAACCATGAACGGCTACCAGTCCATCCGTTTCATGCGTATGTTCATGCATGGCTTCGAAGAGCCTATCATCCTGCGTTTCGCAACCCTTGAGCTCGTCTACGGCACCTGGCGCAAATACAGCGAGACACTCCTCCAGCCTGGCGACTATACCACCGGCACTGGCGCCAACACCTCCTTCACACTCAACACCGTCAACATTGAAGAGAACGGCAGCCGCCAGCCCGTGCCCTATGTGCTGCCCCCGGGAGTAGAGCGTGAGGAATGGTTCAGCAGCGCTTCGTCCTATACCCAGCTCGACGAGCAGTCGGTGATGATGGACATCAGCGAGCTTGCCTCGGGTGACGCACGCGCCATCTATCGTAATATGTCCTACGACCTGCGCTACTACGGCAAGATGAAGATGTTTGTCCATGCCGAGAAGAAGTTCGCCACCGACCCCATCGACGACAACGACCTCTCCCTCTTCGTCCGCCTCGGCTCCGACTACAACAACAACTACTACGAATACGAAGTTCCTCTCAAACTCACCCCCTGGGGCGTAGGTGCCGACGACATCTATGCCATCTGGCCTACCGAAAACAACGTCGAGATCGACCTCCAGAAGCTCACCGAGATCAAGACCAACCGCAACAAACAGATACGACTGGGAGACGCCGCCTACAGCAGCACCATGCTCTATAGCGAGTTTGTTGACGGGCGCAAATATACCGTCCTCGGAACCCCCAACCTAGGCAAGGTGAAAGTCATCATGATCGGCGTACGCAACCCCAAGAAAGAGAGCCTCGGCGACGGCAACGACATGATGCCCAAATCGGCCATCGTATGGATCAACGAGCTACGCCTGAGCGACTATACCAACCGTGGCGGCTGGGCTGCTATGGCGTTGGCACGCACCAACCTCGCCGATGTCGGCAACCTCTCGATGTACGGCTCCTACAAGACCGCCGGCTTCGGCAACCTTGAAGACAACCTCATGGGCGTGGAACTGGTAAACACCCTCAACTTCCAGACCACCCTCAACTTCGAGCTCGGCAAGTTCCTCCCTGACGAGTGGGGCGTGAAGATACCTCTCTACCTCGACATCAACAAAGAGATCGGCAGCCCCGAATACAACCCCCTCGACCCCGACGTATTGCTGCGCGACGATCTACGCACCTATCAAACCAAGCACGAACGCGACAGCGTGCGCCACATGGCGCAGGAACGCCACTCTACCACAAACCTCACCCTCACCAACATCCGTAAAGAGCGTGTCGGCAAAGGCCAGCTCAAGCCTCACTTCTATGATGTCGAGAACTTCTCCCTCTCCTATGCCTACCTGGGCGAGAAGAACAGCAATGAAGACATCGACCACTTCAACAAGACCCAACACCGAGGCACACTCAACTACTCCTACAGCCCGCAGAAGCCCCGCCAGCTTAAGCCCTTCGAGAAAGCCAAGCCGTTCCAGAACAAGAACCTCAAGATCATCAAGGACTTCAATATCTACACCCAACCCAAGAACTTCACCTTCTCCACTCAGGTGTTCCGCGACGTCGAAGAGACCTTGCTGCGCAACAAGAGCGCCGCTTTGGTCATCCTCAAGCCCACCTATTTCAAGCAGTTCACCTGGCAGCGCACCTATGGCCTGCAGTACGACCTGGCACGAAGCTTCAGAATTCAGTACGATGCCAACGCCAACGCTCGCATCGACGAGCCCCCCGGACTAGTAGAACGCTCCACCGCCAGCGACTCCATCTGGCGTTCCATCCTCGATGGCGGCACCATGCAGCAGTTCACGCAGAACATCAACTTCTCGTGGGATGTCCCCGTCAACAAGCTCCCCTATTGCGACTTCCTACGCATGCCCCTTTCCTATCGCGCCAACTACAGCTTTCTTGGCACCACACACGCCCTAGCCTCGCAGGGAAGCATCCTCCAGAACAACGGAGTGTTCACCGCCGGCGCCAACGCCACCATGCAGTCGCTCTACAACAGGTCGAAGTTCATCAAGAAAGCTTATCAGCGCAAGAACGACACCAAGCAGGTGAGCCGCATGAGCAAAGACAAGGACAAAAGCAAGAACGTGCTCGACGAAAAGAGAGGCCTCCAGGACTCCGACAAGGTGAAACTCGACGAAGCCAAAGCCGACTCCATACGCAAGGCCGAGCTCAAGGAGAAGCTGATGGAGATCGCCTACTTCGGCACCCGACTCGTCACTGGACTTAAGAATTTCAACATCCAATACAACTACTCCTCCTCATCGCGCCTGCCCGGCTACATGGGCGAAGCCACCATCCTCGGCCTCGACCCCCGTGGTCACTGGACGCCCGGCATCGGCTACATCCTCGGTCAGAACAACGACGTAGTGGAGAACCTGCGCCAGTACGGGCTCCTCTCCACCGACTCCCTCTTCAACACTCCCCACGAGTCCAACATCAACCGCACGCTCAATATCCAAGCATCCATCGAACCCATACGTGACTTCAAGCTTGAGATCACCTGCACCCAGAACTACACCTCGCGAGAAGAATACTATTATAAATATCTAGGCGACATCGGTGCCATCGACGGTCCCCTCTCCTACACTATGAGCGGCAACTACACCACCACAGCCTGGAGTTTCCGCACCGCCTTTGCCGACGCCGACGAGCTCTTCAGCCAGTTCCTCCAGAACCGCAGCATCGTGGCCGAACGACTGGCGGCAGCCAACCCCTCCGACTATTCCGACCTCATGGTGCTCGACAGCATGACCGGCCAGTATTTCCCCGCCGGCTACAGTCCCAACCAGCAGTCGGTGCTACTCACCTCCTTCCTCGCCACCTATCTGGGCGAAGAGGCAGCCACACGCTCCTTCTCCCCCTTCCTTAAGATGCCATTGCCCAACTGGAGCATCAACTACAACGGACTCAACAAGGTACAGTTCCTACGCAAGTGGTTCACCAACATCACCCTCTCCCACCGCTACAGCAGTACCTACAGTATCGGTAGTTTCTACACCGACGCCGCCATTTCGGCTTATGCCGGCAACTACGAATATGGTCAGGAGTGTGTCCTCAACAGCAGCGGCGACTACATAGCCCCCGTCTCCATGGAAGGTGTCACCATCAGCGAGCAGTTCAACCCACTCATCCGTTTCTCGATGAATATGGTCAACAACTTCCAGCTCAACCTCTCCATCCAGAAGAGCCGCAACCTGGCCCTCAGCTTCTCCAACAACCAGCTCACCGAGAGCACCCGCAACGGCGTCACCATCGGATCCGGATACCGCTTCAAAGATGTGGCGTTCACCATCCAGGCCGGCAACAAGACCCACAACCTCAAGAGCGACATCGTGCTGCAGTTCAACCTCACCTACAACGACAACAAGACCCAGATCCGCAAGATCAACCAGGGTATCAACCAGATCAGCACCGGCAGCAAGGTATGGATGGCTGAGCTCTCGGCCGACTACGCCATCTCCAGCACCCTCACCCTCCGCGCCTTCTTCCAAACCAATATCAACACACCCTACATCTCCAACGCCTACCCCAACAGCACCACCAAAGGCGGCATCACCGTCCGTTTCTCCTTCTAGAGTAGGCTAGGCACCGATCCTCCTGTTCCAACGGTTTCAGAGAAATTCCTTCGCATCGCCTAGTGGCGGGCAACACCCCATGGATCTGTTTGAGGAGGAAAGGGGAATCTTTGCCTACACAAGTATTTCCCTAGCACCTACGCAGGATCAAACAAGACTCAGCACAGATGTTTGTGCGGAAGCCACAAGGGACGTCCGTCCCTCATAAGGAGGCGACGCCTTCGAGACAAAGCAATCACAAAGAGACTGAAAAGAAAGCAGCCGCGATTAAGTTACTCAATATCAGTGTTGTAGACTCCCTTTCATCACCGAAGAGGTCTGCAGCGCCACCGAGAGGATGATCAGCGCCACACCGACAACAAAGGCAAAGGAGAGCTGCTGGGCCTCGTTGAAGAGGATGACCGCCAGCACGATACTATACACCGGTTCCATATTGTTGACAAGGTTGACGGTGAAAGCGTCGACGCGGTCGAGCACCATGATCTTGAGCAGATAGGGAGTGATGGTGACGATGCCCGCCAGCAGAAGCAGGAATATCCAGTCCGACGTGGTGGGGACGATGCAGAGAGCAGGGTCGCGCAGTTTCCTGATAGCTACGACGAAAGTCAGCACGATGCCGCCCCCCATCATCTCTGTCAGAAGCAGCTTAGAGGCTTCGACATTGTTAGATCGCATGCTTCTGTTGCAGATAATCATCAGCGCCAGCAGCGTTGACGATATGGCGCCATAGACTATCCCTTGGCGGAACTGGGTGTCGATGCCGAAGATGCACGCTACGCCAGCCACAGAGAGGATGCTGAGGAGGAAATATCTGACGGAGAACCGCGTCTTGGTGATGAGAGGTTCGAGGACCGCGGTGACGAAAGGCACGAGGCTGAGACAGACAGCTCCGATGGAGACATTAGCGGCTTTCACACTGCCGAAAAAGAAGAGCCAATGGAAACAGAGAAGACAGCCTATACCCATAATCTTGAGGTAGGTGACAGCCGAGGTCCTGGACTTAGGCTCCGCCGACCCTTTTCTCTTGAAGAGACGTATGCCCAGCATGATGGCGCCCATAATCAGCACCGAGAGCAGCACACGGTACCACACAAGGAGGGTTTCGTTGAGAGAGATCCAACGGCCGAAAAGGCCGCTGGTGCCTGCCAGGAAGACTGCAAAATGCAGCATCAGCATAGCGTTGGTCATCTTTTTATCTTTCATGATGTAATCTAAGGTAACCTCTAAAAATTCAACGTAATGATAAAGGATATTAAAAAATATTACTTTTTCACGCTTTTCGATTCTGAACGGCATCTTTCTTCTTTTCACTCAGTTACAATGCACCGCATTGCGCCTTCGTTCAAAGAAGAAACCTGCTCGCCCATAATCAAAAATCGTCTGAAACTGAATTTTTAGAGGTTACCCTAAGTTACCTCTATCCATCGGGTATCCGACAAACACAGACACCTCGAAACATTATTCTTTGCAGGTTACCTCCATAATTAGTCTTTCTCGGACCCCTTAGCGGCCACCTGTACAAGCGTCAATCACGCGCACAAGACTCCCTGCCGGGCAACTGCTAATAGGTGACCTCTAATAATTAGATTGAGATGGATTGCTGCTTATTTTTGAGTGATTCTGAGAGGAAGCGCGCAGGTGCATAGCGGTGCACCGTTTGTGCAAGCCGAGAGCAGAACAAGCTTGTTTGTTATGCCGAGGCGCCGCCAAATGTCACGATGAGTAATGTGCCAAGCGGTTACGCTTGGAAGCGCCAAAAAGAAGCAGCAAGACGCTCAAG
>JAKSMR010000058.1 GCA_024400495.1 Bacteroidales bacterium
GTGAAAAAGTATACGTTATCCAATATCTCATTCATACGTCGAATTTTTAGAAGTTGCCTATATAGTTTCCAAAAAAAATTTTGTTATTACGCTTGACTTTTGTATATTTGCATAAAAATTGCGTATATTGATATCTTTGTACAAAATTGATATCCAATATATAAACACATAAAACACCAACACACAAATCTCTTTAGAGAAATCATTCAACCAACCCAGTCTTTAGACCTATGACATTCCTTCGCCAGGCCATCATCTTCGTTCTCACGCTGTTCTGCCTCTCCACCAGAGCGCAGGAGAGCCAGACGATCACGATGTCGCGCACAGGGGAACGTTCGCAATTTCTTCTGGCTGGCAGCTGCTACACCCTTCTCGACCCCGGAGGAACAGGAAACTATCCAGGATCTTGCAACGCCACCATGGTCGTTTATGCTCCCGAAGGGTATAAGATTTGTATCGACGGCAGCTTCGCCATCGACCCCAACGCCGTGATGAGCATCTACCGGGGAGAGGGCACAACCGGACAGCTTTTCAGATCCTACACAACCGGGACTGGAAGCATCTTTGTCACGATGCCCGACAACGTATGCACCATCCGCTTCTTCGCCGATAGCGACCACCCCGCCGCGGGGTTTAGTGTCAAGCTCTCCGCCATCCCTCCGCCCCCGATCATCAACCGGTTATCGCCCTCCTTTCATAGCTGCGATGTCTCCTGGACCGACGACCCCGAGGCCACAGAATGGTATCTTCGCTTCGCCGGATGGGACCATTGGGACACCCTCACCACCACCAGCTACCATTTCGACAGCCTCGACTGCTTTGCCGCCTACTCCTTCTCTCTTAGGAACAACCTCCCCGTATGCTCCGACTGCAACTGTCCCTCTGAAGGGGTGACCGCTTTCAAGACACGTCCTCGTCTTGAGATCACATCAAACTCTACAGGCTATTGCGACGACACCGTAGGATTTGCCGAAACGCGTGTCTCTTGGAACGACTACTGCGAGGGTGTTACCGAGTGGTATATAAAATGGTGGCCCGTAGACAACCCCGACACCACAGAAGCGACAGTCACCCACAACTATATCGACCTCCTCAACCTCCCGTGCTGCACCCGTTTCAAGATTCTTGTCAACAACAACGTCAACGTTATCGACTCCTGCTGCAGGGAAAACCCCTATGAGTGGAAGACCCCTTGCGAATACACAGAAGATTGCACTACCCATGTGCACGACATAGAGGTGGAGCAGGTGACAGCCCGCACAGCCACTATCTCCTGGCAGGACTACAGCACACAGACTATCAGCTGGCGTGTGTTCTGGGGAGAAGGAGGCCAGGAACAATCCAAGGTCGTCTCTCAGAAACGTGCCACCATTACCGGACTCAAGGCGGCAACCACGTATACCATCCGCGTCGAAGGCGGAGCCGACGACATCACCACCTGCCCTTGTAGGCCAGCCATAGCCACCACGCTCTGCCCCGAGCAGATCTACCGAGTGTCCCATGGCGAGCCAACCTACAACAGCTGCTATATCTCCTGGCGCGATCACAGCTCTACCGCTAGCCGATGGAGCGTGGTTTATGGTCCCGAGCATCATTTCCCCCTCGACACCATCGAGACCACTAGGCACGAACTTACCCTTACAGGCCTACGAAACGGGACACACTATCTTTTTAATGTCTTCAATAACGATATCGACCGACTCGACCGGCAGCCCGTAGGCGCCTGCGTTTCTGATTTCTACACAGAAGGATCGATCTGCGAATGTTTCGACGACTTCGAGTCCTACGTCTTCGCCAACGCCCATTATGGCTCCTTCGAGAACCCCGATCAGAACCGAGGGGTGATAGACCGAGGTTTCCGAGACGCCTCTTCGCGACACACCGTCCATACCGACACCTCCGAGCGCGACGAGCGGACCTCGTTCCAGCTCCGCACCATTCCTGAAGGGAAGCAGTCGTCTGTACGTCTCGGCAACTGGCTCTCCGGCGCCGAAGGCGAGAGCATCACCTACCTCTACACCGTAGACACGACACGCTACAACGTCATCATCCTCCACTACGCCGCCGTGCTTCAGAACCCCGGCCACCCCTCCTCCTCACAGCCCAAATTCTCCTTCCGCCTCTTCAACAAGCAGGGGCAGCTCATCGACCCCGAATGCCTCTCTCACGACTTTGTCGCCCAACGCTCCCTCGGGTGGAACTACGACACGACGAACAACACCCTTTGGAAAGATTGGACCGATGTCGCCATCAACCTGGCAAATCTCCACGACAGCACCATCTACATCAAGCTCACCACCCAGGACTGCAAGGATGGCGGACACTACGGCTACGCCTATTATACCTTCGACTGCAGCAAATGCGACATCTCCATCCAGGGCTGCGGCGATGCTCCGGAGCGAACGCTAGGCGCCGCCGACGGATTCAACTATTTCTGGTACAAGGAAGGAGCTCCCGGAGACACCATCTCTACCGAACAGACGATTACCGTTACCGATTTCGGCCGCTACGTCTGTCGCATGAGCCCTATCGGCAACGACATGCCCGAGTGCGCGTTTGAGCGGTATATTATGTCCGGAACACGCTTCCCCAAAGCACAATACGACTACTATTATCGCGACACCATCGATTGCAAGGTCGCCGTCAAGTTCATCAACAGGAGCTGCGTCACCGCCGATCCCGAGCACGAGACCCCCATCGAAGGACAGCAATGCGACAGCTACCAATGGTTCTTCTCCGATGGAGAGACCTCCTCAGAGCGCGACCCCATACACCTCTTCCCCGAAGGCGACCACTATGCCATACTTGTTGCCGGACTCTCCGACAACCAATGCACAGACACCATCCTTCACAACATCCACATCGAGGAGCTCCCTCGCCCCAAGCCCTTCATCCACCACTCTCCCGAGTTTGCCACCATGGACGAGCTGGACATCACCCTTATCAATATCGGCTCCGAGTGCGACATCAGCCAATGGTATCTCGACGACTCCCTCCGCCACATCGGCAACAGCTACCTGTACCAATACCCCGCCTTTACCGACAACATCCCCGTCGAGCTCCTCGCCTATCACGACAACGGCTGTACCGACTCCACCTTCGACACCATACTCTTCCACCATTTCGGCCTCTGGGCTCCTAATGTCTTCACGCCTGGACAGGAGAGCAACAAGCTCTTTGTCATCAAGAGCTCCAACCTCGCCTCGATGGAAGTCTTTATTTTCAACCGCAGGGGAGAATACATCTGCACCTTCGACGGGCTTACCGAAGGCTGGGATGGGACCAAGCAGGGCCATTTCTGCCCACAGGGAGCCTATGTCTATCTAATCAAGTACAGAAACCGAATACGTCCCGATGAGGTCCATCAGAAGAAAGGCACGGTACTGCTGTTGAGAGAATAGAGAGAGGCCTATACCTCGAAGCTCTGGTTTTGGGAGAAGTCGGGGCGGAAGCAGAGGTTGGAGTCGAGCTCCTGAACCCATCCGCGGGAAAACCCGAGGGCGTTGAACTCGTCCACAACCTGCTGATACTCGTTCTCACCGAGAGTGCGTCCTAGCTGATCGGGAAGCACAACCCCTTGGGGCGGGAAATACTGTGCCATGAGAGAGATATGGACACGCTCGGAGAGGTTGTCGGCAATCCAGCGGAGACAATCTATAGAGTTCTGCACCTGTCCGGGAAGGACAAGATGGCGGATGATGATCCCCCGGAAAGCAATACCGTTTTCATCGGTCGGGAGTCCGGCACCTTTCTGACTATACATCTCCAGCAACGCCAGCTGCGCCTTCTCGGGATAGTCGCAGGCGTGGGAATAGCGTTGGGCCAGCTCCGCATCCATATATTTGAAATCAGGCAGATAGACATCCACATAAGGAGCCACGAGCCGAAGCGACTCTACCGAGTCGTAACCATTCGTGTTGTAGACCACCACGGGAAAAAGCCCGCGTTGGTGCAACGCCTCGACAATAGCCGGCACAAAGGCTGCATAATGTGTGGGGGAGACAAACCCCACAACGTTTTCCGTTTGAGGGAGCAGCTCCGCCACACGATCGACGACAGCATCTACCGTGCGGTATTTGACCAACTCGGGAGCCACCTCTCCTCGGGAGATGTCCTTGTTCTGACAAAAGAGACATTGCAGATTGCAATGGGCGAAAAAGATGTTCACCACACCCTTCGTTCCTGCCAGCGGAGGTTCCTCCCCCTTGTGTATAGAAACAGACGATACCTCCAGATCGTTGGAGGCCCGGCAGAACCCGAGTCTTTCTACTCGATCCGCATGACAATGGCGAGGACAAAAAGTGCAAATCATTTTGTTAAACATTTATAAAATAACGCAGAATCAATGTTTTTTTGTATCTTTGCATTTCATAAACACATGAAAGAAACCTCTATTTAGTCTGCAACTCATTGAGACAGACACCCTTTAGTAAACAAAAAAATATTATCTCTATGGAAGACCTGAACGAGATGCAGCCCCAACTCAACAACGAAGAGCAGGCCGCTAACACCACCCCACTGACGGAAAACAACGTCGAAGCAAACGCCCAGAGCGAGACACCCACCCCCGAAACCGCTGCCGCAGAAGAGCAGACGAACGCAACTCCCGAGGTTGACTATACCAGCCACAGCCGCGAGGAGCTGATCGAGGACCTCAAAGCCCTCCTTCAGGAAGAGATCACCACCATCAAAGAGCGCGCCGTGCAGGTTAAGCAGCTCTTTGGGAACGCAACCAAGGAGTTGCAGAAAGCCGCCCTCGAAGCCTTTGTTGCCGAAGGTGGCGCAGCTGAAGAGTTCCAGCCCGCCGAAGATGCCGTAGCAAACACCTTCTACAAGCTCTACAACGAGTATAAGGAACGTCAGCAGAGACACAAAGAAGAGGTTGAGGCCCAGCGCCAGAAGAACCTCGACGCAAAGAAAGCTATCATCGAAGAGCTGAAGACCATTATCGACAACGAGGAGAACCTCAAGAAAGCCTACGACGATTTCAACGCCCTTCAGGAGCGTTGGAAAGGCATCGGCGATGTTCCCCGCGAGGCTATGAACGACCTGTGGCAGAGCTACCACTATCAGGTCGAGCAGTTCTTCGCCAAAGTAAAGATAAACAAAGAGCTGAAGATGCTCGACATGAAGAAGAACCTCGAGCAGAAGATCACCCTCTGCGAGAAAGCCGAGGAGCTTCTTGTCGAGCCCTCAGTATCCAAAGCCTTCAAAGCCCTCCAGGAGCTGCGCGAGCAATGGAAGCAGGTAGGTCCCGTGCCTCCCGAGCAGAACGAAGAGATCTGGACGCGCTTCTGCAAAGCAGCCGACCAGGTGAGCACCCGCCACACCGAATATTTTGAGCAGCGCCGCGAAGAGATGGAGAAGAACCTCCTTGCCAAGCAGGCCCTCATCGAGAAGGCTACCGAGCTCACCTCCGTCCTTCCCTCCTCCACCAAGCAATGGAACGACGTCAGCACCCAGCTCGACGAGCTGCTGCAGGTATGGAAGACCATCGGCCCCGTCCCCAAAGAGCAGAACGAGGCTGTCTGGAGCTCTTTCAAGGGCATGATCGACGGCTTCTACACCCAGAAGAAGAACTATTTCGGACAGGTGAAGGACGAGCAGAGCGAGAACTACAACAAGAAGATCGACCTCTGCCTCAAGGCCGAAGCCATCGCCAAACGCGAAGACTGGAAGAATGCTACCGCCGAGCTCCTCCAGCTGCAGAAAGAGTGGAAGGAGATAGGCCCCGTGAACCGCAAGCTGAGCGACAAGATCTGGGCTCGTTTCCGTGGTGCCTGCGACGAGTTCTTCGCCAAGAAGGGCGAATATTTCAGCCACGTGAAAGAGAACGAGACCGACAACCTCGCCAAGAAGGAGGCCATCCTTGCTCAGATCAAAGCCTTCGAAGGTACGGGAGAGAGAGAGAAAGACCTCGACACCCTCAAGGACTTCCAGCGCCAATGGATGGAGATAGGCTATGTGCCCATGGCCGAGAAAGAGCGTCTCAAGAAGGAATACCGCACCGCCCTCGACGCCCAGTTCGAGAAGCTGAAGATCAGCGCCCGCGAGGCCGAAGAGGCATCCTATCGCGAGAGACTGAAGAGCGTGGGCGGCGACGCCAAGAAGTTCGTCAACAACGAGAAGGAGGAGCTCCTCAACAAGATCGAGAAGCTGCGTAGCGACATCAAGTTGTGGGAGAACAACCTCGGTTTCCTCGCCAGCTCGAAGCAGGCCGAGCTTCTGAAGAGCGAGTTTGAGAAGAAGATGCAAGGGGCACGCCAGCAGATCGCCCTGCTCGAAGCCAAGCTGCGCATCCTGCGCGAAACTGCCGAACAGGCCAAAGAGGAGAAGTCGGAGTAGCCTGTCCGCCCCCTCTCCTATAGCAGATAGAGAAGCCTCGCCTTGTGGCGGGGCTTCGTTCTTTTGTGTATCACTTATGGTAGCCTCTAAAAATGCAACGTAATGATAAAGGATATATCAAAAATCGTCTGAGACTGGATTTTTAGAGGTTTCCTTATGTTTTCTGGTTGGAGGGCGGGGCCTTCCTTTTTTTTCTTTGCTGGGGATCTTGGCGGGGGATCAGTTGCCGCGCTTGGCTTTGTAGCCCATCTCGGAGAGCAAGGCCACCACGCGGTCGCGGAAGTCGCCCTGGATGAGTATCTCGCCGTCTTTGGCGCTCCCGCCCACGCCACATTTGGATTTGAGCTTCCGGCCCAGGTCCTGCAGGTCGTCGTCGGTGCCTACGAAGCCGGCTACGAGGGTCACCTGCTTGCCGCCACGTTGCTTCTTGTCGAGCTGCACGACGAGCTTCTGCTGCTGGGGAGGGAGGGTTTCGACGATGGTCTCCTCGTCGTCGTACTGGTATTGGAAATCGGGGTTGGTGGAATAGACCACGCCCACCTTGTTCTTCTTTGCCATAGTGCGTTGGGGGTTTTCTTGGGGGACCTCGAAGAGGAGCGCTCCCGGAGGCTGTTTTTGGGGGTTAGTATTGGGTCTTGACCTTGCTGTGGCGTCCGCCTTTGTAGAAGTGGGAGTTCCAGTAGCTGTTGGAGAGGGTGCTGATGCTGACTCCGAGCGAGGTGGAGCTGTGGACGAACATGTCCTCCTTGAGGTAGATGCCCACGTGCGACACTTTGCCGTTGCTGTTGGTGAAGAAGACGAGGTCGCCTTCGCGGAGCTGGCTGCGGGAGATGAGGGTGACGTCCTTGGTCATATCGGAGGCTGTGCGTTGCAGGGTGATGCCGTAGGCCTCCTGGAAGATATGACCCACGAAGCAGGAGCAGTCGACGCCGTTCTTGCTGCATCCGCCATAGGCGTAGGGGGTGCCGAACCAGTTGTCGATGGCGCCATAGAGGGCTTTGTTGTCTTTGGGCGTGAGCTCCACCCCGCATTTGCCTGTGGGTGCGGGAGCCGAGCTGCCGGCACGGTTGGAGCGACGGGGCACGAAGCGGCCCTCCTCCACATATTCGTCGGCGTAGAGCTGGCCGATGATGTAGTCCTCCTCGTCGACGAGGTCGGTAGAGAGGAATTTCTTTATTGCCGAGCAGGAGGAGAACGAGGCTGCCAGGAGAGCGAGACAGGCCACGAAAAGGATATGTTTCTTCATTGTTGTCAATCTTTTACGATATAGATATCCTCGTCGGCACGTTTCATGAAGTAGTGTTCGCGGCCGTAGCGTTCTATGGCTTCCATGTCGTATTTGAGCGACTCGGCCTGGATGCTGTCCTTGCGGGTCTCCTCCACCAGGGCGCGCTCTTGGGCGTGGAGCTTGTGCACTTCGTTTTTGAGCTTGAGGGTGAGGATGAGGTTGTTCTCGTTCATGAAGAAGAGCAGGATGATGAAGATGGCCGTGGCGAAAACATATTTGTTCTTCACCACTTTGAGGAGGGATTGCAGTACTTCTTTCATATCTTCGGCCTTTTTATTTGATGAGGAGTTTCTGTCCTACGGCGATGTTGTCGGACTTGAGGTTGTTGTTCTTCTTGATCTGCTGGATGGTGACGCCATACTTCTGCGAGATTTTGAAGAGGGTTTCGCCCTTCTTGACCGTATGGTACACCTTGGCCTGTTTGGGCTGAGGCTTGGGCTGAGGCTTGGCGGCAGGCTTGGCGGCGGGTTTGGGGGCGGGTTTCTCCTCCAGCCTCTCTTCGGCGCCGGGGATGTCGTCGTCGATGGGCTCGGGGTCTACCGAGAAGTCGATGTCGGCGGCTGCCGACGATGGTCTGCTGTCGGCTTTCGTGGCCGTTTGTGTGGTGTCGGCCTTAGGGGCGGCGGGCTTCACGGGGGGCTTGTAGTTGGGGTTGCGGCGGTAGATCACGATGCGCTCGCCGGCTTTGAGGGTGGTGGACTTCTTTTTGTTCCATCGTTTGATGTCGTTCACGCTCACGCCATAGCGGTTGGCGATTTTCGTCATTGTTTCGTTGCTCTTGACCTTGTGGACGATGCGCTCGCGTTCGGGTTCGGAGGTGGCAACCACGACGGGGGCTTTCTCGGCCGAGTCCTTGGTGGCGCGGTAGATGGAGTCTTCGAAGAGGATGAAGGTGTGGAGCTTGCCCGTGGGCAGGTTGAGTGTGGAGAAGCCCGAGGAGACGGGGACGATGTCGGCGCGGTATTGTGGGTTGAGCACCTTCAGCTCCTCCACCTGGATGCCTGTGAATTTGGAGATGTGGCAGAAGTAGGCGTCCTGACGCAGGTGGATGGTGTCGGCGTTGTAGGGTATCTGTATCTTGTGGGGGCGGATGCCGTGTTCGTGGTAGTAGTTCATCACATAGTTGGCGGCGATGAAGGCGGGGATGTAGCCGCGAGTCTCACGGGGGAGGTAGCTGTATATCTGCCAGAAGTCGCGTTTGCCGCCCGAGCGGGCGATAGCCTTGTTGACGTTTCCCGGGCCACAGTTGTAAGAGGCGATGGCCAGCGTCCAGTCTCCGTAGATCTTATAGAGATCCTTGAGATAGCGGGCAGCGGCCACGGTAGAGAGATAGGGGTCGCGGCGGTTGTCTACCAGCGAGTTCACCTCGAGGTCGTAGTTGAGGCCTGTGCGGTACATGAACTGCCAGAGGCCGGCGGCGCCCACACGTGATGTCGCCTGAGGGTTGAGGGCCGACTCCACGATGGTGAGATACTTCAGCTCGTCGGGCACACCATAACGGGCCAGCACCTCGCCGAACATGGGGAAGTAGAACTCGGAGAGGGAGATCATCACATCGCAGCGCTTCTCCATCAGGCGCACATACATCCTGATGTAGGCACGCACGTCGCTGTTGTAGGTCATCGGCACGATGGTGGGCATAGCCCTGAGGCGTTTGGCCAGCACCGAGTCGGGGATGAGGTCAAACTCCTGGCTCATCTGCGAAGGGGTACGTTTATAATGGCTGTCTACCGACTTGGTGTATTTTCTCAGGTAGTAGGAATGGATGAGGCTGTCGTAGTTTGCCACATCGCGGTTGGAGATATAGAGCATGTCGACTTCGGTCTCCTGCTGCGTACGGACAGGCTGCACCTGAGCAACAGACGTCATAGAGAAGGCACAAAGGGCAAGAGTAAGAAGACAAAGAATATGGTGGCGGTATTTCATAGATGTGCTTGTAATTATTAGGGCGGGTTCTACGAATTAGCTTTTGATGATTTCGGGGCCATCGCAGCAGATTTCTTTCTAGGGCGTAGGGCTGTAGCGAACTACTGCCAAAAGGCTTAGGGCGAAAGATGCAAGTGAGAGTCCGAAAGCACTAGAGATAATCGTTTCAAGATTTAATAATTCATAGAACCTACCCTAATATAACGCAAGCCAGAAACTTTTATTGTCCTAAACAAAAAAAAATGGAAACTATATACATGTTGGCGGCTACCATCTCAGAGGCAATCCCTCCTTCTGTCAGAATACACACGGAATACGAAAGGTTTAGGACTTTGTCCAAGACCTTTCTTCGGCTGACATTCGTCTACGTTGCTTCGGCTCGATATAGCAAATACATTTGCTCTATGCTCGCTCCTTTGCAACTTCTGGCATAATCAAAACAAGTTTTTCTTCTGCTCTCGCTCCTTCGAAAGGTTTAGGGGCTTCGCCCAAGACCTTTCTTCGGCTTGGGAAAGAAAGTTTACTTTCTCTCCTCTCGCTCCTTCGAAAGGTTGGAACAATATGGGTAACCAACTCTGTTAATAAAAACCAGTTGCCTCGCTCGTTGGTGCCAACTGGTATATAATCACCAAAAAAAAATTGGACAGCGCCGACGATTAGTTTACGGCAGCCTATTATAGCAACCAGCAGAAGTCACCTTGGCGGTGGCCTGCAACCATGTAGCGCCCATGTAGCGCCCACAATTCTAGGCGCTACCTAGGCGCTACCCCTATTATTCTAGGCCCTACCTAGGCGCTAGGTAGTAAATCCTCGCCACCCAAGCCACATCACGACTCCCCAAAAGCGGTCTTGCAATCTCCGACACAACAAAACGAGCAGCCCCCTTCAAAAAAACAGCCGAACATGCGAGTTACAGAGTTACAGCGTTACACCCCACCCCTCCTCCAAAAGCCCATCTCACACAAACAACTCATTACCACACAGATACATCATTTCCATACAAAATCCAAGCGTAACTGTAACTCTGTAACTCGTAAACTGCAATGATTTTTGACAGGGGACAAATTGTCTTTATACAGAGTTTAGTCCCTCCCCCCTCCGCTCACTTTATACAAAGCCAGATCCCGACAGCGAGATATGCCAACAACTCGCTGTCACAATACCTCGCTCCGAAGTAATGATAGCCACTTTCGGAATCCTTCTCTTTGCCGGTGAAAGACGAGCGTCTTTTTCCACCCGAAAAATGGGACTCCGACAAGGTGGATGAGGTGCTATTTGGTCGGCAATATGTGTGTTTTGACCAATTCACGATGCAAATTTACATTTTTTTTGCGATTAATTGGATTTATGAGGCGATTGTATGTTCGACGAGTTAAATCATTTCAGCACAAGACAGTATCATTCTAAGGACAAGGATCTCTGAATCTGTCCGTTTGAAGCAAGGATCCAATGTACCGTTGCTATAGTGCAGCAGAAAACAGTACACCTGCTGTACTGCTGTTTCGAAGAAACCATAGCAATCTTCATTTTTACAGCAGAGTTGGTATGTGTCATATCACGCTGTATGTGTTTTCCTTGCCAGTGGATTTCACTCACCCCATAGGGTATTTCCGATTAGTTTTATACGATTTACATTAACAAGACCTTATATGCTACTCCATTAGGGCATCCCTTGTCGCAACTTTTTTTCGTAACACTTCTATTCTGCCATGAAGATATCGGGCATATAGTCCTACGCATAATTCTTCCTTGTCAGCGTCCGTCAATTCTGTACCACCATTGCAGGGAATCTCTAACGGTTCATCGCTCGTACGATGAATCCAATTGGGCAACTCTTCTTTTCCAAAGTATCTAATTAGCACTAAATGGTTCTTGTAATACGTTCCCCATAAATGATTATTAACCTCATAAGGCCACAAATATAGTCTCTCCAATTTGCTCTTCGTACTAGTCATCTGAATTAAACCTGCTTGATGAACACCTACAACACCTACAACGCCTACGGAGATAAAACAATCTGATGCGTTTTCGATTCCATTTTCCCTCTCAGTTTTGACAAGCGTGTCTATGGCAGAAAAAAAAGTTGGTTCATCTATTTTGACAAAATTTATTTGGCATATGCTATCTCTTACGTCTTGAGAGAAAGCATTAAGCCCACTAAAAATTAATATAGTTAGTATTATGTTTTTCATTGTTTCCCTTTCCATTTTAAAGATTTAAAGAATGAAATGTCGGGATGCGACCCAACGTAATCCAACAATCTTACGTCATCGATTTCGGAGGAATATCTTGAATAACCAGAATGAGGTGTATATGTATAGTATGTTGTTTCTGGATGATTGCCAGCAACCGTAAGGTCTCCATGACTATAGTTGTCTAACGCAAAAATTGATGGGGTTGGATCGCCTGATGGATGGTTGTGTGTGAAATCTTGTATTTGGTACCCGTTGGATCGTAAAGCTCCGTCTAAACCATTCTTATGATGCTGGTGGTCATTGCCGATGAAATTGAATTTACCATTAGTGTTATCTATTGTGGCATGACCCCATTCAATCCCCATATTATTGTCATCAGTATAGCATCCACCTAAAAACTCAAATAAGTTCTCTGCATTATCCTTTCCACACACATTAAATACCGTTCCGTCATATCCACTAAGCGTATGTTCCGAAATAGTACCATAATCATATTGTTTGCTGGAGAACACATTTCCAGACGCATCCACTACCTGAAATCGGTCATAGTATTTGTTTTCAATATGTTCTGTTGCGTTTCCTTTGGTATCAAACTTCCAAATATCTCTCCCATCTGGGTCCACTAACTTCATCGGATTCCAAGCGCAATAGGCATATGGCGAAATGCTGGGGTACTTGTCCGCCATGGGATCCACGCTCAGCCACATGGTCATCAACTCGTGATCCATGTAGCGAGCACCGAAGTAGCCGTAGCCGGTTTCCTCGTCGCGTTCTTTGCCGGTGAAAGCGGGGCCAATACAAGTGCCGCAAAGAGTGGCATTGTGGG
>JAKSMR010000059.1 GCA_024400495.1 Bacteroidales bacterium
TACCGTGCTTGGATTGAATTGCGGACAGTATAGCACAGACATCCAAGCACGGCAAGTGGTCGATCAAAAAAAATGAAAAAAAATTGACGCAACTAAATGCGCCAACAAAAAACCGACTGAAAAAAATAACTTCAGTCGGCGAAGATGAGTTAAAATGAATGCGAATCGAGTGTCGCTTAATACATCAGGTCATTTCGAAAATCCGTTCCAGATTTCCACGGCCTTCTCGAAAGTGTCCTTCAAAATATAGGTCTCGTCGACCGTGTTGAGAAGGACCCTCTGGCTTCCCCTGCCGACGTCTATCGAGAGTACGTCCTTTGCCGCAACAGCAATCGGTATTGACTTGTCCGAATACCTCGACTCGCCGTGGAACACGAGGACTTCCTCGACGCCCTCCCAGGTCTTGACAGTCTCCGAAAAACCCTCGGCGATGACAATCGTCCCCTTCCTGGGAATGTTCTTCGTAATGATGATGACATCTCCAGTCAGTTTCGACAGCGACACGCAAGCGACAGCGTTGAGGTCAATCGCTATCGGACCGCACGGCTCTCCGTCTTTGCCGAGTTTCGTGAACACGGACACTTTGCGCTGCTGTGTCTTCCTTTCCGGCGACTCGCCGGGCTGCTTCTTCTGTTCCATTTCCGTTTCTTCCGGTTCTAGTTGTTCTTTTGTCAGTTTCCGCTCGAATCTTCCGACAGCCATGGAGGAGGCGGGGCCGCGTTTTCCCTCTTTCGGCGGCGCAGCGCACCGCGTTCCAGAGTCCATGCGACTCTGCGCTGCTCCCGTCTCTTGACATTCTGGTCGTAGATCTCCCTCGCACGTTCGACCATCTCCTTGGTCTCCTTGCAGTTCTTCAGAAGCTCGACCATGGCCGCGTCCATCGCCGCCGTCCGTGACATTCCTGGACCTCTAAACAACGCCTCGAGCTTAACAAGATCGAGGATCTTCATGTCTACCGTCACCGTGACTCTGTCGAGCGCACGCTCTGTTAAGGCCATCGTCTGTCTCCTTTTGTTTCTTTTCGTTCGAATACCATCCTCATGTCGGCATCTCTTCTAGCACAAATAATATTCTACCATAAATCACTCCCTCGGTCAATGACAACCCCCCGAGTTCAACTATCGGACTTGTTCCAACAATTCAACAAGCTTTCCGACGGCGTCTGATTCTTACGAACACGTATCATACTTCCGCAATCCTCGAATAATACTTGCGGTGCAAGTCGCTACACCTCGCCTTAATCTTGGGAGCTATTGCGTCCGGAATTTTCTCAAACTCGGCAAAGACACGTTCGATCTTCTCTTTTGACTGTACATCCCCCTCCTCAATGAGACTGGACAACTCATCCAACTTGCCTTTCAAATCTCCGCTTTCAGTCTCGACCCCGAAATATCCTTCTGCCAACGACGAATACGAGTAGTCGGTTAAATCCTCAATAGTTTGTTTCGAGACCAAATCGTAAACAACGGCATTCTTAATCGAGTTTAGGACAAAAGGAGAATAAGTCGTAACAATGAACTGAATTCGAGGAAAGATGCGCGTCAGAATCGGAAGGATTTCCTTCTGAAGCGAAAGATGAAGATGCTTCTCGATCTCATCAATAAGCACAATTCCGGGACGATCAAACACTCGCACATGACGCTTCGTCGCCTGCATCTTCAAGATAAGGTCAGCAACAATATCGAGCGCGGCAGAATAGCCGGCGGAGAGGGCCGTAAACGGAAAGCTTCTCCCCAGTGTCTCAATCAAGAACGAATAGTCGTGATAATCAAACTTCAGAGCAAGTTCGTTATCATGAAAGAGCTCACGAAGAATGCACACGAAAGTAGTAAACCATCCTTCAATGTCTTCAGCATCGACGATATTGCCTTCGTTTCGAGCAAGCGCCTGCTGAACCTTTAGGTCAACCAGGAACTTAAGGAACTCATTAACTTTATTATCTCTAATCTTGAATTTAAGATTCGGCTTCTCAGGGTTCGTTGGAGCAACAAAACGAGACTGACGGAAATCGGAATAATAGGCAATCACGAACTTCTGTTCGTTATACAAAAAAGGTATAGCAGATTCATCCGTATACGTTGGTCGCACAGCACCCCAGAAACGGTTGATTCGAGATATCTGATGCGACAGCTGATTCTTGGCGGTCTGAAAACCATGGGGATCTTTCGTCTGGTCAATTTGCAATATTCGTTCTTGCCAATATGCACGACTCTTCTCAAGATCCTTAAACTGCAAGTCCGAATCTTCTGCCAATGCAACCAAATGATCAAACAAAGCATTAAGCACCGATGTCTTACCGACGCCATTCGGACCTGTCAACATCAAATGACGCATCGCATCAGATCCAAAGTTGATGTACAAGTCTTTTAGATGTCGAACGTTCTTTATTTCAAGCGCTGTCATCCAAGAAGTTTCAGGCATATTCGTCACCGCCTTTCTATCACGCAATTATACCATTTCCTTCACACACCCAACAATTGTTTTCTCTGCTTAAATATGTGTTCCTCAAATCCACGAAAATGAACATTCAAATCGTGGAGCGGTGCGAGGAGTTTTCCGATGGAGCAATTTCGGTGAGCTTCGCGAAGGCGTTGACGTCTTTCGGGAAGCACTTGCCCGGGGAAACGCGAATCAAAAGGTCAAAAGCACTCTTCCTCTCTTTACCTCCAATTCCCGACTCCAACTCCCCCGTCAACTCAACGATACGGCGGACGACTGGCACGCCGGCACAGTCGAACGCGACCTTGTTGCGGGAGGCTCCGCCCATGCACGTGCCATTTCCGGCACAGAGAAGAATTGCTGCTGTATCAGTCATTGGTCGCTTGGGCCAAAGCCGATCTGAGCAGTCTGGCTTTCAACTCCTCAACTGGGAAAGAACTTCTGACTCTCATCATTTCGTTACCTTCGGTCTCTTAAGTTTGCTTCAGTTCGTTTGGGTCGCCATGTGATCTTTTCACACAACCTCATTTCGATGTGCGGAACACATCGCACCGCAAGCCTCAAATTCTTTATGTCTGCGAATCGTTGAAAGGTGGGGGGGCGCAACCCAACCACAAACCGCAAACCCCCGCGCCTTTTCCTGGCACGGGGGTCTTGAAATGTTCGTCATGCTATGAAGAGACGGCCTTACACGGCAATCTTTCCTGTCTCGCCGGCCATCGGCGACGACCCCCTTGGAGGAAGGACGAACACGTCGTTGGACGATGACATGTCCATGACCCACTTGATGGCCTTCTTCGTGTTCCTGTCGACGCACGGGTACTTGCGGTTGTTGAGGGCCGCGATGAGGGCGTTGGCGACGACGGTGAACGCATTCGCATTGTGTCCCTTTCCGCGCTTGTCGACGTGCGACATGTCCGTGAACACGCGGTTCAGCGTATGCTCCGCAGTACCGCGCTGGAGCATGTCGTTGTCAATCGCACGACGGCAGATCTCAAGGCATTCGTCAATGCACCCGGTGACGCGTCCGACAATGCAGACGGCAGCGGCCATGTCTCCGATGAAGCCACGGTTCTTCATGAGCGGAGTCGTTTTCGAAATCTCTTCGGAGTACATCTTGCGAACGTCCTCGTAGTACGAATCCGGAAGAACATCGAACTTCCCGAAGGAGTCCTTGAAATATGCGATCTTCTTGCAGAGCGAAGCGACGAACTTTGCATTCTCGACGCCCTTGTGCTCAAGAAGCGTCGCGTAGCGGCGGATCACGCCGGTGTCCATCTTGTCGTAGGCCTCCTCGATGTTGGAGCGGTCGCCCTTGAGCGTGACGACGAGCATCTTCACGTTCGGGTATCCGGCGTCCCGAAGAGCCATCAGTCGGTGCTGGCCGTCGCGGAGAACGCCGAACTCGTCGAGAATGATCGGCTGCCCCGTGAAGCGGTAGCGACCTCCACGGAATTCGTCCGTCAGCTTCTTCAGATTGGACTTGTTGACACGGCGGTTGCCCTCGTTTCCGATCAGCATCGCATTGACGCGGTCGCGCGTCATCTCGACGACTTTTGCGGAGCAGAGATCTCCGTCGAAACCATTGTTTGCCTTGGCCATTTGCTTTCTCTCTTTCGTTGTATTCTGTTGCGTTTAGTTTTGTTTTTTTTCTTATGCCATTCGAACGCCAGTCCGAATGAAATCGCTCTTCAGGCCGTCACCGCGTCGAAGATTTCGGAGGCCTCTTCGAACGTCTCGTCGACCTGTATGTTGCCGTACTTCGTGCAGACAAGAGTGGACTCGTCGTGATAGGAAATGTCTATGGAGACGATGTCGCCGGACGGCACCATGATTCCGTTTCCGTTCTGCGCTCGGTGGAACACGCATCCCATTCCGACAAATCGGCCCTTGTCGGACAGGTCTCCGTTCTTGAACCTGTCGCTCGTCCTCTGGTAGGATTCAACCGCTTCGTCGAACGTCTCGCAGACGATGATGTTTCCGGAAGAAGTCATGACCAGAGTCGCACCGGTCTTGAAGGAGATGTCTATCGTGCGGATCGTATCGTATGGAACGTAGATCGGATTTCCGTTCTCGTCCCGGTGGAAGAGACAGCCCTTCCCCCTGCGGACGGACTTCTCGGATCCGTTCACGGCCTCTCCGCATTCAGCATTGTATTTCGTTTGTTTCGCCATCTGTTAAACCAAATCCTTTCTACTATTGAAAACTATTTTTCCAGTCCGTCAAGACGCAAGCGCTTCGCTCTCGACGATGTTGAAGATCTTCGTCACGCGCTTCGAAATCGATCCGTCCATTCCACGATAGGAAATGTCTGCGGAATCGGTCGACGAGCGCATGTTCGAGGGGTTGAAAATCGGGTATGTGATCGAGTTGAACAGCGACCATGCGGTCTTCGTCTTCATCGTCATCGCAGTCTCTCCGCCCTCGATCTGCATGTAGACCTCGTCCTGCAGATTCTTCGCATGGGTTTCGCCCCTTGTCCCAGGTTCGTACGCGTTCGTCGGGTAGACGCGGTCGAGAACCCGCTTCGCAAGACCCTCGGAGAGGGAGATGTCGGCAAGGCGTTCGCTTCTGTGGCGAATCTCCTCGGCCATGCGGATCTGGAGTTCGATGGACTTGAGGAACGAGGCCATCAGAAAGTTAGCGTTCTTCGTGTGCATAACGCTGAAGCCTCCGTTCCCAACCGCATCCCTGCGGGCGGCGGCGATCTGGTTCTGGCAGAACAGGCGGACCGTCGTCATTCCGACAACGACCGAACCACGGCCGTTGCACGGGTTGCTGAAGAAGAGACGCTTCGCGTTCGGGCTGTCGTCGCCAGGAATCTTGAAGTCCGCCCCCATCTTCGCCATCACGATGCCCATGCCGCTTCCGTAGAGCGTACCCGCCGTCTCGAGCTCCATTCCCGGAACGCGGGGCATGATCTCGTTCACGATGAAATCGTAGGCGTCGAGATGCTGCACCGGCGTGAAGCGCCCTCCGACTCCGACGGACGGAATGAACGAGTCGTCCGTGCTCTTGCGGAGGTGGTACTGTCCCGGAATCGGACGTCCGGACTCGTCGAAGCTCTGCTTGCGGACGATCTCGAACTCGAACGCGCGACGGGCCTCGGACGGATCGACGAAATCCCTCTTGATTCCGTCTGAATTGAAAATGCGGTTGGTGCTGAAGCACAGGTCGGTTTCTGTCAATGCCTTCATGTCTTGTATTCCGTTCGTTTGGTTTCTATTCGGTTTCGTTTCGGCCCTTCGCCACCTCGGCGGAAGGAACGAGGCACAGTATACCGTAACCGTGCATGGATGGCAAGGCCCAAAATGATTTTTTTTCACATCTCCCGGATTCGACCGACATCGGCCCTGAACACGGACTCGCTCCAGTTTGCGATGACCCCGTCTCCGTCGACGTCTACCTTCACGTAGTCGCCAAATCCGTCGCCTCTCCTGTCCATGAAAGCCGGCACGTAGTCGAAGTAGTCCACGTCGCCGTACTTGAACTTGAAGCAGTCGCAGACCTTGTAGTACGTCTTCGCCGTCACGCCGGACGGCCAACCCTGGATCTTTCCCGTCTTCGGATCAATCGCGATCCTCCACTCCCAGTCGTAGTAGTCGCTGCCGGACTTCTCCATAAACGGCATCTTCGGCTCCGAGTCGGACTCCTCCACGCCGTTCACAATCGCGTCTTCGCAGTATCTCACGCCGGCGCAGACATGGATCAGTCCGTCGTCAGTCTCTGTCTTCCTGATTTCCTCTTCCATTTCAACTCTCTCTTTCGTTCATCTCTTCGCCGGGCATATGACCCATGCGATTTCAAGATAGGGTATTCCCCATTCCATGCGCTCCTCCACGAAAAGCATCTTCTCGCTTCCCGTGGACGAACAGACTCTTTCGACCATCCGTTCGAGAAACGGACGCTCCTTCACGTCCAGACGGAACCTCGCGGCGAAAATCCCGCTCCGCTCCTCTTCGACGCATTTCGGATCGACGAGAGAGTATCCGCATTCCTCGTCGGTCAGCAGATACCCCCTCTCGCATGCGTCGACGATTTCATCTCTGATCTCGTCCAGCTTCATTCTGACGGCGTCACGCGCTTCCTTCTCGGACTGCCTTCGCTTAAGTGGACGGCATGTTCCGTCGAGCCCGTGAAACATCCAATGTGCTTCAACTGGCTGGCAATCTCCGTGGCGTCCGAGAACTTGATCCGCTTCTGGAACTTGACGATCTCGACGCCGCACTTCTCGGTTATGAACTTCGCGATCTGCGACGAATAGTAGGCCCGCTTGTTGCGCAGCCATCCGATGTCGTCGTCCGAGGCCGTGTCGACATAGCCGATGGCCCATAGGAACTCGTTGTATCGGAGAGTTCCGTTCGAAGACGCAGACGTTCTCCAGAGCTTGCCAATCCTGGACACCGCCTCTTCGTACGTCGTCATCAGAAGAGGGAATGCGTCTGGGCGCGTGGCGTCGAATTCGGCAACGTTGAGCTCGTGCCTCTTCTTGTCATTGCGAACATTCTCTGATTCCGCACGGGCCTTTGCAACGACTTCCGCGTCATTGACTTCGGACGAACAGGTCTCGGCAACCTTGGCGGCGTCCACGCATTCTGTCTGCTCTAGATTGTCTGCCGTTCCTCCGACATCCTCCTGGTCGAACAGCGAAGGCTGAGAAGCCGAATCCGCGCCTGCAGACTCGCATAACGTCGTCAGCTCAACTCCCATCGTGGGCGAATCTGGAGGGACGTCTACCGGCGTGAACATCTTTTCAATTGTCTCGATCCTGCTTTCAAGACCAGACGCCTCTTCGGCGAGTTTCAAATATTTGCGCTCGTTCGTCTTCAGTTCCGCAAACCACGGACGGAGACGGTTGTGCCAGTACGCGTCGAAATCGCTCTTGGCCTTGGACACTTCGCCGTCAATGCTCTTCGAGAGCTCGTCCAGGCGCTTTTCCAGTTCTGAGACCTTCTCCTTCGTGGCGCGGCACTCCGCCGCGTCTTCCCTGGCGTCGTTCGCGATCTTGAGAATCGCCGCAACGTCGTCGGACCGCGATTTCGATCTGCCGGAGACAGACTCGGCGCGTTCGCGAATAATCGCTCGGACGGTCTCCGAAACGTCCAGGTAGTCATGGTCGGTCACGACGGAATGACCGCTCCGCAGAATCACGGCCCCGACGATTCTCTCGGGCGGCACGCAATCGTCAGCCTTCGCCTTCCCGAAAATACCGATTCCGCCCTTCTTGGACCTCTCCTCTTTTGGCGTCACCGGAAGACCATAGCATCCGGCGATTTCCATCGCGGAAACCTCGACCAGAGTGCCATTAGGTCCGTCGAACGAGACGAGACTGTCTTTGAAATCCTTGTCAAACATACGCCCTCCCTCACTTTTCCGCATTGACGAGCGTACGCCCAACCGCGTCAGCGCCCATTGCCACGTAGATCTTCCCTCCCGTCAGCAGACTCACGACGCACGTCGTGCTGTCTCCGTCTCCGGCTTCACTGATCGACGCCACTGCATTCGGATTTACGAGGACGTTCGCGCCTTCGACGTCCTTCAGTTTTGCGAATCTCATCGTCTTCTGTCCTTTTCGTTCGTTCGGTTTCCTTTAGTTCGTCGCCCGTGGAAAACACTTCCACTCCGACAGTCTGATTATACCGTGCATTCCTCCACGGCGCACGGAGTTTTGTAGCAAATGTCATTCATTCCACGGAATCTGGCGAATCCGCAGATGCTCATGGAACTTCGCAATGTCGTGTTCGCACTTTCCGTTGACGTCGAGCTGTTTCACGAAAACCGAAACTCCCCTCGACATGCACTGCGAAACGACGCTCTCGACCCATTCGACACGGCATGGCCTCCTCCGTGGCCCGCTCTCGCATCCGACGACTACCCACTTGAACGGAATCTCCCCCTCGGCGAACCGTTCAAGACGAAGATCGAGCGGGCCGAGAAGAGGCTCTGCGGACAGCCATCCGTTCGCGTGTCCGGGGAGCGGGAAATTCCACTCTTCGATCCGCTCGTCGTAGAGATCCTGGTTCTCGGCCGTGAACCCGAACCACTGGTTGGACATGTCGCACCCATGGAAGCCGTACTTCTCGTCGAAGAGAACTTCGGTCATTACGACTGGTCTCTTTGTCAGCCAGAGATACTTCGCTCCCTTGCCCTTTGCGGACGATTTCATCGTCATCCTGATGTATCCCGCGATCTCGTCGAAGTCCAGCCAGTATCCGAACAGGTCCGTCATGTTTCCGCAGAACACGACCCCCTTCTTCGGCGGCGCTCCGCAAGACTCCTTCCTCGTCGGCGCGAAGTCCACGACGTCGCATCCAGTCATGTTGAACCGCTGCACGATGCTTCTCGCGTAGCAGTTGTCGCAGGCCGGCGAAACGGGACGGCATCCGATTATCGGGTTCCATGGGTGATCCCAGTATTTCGCAGATGGGAACACGCAATCATTCTTTTTGTTGTTCATTTCATCTCCAATCCCATCTCTGTCTTTGCCATGCGGACGGCGGCTTCGCACCAGACGCGGTCGTACACCTCAATGGAAGAGTCGTACAGCGAATGCTCTCCGATCTTCACGTAGGACGGACGAACGGCAAGAACCGGCTCGAGCGCGGTCTCCGCCTTCTCCAGACGCTTCTTCAACTCGGCGTTCTCCGCTTTGAGCCGTTCGACTTCTCCTGCCAGATCGAGTCTCCTTGGATCGCCATGCGCCCAATCGTGGATCATTTCAAGCGCACGGTCCTCTGAAAACGTGCTGACTACGACATACATCTTCGAGAAAAACCCGCCGACTTCTTCGCGTCCCTTGATTCGTACGAGGTATCTCCCCTCCTCCATGTAGCAGACGTCGGCGTCGTCGTACTTCGTCTGACGAAACGCCAGTCTCCGGAAGTCGTCCACAAGTCTGTTGAAGTCTTTGAAAATCATTTCTCCGCCTCTCCTTCTTTCCCGATCAACTTCTTAATTCTCCTTGCGAGAGGCCGAAGCTCCTCGAAAAGAATTTCGACAAGCCATCCGACCAGTAGGACCGCGAAGACGAACGCGCACACTACGTCAGTTATTGTCCAGACGATCATTGTTCAACCTTCTTTATGTAGATCGTAATGTCCTTCTTGGTAATGCAGCATGAAGTATCGTATTCAGGAACATACTCATCACATACATCCTTTGATGGATTATGGCAGAATACGATTGGCTTCTCCTTTGCCGATTCACTCAACGAATCAAGCAGCTTCATCATTTCATTTACTGTCATTTCAATTTACCTTCTTCAATTATTCAAATCAAATGGCAATGCAATCGTGTCAACAGCACCATCAAGTGGAGATGTAATCCATAGAATGGTCAATGGAAACCAAGCAAATCTCTTCGCCATCCTTGCATTGTACAAGTCCTTGCCATTCAGCTTCTCGTCAATCGGCTTGCCATATACACTATATGTAGCATACCACCTCATGCCAATCGTCGGGTATACTCTCCAAGCATAATCGCTATTTTTCTTTTGAATGTCGCGCAATGGTGTCTCCCATACGCAATTGGTACACACACCATCATAACTGAACTTCTTTTGCGTTGGAACTGGAATCCGAGCAACAGATAGACATCCTGCAAGAAATGCCATCAAGACCAATGTAATGCAATATTTCATAATATCCCCTTTACAATCGTTTTGGCTTTGTCAATCAATAGTCTATTTCTACAATAAGAACAAGTATCAAATTCAGTGCACAGACCACAGTGTTTTCCTTTATCAATGCAATGCAACGGTTTGCCTGCATACCACCAAAGAGCATCACTCAATTGCTTGATTAGCTCGTCTCGTTTCTTGATTTCCTCATTAGTTTTGGTTTCTTTACCATAGGATTTGCTTTGACTATTCCATCGTGCTATAGCAGTTCTAAGCAACGATTCTTTGGATTCAGAATATGATTCAACTTCAACTTTATGCTTGCAACTTCTGCATACAACCCATGCCGAGGACTTCCCATCTTGGTAAATGCCACCCTGGAAGGCAGTAGCATGCACATCATTACCTGAACAACATGGACAAGGTAGAATTTCAAGTTCATCTACACATTCGCGTTTGATATTGATTTTCATATTTATCTACCCTTTATCATATATCCCGACAATCGTGTTTCATCAGCGCAAACAGAAGGATCGCAGCGGCCTTCTGAACCTGGACGAGCGATTCGTCCTCGTATTCACACGACTCGCATCCGCGCAGCCAGTAGCTCTTCACGTCGTATGAAAGACAACTGAGAACGTCGTGCGGAGACAAATCTTCCACGTTCGGAGCCGAAACGCTCCCCATGCCTTTCAACAGGCTTTCCACGTCGACGCCCTTGAACGTCTCCGGGACAATGTCGGCAAGACCTTCATCTTTCATTTCACGAAACCTCCTTCACCTTGTAGTACAGTCTCCAGTTCTTGATTCGGTCATGCTCTCCGCACACCCATGCGTATCGGACCCAGTAGCCGTTCCACGGATAAGGGACGTCCAGAGTCGTCACCTCCACGCGGGACGATCCGTGCTTCGCCCTGATC
>JAKSMR010000006.1 GCA_024400495.1 Bacteroidales bacterium
ACAATTCATCATCTCTTCATAGCAGACCTCGTCATTGCGGGCTTGACCCGCAATCCAGACAGCCAAGCAACGAATACAACGAGTCGCAAACCTGTCGCAATAGATTGCGGGTCGGAGCCCGCAATGACGGAATACAAAAGGTTGGAATAAGCAGATTCGTAAACAACAGCCTTTTTGTTCTCTTGTTTGTGCCAACATGTATATAATCCCCCTTTTTTTGGGGGGGGCGGCTATATACATGTTGGCACAAAATGGTCACCATTTTTTTCTTATTTCCGAGCCCGAAAGTATCGTCCACGACGAAGGGAAAAGTGAAAGTTACGAGATGCTTTTTATGTACAGTATGTATAACGAAAATATTAGATTGCTGGTTTTCAGGCAAGACGGGTAATCGTGTAATTCGGTAATTTCGTATGTATCTCGCCCCCCAAAAATAAAAATAAATAAATAATATATATATATATATATAATATACATTATTAATTAACATTTTTGCAGAGTGTTTTTTCTATTGAAATTACACGATTACACGATTACACGATCGGGTGGTCTTTGTTGTGATGACTGTTAAATATTATTATTATTTCAAAAATCTTCGTATCATTGCTGTCGCAAAGACAATATACAATAGTCCCCAACTCCCTGCAATACGAAAGTGCCGTCAACGCTATCGACACCATTTTTCGCGAGGAGGACGGCTGTGGTACCAAGCTCGACTATATAGAGCAGACCACGTGGCTCCAGCTTCTCCGCTTCGCTATCACAAAGCAAAATCGTTTGCTTTGCTTCATCTCGACGATCTGGAGACAGGACTCGAGCTTTCGGCTCAGCTTTCCGGCAAGGAATGATAGGAGGCGCAAGGCTCTCGCAGCACTGCATGGGGCAGGCTGCCGACATCGTGGCCCACAACGGCGACAACATCAAGCTGCTGAGCATCTTGAAAAAGCTGCCCTACGACCAGCTGATAGCCTACAGGAGCAAGTCCACCGGCGAGATCAAGTGGATACACGTCAGCTACTGCCAGTCGGGCAACCGAGGCCTGAGCTTCAGCAAGTATGTGTAATTGTCAACTTGTCAACTTGTCAACTGCATTTGCAAGCGACTTTTTCCAAGCGGAAGGCCGCTTGCTTTGTTTCTTCGTACAGTAAGTATGAGCTTCGGCCAGCGCAAAGGGTAATCGTGTAATCGGGTAATTTTCAATTGCAGGCGACTTTTTCTCCGTTTCCGGTGGCGCTGCCGGCGAAGAAGGGAAGAGGCTCCAACGGTGTGTTGGAGCCTCTTGGTGTGTTTCTTTTTGTCGCTGTGGGGAGGGTACCTATCGCTGGCAGGAGATGAGGACCTCGTCGTTGTCGTCCTTGAGGAGGAGGGTGCCGTTGACGATGTCGAAGTGGCGTACGCTGTCGAGGGTCTGGGCGAAGGTGTCTTCGATGGCCATCTCGATGGGGTCGCCCATGCGGTCGGTGCGGGCTACGTTCTCGAAGCCGAAGGCGTTGATGCTGCGTCCGCGCTGGACTACGATGCCGCTGAAGCTGTTGCAGATGACGGCGCCGAAGGTGCCGTCGGCATTGAGGGTGAGGGTGGCTTTGCCGTCGACGGGGGTGCCGCAGACTTCGTTGATGGTCCACTCGCCGTAGGTGTCTTCGATGGCGGGGGCTGCCATGGCCTCTACGGGGGCTGTGGTGTCGGCGTCGGCGTTGTTGGTGTTGGCGCTGCTGCAGGCTACGAGGGTGAGGGCGGCAGCGGCGACGAGGGTGCAGAATACTTTCTTCATGGTTTTATACGTGTTTGTTGTTTGTTTTTCTTTTTCTTTTTCTTGAGGGGGTGGGCTAGCTTTGTGTGGTGACGCTGTCGCCTTTGATGATGTGGAAGGCGATCTTCTCGTCGTCGAGCTTCTTCTCGTCGTCGTTGACGGGCTCGGTGGTGATGCTGATGGCGTCGCCGGGGATGATGTCGGCTTTGATGATCTCTTCGGCGAGGTCGTCTTCGATATAGCGCTGGATGGCTCGTCGCAGGGGGCGTGCGCCATACTGCTCGTCCCAGCCTTTGTTGAGGATGAAGTCCTTGGCTTTGTCGTCGATGGTGATGGAGAAGCCCATATCCTGTATGCGGCGGAAGAGGCCCTTGAGCTCGATGGAGATGATCTTGTGGATGTCGTCGCGTTTGAGGGAGTTGAAGTAGATGACGTCGTCGATACGGTTGAGGAACTCGGGGGCGAACTTCTTCTTGAGCTCCTTGTCGATGACGCCGCGTTCGAGGGCTGCCTGCTCGTTGCGGCGGGCGGCGGTGCCGAAGCCTACGCCGGTGCCGAAGTCCTTGAGCTGGCGGCTGCCGATGTTGGAGGTCATGATGATGATGGTGTTCTTGAAGTCGACCTTGCGGCCCATGCCGTCGGTGAGCTGTCCGTCGTCGAGGACCTGGAGGAGGACGTTGAAGACGTCGGGGTGGGCTTTCTCGATCTCGTCGAGGAGGATGATGGAGTAGGGCTTGCGGCGCACCTTCTCGGTGAGCTGGCCGCCTTCTTCGTAGCCTACATATCCCGGAGGCGCTCCGATGAGGCGGGAGACGGCGAATTTCTCCATGTATTCGCTCATGTCGATGCGGATCATGGAGGCCTCGCTGTCGAAGAGGTATTTGGCGAGGACTTTGGTGAGGTAGGTCTTGCCTACGCCTGTGGGGCCGAGGAAGATGAAGCTGCCGATGGGGCGGTGGGGGTCTTTGAGGCCGGCGCGGTTGCGGCGGATGGCTTTGCTGATCTGGCGGATGGCTTCGTCCTGGCCGATGACGCTGCCCTGCAGCTCCTCTTCCATCTTGAGGAGGCGGGTGCTCTCGTTTTGGGCGATGCGCTGGACGGGGACGCCGGTCATCATGGCGACGACCTCGGCGACGTCGTTCTCGGTGACCTTCACGCGGCTGTCGCGCTCGGTGTCGTCCCATCGCTTGCGCTCGTCGGCGAGCTTGCGGTCGAGCTCGCGCTCCTTATCGCGGCAGGCGGCGGCGTTCTGGTAGTCTTTGTTCTGTATGGCTTCGCGTTTCTGCTTCTGCACCTCTTCGAGCTCGTGCTCGATGGCGAGCACCTCTTCGGGGACTTTGACATTGGCTATATGTACGCGCGCGCCTGCTTCGTCGAGGGCGTCAATGGCTTTGTCGGGGAGGAGGCGGTCGCTGATGTAGCGCTCGGTGAGGGTGATGCAGGCCTGGAGGGCTTCGTCGGTGAAGGCCACGAGGTGGTGGTCTTCGTATTTGGGACGTATGTTGCGGAGGATCTGGAGGGTCTCTTCGGGGGTGGAGGGCTCGACGAGCACTTTCTGGAAGCGGCGTTCGAGGGCGCCGTCCTTCTCGATATACTGACGGTATTCGTCGAGGGTGGTGGCTCCGATGCACTGGATCTCGCCGCGGGCGAGGGCGGGCTTGAACATGTTGGAGGCGTCGAGCGAGCCGCTGGCGCTGCCGGCACCTACGATGGTGTGGATCTCGTCGATGAAGACGATAATGTCGGGGTTGTGCTCGAGCTCGTTGATGATGGCTTTCATGCGTTCCTCGAACTGGCCGCGGTATTTGGTGCCGGCCACGAGGGAGGCGAGGTCGAGGGAGATGATGCGTTTCTGATAGAGGGTGCGGGGGACGTTGCCTTCGACGATGCGCTGGGCGAGACCCTCGATGATGGCGCTCTTGCCTACGCCGGGCTCACCGATGAGGACGGGGTTGTTCTTCTTGCGGCGGCTGAGGATCTGGGCCAGACGCTCAAGCTCGGGGGCGCGGCCGACGATGGGGTCCATACGGCCTTCGGCGGCCATCTTGGTGAGGTCGCGGCCGAAGTTCTCGAGCGCGGGCGTGTTCTTATTATTCTTTGGCTCGGGCTCGCGGCTCTGCTTGGGGTCGGCATAGGGGTAGTCGTCGTCGCCGTCGTCGAACTGGGAGCGATACTGGCTGTCGTAGCCTTCGCCGGCCTCTTTCTCCTCGTCGGGCTCGTTGGCAGAGGCGCTGTCCTGTTTCACCTTGCGGAAGATGGCGTCGTAGGTGATACCATGGCGCTCGAGGATGGTGGAGACGATGTTCTCGCCTTCGGAGAGGATGGCGAGGATGAGGTGCTCGGTGCGGATCTCCTTGCTGTGGAGCTTGGAGGATTCGAGGAAGGAGAGGCGGAGCAGCTTCTCGGTCTGGCGCAGCATGGGCAGGTCGGCATCCTCGTTGTAGGTGATGTCGTCGTTCTGCTTGCCGACGGCGTTCTCGATCTGCTTCTTGACTTCGGCGACATCGAGCCCCAGCTCCTGGAGGAGGACGACGCCGGAGCAGGTGCTCTCGCGGGTGATCCCGAGGAAGATATGCTCCACTCCGATGGCACCATTCTTGAGGCGGATGGCTTCGTCGCGACTGTAGGTGATCGCTTTTTGGGCGTTTTGACTAAGCTTGGTTTTCATCTATTGTAATGATAGTCAGTTAAGTAGTGGTTTGAGCGGTATACTCTATGCACAAACAAAAGTACAACAATAAATCAGGATAGCGGCGGGGGGCGGCAATTGATTTTCAACACGTCGATGTTGATAGTGTCGATATCCGGCGGAAAGGGGCCGACGAGGGGAGGGGTGCGTGTTTCTTTCGGGGCCCTGCGCAATAAATGGCGGACGGGTGCGTTATTTAGGATATGAAACGTGTACTTTTTATCTGTCACGGCAACATCTGCCGCAGCCCTATGGCTGAGTTCTATTTCAAAGACCTGGTGAAGAAGGCCGGCCTCGAACAGGAATATGAGATCGCTTCGGCTGCCACGAGCACCGAGGAGATCGGCAACCCGGTATACCCTGACACCCGCGAGCTGCTGGCCCGGATGGGCATCGGCTGCAAGGGGAAGAGGGCCCGCCAGATGACACGCGGGGATTACGACTATTACGACTACATCGTGGCTATGGACCGCGAGAACCTGTGGGGGCTGGAGCGTATCGTGGGGGAGGACAACGACGGGAAGATCTCGCTGCTGCTCGACCACACTTCGCCCGAGAACAGGGCCTACCACAACCGCGATGTCGCAGACCCTTGGTATACACGCGATTTCGAGGCCACCTTCCGCGATGTGGAGGTGGGCTGCAAGGCGCTGCTGGAGAAGACACGCGAGGGGCGCTAGGAGGCTCAAAAAAGGTAGGGGAGCGGCTGTTTCGCGTTTTTTTTTCTCTCTCGGCACAATAAAAAACAATAGGGATACGTTATTATAGGTGTGCTCCTTGAAACGATAGTCTCTTGTGCTTTCGGACGCTCGCTTGCGTCTTTCTTCCTAAGCCTTTGGGCAGTAGCCCGCTACAGCCCTGAAGCCATAGAATGAAATCTGCTGCGCGATAGCCTCGAAATCATCAAAAGCCTAAAGGTAACCTCTAATAATTAGATTGAGATGATTTTTGAATTTATGTCGAGTGGATTTCAAATAAAGGCGAAGAAGCATAGCCGTAGCTATGGTTCGACGTTTCAAGAGAGCGAGAGCAGAGAAAACTTGTTTTTCTTTGCCGAGCCGAGGAAACGTCTTGCAAAGCAAAAGACTTTATGAAGATGAAGAAGAGCCGGTGGCTCTTCGATAGGCCAACGGCCGGAGAACAAACCTGCCGACAGAAAACAAAAAGCGCTTAAGTCTAATGGATTAAAAAAACTAATTTTTAGAGGTTGCCTAAATAAACATCAAAATAAAACGCCTATGAAAAACGTATTCTTTGCCCTTCTGTTTGCCCTTGTTGCAAACCCCAGCCTCTTTGCCCAGAACGCCAAGAAAGACATCCCGATCATCATCGAAGACAAGGATGTGGAGATCAGGGAGCGCTCCGGCGATCATATCTATTTCGGTTACCAATTCACCAACAACAGCGACAAGACGGTGGCTTATGTGGTGCTGAACGGGGTGGTGAGAGTGGCGGCAGAGCTGGAGCCTGGCGAGGGCACCCGCTGTTTCCTGGAGGCCGGTATGACTTATGTGAACCCTTGTATGTTTGTGAAGGAGATGAAGGTGGTGTATAAGGACGGCACAACAAGGACGCTCTTCAACCTCGAAGACTATTTCCGCTCCAACCTCGAGAAGGCTAAGCTCATCGAACCTGAGGAGCCTGAAGCAGAGGAATAGACTCTGGCTCGGCTTGAAGAACAAGACCCCATCGGCCCTCGGGACTCCACGCCCGGGGGCTGGCTTTTTGAGGTGCTGTTGATAACTTTTTTTCGCTTTTTATTATTATATCAAAAATAATATGTATCTTTGTACGTTAAATATTGCTGAAAATCGCAAGTTATAAAATTAATAATCAAACTAATAATAATATTCAATTATGCAGAAAAAAGGTAACAAATTCGGTACTCACCGCGTAATCGAGCCCAAGGGTGTTCTCCCTCAGCCCGCTAACAAGATCGACAACAACATGGACGAGATCTTCGACAACGAGATCCTCATCGACGTTCAGACCCTCAACATCGACTCCGCATCCTTCACCGACATCCACAACTATGCTAAGGCACAGGCTGGCGAAGGCGCAAGCGAGGCTCAGGTAATGGAAGAGGTAAAGAAAGAGATGCTCCTCAATGTCGAGCTCCAGGGCAAACATCGCAACCGTCGTACCGGCTCCGGTGGTATGCTCCTCGGTAAGGTTGAAAAGATCGGCGACGCCCTCAAAGGCAAGATCGACCTCAAAGAAGGTGACCGTATCGCTACCCTCGTATCCCTCTCCCTCACTCCTCTCCGCATCGACGAGATCCTCGAGATCCGTCCCGAGATCGACCAGGTCGACATCAAAGGTAAGGCTATCCTCTTCGAAAGCGGTATCTACGCTAAGATCCCTACCGACATGCCCGAGAAACTCGCTCTCTCTGCTCTCGACGTCGCTGGCGCTCCCGCACAGACCGCACGCCTCTGCCAGTATGGCCAGACCGTAGTTATCATGGGTGCTGGTGGAAAGAGCGGTATGCTCTGCGCTTACGAAGCTAAGAAGCGCGTAGGCGTTACCGGTAAGGTTATCGGCCTCACCAACAGCCAGCGCTCCACCCAGCGTATCAAAGACCTCGGCTTCTGCGACGTAGTAGAGTCCGTAGCAGGTATGACTCCCGTTCAGGTTTACGAGCTCGTTGAGAAACTCACCAACGGCAAGATGGCTGACGTTACCATCAACTGCGTAAACGTTCCCGATCAGGAGATGACCGCTGTTCTCTGCACCAAGGACGACGGTACCGTCTACTTCTTCTCCATGGCTACCTCCTTCACCAAAGCATCCCTCGGCGCTGAAGGTATCGGAATGGACGTTAACATGATCATGGGTAACGGCTACACCAAGGGTCACGCCGAATTCACCCTCCAGGAGCTCCGCGAAAGCCCCGAACTCCGTAAGATCTTCGAAGAGCTCTACGCTTAATATCGTATGATAACAAGGGCGTTTCAGAAATCAACAGCTGCAAACGCCCTTGTATTATTAGCGAAAAGACTTATCATTCCCCAAATCTAAAGAATCATGGCAAAAGTAAATCGTCGTGCTGAACTTTTCCCCAATGTCACCGATGCACAGTGGAACGACTGGCATTGGCAGGTGGCCAACCGCATCGAGACTTTGGATCAGCTCAACAAATATATAAACCTCTCTGAGGCAGAACAGGAAGGTGTCCGTCAGACTCTCAAGACCCTCCGCATGAGCATCACTCCCTACTACCTCTCCCTCATCGACCCCAACGACCCCTACGATCCTATCCGCCGTCAGGCTATCCCCACCGCCGCTGAGACCTACCAGTCTCCTGCCGACCTCCTCGATCCTCTCCACGAGGACGAAGATAGCCCCGTTCCCGGCCTCACCCATCGTTATCCGGATCGCGTGCTGCTCCTCATCACCGACATGTGCTCTATGTACTGCCGCCACTGCACCCGCCGCCGTTTTGCAGGTCAGAAGGACGATGAAAGCCCCATGGACCGTATCGAGAAAGCTCTCGAATACATCGAGAAGACCGAATGTGTGCGCGACGTCCTCCTCTCTGGTGGCGACGCACTCATGGTAAGCGACGAAAGACTCGAATACATCATCTCCCGTCTCCGTAAGATCGACCACGTTGAGATCGTCCGCATCGGTAGCCGCACCCCCGTGGTTTGCCCCCAGCGCATCACCGACGACCTCTGCAACATGCTCAAGAAATACCACCCCATCTGGCTCAACACCCACTTCAACCACCCCAACGAGTTCACTCCCGAATCGCAGGCTGCTGTCGCTAAGTTGGCCAATGCCGGTATCCCTCTCGGCAACCAGACCGTGCTGCTCCGCGGCGTAAACGACTGCGTTCACGTGATGAAGAGCCTCATGCACAACCTGGTGAAGAACCGCGTACGTCCTTACTACATCTACCAGTGCGACCTCTCTATGGGTCTCGAACATTTCCGTACTCCCGTCAGCAAGGGTATCGAGATCATCGAAGCTCTCCGCGGTCACACCTCCGGCTATGCTGTTCCCACTTTCGTGGTTGACGCTCCCGGCGGCGGTGGCAAGACCCCCGTTATGCCCAACTACGTTATCTCCCAGAGCCCCCGCAAGGTTATCCTCCGCAACTTCGAAGGTGTCATCACCACCTACACCGAACCTGCAGAATACCACGAGGAGTGCCACTGCGAAGCCTGCGAGGCTAAACGTAAGATTGAGGAAGGCGTTTCCTCGCTCCTTGAGACCAACGACCGTCTCAGCCTCGAGCCCAGCCACCTCATGCGCCACGAACGCAACAAAAAGCACTAATACTTTTTGATATCTGATAGGGCAGGACTCTGTGCTTGCCCTATCTTTATCTTTTTCTTATCTGTCTCTTGCGATATGAAGAAAAGTTTAATCTCTACCGTCCTGCTCTTCTGGGGGCTCTTTGCAATGGCTCAGACCAAGGGCGTCTACCCCGACTATTACCCTTGCCGCGCTGAAGAGGACGGCAAATGGGGCTATGTGGACAAGAACGACAACTGGGTCATCCGCCCTATCTACGACGCGCTGCTCTATGAGACCAACGGAGGCATGTACCCCGTGTCCATGAATGGAAAATGGGGACTGGTAGGCCCTAGCGGAGAGACTCTCGTCGACATCAAATACGATGCTGTCGTCTGCGAGATCGACTATCAGAAATATCGCTATCCCGCCAACTTCGCCGCTCTCCGCCAACGTGGCAAGTGGGCCTTTGTCAACGTACAGGGCATCTTCGTTACGGAGTTCGTCTATGACGAGGTGCTCATCCTCAATGGAAAATATATCATCCGCCAGAAGAACGGCAAAGGCAAGATGCGTAGCGGCTACCTCGACAAAGAGGGAAAAGAAGTGTGGGAGAACTAGAAACCTCCTAGGAGAAACAAAACCAACAGCCGATCGTTGATCCCAGCTCAACACAAACACCGATACCACGAAGTGCGCCGATTACTGATAGTCCTGTCGCTGATGCTCCTCCCTGTCGCCCTTAGGGCTCAGGTTGCGGGTCTCTCCACACTTGCTGTGCTGGACCGTTCCTCTTCGGCCCGTACCGCCGGACTGGGTATGGATTATCTGGCTCTCTATGACGACGATATCTCTATCACCCTGGACAATCCCTCGTTCATCGACAAGCGCTTCGACCATCAGATTCTCCTCAACTATGTGGGAATGTTCCGTGGTGTGAACCTCGGCGCCGTTGCCTATGGAAAACATTTCGACAAGTATGGCGATTTCCTCTTCGGCATCAAGTTCAACTCCTACGGCCTTTTCGATGGCTACGATGAGACAGATCATCCTACAGGCAAGTTCTATGCTGCCGACTATGCCTTCTCCATCGGTTGGGGACGTCATATTGACTCCTGCTTCTCGCTCGGCGTCAACCTGAAGCCAACGCTCTCGCAGTATGAGAGCTATACCGCTTTCGCCCTCGCCCTCGATCTGGCAGGAAGCTACACCTCGCGCAACAAGCAGTTCGCCGCCACCCTTATGGCTCGCAACATCGGCGCCCAGCTGGCGACCTTCGACGGCAACGTGGAGAAGATACCTTTCGAGCTCTCGGCTGCACTCTCTTACCGTCTTGAGAACGCACCCTTCCGCCTCTTCTTCGCCGCCACCGAGCTGCAGACTTGGGATCTCCGCTACGAAGATGTGCTCAATCCCGTGAGCACCTACGACCCCTACACCAACTCCTATACCGAGGAGACTTTCTTGCATGAGGCCGCAGACAAGATCTTCCGCCACGCGCTCTTCGGCGTGGAGCTGGCTATCAAGGAGGTCTTCTTTGCCCGTCTGGGTTACAACTACCGCCAGTCGGTAGAGACTCACGGCATCACCAATATCAACACCAGCGGCTTCTCCTATGGCGTTGGCCTGCGCAAGAAACGCTTCGAGTTCTCTTTTGCCCGCAACAACTACTATCTGGGGAAGGCTCCTACCTACATCACTATCGCTGTCAGGATGTAGACCGCATTATTTACCATCTTCGTTATTATGATTCGTCTCGTTATCAGCAATCAGACCAATCCCTATCTCAACATCGCTGTAGAAAACTACCTCCTCTCGCTCCCCGAGACCGAGGCGGTGACCATGTACCTCTGGAAGAACCATCGTACCGTGGTGATAGGGCAGAACCAGAATCCTTTTGCAGAATGTAATGTCGATCTCCTCGAAAGCGAAGGCGGTTATCTTATGCGTCGCAAGACCGGTGGCGGAGCAGTATATCATGATCAAGGAAATCTTAATTTCTCTTTTGTGGCCCCCAAAAGCCTCTACGATCAAACCAAACAGTTCTCTGTCCTCCAGCAGGCGGTAGGACAGTTTGGACTCTATACCGAGGTCTCGGGTCGCAACGATGTCCTCTGTCGCGATCATGAGGGTGCGATGAGAAAGTTCTCGGGAAATGCTTTCAACAAGAACCGCTATCAGGATCTCCATCACGGCACGATCCTCATCAAAGGCAACATTGACGACCTGCAGCGCTACCTGCTCGTCAAGCCGGCTAAGCTGCATAAGCATGGCGTAGAGTCTGTCCGCAGCCGCGTCGTCAACCTCTCTGAGCTTGCCGATATCACGAGCGAGAATATCGTTATGCCTCTTATCGGCTCCTTTGAGAAGGTGTACGGCGAGAAGGCAGAGCTCCTCGATTTCTCTGCTCTCTGCAAAAAGGAGGAGGTGGTGAAGCTGGCCTCAGAGTTCGCCTCTGACGAGTGGCGCCTAGGGCGCTGGCGTTCTTTCCAGTCGCAGAAGACAGCCCAGTTCTCATGGGGTGGGGTGGAGATGAGCCTCGATGTGGATCAGACGAAAGGTGTCATCACTTCGGTTCAAATCGCTACCGACAGTCTCAGCGTCTCTATTTCCGAGTTGGCCGAACAGATATTAACAGGAGGCTCCATCCATCAGGCTCCCGATATGCCTCTGTCCGTATCTGAAGAAGAGAAGGCTATGCTCCAAGATATATTCTCGCTGGTGTATTAAAGAAAACGGAGGCGCAGTGGTGTCGCTCACCAAGAATTTCAGAGTGGAGAACAAAAGAAACGGAATAGGTTTCAACTCTTTTTTCTGCATCAGATAAATAGCAGGAGAGACAGGGTGAGTTCCTGTTACGGAACATTTTCTTTAATGTCGTTCGTATTTTGTAAACTTGTAAACTTGTAATTTCGATTGCAAGTGACTTTTTATGCGCGATGTCCAGCTGTATCTTTTTGCTTATCCGGATATCTCCCTGCGGCAAAATAAAAAAAGCTCCATCCGATTGGGTGAAGCTTTCTTTATTTTGAGATACTTTGTTTACTCTTTGTTCTCTTGATGCTCTTTCTGGTAGCGTTTGATGAAGAGGATCAGCTCCACTGTGAGGAACGTCAGATAGACGGCGAAGTGGATGCAGAACCAGATGGTGAATACCTTAACATTGGAGAGATGTGTGAAAAGGTATACCGTGAGCACGGCCAGATGGAGGAAGAGCGTGCCGACGGTGATGCCCATGAACATCTTGATGAATGTACGAGGGTCTTTGAGGATGCTCTTCGTGATGAGTTGCAGCATCACGCCCGTGATGACGGCAAAGTAGATTGTGCTCAAGGGGATGGCAACAAGGAAGGGGTTCCCTGTCCATAGGCACACGAAAGCCGCCAGCACCATAAGCGCAGAGAGGATGAGTAGACGGATGTAGCTGCCTTTCATTATTCGCAGAACTTGATGTTTTCCTTGGTGGTGAACTTCTCGCAGTAGTGGCATTTGAGCTTGATGTTCTCTTTGTCCACAACGTCGAAGCTGGTGGGGATAACCTCGCTGTTGGTGATGCATTTGGGGTTCATGCACTTCACGATGTTGTCGATATGGTTGGGGATCTCGGCCTGTATCTTCTCTACAACATTGAAGTTCTTGATGGTGATGATGCTTGCGAAAGGAGCCACGAGAGCGATCTTGTTGATGTCGTCGTGATCGAAGAATTTGTTCTTGATCTTGATGATGCCCTTCTTGCCAAACTTCTTGCTCTCGAGGTTGTAACCGATAAGTACCTCGTCTTCGTGGTTCTCGAGACCGAGGATGCGGATTACCTGATATACGGCGGTGGTGGGGATATGGTCGATAACGGTGCCGTTTTCGATTGCCGAAACGACGAGTTCTTTCTTGGTGTCCATTGTATGATTATTAAGGATATGTTGTGTTGTGAAGTTTGTTAAGTCCTAGGGTGTCGATCCCTCGGACTTGAACTCATTTGTATGAAGTCCGTAATTGTCTATTCTCTAGCTCCGAGGATGGCGGCCATGAGAGCCTGACGTACATAGACGCCGTTCTGTGCCTGCTGGAAGTAGTAAGCATAGGGGGTCTTGTCGACATCGGTGGTGATCTCGTTCACGCGGGGAAGAGGATGGAGGATCTTCATGTTCTCCTTGCAGCCCTGGAGCATGGAGCCGGTGAGGATGCAGCTGTCCTTTACACGCTCATATTCCATAGGATCGGCGAAGCGCTCGCGCTGTACGCGGGTCATATAGATGATGTCGGCGGTGGGGATGATTTCCTGCAGGTCGGTATACTGATAGTATTTCAGACCGGCCTCTTTGATAGATGCCTTTACCGAGCTGGGGAGCTTGAGCTCGGTGGGGGAAACGAGGTGGAAGGTGGCGTTGAAATTGCACATGGCCTGCACCAAAGAGTGGACGGTACGTCCGTATTTGAGGTCGCCTACGAGAGCGATGTTCAGGTTGTCGAGAGTGCCCTGAGTCTTGCGGATGGAGTAGAGGTCGAGCATGCATTGGGTGGGGTGCTGGTTGGCACCGTCGCCAGCATTGATGACGGGTACGTTGGATACCTCGCTAGCGTAGCGGCTTGAACCTTCGCGGGGGTTACGCATCACGATAAGGTCGGCATAGGAGGCAACCATGGTGATAGTGTCGTGGAGAGTTTCACCTTTCTGCACCGAAGTGGCGCCGGGGTCGGAGAAACCGATGATGCGAGCGCCGAGTTGGTTAGCAGCGCTCTCGAAACTGAGGCGCGTGCGGGTAGAGGGCTCGAAGAAGAGGGTGGCAACAACCTTGTCGCTCAGGATGGGCTGCTTGGGGTTCTTTTCGAATTCTTCAGCGATGTCCAGCACCTGGATGTATTCTTCTTTGGTGAAGTCGGTGATGGAGATAAGATTACGTCCTTTTAAATTACTCATGATATGTAGCTTTATATTATTCTAGATAATTTTGTTTCCGAACTGTGAGCTTGCGGCAATAAAAAAGCGACAAGGATTTGTCGCTAATAAATCAAAAAAGAAACCGTTTCATCACCATTGCAAGGCGATGCGGATTTCTTAATCAGATTGTTATGTTGCATGTTCTTACTCACAATTACCTTTATTTATTTCTGCAAAGATACGATAATTATTTGAAATGACAAGAAAAACTTTTCAACAATTTATTACCGGCTCTATCGATGCCCCAAACGGGGTGCTGTAGATGGATAATCTTTCTACTATAGTTTGTTTATTATTGTACGCGTGCGAGAGCCTCCTTGGCGGGCTGATAGTCGGGGGCGATCTGTAGGGTGGTCTGGTAGCAGATGCGGGCGTTGGATCGGTCGCCTTTGAGTTCGTAGCTGTAGCCTCGGTTGTAGTGAGCCTCGTAGTACTGGTTGTCGCAGTCGATAGCTTTAGTAAAGAACTCGATGGCGGCATCATAGTCCTCATAAAGCACCATCTCCATGTATCCGCGGTTGAACCAGGCGTAGCGGTTCATGGGGTCGAGCTCAAGGATGCGGGTGTAGTACTCGTTGGCTTTGTCGGCGTTCTCGAGATCCTGATAGAGCATGGCCATACCATAGAGGGCGTTGATGTTGTCGGGCTGGAGTTGGATGGCTGTGTTGAAGTATTCGATGGCCAAGGGATCTTTGTGCTGTGCATAGATCATACCGAGCTCTTCGTAGGCGGGCACGTAGTCGGGATGGAGGTCGACGATCTTGCGGAAATAGAAGATGGCGTTGGCTGTGTCGCCGGTCTCTTTGTATATGAAGCCTTTGATCTGGTAGGCTTTGATGTTGTCGGCTTCTATCTCGGTAACCTTGCTGAGTGTCTCCATGGCGCGGTCGTAGTCTTTGCTGATGAAAGAGATCTCGCCCATCTTGAGGAGTGCTTCGATATTCTTGCTGTCGAGGGTGAGGGCTTTCTGGAGGGCGGCATAGCTCTCGCCGATGTTCCCGTTCATATAATAGGCGTCGCCGAGGGCGGTGAAGTATTCAACCTTGCTGTTGTCGAGGTTGACGGCTTTGGTGAAATCAGATATGGCGTCGTTCACTTTCTCAAGCTCAAGGAGCACTTTGCCACGCTCGTAATAGAGGCTGGCGTCGTTGGGGTTCTGCTTGATTTTGGCATCAAGGAGGAGAAGGCGCTCGTTGCGATCCATGTCATCGGCTTTGCTTTTGCAAGAGTATAGGGAGGTGCAGGCTACGAGTAAACCTAGGAGGAAGAGTAGGGTGGAGAGGCGTCTTTTCATGTGGAAGATTATTTTTTTTGAAAAAAATTATTTTTTTTGAAACCTTTTGTATCTATATTGCGTTTATATGGATGTGCTTACTTATTTCAGATGTATTTTTGTGGGGCGTTCAAATTCTTGAACGCCTTGCTTTTTTTCTAGAGTTCTTTTATTCAACCCTGATTGTCTTTGCCGGATCGATCTTTGCTATGTAGGTGGCGGGGATGAGCAGAGCCAGGATACAGACGGCGAGGGTGCCGGCGCTGATGAGGAGGAACATCCAAGGGTTCAGGTCGATGGGGACATAGGGCATGTAGTAGCTCTCGCTATCGAGGTGGATAAGGTGGAGCTTGCTTTGGAGAAGGCATAGGGTAAGGGCGAGGGCGTTGCCGAAGAGGAGACCCCGGCCTACTATCTCGGCAGATTTGCGCAGGAAGATGCTGCGTATACTGGTGTTGTTGGCACCAAGGGTCTTGAGGATGCCGATCATGGAGGTTTTTTCAAAGATCATGATGAGCAGGGCGGAGATGACGGCAACAACGCAGACAACAGCCATAACGGCAAGGATGAGGGCGATGTTGCTGTTCAGGAGGTCGAGCCAGGCGAAGAGGGCGGGGTTCATCTGTCTGATGGTGGTGACGATGAGGTCGTAGTCGCAGGCGGAGGCGACTTCGTAGCCTAGGCGGTCGAGCTTGGAGAAGTCGTCGATGAGCACCTCGTAGCCTGCCACCAGGGTGTCGTCCCATCCGTTGAGGCGTTGGATCTGGCGGAGGTCGCCAATCATATAGTGGTTGTCGAAATCGGTAAGGTCTGTGTTGTAGATGCCCACAACCTTGAAGGCTCGGGCGCGATAGCTGTTCTCCTGCCAGAAGTATGTGCGCAGCTTGTCGTCAAGGCTGAGATGAAGCTTGTTGGCAAGGGTTCGGGAGATGACTACTTCGTTGGAGGCTGTGGAGTCCTGGAGGTTGAAGAGTCGTCCTTCCTGCATGCAGGAGGAGAAGAAGGTGGAATCGAATTGCTGATCCACACCTTTGAAGATTACGCCCTGGATCTGGTCGTCGGTTTTGATCATACCGCCTTTCTCGGCGAAGAACTGGATGTGTTTCACTCCGTCGAGCTGGCCTATCTCCTGCAGCTCGGGGCGGAGGGTGGAGATGGGGATTTCGTCGTAGCCGTTGCCTATGAACTGGCTCTTGATGATGATATGGGAGCCGAAACCTACTACTTTCTGTCGGATCTCATTTTGGAAGCCGCGGAGGATGGCCACGGACATAATCATCACCAGCACCCCTAGCGCGACGCTCCAGGTGGCGATACGTACCAAAGAGGTGGAGAAGCCGCCTTGCTGCTTCTGTAGGAACCGGCGTGTGATGAGGGTCTCGAACTTCATTTATTCTTTGTCGTGTGTTTCTTCTGTTGTTGCTTCTGCAGTCTCGTCTGCGGGGTTGAGGATGCGCTTCCAATGGTGGAAGAAGAGGTATGTGCCGCAGAGGTTGACGGCAACGGTAACAATCTTGAGCACTATGCCGGCCTGCAACGCATAGGAGAGCAGGATGGCGCCGAGGAGCATGACGATATGCGTCCACGACATGTGGAGGGCGCCGCGACGCGAGGTGTCGGGCATGCCTTTGCTGGTGGCCAGGGAGAGGAATCCGACGATGGAGATGACGGCCGAGGCGATGAGGAGGATGTTGCCGATGAGCAGCCAGAGGAATGTGATGCTCTCTTTGCTGGGATGGAGGAGCATGAACACCAGAAGCTGCAGCACTACGCCTGCGATGGCGAACCAGAATCCCCATCTCACGAGGAACAGGGATCGTTTGCCTCCATGGCTGAAGAGGTTGGAGAATCGGGCGAGGCCGCGGCTATAGTTGCGGATGCAGAGGAAGGCTAGCACCAGCATGCCGACGCAGAAAAGGACGAAGAGGAGCAGGGTGGAAGAGGTGGTCTCTTCGTGCTTGTGGATGGGCAGGAACAGCAATACGTTATACAGCAGCAGGAGGATGGTGGCGAAAGCTACGCCTACCTTCAGCTTGCGTGTGGAGTTGTTCCAATGTTCGGTTGCCAGTTCTTCAAGATTGTTCATGATGATGAAATGTTTTTTTTGTTTGACAGTAGATTATGCGTCCCGGCTGCACTTCTTCTGCAAGGTGGCCTCCGTATGAGCGGCAGCCATCCGGCTGCCGCTTCATAGAGGCATTATTCGTTCTCGGCTATAGGCTAGAAGGCTTTGATGATGGCCATGAAGTCGTCGGCTTTGAGGCAGGCACCTCCGATGAGGCCGCCGTCGACGTCGGGTTTTGCGAAGAGCTCTTTGGCGTTGCCGGGTTTGCAGCTTCCGCCGTAGAGGATGGAGGTGGTGTCGGCTACCTCAGCACCATACTTCTCGGCGATGAGGCCGCGGATGTAGGCGTGGATCTCTTGTGCCTGCTCGGGAGTGGCGGTTTTGCCGGTTCCGATAGCCCACACAGGCTCGTAGGCGATGACGACGTTGGCGAACTCCTCAGCTGTGAGGTGGAAGAGGCCTTCCTGGATCTGGCGCTTGATGACGTCGAAATGACGGTTGGCTTCTCTCTCTTCGAGAACCTCGCCGCAGCAGACGATGGGTTTGATGTTGTGTTTGAGCAGGGCGTCGACCTTCTTGGCTACGATGGCGTCGGTCTCGTGGTAGTAGGCTCTGCGCTCGGAGTGGCCAACGATGCAGTATTCCAGCTCGAGGGCTTCGAGCATGGCGGCGCTGATCTCGCCGGTATAGGCACCACTCTCATTCTCGTTGACGTTCTGGGCGCCAACCATGAAGTAGCTCTCTTCGGCCATGTCGCTGGCCATCTCGAGATAGATGGCGGGAGGGCAGATGATCACCTTGGTGTCGGCAATGTCGTTGTTTTCGAGTTCGGTCATCAGGTTGTCGATAAGTTCGTCGGCTTCCTGGAAGGTTTTATTCATTTTCCAGTTGCCAGCAACGATGTGCTGACGTTTGTTGTTTGCTTTCATTCGATATTGTGTTTTGTTTTTATATAGGATCGTTTGGGGATTTCTTCTTTCTCCTGCTATTGGTTCCGTTTCCATTCCGTTGCGGGAGTATAGCCGCCGGCCATCATCCAGGGGGTGACCTTGGTGGCCATTTCGGGATGCTCCTGCTCGTAGCGGTCGAGGAAGCTCATGATGTTTTTGGCGGGGAGGGTCTTGTTCATGATGATGCGACGGTCGGCGTCGAGGATGATCATCGTGGGGGCGCCATGGACGTTGTAGGCTTCCTGATAGTCGATGTTGACGTTGCTGCCGCCTACGTTGACGAAGGGGAAGTTGTGTTTGCGCACGTAGTTCTTCCATTTCTTCACGTCGGACTCATAGCCCACGGCATAGACCTCGAAGCGTTTGTTGCCGGCAGCTGCCAGGGAGTCGTAGAGGATCTTGAGCTCTTCGCTCTGCTCCTGGCAATGGTGGCAGTCGGGGTCCCAGATCCAAAGCACCACATAGCGCTGGGGAAAACGATGGGAGGAGATCCAGTCTTTGGGGTCGGGCGACTGGTTGGTGTCGGCCATGAAGAGCTCCTGTCCTATGGCTCCGATGAGGGAGGCGCTCAGGTAGTCGATGGTCTTGCGCTTGCTATAGAGGTCGGCCTCGGTAGCCCAGGGGCATTTGCCTTGGAGGTAGTAGTTCTGCACGAGGTTGACGAAGACCTGGTCCCAGCCCACGTTCTTGGTGGCGCGCTCATACTTGGGGGTGATGAAGTCGAGGAAATAGCGCATCCAGGTGCTGTCCTTCTCTATCTTGTGGAGGATGAGGTCGGCATAGCGGGTGATGGTGTCGCTCTCCTGATAGTAGAGCAGGCCGAAGAAATAGTAGTTGAGCTTGTCGAACATCTGGGGCGTGTAGATGAGCGAGTGGTCGGAGAAGTCGACGTTGTCCCAGTAGTGGGTGCGGTAGTAGCGTGCCTGCCACTCCTGGAGGTTGGTCTCGTTGCTGCCTGCGGGAATCTCTTTGGGCACGTCGATGTTGTCGAACATCTTGATGAGACGGCCGAAGATGTATCTCTCGTTGTTCTTGTGGTAGTTGGCGATATAGCCTTCCATCTCTTTGCCGAGGGCTTCCATTTTGATGCGGGCCTGGGCGGTATCGGTCTTCTTGAGGTTGTTGATCTCGCGGCTCTGGGAGCGGCCGTAGTCCATCTTGGACATATATTCGAACATCAGCTCGTTGGCTCGGGAGCCTTTGACAACCATGCCTTTGTTGGAGAATGTGCTGTCGAACTGGATGGAGAACTTGCGGCTGTCGTCGATAACGAAGTCGAACATCTTCTTCTTCTGGTCGTTGAGCAGGGCATAGACTCCGTTGGTGAGCTTCTTGCCTTCGAAGACGATCTGGCCGTTGGCGATGGAGGTGCTGTCGATGATGTTGAACTTGTCGCGGAAATGCTGGCCTATGTAGTAGCGCTCACATTTGGATTTCTGGGGGAGGAAGGTAATCTTGTAGCTTTGTGCAACTGCCGATCCTACGAAGAGGAGGGCGAGAAGGGCTAAGGTTACAATTTTTTTCATAGTATGAGGTGCGTTTTTCTTCGTTGACGAATGGTGATACTTGTTGTGAATGAGGACTATTGGTTTTGTACTCCAACAGTAATACAAATTGCAAAGATACAAAAAAAAGTACACACCCGCACGAAAATATAATAATATTGCCTATCGTTTGCGTCAATCGTATTTGGAAAGGTTTGATAATCAATAAGGTTGAATTTCTTTTTTTAATTCCGGAGAATCGTGTTCCCCAAGGCGCCTTTCTGCCCCGAAAAACGGGCCGGAACGGGAAGGGAAGTCCCCCTCGGATTCCGGCCCGAGGACGAAGGTTCGGGTTGTCCTAGTCCAGCAACCTATCAGACAGCTATCAGGCGGGTATCAAACCCGACTCAATTCCCACTCAATTCCGACTCAATTCCGACTCAATTCCGGCTTTTGTGGGATTTGAGTCGGAATTGAGTGGGAATTGAGTGGGTTTTGATACGACGCAAATACGACGTTGATACGACGCAAGTATGACGCAACCCAGGCTTGTGGAATTGTTAAATTTTAAGGTGACCTCTAAAAATTAGTTTTTTTTGAATCCATTAGACTTGAGCGCTTTTTGTTTTCTGTCGGCGTCTTCCTTCATAAAGTCTTGAACCATAGCTACGGCTATGCTTCTTCGCCTTTGTTTGAAATCCACTCGACATAAATTCAAAAATCATCTCAATCTAATTATTAGAGGTCACCTTAAGATGAAATCCGTGGCAAGATAAGGACGTTTCCCGTTCGCGGAAGGTTAAAAAACGAGGCAAACGACAACTTCTTTTGGCAGATTGAAAAAATCTTCGTATCTTTGCCAAAACAAAACCCGACCGAGGTTGGGTTGTAATATATTATTATATAGTAAATTAATAAAAACATAACATAATATTTAGACTCATGAATTACGATCTTATCGTTATCGGAAGTGGCCCTGGTGGCTATGTTGCTGCTGTCAAAGCTGCACAATTAGGTATGAAAACTGCTGTCATCGAACGCGAAAACCTCGGTGGCATCTGCCTCAACTGGGGTTGCATCCCCACCAAAGCGCTCCTCAAGAGTGCCCAGGTGTTCAACTATATCAACCACTCCGCCAACTACGGCGTCGCCGCTCAGCCCGTTGAGGCCGACATTACCGCCATGGTCCAGCGCAGCCGCGGCGTTGCCGAGACTATGAGCAAGGGCGTCCAGTTCCTCCTCAAGAAGAACAACGTAGAGGTTATCATGGGTGCTGCCAAGGTTATGCCCGGCAAGAAGGTTCAGGTTACCGACGCCGAGGGTAATGTTACCGAGCACGAAGCCAACCATATCATCATCGCTACCGGAGCCCGCAGCCGCAATCTTCCCAACCTCCCCCAGGATGGCAAGCACATCATCGGCTACCGCGAGGCTATGACCCTTCCCTTCAAACCCCAGAGCATGGTGGTTGTTGGTAGCGGCGCCATCGGAAGCGAGTTCGCTTTCTTCTACCAGAGCATCGGCGTGAACGTCACCCTCGTCGAGTTCATGCCCACCATCCTCCCCAACGAGGACGAGGACACCTCCGCTCAGGTGGCTCGCAGCTTCAAGAAGATGGGTATGAAGGTGATGATGAGCGCTAGCGTCGAGCACGTCGACGTGGAAGGCGACATCTGCCACGTCCATATCAAAGACAAGAAAGGCGCCGAAGTGGTTGTTGATGCCGACGTCGTCCTCTCCGCAGTTGGCGTTATCACCAACCTCGAGAACCTCGGCCTCGAAGAGACCGGCATCCAGACCGAACGCACCAAGATCGTGGTCGACGACTACTACTGCACCAACGTTCCCGGCTACTATGCTATCGGCGACGTGGTCCACGGCCCCGCATTGGCACACGTGGCTAGCGCAGAGGCTATCTGCTGCGTAGAGAAGATCGCAGGCCTCGATCCCAAGAAGGTGAACTACAGCAACATCCCCGGCTGCACCTATACCACTCCCGAGGTGGCTAGCGTAGGTCTTACCGAGAAGAAGGCCGTAGAAGCCGGCAAGGAGATCCTCGTAGGCAAGTTCTTCTTCAAAGCTAGCGGAAAAGCTACTGCTGCTGGCAATACCGACGGCTTCATCAAGATGGTTATCGACAAGAATACCGACGAGATCCTCGGCGCCCACCTCTGTGGCGACAACGTTACCGAGATGATTGCCGGCATCGTCTCCGCTCGCGAGAACGGTCTCAAGGCTCATCAGGTAGCAGGCTCCATCCATCCTCACCCCACCATGAGCGAGGCAATCATGGAAGCCATCGAGGCAGCCTACGGCAAAGCCATCCACGGCTAGGATAGCATCACCAGACTGACAAACAAAAAAGGTGGCTTCTGGCCGGCTTCCGGGCAGTTCCTTGGTATCGGACATTCCGTTAATCGGGAGCAGCCTGCATCCAAGTCGGGGCATCAGAAGCCACCATAAGACAAACAAATAAGAAAGAAACTATGAAGAAGCAGTCTCGCTTTCTGTTCAGAACAATGCGTCTTGCCGACGGCTCCAGAGTGCGCATCTCCCTCTTCGAGGCCGATACCTACTTTGGCGTCCGCAACAAATACCAGGTGGTGGTGAAGAAAGGCATGTTCCTCTCTCCCGACACTCCCGGTTCGGGCTTCTTTGTCCGCGATAGCGACAGCCATTCCTATCGTGAGTTCTGCCGCGAACTCAGAAAGAAGAAAAAGCATAGCCTCTGGAAGCTCGTCACAGGAAAGGAAGCCACCATCGCCAAAGAGATCGGCAAGGTGGAGAAAGCCCTCACGAAGTCTGCTGGCACCGGCATGACTCCTGTGCTGACCCACTACCAGGATGTCCTTTATATGGCCCGTCAGGAGGAATTCCTGCAGCGCATCATGGAAGGCATCAAGGTCAAGATGAAAGGCAAAAAAGGCGCCAGCCAGTATGCGCGCACCCTCACCCAGTATAAGTCCCGCGCCCACACCATGGGCCGCGAGGTGCTGAGCCGCCAGATCAACATCAGCACCTACACCCCTGCCGAGGTGCTGGAGCAATGGCAGAAGGTTGTGGAGGCTTTCAACATCTGCATCGACTCGCGCCGCGTATGGCAGGTTGTCGCCACCGAAGGCGACCTCTTCTATATGCCCGTGTTCTTCGATATGGGTATCTTCGACTACATCCAGTCTCCCTTCGATACCCCTATCATGCGCGATAGCGAAGGCAACCACTACTACCTCTATCCCGACGCCATCATCCGGGCCCGCAGCTCTGTCGACTTCGATGTGATTCCCATGAAGGAGCTCTCCTTCGAGTTCGCTCCCGTCAACCTGAATATGCTCGACGACTCCATTACCGAGGCTGTGGCCTACAAGCGCCACAACCGCAAGATGAAAGGCGACTCGTTGGCCTCGCTCTTCGGCATGTGCCACCATCAGCATGTGGGACAGATCCTTATCCCCGAGCTCAACCTGACGTTCTATGTCAGCAAGCACTCTCGTGCCGAGCAGTTCGTCAACGCCCTCAACGAGTACAAGAAGCTCGAGTGGAGTCCCGTCTCGCCCGGCCTCATTGAATAAAACAGCAATCCCCATCCTCTGATAGAACCCCTAAAACCCCGCACTCATGAAAATCTTCAAGACAAAGCACACCTACAAGTTCAATCCTCACACCCTTTCTTATGAAAAAGTTGTAGAGTCGGTACGCGACAAGGTGCGCAAGATCTCCTTTACCGTGGCTTTCGGCCTGGTGTTGGGAGTGGCTTTCATGATTGTGGGCTATCAGATCGTGGACTCGCCTAAGGAGCGTGTCATGAAGCGCGAGATAGCACAATACAAACGTCAGCTCGCCTCCATGAACGCCCGCATGGCCCGCAACGAGAAGGTGCTGGAAGAGCTGGAGAATCGCGACGACAATATCTATCGTGTGATCTTCGAGAGTGAGCCCATCTCCGAAAATGTCCGCAAGAGCGGCATCGGAGGCGTGGACCGCTACAACGACCTCGACGGCTACAACTGTACCGACGAGATCAAGCGTACGGCTCAGAAACTTGACGAGCTGAGCAAGCGCCTCTATATCCAGTCAGTCTCCTTCGACGAGCTGAGCAGCATGGCGCAGACCAAGCACGACCGTCTCGAGGCTATGCCCGCCATCATGCCCATCCGCAAGAACCAATGCAAGCTGGTGTCGGGTTTCGGCTCTCGCTATCATCCCATCCTCCATCGTCGCAGGATGCATACCGGAGTTGACCTCACAGCCCGCAAAGGAACGGCAATCTATGCTACCGCCGACGGCAAGGTCACCAATGCCGGCCGCGACGCCAAAGGGTTGAGCGGCTATGGCATTACCGTCATCATCAACCACGGCTTCGGCTACCAGACGCTCTACGCCCATCTCAACGACGTCAAGGTCCGCCCGGGCCAGAGCGTGAAACGTGGCGAGCTTATCGGCCACGTGGGCTCCACGGGCCTCTCCCAAGGACCCCATCTCCACTACGAGGTGATCCAGAACGGCAACAGAGTCAACCCCGTCTATTATTTCTTCAACGATCTCAACGCTTCTGAGTACGAAGATATCATCGAAATCGGAAACCAGGAGAACCAATGTCTCTCCTAATGCTTTTCGAGGCGAAAGAATTGTATAATAAATAAGGTTTGGAATTATGGTGATTATCGACGACAATGCCGGTTTCTGTTTTGGTGTGGTGAAAGCCATCGCAGCAGCAGAAGAGGAGCTCTCCCACAACGAGCGGCTCTATTGCCTGGGTGATATCGTGCATAATGATGTCGAGGTCCGCCGCCTTGCCAGCAAAGGTCTCTGCGTCATCGATCAGCAGCATTTCAAGCAGCTCTCCAACAGCCGAGTGCTCATCCGCGCCCATGGCGAACCTCCCGAGACCTATGCCCTCGCAAGCGAGCGCAATATCCAGCTCATCGACGCCACCTGCCCCATCGTGCTCGCCCTTCAGAAACGAATCAAAGAGGGCTACGAGGAGATGAAGCAGGTGAACGGCCAGATTGTCATCTTCGGCAAGCAAGGCCATGCGGAGGTCATCGGCTTGAACGGGCAGACGGGAAATTCTGCCGTCATCGTCAGCAACCCCGACGATATCGACGCCATCGATTTCTCGCGCCCCATCCGCCTCTACTCCCAGACCACCAAGAGCAAGGAGGACTACAACACCCTCATAGAGAATATCCGATCGCGCAGCAAGAGCGACTTCGTGGCCTTCAACACCATCTGCAACCGAGTGAGCAACCGCGCCAAGCAGCTTTGCGATTTCGCCCAGAGTGTCGACGCCGTCCTTTTTGTTAGCGGTCCTAACTCCTCCAACGGCCATTATCTCTTCGAGCTCTGCCGTCAGGTACAGCCCAACACCATCTTTGTCACCCAGCCTGCCGATATCAACCTCGGGCAGGTCTCCCGGTTCGCCAATATAGGCATTACTGGCGCCACTTCCACGCCCCGTTGGCTGATGGAGCAGGTTGCCAACGCAGTAGAAAACAAATAACTACCTCATCTCCTATGCATCTCGAACGACTCCAGCTCAACAACTTCAAGAACTATACCGATGCCGACCTCCTGTTCTCAAACAATGTGAACTGCCTGGTGGGGAACAACGGAGTAGGGAAGACCAATGTTCTGGATGCTATCTACTACCTCTCCTTCTGCAAGAGCTTCTTCAACTCCATCGACAGCCAGAATATCCGTCATGGAGAGGATTATTTCGCCATCCATGGCGACTATCTCATGGAGGAGCCCGTCCGCGTCTCCTGCACCTTGAAGCGCGGGCAGCCGAAGCAGGTGAAGTTCAACAAGAAAGCCGTTACAGCCTTTGCCGACCATATCGGTCGTATCCCGCTTGTGATGGTGTCGCCCAGCGACCAGCAGCTGATCATAGGAGGTAGCGAGGTGCGTCGCAAATTCATCGATGGCGTCATCTCCCAGGCTGACCACAGCTATCTCAGCAATCTGCTCAACTATCAGAAGGCGTTGGAACAACGCAACAGGCTGTTGAAGCAGTTCCACGAAGACAGGTATGTACAGGAAGACGCCCTTGTGGTGTGGGACGACCAGATCGTGCGCTATGGCGAGCCTATCTACGAAAAGAGGCGTGCCTTTCTGGAGCAGTTCCTCCCTTGTTTCAACGAATATTTCGCTCTTATCGCAGATAGTGAGATAACGAACGAGAAGGCCGGTATCGTCCATGTAAGCCAGATGAACGAGCCCCTTCCTTTCTCCCAGCAGCTTCTGGATGCCCGGCAGAAGGATGCGATACTGCAATACACTACGGTTGGTGTCCATAAAGACGATTTCGATTTCCTTATCGGGGAATATCCGGTCAAGAAATTCGGCTCCCAGGGACAGCAGAAGACCTTCCTTTTGGCTCTCAAGCTAGCCCAGTTCGAATATATCTTCCGCACGTTAGGAGTCAAGCCCATGCTCCTTCTCGACGACATCTTCGACAAGCTCGACCTGCCCCGTATCAAACAGCTCATCCGTCTGGTAGGAAGCTCGCGGTTCGGCCAGGTCTTCATTACCGACACCCAGCAGGGTAGGGTGGAGTCTATCTTTGAGGAAACGCCCGGCATCGATCACAAGATCTTTACTGTCGAAGCCGGTTCCATACGTTAGGTGTGTTCTATAAATGTAAGTCTATGATTATCTCTTGTGATTTTGGACTCTCGCTTGCTCCCATCTGTCTACTTCTTTGGTCAGCAGTCTGTTATAATTCTGCATCTGAAGAAAGGGATTTGTTGTGCGGCAGCCTCGAAATCGTCAAAAGCTAATCTGTTCACCATTAAAAACAACGAATCATGGCAAAAGAAATCTACGACCTGAAAGTCTATCTTGCAGCAGCCCTCAAGGCTTACCATCTCGACGACACCATCGCCAAAAGCCAAGTGGAGGAAGCCTACCGCCAGACGGTTGGCGAACTTATTGTAAAGCTCACGCGTTCTGTTCACTATAATATCGAGAGGTCTACGCTCTATATCACTCTTGCCAGTCCGGCTCTCAAGCACGAGCTCACGTTGAAGACTACCGACCTCCTCAACGCCATCAACGCCAAGCTCCCCAAGTCGATCGTGAAAAAGATCGTCTATCTCTAGTTGTCTGAAAAAGATCCAAGAAGAACTGGTTTTTCGGGGGTGCCTGTGGCTTTTTCTATAGGTGACCAAGGTTTTTTTATACTGTTCCCGCTCTTTTTTTTGCAGAAAAGGAGTGGCTTTTTTATGGCCTACGGATGTTGCTGGGCAAAAAAACTTGCCTGAAAATGCTGGCGAATACCCGAAAATCATTAGGTCTTTTGGGAAAAATCATCAGATATAGACTGAAAAACCACCCTAGATCTTCTGTTTTTTGAAGGATTGTTGCAAGGCGATTTTGATGGAAAGGTTTTCGGAGCGGGAAAAAAGAGAAGGGGCTCCTCCTGGATGGGGGAGCCTCTTCCTTCGTTTAGTCAGCAACCGTTGGCGTTTTTGTCTGCCGCTGGGCTGCGGAAACTGACTTATTTCTTGGCTGCCTTGCGCTTGGCGGTAGTCTTTTTCTTCTCCTGGGTGGCGCGGATCAGGCTTACAGCCTCCTCGAGGGTGATGGTGAGGGGGTCGAACTTAGCCTTGGGCAGACGGTAGTTTTCGTTGTTGTAGGTCAGGTAGGGACCATATTTGCCGATGTTGGTGACCACCTCGATCTGCTCGAATTTGCCGAGCACACGGGGGAACTGGGAGCGCATACGCTCTTTCTCCTCGTTGGCGGCACGTTTCGAGACGATGATCTCGCAGCAACGTGCGTGGTCGATCGAGTAGGGGTCGTCGGCTTTGGAGAGGCTGTAGAACTTGCCGTCGTGGCGCACATAAGGTCCGAAGCGTCCGATGCTTACCACAACATCGTGGCCTTCAAATTCGCCCACGTTGCGGGGCAGGTTGAAGAGGTCGAGGGCCTCTTCGAGGGTGATGGTCTCGATGCTCTGGCCCTTCTTCATCGAAGCGAACATTGGCTTCTCGTCGCCGGCGGTCTCGCCGATCTGGATAAGGGTGCCGTAACGGCCGATCTTGGTATAGACGTTCTTTCCGGTCTTGGGGTCAACGCCCAGGAGACGTTCGCCGCTGCTGCGTTTGCTGTGGCTTTGGGTAACCTTGACGTTCTTGTGGAAAGGAACATAGAAATGGTCGATAACCTTGCGCCACTCCTGGGTGCCGGTGGCGATATCGTCGAAGTCTTTCTCAACCTTGGCGGTGAAGTTGTAGTCCATGATCTCGGTAAAGTGCTCGAGGAGGAACTTGTTCACGATGCCGCCGATGTCGGTAGGCAGCAGCTTGCCCTTTTCGGCGCCCTGTTTCTCTACCTTTTCGTTGCGTTTTACGTTGCCGCTCTTGTTGAGGGAGACGGTCACGATGTTCACGTTCATAGGTTCGCGGTCCTCTTTGTTCACATATTCGCGTTTGAGGATGGTGCTGATGGTGGGGGCGTAGGTGGAAGGACGGCCGATGCCGAGGTCTTCGAGCTTCTTCACCAGGCTGGCCTCGGTGTAGCGGGGAGGATGCTGTGTGTAGTGCTGGATGGCGTCGGCGCTGTCGAGGGTGAGCTTGGTGCCGGCGGTAAGGGGAGGCAGGATGTGCTGGTTCTCGTTCTCGTTGGGTTCCTCGTCGTCGGTGCTCTCGTAGTAGACCTTCAGGAAGCCGTCGAAGAGTACCTGTTCGCCCTGGCAGGTGAAGAGTTCCTTCTTGCCGGAGATGGAGATCTCGACCACGGTCTTCTCCAGCTCGGCGTCGGCCATCTGGGAGGCGATGGCGCGTTTCCAGATGAGTTCGTAGAGGCGGCGCTGGGAAGCGTCGGCGTTGATGGTGCTTTCGGCCATGTTGGTAGGACGGATAGCCTCGTGAGCCTCCTGGGCGCCTTTGATCTTGGTATGGTAGTTGCGGGTCTTCACATAGCGGTCGCCGTAGATGTTGGCGATCTCCTTCTTGGCCATGTCGAGAGCCAGGGTGGAGAGGTTGGTGCTGTCGGTACGCATGTAGGTGATGAAACCGCTCTCGTAGAGCTGCTGGGCGATCTGCATGGTGCGGGCCACGCTGAAGCCGAGCTTGCGGCTGGCCTCCTGCTGAAGGGTGGAGGTGGTGAAAGGAGGCGCGGGCGAGCGGTGGGCAGGCTTGGTCTCTACCTTGTCGATGCAGAAGGTGGATTTGGCAATCTCCTGGAGGAAGGTGGTGGCCTCCTCTTCGGTGTCGAAACGGCGGCTCAGCTCGGCCAGGATCTTCTTGTTGGTGTCGTTGGTCACGAAGCTGGCGGTAAGACGGAAGAAGCTCTGGCTCTGGAACTCGTGGATCTCCTCTTCGCGTTCTACGATGAGGCGGACAGCCACGCTCTGCACACGGCCGGCGCTGAGGGCGGGCTTGATCTTGCTCCAGAGGATGGGGCTGATCTCGTAGCCTACCAGACGGTCGAGCACGCGGCGAGCCTGCTGGGCGTCGACGAGGTTCATGTCGATGTTGCGGGGGTTCTCGATGGCATGGAGGATAGCGCCTTTGGTAATCTCATTAAAAACGATACGCTTCGTGTTCTCATCCTTCAGTTTCAGGGTCTCCTTCAAATGCCAGGCGATAGCTTCTCCCTCGCGGTCCTCATCGGATGCGAGCCACACCATGTCGGCGTTCTTCACAGCATTCTTCAGCTCGGTGACGAGCTTCGCTTTGTCTTCGGTGATTTCGTACTCGGGTTCGTAGTTGCTCTCGATGTCGATACTCATCTCCTTCTTTGCCAGGTCGCGGATGTGGCCGTAGCTCGATTTGACTTCGTATTCCTTGCCGAGAAACTTTTCGATGGTCTTAGCCTTTGCAGGGGACTCAACAATAACAAGATTCTTCATATATATAAATTTTATTTTCTTGCGTATTTATATGCCAAACAGGGGCGCAAAACACCCTGTTTCGGTTTGCAAAGATAAATAAATATATTTAATAATTCCAAATTTATTTTTTAAAATGTTGATTTTTAATGAAAAATATTTGCCAGTTCTCTCCCTTTTGTGCCTTTTTTACAGTCGGGATACACGTGTTTTGCTATACATTAATTATATTTATATATTGTAGAGCCCTCAGCCGATGAGGCACAAGACAGACGTGAGGCTTTTATAAAGAGACCTATGGGCGGTTGGACCGAGATGATTTTTGTGTTTGTGGCGAGCAGATTTCAAATAGAGACGACCTCTCCGCCAGAAGGCACTTTGGGGAATTTCGGACGGCAGCCTCGCTCTAGCGTCGGACTAGCGCCCATGTTGTGCCTATGTGGTGCCTCTCTGGCGCCTATGTAGCGCCTACAATTCGAGGTGCTACCCATCTTATTCGAGGTGCTACCCATATGTTATATAGGCGCTACGGGGACGTCGTCTCTATCCTTCGGGAGCACCAGACGACGAACAGCCGATGGATTCAAAAACAGAAGTCGCGACAGAATGCCTTTTAGAGATTGGTCGGTTGGCCCTTGTCGCCTCCCGCTTCCTGACCTCGGGTTGGACATCAAGCCACGTGGTTCCATACAAATTTGGTTGGGGTGGAGAAACTCGTTTCGCTCATCTGTGCACCCCAAATGGGGAAAAGCATCGGAACAAGGGGCTGATGCATGTCTTTTGTGGCCAGAGAGAGGAGCAGATTGAGGCGTTTTGTGCCCTTTTCGGGTACAAGTGTCTCGGGTGAGTGAGGTTATGTGATGTCGTATCTCGTTGGTTTGTTGCTTTTTAGAGAAAATGTTTTGGCAGATTTCCGACAACCAACAACCAACAACGACTTTTTGTGTGGCATACATAGCACCTCTGGATTTATATATATTGTTAATAATTAATTAGTTATATATAGTATATAGGTGTTGTTGATGCATTTTTTTTCATTGTTGGTTGTTGGTTGTCGGAGCTTTTTCTTTTCTATAAGGATCTTAACGAGTTGTCCAAGAGAGAGTTACATCTCAACAAGGCTCTTGAGGACAAACTGGATTTCGTTCTTCATGCTGAGGGCGTGGCTTCTGATGTCGAAGGAAGGGAGGGGCGTATCTCGTTGAAAATGAGGTGTACGTATCCGTCTTTGGTATTTTCTTCAATATTTCCGCCTTGTTGTGCAATAAATATCTTTTGCGTGCGTTATATATATAGGTAACCTCTAAAATTCAACGTAATGATAAAGGATATTAAAAAACATTACTTTTTCACGCTTTTCGATTCTGAACGGCATCTTTCTCCTTTTCACTCAGTTACAATGCACCGCATTGCGCCTTCGTTCAAAGAAGAAACCTGCTCGCCCATAATCAAAAATCGTCTGAAACTGAATTTTTAGAGGTAACCTATAACTAATGAAACCGAAACGCATCATACTCTCTGTGACCAACGACCTGGTGACCGACCAGCGCGTGCATCGCTCCTGCCTGGCCTTGCATGAAGCCGGCTACGAGGTGCTGCTTGTGGGGCGCCATCTCCCGGGCAGCGTGGCTGTGAACCGTCCCTACAAGACCCACAGGATGCGTCTCCTTTTCCGGAAGAAGGCTCTCTTCTATGCCGAATACAACTGCCGTCTCTTCCTGAAGCTCCTCTTCTCGCGTGCCGACGCTTTCTATGCCAACGATACCGACACGCTCATGGCCAACTACTACGCCGCCAAGCTGCGCGGCAAGCCTCTCTTCTTCGACGCCCACGAGATGTTCCCCGAGGTGCCCGAGCTGGCCGACAGGCCAAGGGTGAAGGCTGTGTGGACCGCCATTGAGGACAGCATACTGCCCCATGTGGAGCATTGCTGTACTGTCTGCCAGTCGATAGCCGACATCTACAGGGAGCGCTATGGTGTGGAGATGGCTGTGGTGAGGAACGTCCCTCTCCGGCGCTCGAAGGCCGACGCCGGGCTCTCGCCCAAGGTGGCCGGCATCCTCGCCCAGGTGCCCCAAGGGAAGCGGATCATCCTCTACCAAGGCGCCGTCAATCTGGGCCGAGGCATCGAGCAGCTGCTGGAGGCCATGCCCCTGCTCGACGAATGTCATTTCATCGTGGCAGGCATAGGAGATAAATATGATTCTCTGCGCACCTACGCGCACGCACATAACCTCGACGACAGGGTCTCCTTCGTGGGGCGCCTGCCTCTCGAAGAGCTCGGCCAGCTCACCCACCATGCCCAGCTGGGTCTCTCGCTGCTGGAGAACAGAGGCTTGAACTACTTCTACTCGCTCCCCAACCGCATCGCCGACTTTGCCCAGGCTGCTGTGCCCGTGCTGGCTACCGATTTCCCGGAGATCCATGCCGTGGTGGAGCGCTACGGCATAGGCACCCTTATAGCATCGGGCAGAGAGAACGACGCCCAGGCGCTGGCCCAAGCCATCCGCGACGCCCTCGGCGAGTGGGACGGCATCGCTCCCGAAGAGAAGCAGAGACGCTTCGATAGGGCAGGGGAGGAGCTCTCGTGGCAGCACGACAAGAAGATACTGCTGGGTGCCGTGGAGAAGCTGTGGAACTAAAGGTGACTTTTAGAGGTTGCCTAAAAAAAAGAGCCGATGCCGATGAAGAAAAGAAACATAATCTATATGACCGCCCTCATGATGACGATAGCCTCCTGTGGAACGAAAAACGTGGCCGACCTGCTGCTGGTGAACGGCAATATCTATACCGTCGACGAGCAGTTCTCCTCCGCCAGCCAGCTCGCCATCAAGAACGGCAAGATCGTCTACGTGGGCGACGACTGCAAGATGAAAGCCGTCGAGACTATCGACCTCAAGGGCCGTAGCGTCTATCCTGGCTTCATCGACGGCCATTGCCATTTCGTGAGCTATGGCGAGAACTGCATCCGCTATGTCGACCTCAAAGGCTGCCTCTCCTTCGACGAGGTGATAGAACGGCTGAAAGACTACGAGCGCGAGAACGGCACCTCCGACTGGCTCATCGGCCGCGGATGGGATCAGAACCTCTGGCCCGGACAGCAGTTCCCCACCAACAAGCTGCTCGAGGTGAACTTCCCCGGCAAGCATATCGTGCTGACCCGCATCGACGGCCATGCCACCCTGGTGACCAGCAACGTGCTGGCGCTTGCCGGCATCAACGCCAAGAGCGACATCGAAGGTGGCGACGTGTTCCTCGACGGACAGGGACGTCCTACGGGCCTCCTGCTCGACAACGCCGCCGATATGGCCAAGGCTGTCATCCCCCCTCTCTCCGACGAGCAGCTTACCCGAGCCCTGCTCCGCGCCGAGAAGGACTGCTTCGCCCTCGGCCTCACGAGCGTGACCGACGCCGGCCTTGGCGCCCCGGTCATCGACCACATCGACAAGCTGCAGCAGGGCGGCATCCTCAAGATCAAGGTCAACGCCATGATCAACCCCGACGAGGAGACGCTACGCCATTTCACCAAGCAGGGAGTGATAGAGAAAGAGAGGCTTACCGTTCGCTCGGTCAAGCTCTATGCCGACGGCGCCTTGGGCTCGCGCGGAGCCAAGCTCCTGGCACCCTATAGCGACGCCCCCGAGACCGACGGACTCATCGTCTGCCCCGACTCGCTCTACCGCCATGTGTGCCAGATGGCCTACGACGCAGGCTATCAGGTTTGCACCCATTGTATCGGCGACGGAGGCGTGCGCCATATGCTGCAGATCTACGGCGAGTTCCTCAAAGGCTCAAACGACCGTCGCTGGCGCATAGAGCACTCGCAGGTGGTCGACGCAGCCGACTTCGACCTCTACCACCAGTACAACATCATCCCCTCCATCCAGGCCACCCATTGCACCTCCGACATGGGGTGGGCGGGCGAGCGCCTGGGCGACGCGCGTCTGAAGAACGCCTACGCCTATAAGACGCTCCTCCAGCAGAACGGCTGGCTGGTAAACGGAACCGACTTCCCCATCGAGCATATCAGCCCCATCTTCACCTTCTACGCCAGCGTGGCACGCAAGAACAACGACGGGCTGCCGATGGAAGGCTTCCAGATGGAGAACGCCCTCACGAGGAAGGAGGCCCTGCGGTCGATGACCATCTGGGCAGCCAAAGGCGCCTTTGAGGAAAACAGGAAAGGAAGCCTCGAGGTGGGCAAGGACGCCGACATCGTGGTGCTCTCGCACGACATCATGGCCATACCCATAAACGAGATCCTCAAGGTGAAGGTCGAGCGGCTCTTCGTACAGGGCGAGCAGGTGCTTGGCGAAAGATAGTCAATCGAGAGAAAGAGACTTCCAAGAAACTTCGGGAAGTCGGCAAAAGAAAGAAACAAATAATTAATACCTATAAATAATGTTCTACAACTTATTTGCAATCATCTACATCCTGGGCGTCATCGTTGGCCTTTGGTTTGTGTTCAAGAAAGCAGGTGTGCCCGCATGGAAAGCCCTCATACCCGTTTACAATTTCGTGGTGTGGATCAAGGTCTGTGGCAAAGACTGGAAGTGGATCATCTATTCCCTTATCCCCGCCATCAACATCTTCGTCTTCCTCCTCCTCGTGGTGGAGACGGCAAAAGTGTTCCAGCGCAACGGCCTCGTCGAGCAGACGCTGGCAGTCATCTTCCCCTGGGCTTATATGCCTTATCTGGGCCTGTCGAAGAAGCTGCAGTATACCAAGCCTTCTGAGCTGCCTCCCTATCATGCCAGCCAGGCGAGAGAGTGGGCTGACGCCCTCATCTTCGCCCTCATAGCAGCCATGATCATCCGCACCAACGTGCTCGAGTTCTACAACATCCCCTCCTCCTCCATGGAGCAGTCGCTCATGACGGGCGACTACCTGATGGTGAGCAAGCTGACCTATGGCCCCCGCGTGAACATGACTCCCTTGAGCATCCCCCTCGTCCACAACGTGATGCCCTTCACCAACGGACAGGTGGAGTCGTACCTCGACTGGATCAAGATGCCCTACCATCGCTACCCCGGCATCGGCAAGGTGGAACGTTTCGACGCCATGGTGTTCAACTACCCCGATGGCGACACGATGTGTACCGCCTACCAGAGCAACGCCAGCTACCACGACCTGGTGAGAGAATATGGCCGCGACTATATCTATGCCCATCCTGAGCAGTTCGGCAAGGTGGTGGCCCGTCCGATGAACAAGAAAGAGCATTTCATCAAGCGCACCATCGGCCTCCCCGGTGAGGATCTGCAGATTGTCGACCAGCAGGTGCTGATCAACGGCAAGGCTATCGAGAATCCCTATCATTATCAGCATATCTACAACCTCTTCGTCGATCCCGACTCTCGCATCAATCCTTATGCACTATTGGAGAAACAGGGCGTCTCTCTCGACGATCTGGGGATGGCCTACCAGATGCAGATGGCTTATAGCTTGCCCTACATCGCAGTCCCTCTCTCGCCCAGCGTGGCCGAGAAGCTGAGACAGAGTCCCGAGTTTACCGCCGTCGAGCCCGTTATCAACAAGCCCGACAGCACAACCGAATGTCAGCTCTTCCCTCATGCCAAGGGCTACAACTGGACGGTAGACAACTTCGGCCCCATCCATATCCCCGCTAAGGGCGAAAAGATCAACCTCACGATGGAGACGCTTCCCCTCTATCTGCGTGCCATCGAGAAGTTCGAAGGCAATAGTGTTGAGGTGAAAGACGGCAAGATCTACATCAATGGAAAGGAAGCCGATTCCTACACCTTCAAGATGAACTACTACTGGCTCATGGGTGACAACCGTCACAACAGCGCCGACAGCCGTTTCTGGGGCTTCGTTCCCGAGGATCATATTGTAGGAAAAGCGGTTACCGTCGTCTGGTCGAAGGACAAGGACAAGAAATGGCCCAAATGCCGTTGGAACCGTCTCTTCCGCAACGCCAACAAGATGACGGAATAATACATTATATATTGTACCCGATAGGGTAACCTCTTAGAGGCCGCCTTGAATGATCAGGTCCGAGTGCAGTAGTCCAACAGGATGGCACTTGGACCTGAGTCTTTCTGGGCTGCCATTGCCTGCCCCTTGGATGTGGGTTGATAGGTTGGCTCCACTTGGGTTGCTGGTCGTAGTACAACCCATCCTGCAGTCCCAAAACGGAATAATAGAGCCCGCCAATAAAATGCGTGATGACTATTTTAAAAAAAAAGTCCTGTTTTTCAGCCTGATTTGGCTGTTTTGAGGCATAAAAGTGAAAAAAAACAATTTTTTTTGAATTTTTTTTCATCTTCACACAATAAAGTTAAAGAAATTAAGTTAATTTAGTATCTGATAATTATTCCGTCCTAAAGAAAATGCATTCTGAGGGGCATAAACCACATAGATTAATCTATTAAAATACATTACTATGCAGGCAGAAATAAAGACACCCAAAGGCACCATGAAGATTGACCTGTACGAGAAGGAAGTGCCCGGTACTGTAGCAAATTTCGTTAAACTGGCCAAAGAACATTTCTATGATGGATTGCATTTCCATCGCGTGATACCCAATTTCGTCATCCAAGGCGGTTGTCCTTATTCCCGCGATATGCGCGACCCTCGCATCGGTAGTGGTGGCCCCGGCTATTCCATCAAGTGCGAGACCAAAGCCGAGAAGCAGTATCACGACCGTGGTGTGCTCTCCATGGCCCATGCCGGCAAAGATACCGGCGGAAGCCAGTTCTTTATCTGCCACAACCGCGAGAACACCCAGCATCTCGACGGCGTCCACACCTGCTTCGGTAAAGTGGTGGAAGGCATAGAGGTGGTGGATATGATCCGTCCCGGCGATCTCATCGAAACTATTAACATCATCGAAGGCTAAGACGCTATTAGTCTTTCATAAAAAACAAACAGATATTATGAACCTAGGTATTAAACTCTTGGTTGCCGAAGACGACCCCAATCTGGGTGCCATCCTCAAGGCTTATCTTACTCAGAAAGGTTATACCGTATATCTCGCAACCGATGGTAATGCAGCGCTCGAGGTCTATCACAATGATGGTGTCGACGCTTGTCTTCTGGACGTGATGATGCCCATCAAGGACGGTTTTGCCGTGGCAAAAGAGATCCGTCGTGTGGATAAGCGTATACCGCTCCTTTTCCTTACCGCCCGCAATCTGGAAGCCGACAAGCTCAAAGGTTTCGAGGTTGGCGCCGACGACTATCTCACCAAGCCCTTCAGCATGGAAGAGCTTCTCGCTCGTATCAATGCCGTCATCCGTCGCTCTTTCGACGAGAACAAACCTGAGAATAATGTCTTCTCCGTGGGCAAGTTCACCTTCGACTACAACCATCAGATGCTCTCCATCGATGGCAACGACCGTCGTCTTACCTCCAAAGAGGCTGAACTGCTCCGTCTTTTCTGTATGAACTTCAACCAGCTCGTCGACCGCAACAGCACCTTGCAGAAGATCTGGAAGGACGACAGCTATTTTGCAGCACGTAGCATGGACGTATATATCACCAAGCTGCGCAAATTCCTCAAAGCCGATCCTACCGTGCAGATCATCAACGTGCATGGCGTTGGCTTCAAGCTCACCCAGAAAGTCGACTAGACAAAATGAATATCACTTTCCTCGGCACGGGTACTTCTCACGGAGTGCCCGTCGTTGCATGTCAATGTAGAGTCTGCCAGTCAACAGACCCTTCCGACAAACATCTCCGCACCTCTGCCCTCGTACGTACCGACGAAGGGGAGAATATCCTTATCGACATCGGCCCCGATTTCCGTATGCAGATGCTCTCGCAGCAGGTGACTCATCTCGAAGGCATCCTCATCACCCATGCCCATCGCGACCATGTGGCGGGATTGGACGACATCCGTTCCCTCAACTACCTCCAGGGCTGCAGTATGCAGGTGTATGGCAACGAGGTGGCGTTGACGACAATCCAACGCGACTACCGTTATATCTTTGAGCCCCATCCCTATCCGGGACTTCCCGAGGTAGACCTCCATGTCGTCGACAACGATCCCTTCATGGTGGCGTCCCATCAGGTGATACCCATCAAGGCCCTCCACAAGGATCTTCCCATCCTGGGCTACCGTATCGGCAAGCTGGCCTATATTACCGACGCCAGCTTCATCCCTCCCGAGCAGATAGCGAAACTCCAAGGCGTAGAAGTCCTTGTTGTCAACGCCCTCCGCAAAGAGAAGCATTTCTCTCATTTCTGTCTCGCCGACGCTCTCGAGGTCGTCAATCAGGTAAAGCCTCGCGAGGCTTATCTCACCCATGTGAGCCACGAGATGGGTCTCATGGCCGAAGAGGCTCCTCTGCTCCCTCCCCATGTCCATTTCGCGCTTGACGGACTCACGGTAGAGGTATAAGATGTCCTTCGATAGATCCAAGAAAACTAATCCATAAGGTTTCCTGATAAAGATTACCTGATAGAGCCTCCCGCATAGCACCCTCATGTCCGATACCCATCTCCATATCGTCTCCTTCAACGTCCCATGGCCAGCAAACTATGGTGGCGTGATCGACGTCTATTATCGCGTCAAAGCCCTACATGATGCCGGCGTGAGAGTCCATCTCCATTGCTACACCTATGGGCGTCCCCAGGCGAAGGAACTGGAGCAATGGTGCGACGAGGTCTTTTATTACCGTCGCGACACCAAGCCGTGGAACCTCCTCGGCCGGAGACCTTATATCACCTCCTCGCGTCACAGCCGGTCCCTGTTTCGGCAGCTGATGCGCGACGATCACCCCGTCCTTCTTGAAGGACTCCATTCGGCCTTCACCCTTGAGCAGATACGCGCCTACGAAAAGGCTCGCGGCCTGAAGCCAAGGACTATCCTCCTCCGCGCCCACAACGTGGAGCACGACTACTACAGCCAGCTGGCAAAGGTAGAGCCTCGTATGACGAAACGCCTCTATCTCCGCATGGAAGCCCGCAAACTGCTCCGCTACGAGCCCGTGATGAGGGAGGCTACCCATGTGCTGGCGGTCACCCAAGCCGACGCCAACCATTTCTCGGAGATAGGCTGCAAGAGTGTTGTCCTCTTGCCCTCCTCCCATCCGTTCGACAATGTCGTCGCCGTCCCCGGCAAGGGCGACTACGCGATCTATCAAGGCAATCTCTCGGTAGGGGAGAATATCGAAGCCGCCCGTTATCTCATCACAGAGGTCTTCTCGCGTAGCCACCATCGTCTTATCCTGGCTGGTTGCAACCCCTCCGGCGATCTCATCGACCTGGCCGGCCGTTACCCCAACATCAGCCTGGTATCCAACCCCTCCGATGAGGAGATGGACTCCCTTATCGCCAACGCGCAAGTCAACGTCCTCTACACCAAGCAGCCCACGGGTTTGAAGCTCAAGCTGCTTCACGCCCTCTATTGTGGGCGTTATTGCCTGGTAAATCCCGAGATGGTGGCTGGCACCTCCCTGGAAACCCTCTGCCATGTGGCCGACAACCCTCAGGCGATGATGAGCCTGCTTGATATGCTGATGGATCGTCCTTTTTCCGATGAGGATCTCCGTTTCCGCAGCCTTCATATCGGCACCCTCTATTCCCCCTCAGAAAACGCACGGATCTTGAAGGGCCTTCTTTAGAAAACTACAGCAGGACTCAAAGGGGACTGGCTCATAGAAGTCTGGGGTTGATTTCTCTTCTTTTTTGTTTCGTTGTCGCAAACGGGTATATACGTCTTATTTCATGACGTTTTTGGGGCGATTGGTTTTGTCAATATGTTATTTAACAATTTTTACAGAAAACTTTTAAAACGTTTGGAGTTTTATTCGTATCTTTGCATTCCGATTCATACCTATATCAGGTTCATAATGTGTTATTATGGAAGATGTTAAAGAAAAAATAGTTGCTTCGGCCAGGGTGCTTTTCGCCCAGAATGGGTGCAAGAGGATCACCATGGACGAGGTTTCCAACTCACTCAGGATGTCGAAGCGTACCCTCTACGAGCAGTTTGCGAACAAGGAGGAGCTCATCAAGGCTTGTATCGACGACTGGAACCGACGACTGGAGAAAGAAGCTCTGCGCATCGAAGGAATTACAGATTCTCCCGTGTGGAGGATGCTCTTCATGGGCAAGCTTTTCCAACGCTATGGCATGATCAACCAGCTCTTTTTGGCCGACATGGAGAAGTACTACCCCGAGCTGTACAACACAAAGCTCTGCGTGCCGCTCAACCTGCGTACAGAACACCTGAAACGTCAGCTGCAGAACGCTAGCGAACAGGGCTTCTTCAGAGAGGGGATAGACCTTGGGATAGCGTCGATGCTGATGACAAACTGCACCTATCATGTGCTCAACAGCAAGGCGATACCCATCGAGGAGAGAACGCCCATCATCAGGGAATTCATGGTCAACTACATGCGTGGCATGCTTACCCTCAAGGCCGCCGAGGAGTATGACAACAACAAGGAACGGATGTTGAAGATGCTGGAGGAGACTTCGTTCGAGAGTCTGCGTCTATAGCACATATAAAATATTTTATATATTGAATGCAATAATTTCCGTTTGACAAATACTAAAAATAACTTTTAGCTTCTTTGAATAATAAAAAAACTAATATAATGACAAAAAGAAAAATCCTTATCGGACTGCTGGGACTGTTGGCTTTTGCCACTCCGGCAAAGGCACAACAGACCGCAGGACAGGGTGAAAGCACGATGCGTATCACCCTTGAGCAGGCACAGGAATATGCCCGCAAGCACAACGCCACCATGGCAAACGCAACTCTCGACGCCCAGAAGGCCGAACTGGCCAAGTGGGAGGCCATCACCTCTATGCTCCCTCAGGTGAAGGCAGGCTTCGACTACCAGAACATGTGCGGTTATGAGATGCACTTCGGCGTTATGAGCATCCCTATGAACCCCAACGGAAACTTCGCCATCACAGCCTCGGTAGCTCTAACCGGACAGCAGATTGTGGCTGCCATGATGAGCAAACGTGCCGAGAACATGAGCGAGATCACCCGTCTGCAGAACGAACAGTCCATCAACTCGAGCGTTAAGAACGCCTATGTGGCTATCCTGGTCATGGAGCAGACGACGGGTCTCCTTGACTCGAGCCTGGCCAATATGGAACGCCTCATGAAGCAGACCGAGGCTGCTGTGGCCGCAGGCGCTGCCGAGCAGACCGACGCCGACAAGCTTGCCGTACAGGTTGCCACCATACGCAGCAGCATCAACAGCACCCGTCTGTCTCTTAACATGCTCTACAACTCCCTCGTCCTGCAGCTTGGCGCCGACGTGGACACCAAGATAGAGCTGGCTACCGCCCTCAATGAGCTCATCTCTGTAGACAACGCAGCACAGGTGCTCGTGCAGAACTTCAACATCGAGAACAACTACAACTACCAGCTCCTTCAGGAAAGCGAGCGTCTGGCTAAGAACCAGGTAGCGTTGAAATGGACAGAGTTCGCTCCTATACTCTCAGCCTACTACCAGTATAGCTCCAAGACATACTTCGGCAAGGACGAGGGTATGAACATGACGCCCCCCAACGTGGTAGGCGCATCGGTAAGTCTGCCCCTCTTCCAGAGTGCCGGCCGTCTGCTGGCCATCAAACAGCAGAAAATAGCCTACCAAGAGACCCTCAACAGCAAGAAACAGGCTGAGGACGGCTTGAAGGTTCAGTATAAGCAGCTCTGCAACAACCTCATCACGGCCCTCGACGACTACCAGATCCAGAGCCAGAACATCGAGGTTACCAACCGCGTGTTCACCAACATCGCAGAGAAATACAAGTATGGTCAGGCTTCGAGCCTCGAAGTGACTAACGCCAGCACCGACATGATCTCGGCTCAGAGCAAGTATGTGCAGAGCGCTATGAGCGTCATCCAGGCTCAGGTTGCCCTCGAAGATCTTTTGAACAACTAGCAGGCGGCCTGGCGATACAACCGGCAAAGGGTTGGCATCGGCCGGCAGTCTCTAAAAAATCTAACGAAGAAAAGAAAAACAATACATTATATGAAACGCATATTCCAATTAGCAGTAATTGCATTGACCATGGGCGCTTTGGCAGCCTGTGGTGGAAAGAAAGACGAGGCAGCACAGGCAGCTGCCAACACCAACAAAACACCCGAACGTGTGAAGGTGATGAAGATGGAAAGCCAGCGTATCTCCAAGGTTGTAGAACTTTCCTCTACCCTCGAAGGCTACGAGACCATGAACATCTCTCCCTCGATCCAGGGCCACATCGAGCACATCTACGTGCAGGTAGGCAGCCGTGTAAGCAAAGGCTCCCTCCTCGTCCGCATGGAGCAGAACTCCCTCAATACCGCCAAGATCAACCTCAACAGCACCAAGACCGAGTTCGACCGTATCGCAGCCCTCAAAGAGTCGGGCAATATCAGCCAGCAGATCTTCGACCAGACCAAAGCCGGATATGACCAGCTCTGCGAAAACGTACGTTTCCTCGAGGAGAACACCTTCGTGAAAGCTCAGTTTAGCGGTATCATTAGCGCCAAGAACTACGAGGACGGCGAGATGTATACAGGCGCTCCTATCCTCTCCCTTACCCAGATCAATATGCTCAAAGCCCTCATCAACGTCCCTGAGAGCTATTTCCCTCTCGTGAAGACCGGCATGAAGGTTGACATCAAGAGCGATATCTATCCCGATCAGACCTTCCATGGTACCATCGAGATCGTTTATCCCACCATCGACCCCAGCACCCATACTTTCCAATGCAAGGTTAAGATCCCCAACAGCGGCGAAAAGATCCGTCCCGGCATGTATGTCCGCACCTCTATGGGCCTCGGCGAGATCGACGCTATCGTGGTTCCCTATCAGGCTGTTCTGAAACTTACCGGCAGCAACGACCGTTATGTGTTTGTCAACAACGAAGGCAAAGCCCGTCGCGTGTCCGTTACCCTCGGACAGCGTTTTGACGACCAGATCGAGATCGTCCCCGTAGTTGCTGGCGACATCAAAGAAGGCGACGAACTGGTGATTACCGGTCAGGCCCGCCTCGTCGACGGCGCTGAACTGGATGTCGTAGAATAATCCTTTTCGTTCAAGACCGAAAAACCGACGATTGACAATCGAAGATTTCTCCGAAAGGTTCCTAAATCTAAAATAACAAAGTTATGGCTATTTACAAAACAGCAATAAACAAGCCCATCACAACGGGTCTTATCTTCATCGCTGTGGTCATCCTGGGCGTCTTTGCGTTAAAGACGCTTCCTATCGACCAGATGCCGGAGATGGACCCTCCCTATGTTACTGTGATGACTACCTATGCCGGTGCCAACGCATCGGAACTGGAGACTAACGTCACCAAACTTATCGAAAACTCCCTCAACTCTGTCGATAGGCTCAAGAATATCACCTCCACCTCCAAGGACAACATCTCTGTGGTGACCCTGGAGTTTGAATGGGGCTCGAATATCGACGAGGTGATGAACGACATCCGTTCCTATGTCGACCTCGTTTACGACAACCTGCCCGACGGAGTGAGCCGTCCCACCATCCTCAAGCTCAACAGTAGCGCCATGCCCATCCTCATGTATGGCTTTACCGCCAACGAGAGCTACTCGGGCCTTGACCGCATTCTTGAGGACAACGTCACCAACGTGCTCAACCGCATCGACGGTATCGGTAACCTCTCCATTAGTGGCGCCCCCGAGCGCTATATCTACATCGACCTTGATCCCAAGCAGCTCGATGCTTACCACCTCTCTGTAGAGGCTGTCGGCAACGCCATCTCTTCCAACAACCTCGACCTCGCTTCGGGTACTGTGAAGATGGGCAAGGAGCAGTATCAGATGCGCGTCAAGGGCGAATATGAAGAGAGCTCCGAGATCAACAATATCGTGGTGGCCACCATCGGCGGCAAACCCATCTTCGTCCGCGACCTCGCTACCGTACGCGACACCATCAAGGACCTCTCTCTTGATGAGAAACTCAACGGCTTGGATGCTGCACGTCTCATCGTTACCAAGCAGACTGGCGCCAATACCGTAGAGATCGCTAAGCAGATCCACAGCCAGATGGAAGTGATCAAGAAGACCCTTCCTCCCGACATCAAGATCAACCTCATCAACGACAACTCCGAGAACATCAAGAACTCTATCTACTCTCTCAAGGACTCCATCTTCTATGCTCTGCTCTTCGTTGTCCTCGTGGTGCTCTTCTTCCTCGGCAACTGGCGAAGCGCCTTCATCATCGGACTCACCATCCCCATCTCCCTCATTACCGCCTTCCTCTACCTGCTGGTAGTCGATAGCTCGCTCAACATCATCTCTCTTGCCTCCCTAACGGTAGCTATCGGTATGGTTGTCGACGACGCCATCGTTGTGCTGGAGAACATCACCAAACACGTGGAACGTGGCGAGAGCCCCCGCGAGGCAGCCATCTATGCCACCAACGAGGTATGGACATCCGTTATCGCCACAACGCTCGTCATCGTTGCCGTATTCCTTCCCCTTACCATGCTTCCCGGCATGGCCGGCATTATCTTCAAGGAGTTGGGCTGGATCGTGACCATTGTGGTGTGCGTCTCCACCATTACCGCCATCACCCTCATCCCCATGCTTGCCTCCAAGCTCATCAAAGCCAAGCCCTTCTTTGTGCATAAGGCCGACGAGGAGGAGTATCTCCGCAAGAAAGAGAGCAAGAAGTTCTCCTTCGACAAGACCCTCGGACGTCTCTTCGAGAAGATCGAGGCTGGATATGCCAATCTGCTGCGTTGGTGTCTGGGTCACAAGTCCATCACCATCGTCGCTGCCGTACTTTTCTTTGTCTTATCCATGGTTCCTTTCGCTACCGGCAGAATCGGTATGGACTTTATGAAAGACCAGGATAGTGGCTCCTTTAGCGTGAACGTTGAACTCCAGCGAGGCACTCGTATTGAGGAGACCCTCAAGACCGCCCGAGCTATCGAGAACGATATCAAAGAGCTTGTCCCCGAGATGCTCGTTATCAGCACCAATGCCGGTAGCAACGACGACGCCGGTTTTGCCGCCCTCTTCAACTCCACCACCAACAACAAGATCTCCATGCGCGTGCGTACCACTAAGAAGTTTGAGCGCGACCGCTCCATCTTCGACATCGCCGAGGTCGTGCGCCAGCGCCTTGCCGAATACCCCGAGATCGTTTCCTTCCAGGTCTCTACATCCTCTGGAATGGGTGGCGGCGGCAACGACCTCTCTGTTGAGGTCTACGGCTACGACTTCGACCAGACCAACAACTTTGCCCAGGAGCTCAAGCGTCGCATCGACAACAATGTCAAAGGCGCCCGCAACACCAAGATCTCCCGCGACGAAGACCGCGCTGAGCTCAAGATCACCTTCGACAAAGAGAAACTCTCCCGTCATGGTCTCACCTCCTCGGCTGTAGCTATGTATGTGCGTTCTCGCGTTAACGGTATGAACTGCGGCTACCTTAAAGAGGACGGCAACGAGTACAACATCCTCGTCCGCCTGCAGGAAGAGTATCGCAACTCCATTACCGACATCGAGGAACTCTCCATCAACACCCCAACTGGCGGCGTCATCAAACTCAAGGAACTCGGCCAGGTTGAGGAGTACTGGTGTCCCCCCACCATCGAACGCAAGAACCGCCAACGTTATCTCACCATCGCCGTAAACCCCTATAAGACTTCTCTTGGCGACCTCGCCGAAGGTGTCCAGGCGCAGATTGACGAGATGGGCGTGCCCCAGGGCATCCATGTTGTCCTCGGTGGTAGTTACGAAGATCAGAAAGAGACCTCCGGAAACATGGGCATGCTGGCTCTGATCATCATCATGCTTGTGTATGTGGTTATGGCCTCCCAGTTCGAGAGCTTCTCCAAGCCCTTCATCATCATCCTCTCCATCCTCTTCGCCCTTAGTGGCGCCATCATGGGTCTCTCCATCTTCAATACTAACCTCGACATGGTAGGTATGCTGGGTCTCATCCTCCTTATCGGTATTGCCGTCAAGAACGGTATCGTGCTGGTGGACTACATCAACCTCCTTCGCGAGCGTGGCGTTGAGCTTACCGAGGCCATCGCGCTCTCCGGACAGAGCCGTCTGCGTCCTATCATGATGACTGCCTTCACCACCATCCTCGGTATGGTGCCTATGGCCACCAGCAAGGGCGAAGGCTCCGAGCTCTGGACCACCATGGGTCTCATCGTCATCTGCGGTCTGCTCGTATCCACCCTGGTCACCCTCATCATCGTTCCCGTGCTCTATGCCATTTTCGAGCGCAAGGGTGAGCAGGCCAAACTCGAGAAGATGAGAAAGAACTTCGTGTTCATGGACATCGACCTCAACGAAGGCAAGAACGAATAAACCCATAGTCCCGGGAACAGGTGGACTGTAACAATCCGCCGTTCCCGGTACCTTATCCTAAAAAAACAAGACACATGAAATCCGTAATGATATTCTTCAACCAGGCCAATACCGAGCGCATCGAGTTCCTGCTCGACAAGATGGAAATCCGTGGCTTCTCCTTCTGGGAGAACGTACAAGGACGCGGTTCCGTGAACGGAGATCCCCATCGTGGCACCCACACCTGGCCCGAGATGAACAATGCCGTGATGACCGTTGTAGAGGACGACAAAGTCGACGACCTCCTCGATAACGTGCGCCGTCTCGATAAGCGCAACCCCGAGGTGGGTGTGCGCGCTTTTGTCTGGAACATCGAGCAGATGGTCTGATGACTTGAGAAAATTTCATCTCAAATAATAATCACTCTTTTTTGAGGAAGGCGACTGCCATGATGCAGTCGCCTTTTTTGTTAGGTTATGGGTGAACTCTATGCTGCAGGCTCGCTCTTGCGCCGGACTAGCGCCCCTATTTTGCCTATGTAATGCCCGCCCAGCGCCTATATAGCGTCTATGTAGCGCCTACAATTCGAGGTGCTACCCATCTTATTCGAGGTGCTACCCATATGCTAGATAGGCGCTACTAGTCTTTGCTTCCGCCACTTTCTTGAAAGCTTTTGAAAATATATTTTGCCGTTCCGTGTGTTTTTTGTATCTTTGCATCTATGTTCCTACATCGTGGGGAGAGGTAATTATTTGGAATACAAATTGTTTTGTTCCCTTCGCCCGTTGTTATGGAGCCGAAATGTTATACTATTGTAAAGAATGGACTACAACTTTAACGAGATTGAGCCTAAATGGCAGCAGTATTGGCGCGAGAATAAGACCTATAGCGCCAGCAATGAAAGCGACAAGCCTCACTTCTATGTGCTTGACATGTTCCCTTACCCCAGCGGTGCCGGCCTCCATGTAGGTCATCCCCTGGGCTATATAGCCAGCGACATCTTTGCCCGCTACAAACGTCAGCAGGGCTTCAACGTGCTGCACCCCATGGGCTACGACGCCTATGGCCTCCCCGCAGAGCAGTATGCGATCCAGACCGGTCAGCATCCTGCCATCACTACCGAAAAGAACATCGCCCGCTACCGCGAGCAGCTGGACAAGATTGGTTTCTGCTTTGACTGGGACCGCGAGGTGCGCACTTGCGACCCCCAGTACTACAAATGGACGCAATGGACCTTCATCCAGCTCTTCAACAGCTACTATTGCACCCGTTGCCAGAAGGCAAAACCGATCAGCAATCTCGTCGACCATTTCGCTAAGAATGGTAGCGAGGGCATTCAGGTGGCCTGCTCGGAGGAACTTATCTTCTCTGCCGAGGAATGGAACGCCATGAGCGAGGAAGAGAAGAGCAAGACCCTCATGAACTATCGTCTGGCCTATCTGGCCGACATCCCCGTGAACTGGTGCCCCCAGCTGGGCACGGTTCTGGCAAACGACGAGGTGGTCAACGGCCTCTCGGTACGAGGCGGCTACCCTGTGGAGCGCAAGCTTATGCGCCAATGGAGCCTGCGTATCACAGCCTATGCACAACGTCTGGTGGACGGCCTGGAGCAGGTGGATTGGACCGACTCGCTTAAGGAGATCCAACGCAACTGGATAGGCCGTAGCGAGGGCGCTGCCGTGTGGTTCCCCCTGGCTGTGGACCAGAAACAGAATATCCTCCCCGGTGCTATGGCTCAGATGGGCCAATGCGAGCCCGTTGCCGAGCCTTCGTTCGAGATCTTCACCACCCGTCCCGACACCATCTTTGGCGTTACCTTCATGGTGCTCTGCCCCGAGCATGAGATGATCGCCTCCATCACCACTCCCGAACACAAGGAAGAGGTTGAGGCCTATGTGACTTGGGCTAAGAACCGTAGCGAGCGCGAGCGTCAGGCTGAGGTAAAGAAGGTGAGCGGCGTGTTTACCGGCGCCTATGCCGTGAACCCTCTCACCAACGAGCAGATTCCCATCTGGGTTAGCGAATATGTGTTGGCTGGCTACGGTACCGGCGCTATCATGGCCGTTCCCGCACACGACAGTCGCGACTTTGCTTTCGCAAAACATTTCAACCTCCCCATACGCCAGGTCGTAGTGCCCGCAGGCAGCAATCCCGACGAGCTTACCGACCCCGCCACCTGGACCGAGAGCATCGACTCGAAGGCTGGCATCTGCGTCAATAGCGGCTTCATTACCGGCATGAAGGTGAAAGACGGTATCAAAGCCATCATAGGCAAGCTCGACGAGATGGGCATAGGCCACAAGACCGTCAACTTCCGCCTGCGCGACGCAATCTTCAGCCGCCAGCGCTACTGGGGCGAGCCTTTCCCCATCTATTACAAGAACGGCATCGCCACCACGCTCCCCGAAGAATGCCTGCCTCTCATGCTCCCCGAGGTGAAGGAATACAAGCCTACCGCCACAGGCGAGCCTCCTCTGGGCAACGCCGAGAAATGGGCTTGGGACGAAGCCAACAGATGTGTGGTGGAGACCTCCAAGATCGACAACAAGACCATCTTCCCCCTCGAGCTGAGCACGATGCCCGGCTTCGCAGGATCGAGCGGATACTACTTCCGCTATATGGATCCCCGCAACGACAAGGAATATTTCGCTCCTGACGTTGTGAACTACTGGCAGAACGTAGACCTCTATGTGGGCGGCGCCGAGCACGGCACTGGTCACCTGATGTATGCCCGTTTCTGGTGCAAGTTCCTCTTCGACCTGGGCCTCGCTCCCAAGGAAGAACCCTTCCAGAAACTCATCAACCAAGGTATGATCCAGGGCCGAAGCAACTTCGTCTATCGCAGCAAGGAGGACAACAACCTCTTCCTGAGCAAGAATATCGAAGGCCGCGAAGAGAAGACCGTACCCATCCATGTCGACATCAATATCGTGGACAACGACATTCTCGACATCGAGAAGTTCCGCCAATGGCGTCCCGAATTTGCCGAAGCCCGTTTTGAACTCGAAGACGGCAAGTATGTGTGCGGCTGGGAGATAGAGAAGATGAGCAAGAGCATGTTCAACGTGCAGAACCCCGACGACCTCGTTGCCCGCTATGGAGCCGACACCTTGCGCCTGTATGAGATGTTCCTCGGACCTATCGAGCAGGCTAAGCCTTGGGATACCAACGGCATCGAAGGCGTGTTCCGCTTCATCCGCAAGCTTTGGCGTCTGTTCCACAACGAGCAGAATGTCTTCAACGTTAGCGACGAGCCTGCCACCAAGCAGGAACTTAAGGTGCTCCATACAGCCATCAAGAAGGTGACCGCCGACATCGAGAACTTCTCCTTCAACACTAGCGTCTCGGCCTTCATGATGTGTGTCAACGACCTCGGATCGTTGAAGTGCAACAAACGTGAGGTCCTCGAGCCCCTCACCATCATCCTCGCTCCTTTCGCACCCCATATCGCCGAAGAGCTCTATCATCTGCTCGGCAACGAAGGAAGCGTGACGCTCGCCCAGTTCCCCGCCTGCAACGAGAGCTATCTGGTTGAAGACGCCTTCAACTATCCCGTCTCCTTCAACGGCAAGATGCGTTTCCAGATCGAGCTCCCCCTCGGCATCAGCCAGGAGGACGCCATCAAGGCCGTCATGGAGCACGAGAGCACCCAGCACTATCTGGGCGGCAAGGAACCCAAGAAGGTCATCTTCGTTCCTAAACGTATTGTAAACATCGTAATGTAGAAAGGTGTAGAACGACTCAGGTCCAAGTGTTAACCGGGAACGGGTACCGCTCCCGATTTCGCAACCTCTTGGACTTGAAGTCCTTCTCCCGAATCCAAAAACAATAAATATAAACTAATGTTAAGTCGTCATTTCCTTCGCGCAAAAGCGCTTCAGGCAATCTATTCATACCAGTCGGCAGGCTCAGCCACCACCATGGAGGCCAGCAAGCGTTTCTCGTACAATATCAACCGCTTGAACGAGCTGGGTGCCATCCAGCTTGGCGTCCTGCAGTATGTTATCGAAGCCGGTCGTCAGAGCATCGAGGACGGCCTCCACAAGCATCTTCCCTCCTACGAAGACCTCCATCCTTCCTACAGAGCGGTCGACAACAAGTTCCTCACCATCCTCTTCGCCAACTTCGACTATCGCAAGCAGACCGAAAGCTACAAATTCCCCTGGCTGGAGAACGATGACATCTGGCGCAAGATCTATATGGGCTTCAAGGCCACACCCAAATACAAGGACTATCTCGAGACTGAAGAGGCAACCTTCGAGGTTGAGCAACGCATGGCCCTCGACCTGTTCAAATATGTGATGAACCAGGAGAGCTTCCGCGAACTTATCTACGAGCGCAGCCTTCTCTGGGAGGATGACTTCGACCAGATCGCCCAATACAATTATGCGATGCTGAAGGCCCTCAACGAGGAAGACTTCAACGAAGCCACCATGCTCCCCGTCATGAACGACGAGCGCGACGAGCGCGACTGCGAGGCCTACAACTTCGCCCGCCAGCTGGTGATTGACACCATCAACGGCATCGAACCCAACAACGACCTCATCAAGAAGCACCTCAAAGGGTGGGATTTCGACCGTATCGCCCAGATGGACATCCTGCTCCTCAACATGGCCATTACCGAGTTCACCACCTGTGCATCTATCCCCGAGAGAGTGACCGTTAACGAATACATCGAGCTCTCCAAGGAGTTCAGTACCGACAAGAGCAAGATCTTCATCAACGGCATCCTCGACAAGATCATCATCGAGCTCCGCTCCGCCGGACGTATCAACAAAGACGCCCGTGGCATGTATATCCCCGACCTCGACGACGAGAACGAATAACCGCACGACAGCAATCCATCATGAAGAAAACCATCATTCATATCCTTTCTCTTGCATGCCTGTCGGCAATGTTGCTCTCTGGCTGCAACAGCAAGCATAACGAGATCGATACCGGCATCATCCACAACCCCAATAGTGCCCAAGGCTACAACGACAAGGAGCATATCCCGGTCCTCGCTTTCGACAAGAATATGCACGATTTCGGTAACCTCAGCCAAGGCGAGAATATCTCCTACAGCTTCAAGTTTACCAACAAAGGCAATGCCGATCTGGTGATCCAGAACTGCGAGGCCACCTGCGGATGTACCGTTGCCGACTTCCCTCGTGAGAAGATAGCCCCTGGCGAGACTGGCTATGTGACTGTGTCCTTCAATAGCGCCGGCAAGGTAGGCCAACAGCTTCAGGAGGTGACGGTAGTGAGCAACGCACAACCCTCGCGTACCAAGATCCGTATCCAGGCAAGAGTGAAATAAGCTGAGGCAGATCCTCTAGCTCAAGCATTAAAAACAAGACTAAAAACTAAGAAACTATGTATAATACTTTACTTCAGGCCCAGCAGGGCGGAGGCATGGGAAGCATGCTGATTATGGTTGTTGTGATTATCCTTATGATGTGGCTCATGGGAGGATCGCAGCGCAAACAGGCAAAAAGAGAAGCCGAATTCCGCAAGAATATGAAGAAAGGCGACCGCGTGCTCTTCTCGGGTGGCATCTATGGCAAAGTTCACGAGATCGGCGAGACCACAGTTGACGTCGAAGTCAGCAACGGCACTATCCTTACCGTTGAGAAAAGCATGGTCCTTCCTGCTTCCCAGCCTACGGAGAAGAAATAATTCTCCTCTCCTAAAGCAACCAGAGACAAGGAGTTGGAAGTCATCCTGCTGAATAGAAGAGGCTTCTGACTCCTTATTTGTGGTAAACTCTGAAAATCAGAAAAAAGCAACAATAGAGGTCGCATTACCTCATCCTCCGCCAACGATGTCCAAAACATCCAAACGACACAACCAGAGGGCGTTGATCATCGTTCTTGTAGCCACGTTTACCGTGTGGCTTAGCGTCTCCATGTCGGAGGAGAAGGACTATCCGATCACCCTTCCTTTGGATTATTCCGACTATGACACAGCCCGTTTCTCTATCCTCGACTGCGACACTTCCGTCACGCTCAATATGCGTTGTACCGGTTTCCGAGCCATTGGAAGAAGCTTGGCGCTTCACAACAAGCGGCTCACCCTTCCCCTTGCCGTGTGGCTTGAGAATGTTAGCGACACCATGGAGGTCATACCCTTGGAGGTGAGCGAGTTGAAAGCTATCGGAGATTTTGCCGAGCAGATACATCTGGGAAACGTGTCGTCGCTCTCGTTACAGAAACAAAGTGTCACCCTTGTTGTGGCACAACGTCATCGTAAAGCCTTCTCTCCCAGACTGAAGGATGCCACCTTCTCGTTCTCCAACGGAACGGGTATCTATGGCAGCCCCGCCATCGCACCCGACTCGGTCTATCTCTATGGTAGCCGGCAGTCGTTGGACAAGATTGATGAGCTCTTTACCGAACCCTCCACCATCAGCAACATCGACTCTTCGCGCAGCTACACCATCCCTCTGGTCCCCGTGTGGAAAGATTATCCCGATCTGCATCCGTCGCAGGAGATGATAAAAGTCTTTGTTCCTGTGAAGGAGTTTGCCGAAAACAGTTTCACGCTTCCCTTGCAGTTCGTCTCTAGCGATACCTCCGTGAAGGTCCGCCTCTACCCCGAAGAGGTGAAGGTCTCCTTCTGGGTGGCAAAAGAGGACTACGCCAAAGCCAAGGCCGACGCCTTCAAGGCCGAGGTGGTCTACAATCCCAATCAGCTGCGCCAGTCCGTCAGACTTGCCTCCTTCCCCGAATATGTGCGTGTGAGAAGTGTTGAGCCTTCTTATGTCCAAATTGTTGTATATAAATAGAGTGCGATGGAAAAGAGTGTGATGAGTGTCGGTCTTACTGGTGGGATAGGCTGTGGAAAAACTACCGTGCTCCATGTCTTCGAGACGTTGGGCGTCCCTTGCTTCATCGCCGACGACGAAGCCAAGCTGCTGTACAACGACGCCACTTTTCTTGACCTAGTCGTGCAGCATTTCGGGAACAGCATCCTCCATCCCGACGGCAGTCTCAACCGACAGGTGCTAGCCGCCATAGTCTTTAATGACGAAGAGGAACTCGGTTGGCTCAACAGGCTGGCACATCCGCTCGTCCTCCAACGTTTTGAGGCGTGGAAGAAAGCACAAGGCGATGTTCCTTATGTCATCTTCGAGAGCGCCATCCTCTACGAAGCCGGGATCGACAGGCAGATGGATTATGTCGTCGATGTCTATCTGGAGAAAGAGGAGCGGATGCGTCGGCTCCTGTTCCGTGACAACACGACTAGAGAGCAGCTTGAGACCCGGATGGCAGCCCAGATGGGCGAAGAGGAGAAGCGTCGTCGTGCCGACTTTGTCGTTCACAACTACGAGGGTAACCCACGCAGAGAGCAGGTGCTGCGCATCCACCAGAGCCTCATCTCTCGCCAACATTAATTTTCGCTATACATGTTCTTTTGCTGCTGGCAAAAAGCCTGCATCCACTTGCATTTTTTATACACTAATCAGGCCAAACTGCGCAAAAAAAGAAGCCTTTTTAACCTTTTTTAACGCGCTTTTGTGGCTGAAAAGTGTCATTTGGGCTAAGTGTTAAAACGAAAGAACCGTTCGTTTTTAAGTTTGATATATGTTTTTTTATACATTTATAATAGTATTCTTTTAAAAACAGATGTAGATTTCGCACAATAAATCCCGGTTTTTTGCGTTATGAAAGATATGAAATACATCTGCCGCACACTATTCACCCTACTATTGGTATGCTTGATGCTGCCTGTTCAAGCTCAGAAGAAGAAAACCAACCAGGTCAGAAAGAAACAACAGGAATCTGTCGCCCAGGCCAAAGAGAGCCTCTTTATGACCCAATGGGTCGACTCTATGATGGCGCAGCTCACTCTGGAAGAGAAGATTGGACAGCTTATGATGGTTCGCGTGCCCCGTAATATGACCGCCAAGCAGCAGAGCGAGTTCAACCAGCTCATTACCGAACAGAAAGTCGGCGGCATCTGCTTTTTTGCCGGCACCTGTGCCAACCAGCTCGAGCAGACCAAACGTTACCAGAAGCTGGCCGCCATCCCCTTGCTTGTGAGCATCGACGGAGAGTGGGGGCTGGGTATGAGGCTTACCGACGCCTATGCTTTCCCCCGGCAGATGATGATGGGCGCCATCCCCGCCTCCTCCGACAGCCTCATCTACCTGATGGGTCTGGAGATAGGCCGCCAATGCAACAAGATGGGCATCCATATCGACTTCGCCCCCGTTGTGGACCTCAACTCCAACCCCAACAACCCCGTTATCGGAACCCGCAGCTTTGGCGAGAACCGCGAGCGTGTGGCCACTAAAGGAATCCGCTACACCAAAGGCCTGCAGGACAAGAACGTGATAGCCTGTGCCAAACATTTCCCCGGTCATGGCGATACCGAGGTCGACTCCCATGTCGGTCTGCCCACCATCGACCACTCCCGGGCCTATATCGATAGCGTGGACCTCTATCCCTTCCGTCGCCTCATCAATAGTGGCGTGCGTGGCGTGATGGTCGGCCATCTGCAGGTGCCGGCTTACGAGAAGAGCGAAAACCTTCCCGCCACCCTCTCCGAACGCATCACCAACGAGCTCCTGCGCAAAGAACTGCATTTCAACGGCCTTATCTTTACCGACGGCATGGATATGGGGGCTGTGAAGAAGAGCGTGAAGAACAAAAACGTCAACCTGATGGCTCTTCAGGCCGGCGCTGATGTGCTCCTGCTGCCTGTCAACATCGAGAACTCCATCAAGACCATCGCCGAATATGCAGGCAAGAACAAGAACTTCGCCCGCCTCATCGACCTCAAGTGCCGCAACGTCTTGAGAGAGAAATACCGTTGTGGTCTTCAACATCTGAACCTCGACTCCCTCTCCGTTCCCACCCAAGAGGACTATCGCCGTTGCGAAGAGCTTACCGAACGCATGGCCTCCAAGGCAGCCACCCTTGTGAAGAACGAGCGCAAGATGCTCCCCATCCTCCGCTCCGAGTCTTTCTTCAACATCCATATCGGACAAAGCGACTCCGCCATCAGCACCATCTCAGGAGACTTGGCCGCCAAGATCTCCTCCGTCGACAAAGTGATCATCTCCCTCCACACCAAACTCAACGCCGGCAACGATGGCAACTACGGAGTGACCACCGAGCAGCACAACCTCATCCGCACCATCGTCGCCCACAACAGCAACACCATCCTGGTCATCTATGGCCCCGCCTACGTCCTCAAGCAGTTCCCGCTCGAGAGCGAGAGCCAGAAGAGCGGCAGCTATATCGCCACCCAGGAGCCTCGCACCAGCCCCGCGGCCATCGTTATGGCCTATCAGAACCGTCCCGAGATAGAGAACGCCACCATGCGTCTCCTCCGCAACGGCGAGCGCCTCGTCGGCAGGCTCCCCGTCTCCGTAGGCAGCTACAAGGAAGGGCTCTTTGTCAAGATCGAACGCGAGAAAGTCGCCGACCCCTATGAGCTTGTCACCAAGGCCGGCATGGACGCCAGCTGCTTCCGCAAGATCGACACCATAGCCCTCATGGGCATCGAGAAGAAAGCCTATCCCGGCTGTCAGATCCTCGTCGCCAAAGGTGGCAAGGTCGTCTACTACCGCGGCTACGGCCGTCAGACCTATGACGACCGATCGCCCCTGGTCGACACCAACACCATCTACGATCTCGCCTCCGTCACCAAGGTGGCAGCAACCACATTCGCCGTCATGAAACTCGTTGACAGCAAGAAGATCGCCCTCGACGACGAGCTCTCCACCTACCTCCCTTACCTCAAGCGCACCAACAAGAAAGGCATCACCATCCGTCAGGCCCTCAGCCATATAGCACGTCTCAAAGCTTTCGACAATTTCTACACCAAGGTCGACCCCCGTTGTGCCAACCTCAGTCTCGAGGACAGCCCCATCGACATCGACTGCGACGAATGCAGAGAGAAGATCATGAAAGAGGTAGCCAAGAGCGACCTCACCAAAGAAAAGAACAAATATCTTTATAGCGACTTGGGCTTCATGCTCCTAGCCGACATGGTGAGGGTGGTTTCCGGACAGACCATCGACATCTTCATGGATCAGCAGTTCTACCAGCCCATGCATCTCACGACCACAACCTACCGTCCTCGTCTGAAAGATATCGACACCAACCTGATAGCTCCCACGGAGAATGACACCTATTTCCGCCATCGTCTCCTTCGTGGCGAAGTCCACGACCAGAACGCCTCCGCCATGGGTGGCGTATCAGGCCACGCAGGCCTCTTCTCCAACGCCAGAGACCTGGCCCAGCTCTATATCATGATGCTCGGCAACGGAACCTACAAAGGCAGACAGTATCTCACACCCGAGGTGCTGAAAACCTTCAACCAGCGCTACTATACCCAATATGGCAACCGACGCTCGTTAGGCTACGACAAGCCCCTCATCAACGGTCCCAGCGGCCATTGCGCCCCTCAGGCCAGCCAACAGAGCTTCGGACACACCGGCTTCACGGGAACGATGGTATGGGTCGACCCCAAGTACGACCTCATCTACATCTTCCTCTCCAACCGCGTCTATCCCACCGCCAGCAGCAACAAACTGGCCTCGCTCAACATCCGTACCGATATCCAGGAGCAGATCTACAAGAGCATCGGGAAATAGCAATACTGTCAAAATCGCATCAAGGGGGGGCTATAAATCAGCTTTTGACAGTTTAGGGGCTACCGCGCAGCAGATCTCTTTCCCAGGGCTGCAGGGCTGTAGCCAGCCACCGCCCCAAGGGCTTAGGGAGAAAGAGGCAAGAGAGAGAGTCCGAAAAGCACAAGAGACAATCGTTTTTAAGATTTACTAATACCTCAACCTAAAAACAATATATAAAATGTCACTCGGAAAATGGATCTTTGCCGGCATCGGCTGGGCCTCAGGCGGCCCTATCGGAGCCCTCATCGGATACTATCTCGGCAAGAAACTCTTTGATGACGACGGCAAACGACAGCGGCCCCACATAGCCGACGACCTCTACGAGGAGCCCCAGCCCCATCGCGGCCCCTATCGCAACACCGGAACCAAGGCCGACCTCACCGTCTCCCTCATGGTGCTTGTGGCGGCTGTCATGAAAGCCGACGGTGCCGTCCGCCAGTCGGAGCTGACCTACGTGAAGCAGTTCCTCATAAAGAACTTCGAAGAAAAGAAAGCCAAAGAACTTCTCGCCGTCCTGCGCGACCTCACCAAGCAAGACATCAACATCTTCGACGTCTGCGAGCAGATCAAGTACAATACCGACTACTCCACCCGCTATCATATGCTCGATTTCCTGATGGGGCTTGCCGCATCCGACAACGACTTCTCCGCCAGCGAAGAGAGCCTCCTCAGCACCATGCGAGGCTATCTGGGCATCAACCTTGGCGACTATATCTCCATGCGTGCACGCCACTACAACGGCAGCCACACCGGAGACCACAGCCGCTCAAACCAGGCAAGCAGCACCACACAAAGCGGCAAGGACCCCTACAAGGTGCTCGGCCTCACACCCTCTGCCACCGACGAAGAGGTGAAGAAAGCCTACCGCCGTTTCGCCATGAAGTACCACCCCGACAAAGTCGAACACCTTGGAGAAGAGATGAAGAAGAACGCCGAACGACAGTTCAAAGAGATCCAGGACGCCTACGAAACCATCAAAACAGCCCGAGGAATAAAATAAGGCGACCTCTAACATTAGAAAAACGAGTAACATTAGAGGTCACCATAACCTATGCCGTCCGCCAGTCGGAGCTGATCCGCGCGAAACCGAAAATCACACAACAAGCCGCCCCTCCGCTTCAAGAAAAAGTCGTCTGCACTGCATTCTCACATTCTTACATTCTCCGTTTCAGCCCAGTGGGATCACAAAACAAGCAGCCCTCCGCCTGGAAAACCGCTTTGCAAACGAAAAATGCAACCGTGCAACCGTGCAACCAGACCAGCACTCAGGAAGGCGACAAAAAGCATCCATTTCGGCATGCTTGACAGAAATCAAAACATTGTATAACATGTTTAAAAACGGGGAGTACTATAAGAGGTTTATCAAGAAAGAACACAAGAATTATTAAATTAGAACCCGACCCCCGCAACATTAAAAAAGGAAATTATATACGTGTTGGCAGTTTCCATTACAAGGACAGATCATCCTCTTCCGGAAGAGACCTCGTCATTGTGGACACCTCGTAGACGTCATTGCGGGCTCCGACCCGCAATCTGTTGCGACTCGTTGTATTCGTTGCCTGGGTGGCCTGGACTGCGTCGGCGGTGACCGGTCTTCTCCGTCGTACGCCCTTTTCCTCTCCCTTTCTACATTTGCAAAGATACGAAATTTCTCGGCCGAAAACAAGACATGAAACGTATTGAAAGCCTATGAAATGTATTGAAAGCTATTGACTACTACCCGTCCCCTCCATCGGGCGTCCTTCCTCTCCCTTTCTACATTTGCAAAGATACGAAATTTCTCGGCCGGAAGCAAGAAGTGTCCTATACTTTCTCATATTGTCCTGAACTTTCTTATATTGTCCACCCAAAGTGTTGCCGGGGCTCTTTGCGGAGGTGTCGTTTTTTTTGGTACCTATATACCTGTTGGCAGTTATCCTAGCGGAGACAATTCATCATTTTTTTCATAGCAGACCTCGTCATTGCGGGCTGATTCCATCTACGTTGCTTCGACTCGGTATAGAAAGTAAACTTTCTCTACTCTCGTTCCTCGGCAACTCCTGACCCGCAATCTATTGCGACGGGTTCGAGACTCGTTGCCGGACAGTCTAGATTGCGGGTCAAGCCCGCAATGACGGAATACGGAAGTCTGGAATGATATTGAATGGCCAACGCCATCATCAACTGCCTGTTGCGTCTCTCGTTTGTGCCAACATGTATATAGTTACCTTTTTTTTGCATCATTTCTGCTCCGGGATCTCGCCGTCCGCGCCGACAGCCTTCATGGCAGCCTCCTTCTTGTACAATGAGATTTTGGCTATGATTTGCGACGCTAGAATGTCTCTCCAATGGCTCCCTGGGGCGACTTTGACGGCTGCCTGGAAGACGTCTCTGCCGGAGGGGAGAGAAACTTCACCTCGGGACGGTTGGGCTTCTCTTTGTTCAACGAGAGGGTCTTCACCTGATGCTGCCGCTCCACGAGCTTCTTCTGCTCCATCTCGTCGTGGCTGCGGAAGTCGCGGCAGATGGCCTCTGCGAAATTGGAGAGCTGGCCCTTGTTGCAGCCACTTTCTGCAACGAGGTTGGCCATTAATCCGCATGGCTCCTTCCAACTTTGGTCGGGATACTGAAATTCTACTCCGCCCATATGGGCGCCAAAAATGGGGAAGAGCATCGGGACAAGGGGTGTATACATGTCTTTTGAGGCCTGAGAGAGGGGCGATTTGAGGCATTCTGTACCTTTGCCGAGTTCGGGTATGGTAGGGGATTGGGATTTTATGATGTCGTATTTTGTTGTGAATGTGCTTTTTAGCGAATTGTAGCTTGGCTGAGTTTGACAATTAACAATTAACAATTACTTTTTCGAGGGTATGCACATTTTCTTATTCTCTCTATATATATTTAATTATTAGTTAGCTAAGTGGTATAAGAGGAATTGTGTGTATCCATTTTTTCTAATTGTTAATTGTTAATTGTTAATGTAGGTTGCTTGTATACTTCTCTACAAGGCAGTTAACCTTCTTGTGTTTGGTAACAGCCTTCTTTGCCGGTTGCAGTTTCTTGGAGAGGCTGGTGAAGCTAACGGGAGTGTGTTGTCGTTGGTGAGGTGCTGCCAGAAGGCCTTAAAATCCCTCTCTACCGCGCAAACAACCGTCTGGCGGTCTGCTCATGCCCGGACAACCGAAAGCCGCCACAGAGGGCTTCTTTTGCAGTCTGATGTTTGTCCCTTGTTTCCGTTACTTTCTGCCACGAGGTTGGCTGTTAATCCGCATGGTTCCTTCCGGCTTTGGTCGGGATAGAGAAACTCGGTTTCTTTCAAATGTGCACCCAAAATGGGAAAAAGCATGGGTACGAGGGGCTGATTCATGTCTTTTGAGGTCTGTGAGAGGAGGATTTGGATGCATTCTGTACCCTTTCCGAGGACAGACATCTTAGGTGAATGAGGTTTTGTGATATCGTATTTCGTTGGTTTATTGCTTCTTAGAGATAATGAAACTGCTTTCTGGATACAGTTACAGTTAATACAGTTTTTTTTTGAAGGGTGCAACTAGCACCTTTGGATTATATATCTTATTAATAATTAATTAGTTATATATAATATATAGGGGTGTATAGCATCCATTTTTTAACTGTATTACTGTATTACTGTATCCGGAGATTGTTTACTTACTTCTCTACAAGGCAGTTAGCCTTGCGATGACTGGCGACAGCCTTTGGGGGAGGTTACAGTTCCTGGGAGAGGGTGGTGAAGCTAAGGGGGGGCATGTTGTCGTTGCTGAAACGCCACCAGTAGCGGTTGAGGCGCTTGGAGTGGCTGACGGCGATGTAGGTGCCCCGTGTAGATGGGTTTGTTGTGGTAGAGGCCCTTGCGAGCCTCTTCTTCTACGAAGCAGACGAGCTCGTCGTTCTGCTGGCAGAGAACAAAGATGTGTGTGGATGGTCTTGTTGTGGGAGTCGGCACCCGTTGTGGTATAGCCTGCAGGAAGCGAAGCCGTGAGTCGGGGGATCGGGTAGGATGTTATTCTACGGGCTGCAAGATGGGGGAGGAGAAGAGGTCGTTGGGGTTGGTGCCGGGGAACCCTTCGGGGATGGGCTCGTGAATGCGGCCGAACCATTCTTTCCAATACTGGGGCAGGTGGCCGTCTCTGTCGCGCCAGTTCATGGGCTTGGAAGGGAAGAGAGGGGTCTTGTTGTCGGGGTCGACGAAGGCGTATTTCACAAGTTCGGAGCAGTAGTAGCGGCTGTTGCCTTCGACGAAGGCTGAGTCGTAGGGGGTGCCGAGGGCCTGGCGGAGGAAGGAGAGGAGATGGCGGGAGGAGAATGGGGCGACGGGACGCATGGCTACTACTATGGTGTCTGTGGACTCCTGCTGGGCGAGGAAAGTGGTGTGGCTGACACGTCGCACACCATAGCGAGGGGTGGCGTCGTAGATCCAGCAGCTGTCGCCTTGGCTGACGACGATGGCGACATGGGTGACGTCGCCGGTGGCCTGTCTTATGGCTTGGTCCATGGCTCCCTTGCCCATGACGAAGAGGAGGTCGCCGGTATGGAGCATGGGCTCGGGCTGTCGGCAGGAGGCAAAGAGGAGGAGGGCCACGAGGGCCAGGATATGATGCGGAGAGGTTGCCATAAGGATTGAAAGGGCAGGGTGGGAAAGGTCGTGTTGCTTTTCCCTCCCTGCCGGCGGTTGGCGGGTGAGGACGAGGATGGCCTGGCTTATTTCTTAGCCTTGGGAGCAGGGATGTCCATGATGGCGCTCTTGGCGACTTTCATGCGGGTGCCGGGGGCCACTTCGAGCTCGACGTGGGTTTTGTCGGCGGAGGCAATGACGCCATGGATGCCGCCGGTGGTCATCACCTTGTCGCCTTTCTTGAGGGCGTCGCGATAGGCCTCTTCGGCTTTGGTCTTGTCTTTCTGGGGCTTGATGAGGAAGAAATAGAATACGGCAATCATTGCCACAATCATGCAGGCTGTCTTCCAGCCGTTAGAGATAGCGAGAATAATCATATGCGTGTTTTTTTTTATTCTTTTTTTGTTTGACGAGGTTCTTTTTGTGTTACCTGCTAGGGTTGGTAAGAGGCTTCTAGGTTTGTCTGCGAGGGTCGCGATGTCTTTTTCTCAGGAATCAGAGGGTTGTCGTCTTTTTGTTGTCTCTGGCTGATGCCCAAGGGGTCAGCTCTCGACGGGCGTGCTCTTCTTGGGGAAGAGGAGGCTGAGGAGGATGCTGAGGGCGAGGATGCCGAGGATGACGCAGAGGGAGACTGTGGTGGAGAGATGGATGGAGGTGAACTCGCCGAGGATCATCTTGGCGCCGATGAAGCAGAGCAGGAGGCCGAGGCCGTAGCTGAGCATCCAAAACATGTCCTTCACGCCGCTGAGGAGGAAGAAGAGGGAGCGCAGGCCCATGATGGCGAAGATGTTGGAGAAGTAGACGATGAAGGTGTCGGTAGTGACGGAGAAGACGGCGGGGATGGAGTCGACGGCGAAGATGATGTCGCTGAACTCGATGACCATCAGCACGATGAAGAGGGGCGTGATGTAGGTCTTGCCGTCGATCTTGCTGAAGAAGTTGTGGCCGTCCATCTTGGGCGTGGCGCGGAAATAGCGGGTGCAGAAGCGCACCATAGGATGGCGCTCGGTATCGATGGGCTCGTCGCTGTCGTCCTTGAACATCTTGATGCCGCTGAAGATGAGTATGATGCCGAAGATGGCGAGCACCCAGCTGAACTGCTCGACGAGGGCGCCGAGGGCGAAGATGAAGATGAAGCGGAGCACGATGGCGCCGAGGATGCCCCAGAAGAGGACACGATGGTAGTAGCGCTTGTCGATGCCGAAGGAGATGAAGATCATGATCATCACGAAGATGTTGTCGATGGAGAGGCTCTCTTCAAGGAAATAGCCGGCCAGATACTGCGAGGCAAGCTCCTTGCGGTAGATGGTGAGGTTGTCGGCAAAGGACTTGGAGTCGACGAGCATGTGCTCGAGGGGTGTTCCGGAGGCATAGGCGAAGAGCTCTTCCACGGTGTCGATGCCGTGGATCCATTCGGCATGGAGACGGATGATGACGGCCAGGAGCATGGAGAGGAGCACCCAGATGGCGGTCCAGAGGCCAGCCTCTTTCATCTTGACCTCGTGGTCGTCCTTGTGGAAAACGCCGAGATCCATGGCCAGCATGATGATGATGAAAACCATGAAAACGCCGAAAAAGATAAATCGTGACATATGGGTCGTGTGTTATAACAGTCTGATTGTTTGTTCTATAGTGGCGTGCTACCACACCATTACTATTCTACAAAGATACGAAGTTTTTTCTAAATAGGAATATTAATTTTTAAATGGGTAGATAGAAAGGTCCTTGGATGGTAGGCATGAAACGTGGAGCTTTTCTTTGTGTTAGAGAGCATATTCTGGTGATTTTTTGTGGGACGCCAAGGGATGTGGCTGCTTTTGGTAGGTTGTTGAAGCGGATTGCTGACGGCTAAAGAAATTTTTCTTTTTTTGGGGGGGGCGAAGTCTGCTATAAAGACAGAATTTGTCTTTCTGATTATCATTCCTGTTGTCTCTGCATAGTCAACGTTTCCATCAAGATGAAAGTTAAAATTAAGCCTAGGCGGACTTTTTTTTGTCATTATAGACAATACAGATTATTTTTTCTCGTTATTATTTATTATATTCGCAACATGAACCTTTTTCTCACCTTCGCCAAGATCGGAACCTTCACTATCGGGGGCGGCTATGCCATGATCCCGTTGATGGAAGAGGAGCTGGTGAGAAAAAGCCGTAGCCTGACGGCAGAGGAGTTCCTGGATGTGCTGGCGTTGTCGCAGGCTATGCCGGGGGTGTTTGCTGTGAATATGGCTGCCGTGGTGGGGAACAGGCTGAAGGGGCTGAAGGGCTCTGTGTCGGCCATCTGCGGCACGGTACTGGCTCCGATAGCGATCATCCTCCTGGTGGCGATACTCTATAGGAGGCTTAGCGACAACCCTCATGTGGAGCATGCCTTTATGGCTGTGCGTCCGGTCGTGGTGGCGTTGATTGCCGCCCCCGTCGTCCGTCTGGCGAAGAGCGCCAAGATAGGATGGTCTACCTGTTGGATACCCGTGGCGGCAGTAGTGCTGATAGCGTTGCTCGGCGTCTCTCCCGTATGGGTGATAGTGGGCGTGATGGCGCTGGCGGTCGTCTACTTCCTCGGCAGAAAGAAAACGAATATCAACCAACAGATCCACAAATAGTCACGATACCATGCTCCTGAAACTTTTTCTCACATTCCTCAAGATCGGCGTCTTCACCTTTGGTGGAGGCTACGCCATGGTGGCGCTGATCCAGAGCGAAGTGGTGGAGCGTCAGGGGTGGCTCACGACGCAGGAGTTTACCGACCTGCTGGCGTTGTCGCAGATGACGCCAGGACCCATAGGCATCAACTCGGCTACCTATGCCGGCTATGCTGCCATGCAGGCTGAAGGGTATGGTCAAGGGCTTTCGGTGGCAGGTGCCGTCGTGGCCTCGCTAGGCGTGGTGCTGCTTCCCGTGGTGCTGATACTCGGAGTAAACTACCTCCTCTCTCGGTATAAGGAGCTGCCTGTGGTGCAGTTTGTGCTGAAGATGCTGCGCCTCGCCGTGGTGGGCATCATAGCCTCGGCGGCGCTCTCGCTCATGAATGCCGCCAACTTCGGCAGCCTTGACGGAGATATGAAGCAGCTGGTGGTCTCGGTAGCGCTCTTTGTTGCCGCTTTCGTGGTGACGGTCCTTCCGAAGCGAGAAGGGAGCAAGATGCGGCGTCCGGGGCCGATAGCGATGCTGCTGATAGCGGCGCTGGTAGGTGTAGCGGTCTATTGGTAGAGGTGAAGAGTTGTGGAAAAAAAAGAAGAGTTAAAAAGATCATAATTGAAACGTTAATCAATATTATCGACAATGCATTATATAGGACTAATAATCGCGATCACGACCTTTGTGGTTATCGGTTTCTTTCACCCTATTGTCATTAAAGCCGAGTACCATTTCGGGGTTGGCTGCTGGTGGGCTTTCGCCCTCGTCGGCATCGTCTTCCTGGCAGTGTCTCTGTTTGTTGGCAATGTCATCCTCTCGTCGCTCCTGGGCGTGGTGGGTTGTGCCTCGTTGTGGGGCATCGTGGAGCTGTTCGAACAACGCGAACGTGTGAGAAAAGGCTGGTTCCCCAAGAACCCCAACCGCAAGGACGAATAGCTTTTTTCAGAAAACCGAAAGATCGGGAACGGATGATTTGACCCATTGCTGTCTGCCATGAAAAGAAACGAGATAAAGACCTGCGCCGATATTGCCGCACGCGCTTTCTTCCCCTATGACTATTTCACCCTCTTCTTCCCCGACGAGAAGCAGAGGATGGACTACCTCCATGCGATAATAGCTTCGGAATACAAGGCCAACCGCAAGGCTGCCCATTTCCTTGAGCTACGCGACGGAGTGAAGCTCGTGGGCGTGGTGCAGCTTCATGCTCCGGACTACAAGAAGCCGTCGGACCTCAGGTATCTGCTCGCGGGCTTCGCGAAGATCTACAAGACGGCAGACAAGCCTGCCATCGAGAGCTGGCCGAAGATGGATGCCGATGCCGGACTTCCCTGCCACGAGATGGAGAAGAAGGCCTGGTATATCAGCTCCCTCGTAGTTGACCCCGACTATCAAGGCAGGAGGTTCGGGTCAAGGATGATCGACGAGGTCGTGATCCCTTACGTGAGACAGCATGGAGGCTCGCGCCTCTGCCTCTTCACCAACTCAGAAGGCAACTGCCGGTTCTACGAGAAGCTGGGCTTCCGGCTTTTCCACACCACCTCCATAGAACACAACGGGAGGACGATGGGAAGCTGGAGCTATGTGAAGGAACTGTAGCAAGAGAGCGACATGCGGCTGTTTGTCCGCTAGGGGCAGAGGAAGACGGACTTCTCAAGATGTCGGGCTTCTGTCCTCAGGGCCAAGGGGCGTCTCAACAGGTTATGTTAATAAGTATTTATTATATTTATTTGTTATCTAAAGAAAAAGATGTATCTTTGTGCTACTGTTTGAAGAAGGTATAATCTTCGAATTGTTTTGATTGCTAAATAATTAAACGAATAATATATTATGAAACAGCTCATCGAATGCGTGCCTAACATCTCCGAAGGCCGCGACATGAATATCATTAACCAGGTTACTGCTGAGATCGAAAAGGTTGACGGCGTCAAACTTCTCGATGTCGATCCAGGTGCCACCACCAACCGTACCGTTATCACTTTCGTCGGCGAGCCCGAGCCTGTTCTCGAAGCAGCCTATCGCGTAGTGAAGAAAGCTGGCGAGCTTATCGACATGCGTCAGCATCATGGTGCTCACCCCCGACAGGGTGCTACCGACGTGTGCCCCCTCATCCCCGTGAGCAACATCACCATGGAAGAGGTTGTTGAGTATGCTCATAAGCTCGGCAAACGTCTTGGCGAAGAACTGAATATCCCTATCTACTGCTACGAAGAGGCTGCTTTCCAGCCCCAGCGTCGCAACCTCGCATACTGCCGTACCGGCGAATATGAGAGCCTCTCTACCCGACTCGGAACCGAGGAGTGGAAACCCGATTTCGGTCCCAACGTATGGAACGATCGTAGCGCTCAGACTGGTGCTACCCAGGTTGGCGCACGCGACTTCCTCGTGGCTATCAACTACAACCTCAACACCACTTCTACCCGTCGCGCTAACGCCATCGCTTTCGACGTACGCGAGAAGGGTCGTCCCCAGCGCGAAGGTGGCAAGCCTAGCGGCAAGCCTATGAAGGACGAAAACGGCAAACCTATCATGATCCCCGGAACTCTCAAAGGTACCAAGGCTATCGGCTGGTATATAGAGGATTACGGCATCGCTCAGGTTTCCATGAACATTACCTCCATCAAGGTTGCCCCCGTACACAAATGCTTCGACGAAGTTTGCCGTTGCGCTCAGAACCGCGGCATCCGCGTTACCGGTTGCGAGATCGTGGGTCTTATCCCCAAGAGCGTCCTCATCGACGCCGGCAAGTACTATCTTGCTAAACAGCAGCGCAGCCTTGGCGTAAGCGAAGAGGAAATCATGAAGGTTGCCATCAAGAGCATGGGTCTCGACGACCTCAAACCCTTCAACCCCAAAGAGAAAGTTATCGAATATCTCATCGAAGACAACAGCCAGAAGAAACTTGTTGACCTCACCTGCGTAGGTTTCTGCGATGAGACCGCAAGCGAAAGCCCCGCTCCTGGTGGTGGTTCCGTAAGCGCATACATGGGTGCTATGGCTGCTTCCCTCGGCACTATGGTGGCTAACCTTACCGGCGGCAAAGCTGCTTATGATGACGAATGGGAGAAATTCTCCGACATCGCCGTCAAGGGTCAGGCTATCAAGGACGAGCTGCTCCGCCTTGTTGACGAAGATACCAATGCTTTCAATATGATTATGAACGCTTTCGGTCTTCCCAAGAAGACTGACGAGGAGAAGGCTGCACGTTCTGCCGCCATCCAGGAGGCTACCAAGTTCGCTACCGAGGTTCCTTTCCGCACTATGCAGAAGAGCTTCGAGGCTTTCGAAATCTGTGGCGCTATGGTAGAGTGGGGTAACCCCGCTAGCGTTACCGACGGAGGTGTTGGTGCTCTCGCAGCACGTAGTGCTGTTATGGGCGCACATCTCAACGTTAAGATCAACGCCAGCTCTCTTAAGGACGAGGCTTTCAAGAACGACATCCTGGCTAAGGCTGCCGAAATCGAAGCTGCTGCCCTCAAGCGCGAAGCTGAGATCATCGCTATGGTAAACGAAAAGATCAACCTCTAAGAGATAAGGTCTGCAGGTAGAGTCGATCTGCTTGCGATAACAAATAGGGACAGTCCATTTGGGATTGTCCCTTTGTTTTTGATTGGGTTGGGATGGATATATGATGATGGGATATCGGACAATGTGGTTGTAGCTTTTTTTGTGGGGAGAGTATATGTGATTGGGATATATGGCGGTTGGGGTGTTGGATAATGAACTTGGTCTTCGGTTTGAGGTCTTGTTCTTTGGAGGAGGGAACGTGGGATAAGGGGCTGGTTACTCTTTCTTGAAGGGCGGATGGATATAAGGAGACCTTTGTAAGACTCAAAAGATAATTTTAAAGAGTTGCTATAAAACAAGAAGCCGTGTGGTCTTTCGACTACACGGCGTTGCTGTTATTGTGTTGAAGACAGATTAGTCGTTCACTACAATATTTTCGGAGATGGAGCCGCGGTAAGCGGGACATGTCTTGTGAGAGCAAGAAGCTGCCAGCATAGCAACAACCATGACGATGCAAAGTGTAATAATACTTCTTTTCATAATATAAATGTTTGAACTATTTCTAATATCTGCTCTAAATAACGCGACTATTCATTATTTATTATATAAAAAGTGATTTTTTTCAAAAAAAATTAAAAATATGGTTTGTTTGTGTTTTGTTCTCGGAATTTTGTTTGTGAATTATTTGGTGTGAACGCCTGGTATACAATAGGTTATGTGGTAATTTGCGTATTGTCAACCTCTCGAGAATCAGAAAAATAGAATAGGGTAGTGCTCCTGTCTTTCTTTTTTCTGTTCTCGTAAATTTGTGGGCTCTGTTTTTAGGGTATTAAAATCTAAGTCGGGTACTTTGTCGATTGAATAAAGATTTAACTTTGTCGGATTATGAAAAAGTGGCAGAAGTAGAGTGTGTGAATTTGGGGTTTTAGATTATCGTGTCGGGTAATGTATTAGGATTTTTTGCTGACGATTGGATACCATGATATTTTTTCTATGGCTCCCCAGGATAGGGTAGGGGGTAGGTGTCCCGGGCAAGCGATTGGATACGGATCTAAACTTGGAATAGGAGGGAGACTTCTTCGAATCCTCTTTCTTGCTTTTTTTTTGTGCTCAAAAGTTGAATCCAGAAAAACGCACATAGAGCGCAAAACTATCCGTAAAATATACAGGCATCAGTCAAGACTCAAAAACGCGCGTTAGACGCCAAATTTTAAAAATGACATTTGTGAATTATATTTGTAAATTGCCACAAAATACAAATGTGAATATGCAAAACAAATGTAAATTTTACAAAAATAAACCAATAACATATGTAATATGTGGAAAATAGTGGTTGTATTACAATTTACATAATGTAAAAGCTTAATAATCAACATTTGACAAATTGATTATCAAACAATTCATAAAATATATTTAGTCATAGCAGCTTATTTTGAAAATTTGAAAAATATTATTATTTATTCATTGTAATATAAGTAATTACGTATTGTGGTTAAATAAATAATTTAAATCATGTGTATATGTACAGTTGTAAATTACAAAAATTTATTTTGCTATTTACAAAAATATATGTACTTTTGTAAATCAAAACAAGTGATATTACATAAGTAAAAATATGGTAAATCGTATAAATCTCATTTTAAAGGCCAAAAATATTACTGCAAAACAGTTTGCCGAAGAGATCGGAATTCAGCCTTCTGGAATGTCTCATATTTTGTCGGAACGCAACAAACCTAGCTTGGATTTTATCATGAAGGTTGTTACCCGTTATCCTGAAATCGACATCAGTTGGCTGATGTTTGGCAAGGGTGAAATGTATGATTCCAATGCCAGGGTGCAGCCTCAGGCAGCTGCTGTTGCTCCTGCGCCAACTTCGGATTCCGCCTCTGGTGAGCCTGCTAAAATAAAAATAGATGAAAATCCAGCTGAGTTAGTTGGGGTAAATAATGGAAGTGTAGGTGAGTTGGTTTTTGATAATGCTGCAACTTCAGGTCAGTTGGATTTCGGGCAATCGTCGCCTCAAGCGGCTGCTCCTGCTCGTGAGATGGATCTGTTCTCGGCTCCTGTGCCGCAGTCTTCCCCTCTCCCTGTTCAGTCTTCTTTGCAACCGGCCTCGACTAAGGTTGTGGAGCAGGAACGTGCGGTTGTCGTTAAAGAACCCGGAACGGAGGTGTCGGGAACGGAAACGGCTCCAATCAATGAGAATCGAAAAAATGAAATCTCTTCTGCTGTTACATTCATTCAGCCGATTCTCGGCAGTCAGAAAAAAATAGTGAAATTTGTGGTCTTGTATGATGATCATACCTTCTCGGAGTATTATCCTGAGTGATCGGCCGCAAGGAGATAAATGAAAAAAGGGCGACCTGAGGAGGTTGCCCTTTCTGTTTCTTATAGTTGCTCTTTTTTTTCTTTTATTGAATCTCTTCGGCTAAGGCGGCATTCTCGATGACAGCCTTAAGCATCTCTTCGGGAGAGAGACCGATCATGTTGTGCTCCAGCTGGTAGCGGGTGTCTTTTGCCAGAGGGTGGTCGGGGAAGAGTTTGACGAACTCGCCATATGCCTCTTTTGCTTCCTGGTACTGGCCGAGGGCGCTATAGCATTCTCCGAGCATGAAGTAGCAGTTGCCGAGGTTGCGATAGGTCTCGTGGTTGTCGATGATTTGGTTGAAGCAGTCGAGTGCTTTTTGTTCGTTGCCCATATTGAAGGCGATGTCGGCTGCGCGGTACAGATACTCGGGGGTGAGGCTGTCGTTGGGGAAGTCTTTGGCGAACTGGAGGTAGAGGTCGATGGTTTGTGCGCCGAGGGTGGTGTCCATCACTACGGAGGCGACGTTGCCGAGAAGCGAGGCTTCGGCCTGTTCGATCTGTTGGATTTCTTTATTGCGGTTGGGACCACAGGCTACCATGGCCATGGTGCCGAGGATTCCGAATGCTAGTGCGATGCGTTTCATGATTTTGGGTTATTGTCAGGTTGTTATTTCTTGCGTTTCATCTTATAGCGTACGGCATATTTCCCGGAGGCTACGTCGTTGAGTTTCCTTTTTACGAAGGTTTTGCGTAGGGTGCTCAGTCGGTCGGTAAACACCTTGCCGTCAAGGTGGTCGATCTCGTGCTGGGCGACACGTGCGAACATGTCGTCAATCCATTCGTCGTGCTCGACGAAGTTCTCGTCGAACCAATGGAGATGGATGGTGGTGGGGCGAAGGACATCCTCGTGGATGTCGGGAATGCTGAGGCAGCCTTCGCAGAAGTAGTCTTTGCCTTCGCCGCTCTCAAGGATCTCGGGATTGATGAGGGTGTATTCTACGGCTTTGTCGGCATAGGTGTCGGTCTTCTCGTCGTAGGGGCGGAATCCGATGACGACAAGGCGGATGTTGAGGTTGATCTGAGGTGCGGCAAGACCTACGCCATCGGCGCCATACATGGTCTCGTACATATTGGCTATGAGCTCTTTGAGGTTGGGATAGTCTTTGTCGATGGGTTTGGAGATCTTGCGGAGTACAGGATCGCCGTAGGGTACGATAGGGAGTATCATTGTGGTTCTGTATTATATATATGTACTATATTATTATATATTATCTTCCGGAAAGTGCTTGTTGCTGCATGAAATTCTGGAGCATGAGGGTGGCGCTTATTTCGTCGATGAGGGCTTTGTTCTGTCGTTGTTTCTTCTTGAGGCCGCTATCGATCATGGTCTGAAAGGCCATTTTTGAGGTGAACCGTTCGTCGATGCGATGCAGCTCTTTTGTTGGGAAAGATTCCTTGAGTTTCTCAACGAAGGGCTCTATGATCTGGGCGCTTTCGGCCGGGGTGTTGTTGAGGTGTTTGGCTTCTCCAACGACGAAGGCGTCGACCTCCTCTCTCTGACAGTAGTCTTTGAGGAAATCCATCAGTTTTGGGGTGTCGACGGTAGTTAATCCGGTTGCGATGATGCGAAGCGGGTCGGTCACGGCGATTCCGGTACGTTTTATCCCATAGTCGATTGCTAGGATTCTGCCCATAGTTTGATGCTTGTTTTTGAGTTTGCAAAAGTACTAATTTTTCTTGAAATAGAAGTCTTTTGAAGAGAAAAAATGTGTAAGGAGGCTGTTGTGAAAAAAATATGTGTGTCAATGGAGGTTTGAAATTGAGAAGATTAGCCTGATTAGGCACGGGAAGATTGAAAATATTTTTTTGTATTTTGCGGAAATTGTGTACTTTTGCAAACGATTTCAGAAGGCATTTTGCATACGGAATCGGTCCTTTAGCGCAGTTGGTTAGAGCAACTGACTCATAATCAGTAGGTCCTTGGTTCGAACCCAAGAAGGACCACAAAAAAAGGAGAAGAGCTGTCGAACGATGGCTCTTTTTTTTGTTTCCGGATTAGCTCCGCTCTAGGCGGGTGCTAGCGTCGCTCTATTGTCGCACCAATGTCGCAATCTCCTTGTCGGAGACTATGGCTGCTGCGAGCCTAGAGGCTATGAGGGGAGAAAAAACAAGAGGCATCCAAGGAAGGATGCCTCTTTATGTTTAGTGAAAATCAAATGATTATGCACCAATTTTTGCTTTGTAAGCAGCTGCGTCGAGGAGACCGTCGATGTCAGCCATGTTGGCGGGTTTGAATTTGATGATCCAACCAGCACCATAAGGATCGCTGTTGATGCAAGCTGCATCTTCGAGAGCGGCGTTGAACTCAACAACTTCGCCGGTAACGGGCATGAGGAGGTCAGCAACGGTCTTTACAGCTTCGATAGAACCAAAAGCTTCGCCACCTTCGATGGTGTCGCCTTCGCAATCAACGTCTACGAAAACGATATCGCCAAGTTCGTGCTGAGCGTAATCGGTAATACCAACATAAGCAAATTCGCCATCAATGCGTACCCATTCGTCGTCCTGGGTGTACTTTAAAGTTTCGGGAATGTTCATTTTTTTGAGTAATTTAGATTATTATATATTTTTACCTATCTACTATGATTATCATTGTTTTAATATGACTATACATAAAGAATGAAAGTCCTATTAAAACATTCAAAAGTACACTTTTTTACACGAATAACAAAAAAAAATTGGCTATTAATGAAAAAAAAGTTATTTTTGCATTGTCAAAAAGAGCGACAGATCGCACAAATTTTCCTTTTTTTGTTTTATAAATCAACATTTTCCACGCTATATACGTGGAGATGATTTTCAAGAATTACACTAACATACTATACTTTCCCATGTACCATAAGAAAGAACTGGAACAAAAAGACAAGAACGAGCTGGCAGAGATTGCAAAAAAAATGGGCGTTTTCATGCCCAGCCGTTTCTCGGAAGACGAACTTATCATGACTATTATCGACCGCCAATCCAAGAACCCTTCGGAAGAGGATCTTCAGAAAGAGGAAGAAGGCGAACCCCGCCAACGTCGTGCTCGCAAAACGCCCAAGCCCATCGCCGGTACGAGTATGTCCACTTCGCGAGGAAAGAAAAAATCTCTGAATGCCAAGAAGAAGGCCGAGGAGGCTGCGGCAAAGAAAGAGCTGAACGATGCTGTAGAATCTATCGTCAACGAGGCCAACATGGAGAACCATGCCGCCAAACATGATATCAACGCTATCGAAGTGCCTGAGATCCCCGATGTGATGAGCACGGGCAGCAGAATCAACGTCACTTCTATCGTAAGTGAAGATGCCCGAAAGGAAGATCCCGTAAAGGAGGCTTCTGCCGTAAAGGAGCCCGAAGCTGCTCCCAAGAAGAAGCGTGGCCGCCCCAAGAAAAAAGAGGAAACTCCTGATGTTGCTCCTGTTGAAAAAGAGGAGAATGCCCCAACCCCCGCTTTGAAAGAGGAGAAGGGAGAAGAGGAGGATGATGAGCAGCTTGGTGGCGTGTTCTATCTTGACGATCAGTTCAATGAGGATGATGAAGAGGTTGAAGGAGCTGAGGAAGAAGTTCCTCAGACTTTGGAGTCTCCGAAATTCAGAGAGCAGCTCTATTCCGGAATGCCGGCTATGCTGGAAGGCGTTGTCGAAGCAGAAGGTGTGTTGGAGATGATGGGAGACGGGTTCGGTTTCCTGCGCTCTTCGGACTATAATTATCTTCCTTCTCCCGACGATGTTTATGTTTCCCAGAATATTATTCGCACCTATGGATTGAAGCAGGGCGATACCGTGGTCGGAACCATCCGTCCTCCCAAGGAGTCGGACAAGTTTTTTACTATGGTTAAAGTGATCGAGATCAATGGTTTGGCTCCAGAGCAGGCGAGAGACCGTATCGCCTTCGAGTCGATGGTTCCTCTCTTCCCCCAGGAGAAATTCAGACTTACCGGCCATCCTCACGCCACTATCTCTTCTCGTATCGTGGATCTTTTTACCCCTATCGGAAAAGGCCAACGTGGACTTATCGTTGCTCAGCCTAAGACGGGTAAAACCACTCTCCTTAAAGAGATCGCCAATGCTATCGCATACAATCACCCCGAGGTTTATCTGATGGTGCTTCTTATTGACGAGCGTCCCGAAGAGGTGACGGATATGCAACGTAGTGTCGATGCCGAGGTGATCGCTTCCACTTTCGACGAACCTGCCGAGCGCCATGTGAAAATTGCCAATCTCGTCCTTGAAAAGGCTAAGCGTCTCACAGAGAGCGGACATGATGTGATGATCGTTCTTGACTCCATCACTCGTCTGGCTCGTGCCTATAATACCGTCCAGCCTGCATCGGGAAAGGTGCTTTCGGGTGGTGTTGAAGCCAATGCATTACAGAAGCCCAAGCGTTTCTTCGGAGCTGCGCGAAATATCGAGAATGGTGGCTCGCTCACTATCATCGCTACGGCTTTGACGGAGACCGGCTCGAAGATGGACGACATCATTTTTGAGGAGTTCAAGGGTACGGGTAACATGGAGCTCCAGCTGGATCGCAAGCTCTCCAACAAACGCATTTTCCCTGCGATAGATATTACGGCATCGAGCACCCGTCGCGACGACCTGCTGGTAGATCCGGCAATCCTCAGCCGCACACTCGTCCTTCGCAACCATCTCTCCGACATGAACTCTGTAGAGGCTATGGAGTTTCTGATCAAGCAGTTGCAGCGTTGCAAGGATAATGGCGAAATGCTGATGACAATGGACAGATAATAAATCGATAATACAAAAGCAAGTGACATTCGTGCCGCTTGCTTTTTCTATATACTATATATATTATGAAACGAGGATTCGGTAGCGACAACCACTCGGGCATCAGTCCTGAAATATTAGAGGCAATCAAGAACGCTAATGTCGAACATGCTTTGGCTTATGGCGATGATGAATACTGCAAATGTACGGAAGAACTTTTCAAAGATTTGTTCGGCTCTCAGGCGAAGGTCTATTTTGTCTTCAACGGAACGGGAGCTAATGTGCTGAATATAGATGCGATGTGCAGATCACATCATGCTGTGGTTTGTGCGGAGACGGCTCACATTAATGTTGATGAATGTGGTGCTCCCCAACGTATAGTGGGTAGCAAACTGCTGACCGTCCCCACTCCAGATGGGAAGCTTACCCCTGATCTTGTAAGAACCCAGCTGCATGGCTTCGGATTTGAACATCATTCCCAGCCTAGGGCAATATCGATAACCCAGTCTACTGAGTTGGGAACGTTGTATACGTTAGAGGAGATAAAGGCTCTGGCGGATCTGGCGCATGAATATGACATGTATCTGCATATGGATGGCGCGCGGCTTGCTAATGCAATCGTGTCGTTAAGCAAGCAGTTGGGACGGGAGGTCTCTTTCAAAGAGATGACAACCGACCAAGGTGTTGACTGTCTCTCTTTTGGGGGAACAAAGAACGGTCTTCTGATGGGCGAAAGTGCGGTAATACTCAATCCTGCTTTGGATGTTGATATGAAATATCGCCGTAAGCAAATGACGCAGCTTTGTTCTAAGATGCGTTTCGTTGCCGCTCAGTTTGAGGCGTATATCACAACTGGCTTGTGGCGTAGAAACGCGGAGCATAGCAACGCTATGGCGCAATTGCTATATAACGGACTGAAGGATATGGCTGGTGTGAAGGTTATGTATCCCGTTCAGGCAAATGGAGTGTTTGTGCAGATGCCGAGGGATGTTTGGCACGATTTGCTGAACGAGTATTTCTTCTACGACTGGGATGAAGCTGAGAATGTTGTGCGCTTTATGTGTTCCTTTGATACAACCGAGCAAGATATTGCCAATTTCATAGCTGCTATAAAGCGTGTGATGGAGAGATAGTTTGTGTCTTTGTCGTATACAAAGAAAAAAGCCGGGCGGTAGTGCTCGGCTTTTATTGTAGTGGTCTCAATTGTGTTCGTGGGAAACTGGTCTTTGTAGGATTTATTGTGTTTACTTGACTCGTAGTTTCTTCCCGATTTGAAGTAATGTTGTCTCTTTGATGTTGTTCAGTTGGCAGAGCTTCTTTACGGTCGTGTGGTTGTTTTGGGCTATCTTCCCTAGGGTGTCGCCTTTCTTGATGGTATGGTATCTCTTTTCTCCTGTTGCCGGCTTGGGGGATGCTGTGGTGTCGGGAGAGGTGGATTCTTCGTTGGTTTCGTCGATTCCTTCGGTCTTCTTGCTGTCGTTCTTGTTTCCGGAGCGTACGGGGATGGTTCTTGGGGTGAGCTTCCTATAGGGGTTCTTCATGGATTCGGGGGTGATGGTGTAGCTGGTGTTTACCGGTCGGTCTGGGTCGGTAAGACGATGTTCGAAGAGCCAGTCGTATACTTCGTTGATGTAGAAAAGGCGGGCGGGACCTCCGTGGTCGACACCTTGTAGTTTGGTGAAAATCAGCCTGTCGGTATATCCACAGTTCTTCATGGCGTTTACAACTTTCTGGGATTCTTTCAGTCCTACGTCTCTGTCGGCTGTTCCGTGAAGAATCCAGAGCGGCACTTCGTTCAGACCGCAATATCCTTGTCGGAGGTTTGCTCCGCCGCACATGGCCATAGCTGCTGCCACTTTTTCGGGGTAGGTGCCTACGAAATCAAGTGTCCCGTATCCTCCGAGGCTCATTCCGATGACATACAGCTGGTCTTCGTCGTAGCCGTAATTCTCCTTCACCCAATTCAGGACATTCATGATTTTTTCGGGGCTCCAGGCTCCTCCGGGATTTTGGGGCGCTACAACAAGGGCGTCGAGTATCAGTCCGCGTTTGAGTGCGTCCAACGGGCCGTATCTCATCACTCGGCTGAGGTTGTTGCCGCATAGGCTTGCACCATGTAGGAACAGAACCAGAGGTTTGATCTCGGCGCTACTGTCGGGGTTGACGGGGGTGTATACCCAGAAGTTGTAGCCGTTTTTGACGGTATTTGTGTGTGATATAAACTCCTGAGCCAGAGTGGTCGAGATGAGGAGGGAGAGTAGGGGGATTATGATGAGCTTTTTCATGCTTGGGGGATTTGTGTAGTTTTAGTTCTTTCGTAGCAGGATTCTGAATACGGAGCCTTGGCCTTCGACCGAATACTTGAGGAATATCTTGCCTCTATGGTATTCGTTGATGATACGTTTTGCCAAAGAAAGTCCCAGGCCCCATCCTCGTTGTTTGGTGGTGAAGCCGCTTTCGAAAATGTGTTTCTGTGTTGAGGTAGGGATACCTTTGCCTGTGTCGCAGAGGTCGATGATGACGTTTCTTGCGTCGTTGCTGACGATTACGGTAAAGGTGCCTTTGCCGTCCATCGCGTCAATAGCATTCTTGCAGATGTTTTCGATGACCCATTCGAAGAGATAGCGGTTAAGGGGGATTACCAGGGGCTCGTTCGGGTAGTTCGTTACGAAGTTTATCTTCTTGGATGTGCGCCCTTTAAGGTAGTCTATCGCTTCTTGGATGACTTCGCAGACGTTCTCTTCTTTCAGCTCGGGCACGGAGCCGATCTTGGAGAATCGATGCGTGATGGTCTCCAGTCGGTCAAGGTCTTTGCGGACTTCGAGTGCATATTTCTCTTCGAAAGGCTTGTCTTTCAGGTATTCGGTCCAGGCGATGAGGGATGATATGGGAGTTCCGAGCTGGTGGGCTGTCTCTTTTGCCATACCAACCCAGATGAGGTTCTGCTCGTTGCTGCGTGCTGTTCTGAAGAGGAAGTATGAGACAACGAGGAGTACAAGGATTACAAAGATGTAGAGTGCTGGAATCCAATGCAATGCCTTTAGTAATGGCGTGCTTTCGTAAAACACATAGGCTCGTTGGTTGTTGGACAGGCGGATTTCGATGGGGGTGTTCTCGTCCTGCATTTCGCAAAGCTTGGCGGCAAGGAGGTCGGGTTGTCCGATTTCTGATTCCTTGATGTTTCCGCTACCGATCACGTATTCCTGAAGGCTGTCGACGACCAGAACGGGGGCGGCGACGGAGTTGTTGGTGATTTCGTCGAGAAACGACTGCGTGAGCTCGTCGAGAACCTTGCGCAGGTCGGTATAGATGCTCGATTCTTTGTAGTGCAGAACAAACTGCATACCCCAAACGGAGTAGGGGATTGGCGGTTCCTTGGAGAACTCTTTGTGAAGGTCGCCGGCTAGTTTGTCGGTTCCTTCCGGTAGGTCTATATTGTTGAAAGCCGTTATGTTAGAGTCCTTGTCTGTAATAATGACTGGAATGGTCCGGTTGGCTGTGATATAGTCTGTGAAGAAGAGGCTGGCGCTATTGTTGAGGCTTTGGGTGAAGGCCATCTGTTGAGCGCGGGTGTAGAACTCCATTTTTGAGTGTTCTTCGGTTGCGACCTCTTCGAAGAATGCTTCCATATAGTTCACAAGCTGAGCCTTTTGTGCAATGGCGGCAGCCCATATCTGGACCTTCTGTTGCTCGGATCGGGCGATCTGATGGCCGATCCGATTTATGACGAAAAGAGCCACCAAGGCCATTGCTACCGTAATGCCCAGGAGAATCCATCTCCAGCGCCCCAATCGCACGGACTTTGGTCGTTTATTGTTGGTGTTTTGAGCCATATATTGGGTATATTTGCTTGTGGACAATATTTTAGAATACAAAATGTTGAATTGTGTTATTTGATGTGATACTTTATGATTCGTGATAATATTTCCACGATGCAAAAATAAGAAAAAATATGGACGTGGAAATCATAAATAATGCAAAAACGGTATTTGTGGTAGACTTATCCTATTGCAAACAAAGGGTTAGCAGCTATCAATTCCGTATCAATTCCGTATCAATTCCGAATCAAATCCGAACTAAATACGGAATTGATGCCTGGCAGCCTGTCGGCTTCTAGGGTGTTTGATGGGCTTGTGTCGGGTGTGTCGGGTTGGGGTGTTTCTGTTGTTTCCGGACGTTGTTAGCAAAATTGTTGATAATAATTTTTGTTCGGGCACGTGATTTATATATATTATTCGTAATTTTGCATTTGGTTTTGATGACAAAATTGACTGAAATGAAGCACTTGACAACCTGCATAATCTCACTCTTTCTGTTGCTGAATATTGCTGTGGCACAGACTAATATCACCATCCGAGGTACCGTTGACGACGCCGAGGGAAAGATGGTTGAGCTCTACAAATATGCCGACAAAATATCGAATTTGGAGATGTTGGTCGACACTTGCCGCATCAGTCCCGAGCATTTTTTTGAAGTGAAATGCTATGCCAACACTCCTATGCTGGTGGCTATACAGATCGAGAACTACTCGCAATCGTTCTTTGTAGAGCCGGGCAGAACCTATGATGTTGTTGTGGAGGATTTCGACTGGAATATCGATGAGCAGAAGAACATCTTCCTCGATCCCGTCACGCTTCCCGTCCAGTTTGTAGGGCTTCCTAAAGATGATGTCAACTACTTGATTGGCAAGTTTGAAGGCGTTGTCAGCAAGTATATTATGGATCATCGTGCCGTGATGGACATGCGCTATCGTCCCAAGAAGCAGTATTTCGACAGCCTGGTGATGGAAGTGAACAGATACTGTCCTGATATTGAAGGGAATGATTTCTTCAACCGTTACAAACGGTATAATCTGGCCAAGATGCGCCTCGAGATGCGCCTCGGCTCGAGAAAGAGTGTTTTCGAACAGTTCATCAAAGACCAGTATGTGCTGGCTTACGACGACAACTATATGACCCTGTTCTCGGCCCTCTATGCCAACTCCATCTCCTTGGGTAGCAGATATATAAAGCAGCCGAGACTGGCCTATTGGATCGAGAATCTGGAGTATGCTGTTTTTGTCGACTCCCTGGGTGTCGACCCGTTCCTGCGACACGAGCAGATCCGAGAGCTGGCTGCTCTTCAGGCTTTGGGAGAATGCTACTACAACTCTCTGTATAAGCAAGATAAAGTGGTGGCGATGATCAAACTCATAGCCCAACGCACCAAGTTCTCGCAGCATCAGGTCGTGGCAGACAACCTGCTCAAGAGCCTGCGTCGCCAGCAGACTGAGGCTGTGGACACTATGCCCTTAGGCGAGCTTCCTGATGTGGAGAAGAAGATGTTTTCCCTCGACTCCCTCAAGGGTCATTGGGTCTATATCGCTTTCGTTCGTGCCGACGACCCCAACTGCATGGGCGAGATCGAGACCATGGCTCATTTCAAGGACACGATCTACAAGATGAGTGACAGCATTGATTTTGTGACGATTGTATGCGACCGCGAGTTCCAGAAGATGTATCATCTGCTGATGAACACCAAGAAAGGTAGCCGCTACGACTGGACCTGGCTCCACTACAACGGGAACTTCGATCTCCTGCGTCGTTTTGAGGTGTGCAGCTATCCTTGGTTTGTGCTGCTCGACCCCAACGGAAAACCCTATTACAACATCACTCCCGCTCCCTCGACAGGCATCTTCCTCGACGCCCCGTGGAATCCCAAGAACCAGCCCAAGATCCAGGAACGAGAGGTGTACAAACACACACAACGAAAATAAACAGAAGTCAAATAACAGGCAGCACGAATGCTGCCACACCTAATTGTAATTCAAGATGATTGAACAACAACTGCAACAGGCCATCGCTCAGGCTCTGAAAACCCTCTACGCTTTCGAGGCCGCGCCCGAGAGCATCATTCTCCAAACCACCAAGAAAGAGTTTGAAGGCGACTTCACTCTGGTTGTCTTCCCCTATGTCAAAGCCGCTCGCAAAAGCCCCGAGATGGTGGCCAACGAGATTGGCGCCGCCGTCAAAGAGATGGTGGCAGAGATTGCCTCCTTCAATGTGATCAAAGGCTTCCTCAACTTCGCCATAGCCGACAGCTATTGGATGGCTTTCATGAACAGCATCGTGATGGAGCAGAACTATGGTCTGAAGGCGGCCAACGAGAATGCAGCACCTATCGTTGTTGAATACTCTTCCCCCAACACCAATAAGCCCCTCCACCTCGGCCACGTGCGCAACAACCTCCTTGGATGGTCTGTCTCCCAGCTCCTTAAAGCTAGCGGGAATAATGTTAAGATGGTGAACCTGGTCAACGACCGCGGAATCCATATCTGCAAGTCCATGCTGGCGTGGATGAAGTTCGGTAACGGCGAAACCCCCGAGACCTCCGGCATGAAAGGCGACCATCTGGTGGGCAAATATTATGTAGAATTCGACAAGCATTTCCGTGCTGAAGTCAAAGAACTTGTAGCCGGCGGCATGGAAGAGGAAGAGGCCAAGAAACAGGCACCTCTGCTCCTTGAGGCCCAGGCTATGCTGAAGAAATGGGAAGAAGGCGACAAAGAGATCCGCGACCTCTGGCAGAAGATGAACGGCTGGGTTTATGCCGGCTTCGACGAGACCTATAAGAAGATGGGCGTCGGTTTCGACAAGATCTATTACGAGTCGAACACCTATATGCTCGGCAAGGAACTTGTGCAGAAAGGTCTCGATATGGGCGTCCTCTACAAGAGAGAAGACGGCGCCGTATGTGCCGACCTTACCGGCGACGGCCTCGACCATAAGGTCCTCCTCCGCAAAGACGGTACTTCGGTCTATATGACCCAGGACCTCGGTACGGCTTTGCTCCGCCACAACGACTTTGGCGCCGACAGATTGATCTATGTTGTAGGAAACGAGCAGGACTATCATTTCAAAGTGCTGAAAATCATCCTTGGCCGTTTGGGCTTCGACTGGGCAGACAAGGTTTACCACCTCTCCTACGGCATGGTTGAGCTCCCCAACGGCAAGATGAAGAGCCGAGAAGGAACCGTTGTCGATGCCGACGACCTGATGGCCGAGATGGTCAATACCGCAGCCGAAATGAGCAAAGAACACGGCAAAAACGACGATCTCACTCCCGAACAGCAGAACGAGCTCTACCATATGCTGGCTATGGGCGCCTTGAAATATTTCATCCTCAAGGTCGATCCAACCAAAAACATGCTCTTCAACCCCGAAGAGAGCATCGACTTCAACGGCAATACCGGTCCTTTCATCCAGTACACCCATGCCCGCATCCGCTCTATCGTCCGCAAGGGTGAAGACCAGGGTTGTAAAGTCTCTGCCGTTAATGCCGATGGTCTTACCCTCAACGAGAAGGAGCGCGAGGTGATCAAGAAACTCCACGACCTGCCCTCGATGGTCCAGACCGCAGCAGCAGCCTTCAGTCCCGCAATGGTTGCCAACTATGCTTTTGAACTGGCCAAGCTCTTCAACTCCTTCTATCAAGATACTCCCATCCTGAAGGAAGAGAATGTTGCCCTCAAGTCGTTCAGAATCAACCTCTGTGCTACTGTTGCAACAGCCCTGAGAAACACCATGAACATTCTCGGCATCCAAGTGCCTGAACGTATGTAATGACTCATTCCCTTGATGCGTTATCCTCGGTTGCCGGGCAGAACCGCCAACTCTGGATCACGCATTAAGAAATCAACAATACTGACATGATCTACCAACTTCCCTTTACCATCTACACCCTTCTGAGCGACCGTTACTGTCGCATCAAGATGTCAGCCATAGCACAACTTCTGCAGGAAGTAGCAGAAATGCATTGTACAGAGACCGGTATAGGCTACCACACCTTGATCAAAGAGAACAAGATATGGGTTCTCACCCGTTCCAGCTACAGGATACTGAGCCGCTACCCCAAGCTCGACGAGCAGGTGACGTTGCGGACCTGGAGCAAATGTTGTGACGGACTTTTCGCCACACGTGAGTTTGAGATTCTCAGCCAGATGAACGAAGTGCTCGTTGCCGGAACAACCCAATGGGTGATTATGGATATCGTTAGCCGCAAGGTGAACCGACTTTCCAACGAATTCCTGGCAGGCTACGAGCATCACGACCAAGGTGCACTCACCTGTACCTCACCCCGTTTGCGAATGCCCGAAGGCATGGAAATGGTTAGCGAGTTCCAAGTCGCACATTCCTCTATCGATAAAGCCCAGCATGTGAACAATACCGAATACATCCGTTGGACCATAGACGTTCTCCCCGAAGAAGTTAGAGAAAAAGGAATCCGTTCGCTCGACATCAACTACAACCTCGAGACCCGACCCGAGGAAATGGTTCAGATCTTCATGCTGAAGAACGACGAAGGATACTGGTTCCAGGTGAAGAATCCCCGTGGCGTCGCCGTCAATATCCTGATGAAATAACCCGAAACAGGGTAGGGGAGACAGACAGGAAGGAATGCTCAGGCAGAGAGTCGGCATACCCCTACGTCGTGGATTTGCAAGAGTGATAAGACGCAAATGCGACGCTAGTCCGACGCTATGGTGTGGAACGAACTGGATAATAGTTACTTCCACGCTTTGTTGATAAAAGGTTGAAAATATATTTGACAATATCTTGTATATTTTACAAAAAAGTTGTATCTTTGCCTTTTGTAATATATTATTTAAGGAATAATAAATAATTAATAAACTATATGATTACTAATAATTTTGCCCCCCGCCACAATGGTGTGAGCAATGCTGCCGACGAGGCAAAAATGCTCCAGACCATCGGCGTGAGCTCCATGGACGAGCTCATCGAAAAGACTGTGCCCGCACACATCCGTCTTTCCGAACCTATGCCTATCGCTAAAGGTATGAACGAGTATGAGTTCCTCGGCCGCATGAAGGAACTTGCCGCAAAGAACAAAGTTTACAAGACCTATATCGGTATGGGTTACTACAACACCATCACTCCCGCCGTTGTTATGCGCAACGTATTCGAGAATGCTGGTTGGTATACCGCATACACCCCCTATCAGACCGAAATCTCCCAGGGTCGTCTCGAGGCTCTCATGACCTATCAGACCATGGTTGCCGACATGACCAAACTTCCTCTCGCCAACGCTTCTCTTCTCGACGAAGCTACCGCCGGTGGTGAGGCCATGATCATGTTCTTCAACAGCCGCAACCGTCAGCAGGCTAAGGATGGCGTTTGCAAAGTTTTTGTTGACGAAGGCATCCTTCCTCAGACCCTCGACGTAATGCGCACCAACGCCGCTCCCCGTGGCATCGAGATCGTTGTAGGCAAGGCATCTGAGATCCAGCTCGACAACACCTTCTTCGGCGCCTTCGTTCAGTACCCCAACCAGTTTGGTGAAGTTGCTGACTATACCGAGTTCATCGCTAAAGCTCACGAGCTTGGAATCTTCGTAGCATGTGCTACCGACCTCATGGCCCTCGCTCTTCTCAAGGCTCCCGGCGAGATGGGTGCTGACTGCGCTTTCGGTAACGTACAGCGTTTCGGTATCCCTATGGGCTTCGGCGGTCCCGGCGCAGGTTTCTTCGCCGTTACCGAAGCTTTCAAGCGCGCTTTCCCCGGCCGTATCATCGGTTGGACTGTTGACGCTAAGGGCAACCCCGCAGTTCGTATGGCTCTCGGTATGCGTGAGCAGCACATCAAACGCGAGAAAGCAACCTCCAACATCTGCACCAGCCAGGCTCTCATCGCCATCATGGCAGGTTTCTATGCCGCTTATCATGGTCCCGAAGGCATCAAAGCCATCGCTTCCAACATGCACAAACAGGCTTGCAAGCTTGCCGAAGAACTGGCAAAATACGGTTACAAACAGCACAACAAGGTGTTCTTCGACACCCTCGCACTCGAGTGCCCCGTTAAGACCGACAAAGTTCGCGAAATCGCCCTCAAGAACAAGATCAACTTCCGCTATATCTGCGAAGACTGCATCGGTATCTCCCTTGGCGAGACCGTTAGCCACGCCGACATCCAGGCCATCGTAAACGTATTGGCCGAAGCCGCCGGCAAGCAGGCAGAAGAAGTCAAATGCGGTTGCTGCTGCAACAGCGTTGCCGACTGCATCCCCGCAGAACTCCAGCGCACCTCCACCTATCTCACCGCTAAGGTTTTCAACCGTTACCACAGTGAGACCGAGATGATGCGTTATATGAAGAAACTCGAGGTTAAAGACCTCTCCCTCAACCGCGCTATGATTCCTCTGGGCTCCTGCACCATGAAGCTCAACGCTGCTGCAGAGATGATGCCTCTCTCCTGGAGCGAGTTCACCAGCATCCACCCCTTCGTTCCCGAAGATCAGGCCGAAGGTTATCTTGAGATGATCCACGACATGGAGCGTCTCCTTTCCATCTGCACCGGTTTCGCAGGCACCAGCCTCCAGCCCAACGCAGGTTCCGCAGGTGAGTACAGCGGCCTTACCGTTATCCGCAACTACCACATCGCCAACGGAAATCCCCAGCGTAACGTATGTCTCATCCCCGCTTCTGCACACGGCACCAACCCCGCATCTGCTGCTAAGGCAGGTATGGTAGTTGTAGTTGTCAAGTGCAACGACAAGGGCGATGTAGATCTCGAAGACCTCCGCGCAAAGGCTGAGCAGTACAAAGATACTCTCTCCTGCGTAATGGTTACCTATCCCTCCACCCATGGTGCATTCGAAGAAGGCATCCTCGAGCTCATCAACATCATCCACGAGTTCGGCGGCCTCGTATATATGGACGGCGCAAACATGAACGCTCAGGTTGGTCTCACCAGCCCCGGCCACATGGGTGCCGACGTATGCCACCTCAACCTCCACAAGACCTTCGGTATGCCTCACGGTGGTGGCGGTCCCGGAGTTGGCCCCATCTGCGTTTGCGAGAAACTTCTCGACTTCCTCCCCAGCCACAGCCAGGTTAAGGTCGGTGGTAGCAAGGGTAATGCCATGGCAGCTGCTCCCTATGGTTCTGCTATGCTTCTCCCCATCACCTACGGTTACCTCCTCATGCTCGGCGGCGACGGCCTTACTGAAGCTACCAAGCACGCTATCCTCAACGCCAACTACCTCCGTGCCCGTCTTGAGAAATACTACAAGATTCTCTACACCGGTAAGAATGGTATGTGCGGCCACGAGATGATTGTTGACTTCAGCGAATTCAGCCTCAAGGTTAGTGTTGGTGACGTTGCTAAGCGACTCATGGACTATGGTTTCCATGCTCCTACCGTTGCTTTCCCCGTACACAACACCCTCATGGTAGAACCCACCGAGAGCGAACCTCTCAGCGAGCTCGACCGCCTCTGCGACGCTTTCATCGCCATCCGTCAGGAGATCGACGACGTGATGACCGGCAAGACTGCACAGGACAACAACCCCATCTGCAACGCTCCTCACACCATGGAGGTGGTTTGCGCAGAAGAGTGGACTCTGCCTTACAGCCGCAAGACTGCAGCCTTCCCCATCGCACACGACGATAAGTACTGGCCTACTATCAGCAAGATCGACGACGCCTACGGCGACCGTAATCTGCAACCTGTTTGGGCTGAGTAAGCTCCGACAGACATATAACACAAAAGCCCTGCTCTAGTCAGGGTAGGGCTTTTGTTTATTGCTACTACACAATGGTGGATTCGTTTCGCCATTGTTCTTTTGGGTATTAAAACCTTTCGCACATATATAATATACTAATGAATATTTCTATCTTATTATCATATCTTCTCATCATTGTTGGAGTCGCAATCTGGTGTGTCCTTCTTCCGGGCAAGAAGATGATCAGCCATAAGGTCATGGAGAGCATTACCGTGTTTGGTGGTGCGTTCCTCCTAGGTTCTTGTTTTATCAACTTGGTTCCCCATATGTATCTGGAGGGCTACGAGCTCGAGATGGGCAATATGACGCTTAAGGTAGGTGTGGCTGTGTTGGCAGGTTTTATTATCCAGCTGCTGTTGGAACGACTCACCAAAGGCATTGAGCACGGACACAACCATTCCGAATGTCATGCCTGCGACCATCACGAGGAACATCATGTCCATCCTGTCACCGGACTCATCCTCGGTCTCTCCATCCATGCCTTCCTCGAAGGAATGCCTATGATCGACGGCGATGGCGACATCCATCAAGGACTGCTTTATGGAATCGTGCTGCATAACATACCCATTGCACTTGTGCTTGTCGGCTTGTTTATGAGCAACAAATATTCCTTCCTCAAGTCGTTCCTGCTGTTGCTGCTCTTTGGTGTGATGACTCCTCTGGGATCGTTATGCAACCTCTACCTCCTTCCCGAGAACGAGCCGATGCAATGCATCATCATGGGTGTGGTTGTTGGTATCTTGCTGCATGTGAGCGTCAGCATCCTCTTCGCCCAGGACCACTACAAGTTCTCTTGGGTCAAGTTCTTGCTGATTGTTGCTGCCTTTGTTGCCGCCTATTATACCCCAGGATGCCCCGAGATCTATCCAAGATAAGCACCTCATGCCTATAGAGTCGATTGATATCTTCTATAAGTATGAGACTGGTCTCGTATCATAAAAAACAACAGATGTCGGATATTCTCGTCTAAAAAGCACTCTTGTCAACAATTGATACTCTGAAAAAATGATACTCTCTGTCATCATAGTCAACTACAATGTCAAGCATTTCCTTGAGCAATGTTTGAACTCTGTATTTGCCAGCGAACGAAAGCTGGCGAATGGCGAACAGCTGGATATCGAGTGTATTGTTGTCGACAACAATAGTGTGGATGGGTCTGTCGAGATGGTTCGTGAAAGATTCCCCGAGGTTGTTTGTGTCGACAACAAAGACAACCCGGGTTTTGCCAAAGCCAACAACCAGGCTCTCAGGATAGCCAAGGGCGATTATCTTCTGCTCCTTAATCCAGACACCATTGTTGAGAAGGAGACCTTCATCATGTGTATCAACTTCATGATGGAACATCGGGAGTGTGGCGCGTTGGGAGTGAAGATGATCAATGGCGAAGGTGTCTATTTGAAGGAGAGCAAACGTGGTTTCCCGACTCCGGAGACTTCGTTCTATAAGATTAGCGGACTCATCAAGCTCTTCCCCCATCATCCCAAGATCGCCCGCTACTATATGGGTCATCTGAGCAACGACGAGGTGAACGAGATCGAGATCCTCCCAGGAGCGTTCATCATGATGAGCCGCGAGAGCTATGAAAAAGTAGGTGGCTTGGACGAGAGCTATTTCATGTATGGAGAGGATATCGACTTCTCCTGGCGCTTCATCCTGGCCGGCTATAAGAACTATTACCTCCCGACCACACGCATCATCCACTACAAGGGCGAGAGCACCAAGAAGGGTTCGATGAACTATGTCTACACCTTTTACAACGCCATGGTGATCTTTGCCAAGAAATATTTTAGCGGCAGCAACGCCAAGCTCTACATCGGGCTGATCAACATGGCAATATGGGCTCGTGCGGGGCTCTCTTTCGTGAAGCGCATCTTCTGCAATATCGCTCAGCCGTTGGTGGATTTCCTTATCGCCTTTGGTGGTTTTGTTGCCGCCAAACAGCTATGGGCGACCTTCTGGGCTGAGAACGTAAGTTACTATCCCTCAGTATATACTTGGGTGGTGATCCCATTCTATATCCTGTTCATGATGCTGGTAAGCTGGCTTTACGGAGGCTATGACAAACCCTTGAGAATTGGCCGCCTGGTCAGAGGCATGGGGCTGGGATGTCTGTTGCTGCTGGCTTTCTATTCTCTGCTTGACGAAACGCAACGCTATTCCCGTATGGTGTTGCTCTTGGGTTCTGCGTGGAGCATTCTCAGTGCTGTAGCGATCAGAATTCCCAAGTTACGCAAGCATACCGACAACACCCTCCTCGTCGGCAGCCCCGAAGAGACCCAGCGTGTGGAGCAGCTGATCCGCAACTATGGTATCGACACAGAATTGATCGAGCATGTCGACCCGGCAAAGGGGATCCAGCTTAGTGAGCTGATCCGTGTTTTCAAGATCACAGACGTCGTCTTTTGCGGTCGTGATATCCAAACCCAAGACATCATCAGCCAGATGGCCTCGCTTCAGGCGACAGGCGTCCGTTTCAAGATCGTTCCTTCCGATAGCGACATTATCATCGGAAGCAACGCCATCTCCAGTAGGGAAGATATCTTCTCTGTGGATATCAACACGATAGACACTCCCTACAACCGTCGCAACAAACGACTGTTCGATATATTCTCGTCTCTTATACTACTGATACTCTCTCCCTTGCACATCTTGTTCCAAAAACAGAAGAGGGATGTTTATCCTCATCTGTTCCAGGTACTTGTTGGCAAGAAGAGCTGGGTGAGTCCGGAAAATGGAGTCTTCACCCCAGCCGACATTCTCGACCGCAAACCCTCCGACACAACCCACCTCGACCAACGCTACAAACGCAACTACAAGTTGGGAACCGATATTGCAATCCTCTTCAAAAACATAAACAAGCTATAAGATGAAAGCTATCGCCAGGTTATCTGTTTTGTTGGTATTGCTCTTTTGGGTAGGTGCTTTGTATGCCCAAGAGAAGAGTATTTTGAAAGGATACGTAAGGGATATAGAAAATGATGTCCCAATCCCCTTCGCCTCTGTTCAGTTGAAACAAGGTGATTCCGTTATCGCAGAAACCAAGACCGACATAGAAGGTTCTTATATGATGGTCGTTCCTTTAGGCTCTTATACCATGGCTGTCAGCAACTTTTCCTACAAAAGAAGCGAGAGAACCATTACTGTGGAGAACAAACGGAAATGGCAATATGTATACTTAAAGAGCCAGGTTTGTTGGCCAGAAATAGATCCTGTCCCACAACGCCGACCCCTGATAAACATTGGCGACGCTTCCACAGAAAGAACATTTGATCAAGCCGATATCCAGCATTTTCCCTACTAAAATAATCACAACCAAAAACAAACAAGAAATAACGATGACTACTGCAGAAACAATAACCGACCTCAATAATCGCAAAGAAGCCTTACGCAGATTCCTTGATATCGAAGGCAAGACCGCCAAGATTGCCGAAGAAGAGAAGCTTACCGAAGCTGCTGATTTCTGGAACGACCCAAAAGAAGCCAAGAAGGTGGTGCAGTCGATCAACTCCAAGAAAGCTTGGACCAAAGCCTTTGCCGAGGTAGAGAACAGTTGTGGAGATCTTGATGTGCTCTTTGAGTTCTTCGAAGCCGGCGATGCCACCGAAGAGGAGGTTCTTGCCCAGATAGAAACCACCCAGAAACTCGTCGAAGCTCTTGAGCTGAAGAACATGCTTCAGGGCGAAAGCGACCACTTCGATGCCGTCTTCTCCATCAATGCCGGAGCTGGTGGCGTAGAGGCTCAGGACTGGGCCGAGATGTTGATGCGTATGTATATGCGCTATGCCGAGACCCACAACTACAAGGTCGCTATCTCTAATATCCTCGATGGCGAAGGTGCTGGTATCAAGAGCGTTACCATGCAGATCGAAGGCGACTACGCCTATGGTTATCTCAAGAGCGAGACCGGCGTCCATCGCCTCGTGCGCGTGAGCCCTTTCAACGCTCAGGGCAAGCGTATGACCTCGTTCGCATCGGTTAGCGTCACCCCTCTGGTCGACGACACTATCGAGGTTGTTGTAGAGCAGAGCCGTTTGAGCTGGGACACCTTCCGAAGCGGCGGAGCAGGTGGTCAGAACGTGAACAAGGTAGAGTCTGGCGTCCGTCTGCGCTATCAATACAAAGACCCTTATACCGGAGTGGAGGAGGAGATCCTCATCGAGAATACCGAGACTCGCGACCAGCCCAAGAACAAAGAGAACGCGCTCCGTCTCCTTCGTTCCCAGCTCTATGAGCGCGAGATGGAACATCGTCGTGCCGAGCAGGCTAAGATCAAAGCCAGCCAGAAGAAGATAGAGTGGGGTAGCCAGATCCGCAGCTATGTGATGGACGACCGTCGTGTCAAAGACCATCGCACCAACTATCAGACCGGCGACGTTATGGGTGTGATGGACGGCAAGATCGACAACTTCATCAAAGCCTACCTCATGGAGTTTGGCGGCGAATAATTCCGGTAGAGCAGTCTGCGATAAACTCTCTAGCCAGCCGTCAGGCAGCCATTAGCGTTGCACTAGGGAACCGAATCCCCTGACGATTCGGCTGGCTGGAGCGAGAGAAGCGCGACGCTAAAGGGAGGCGAAGGTGAGAGAGACCACAGGAGAGGGTAGGGGGGAATGACTGATTATCAAGAACAAAGAACGATGTTGAAAATGAATAGAAATATTAGAATTGTTGTTGTGGCGACAGCCTTGATGCTTTCGTCCTTAGCCTCTGTGGCACAGAATCTTTCTCCCATGCAGTTCGGCTTTGACACCTGTCGCGACGGACTCTCCCGCTATTGGGCCATCTACAACACACATGTCGCAGCCAAAGAGGCCGGCGTCGATGTCGACTATAGCGCTCTGGCCAACACCACTATCGAGCTCACGCTCCCCAGTCCGGCACCTTTGTTCATTCCGCTCACCCGACACAACGACTTCTATAACGTGCTCTTCTATGTGCTTGATACAGTAAGTGATAGATATCTGTTCCGCATCGGCGACGATAATTATACGGAGATCAACGTCGATCCTGCATTAGTCGACGCGGGCGACTTCCGTTCCGTTCCCGAGCTGGCTACAGGAGAGCATCTCCTCAGCATGAACGATGCCAACCCCTGGGTGGCAGAACGTCTTGGTTTCGGTGAGCCCGCCTGGCGTATGGACGTCCTCTATATCGTTGACGGAAAGGCGCAGAACACGGTCGTCTCCTCCTATCAGACCGAAGCCACCAAGATGCGTTGCTACGAGATCCCCGTCGACAGCGAAGCCAAAGAGATCAAGAATCTCCATCTGCGTCGCCACCATCTCTCTACCCACAAGCTCTGCCTCTTCTCCTGCTACTTCCAGAACAATGTCAACATTAGCAATATCAGCGTCTTCACTCCCCAGAGCAAACCTTTCAAGCATGTAAACAATACTGCCGATCTCGTTGCCCGATGCCAAAGCACACAGGAGCCCAAGCTGCAGAACCTCTCCAGCAAAACCAAGTATAAGCTGCTTAGCGACGCCGCCATCTATATCCAGACCAGCACCAACATCCATTGCAAGGATATCTACGTCGACGGAACCTACAGCATCCCTGGCCGTAATGGTTATGCCATCTCCTGCAACAACACATGGAACGCAACCTTCAGACATGTTGTCGCCGATGGAAACTGGGGTGTTTGGGGCAATAACAATATGAGCAATACTACGTTGGAAGATTGCGATGTGAACCGGTTCGATATCCATTGCTACGGCAAAGATGTTACCGCCCGACGTTGCACCTTCCGCAAGAAACAGATTCAGTTCTCCTCGTTGTTCGGCACCCTTCAGTTCGACAGCTGCCAGTTCCTCGATTGCATCCCCGTCAGCATCCGCGGTTCGTACAACGCCTTCACCCCTTTCGATATCGTCGTGAACAACTGCTACCTGCAGGCAACTCGCACTCATCACCAGCTTGTTGATTTTGGGATAAGAGAGACCAAGCGCAACAGTCGCCCCGAGCTCCACGACCGCCTTCTTCCCTCCATCGAAATCGTTTCGTTGACCGTCGACCTGCCCGATAACGTTCGCTATTTTGATATCATCCAGCCGTCGGGAAAAACAAAGATGAGCAAAGATGCCTTCGACAACGACCGCAAGATAGAGATCAAAGGACTCTATTTCATGAAAAGCAAGAAAGATGTCAACGTCCGTCTCACCAGCGTTCCTTTGAAGAGCGACACCAAGAAAGAGGTCATCCCGATAAGGAGTTGGCAGCTCGATGCAGAAGGGAAATACTATGAATCGACCACCAACTTCATCGACTACAAACACACAAACTAACATCGACCTGTTAGTAAACAATTGCAAGCAAGGCAGAATAACACAAAATAATATATTAATTTTGCAGAAGATCATTCATCTATGGTACGAATTCTAAGACAATATCAATCAGAGATATACGGCAATTACCGCAAGGCTTATCTCCTCTATGGATTGTACGCCGGGCTCATCATGTCCGCCTTCGTGCTGCTGTCGATGATCTGCCAGCGCCCCCTGAACGCCCCCGAGAGCTACGGAACCGACATCGTTTTGTTCCTCTCCATGGTGCTCTTCAGCTACCTCTATCGCCGCAAGCTCGACGAGGAGAGAGTCTTCTTCAAAGAGCTCATGCTCCTCAACCTCGGCATCGGCATCCTCGGCTCCATCGTCTATGGCCTCTTCCTCCTGCTCTACGGAAACGTCATCGACACCGATTTCTTCAACCGTTGCCTCATCCTCTACACCGCCAATATGAATGCTGCCGAGCAGGCCACTGCCGAGCAGATCGCCGATGCCGTTGCTGCCTATCAGAACTATAAGCCACTCCATTGGGCCTTCATCGGAGCCTTCCGTAGTGCCGTAATGGGGATCATCTGTGCCTTTATCGCTGCCTTGATACTGCGCACCGAGCAAAATCAAGTAAAACCTTCAGAGAAAAAAAACTAACATTATGGATATTTCAATTATCGTTCCCCTTTTTAACGAAGACGAATCCCTTCCTCATCTCGCCGAATGGATCGACCGTGTGATGGCCGAGAACCATTTCTCCTACGAGGTGATCATGGTCGACGACGGCAGCAAGGACAACTCCTGGACCGTCATCGAGGAGCTCCGTGCCAAGAACCCCGCTTACAAAGGTGTCAAATTCCGCAGAAACTACGGCAAGTCTGCCGCCCTTAACGTAGGCTTCGGCCATGCGCAAGGCGATGTCGTCATCACTATGGATGCCGACCTTCAGGACAGTCCCGACGAGATCCCCGAACTTTATAAGATGATCAAAGAAGAGGGCTACGACCTTGTGAGCGGCTGGAAGAAGAAACGCTACGACTCCAAGCTGGCCAAGAACATCCCCTCCAAATTCTTCAACTGGACCACCCGCAAGCTCAGCGGCATCAAGCTCCACGACTTCAACTGCGGCCTCAAAGCCTATCGCAAAGATGTGGTGAAATCCATCGAGGTCTACGGCGAGATGCATCGCTATATCCCCGTCATCGCCAAATGGGCAGGCTTCCCCAAAATCGGCGAGAAAGTCGTCCAGCACCGCAAGCGCCAGTATGGTGTCACCAAGTTCGGCCTCAACCGTTTCATCAACGGCTATCTCGACCTGATGAGCATCATGTTCATCTCCAAGTTCGGCCGCCAGCCCATGCATTTCTTCGGTCTTATCGGCAGCCTCTCGTTCCTCCTCGGCTTCATAGCCTTCGTGGTGGTCTGCATCCAGAAGATCTGCGGCATCATTGCCCTCACCAATAGCGTCTGGTTCTTCGTCTCCATGTTCTTCATGGTCATCGGCGCCATGCTGTTCCTCACAGGCTTCTTGGGAGAGCTCATCTGCCGCAACTCCTCCACCCGCAACAATTACCTTATCGAGAAAGAGCTGGTAGATTAATCAACACAGGTATCACATTAGTTATGAGCGCACTATTCCTTGATAGAGACGGCGTCCTCAACCGCCGCATTGTTGACGCTTATGTCACCAAACCCGAAGAGTTCGACATCCTCCCCGGCGTGTTGGAAGCCCTGAAGATCTTTGCCGCGAAGTTCGACCATATCTTCATCGTCACCAACCAGCAGGGTATCGGGAAAGGGCTGATGACCGATGCCGACCTGAAGGCTGTGCACGACCTGTTCCTTCAGAAAGTCGGCGAAGCAGGTGGCCGCATCGACAAGATCTACTACTGCTCCGCTCTCAAGGAGGCCCATTCCTTCATGCGCAAGCCCTCTATCGGTATGGCGCTCCAGGCGCGTAGGGAGCACCCCGGCCTGCGGCTCAAAGAGAGTGTCATGGTGGGCGATATGAAGAGCGATATGCTCTTTGGCCGTAGGGCAGGCATGACGACCGTCCTCGTCGGCAACGACGACGACACAGCGCTCCGCCATCCCCATCTCGTCGACTACAGCTATCCCTCGCTCCTCGACTACGCCAAAACCCTCTAAGCACACACACAAAGCACACACTATACATCTAATAATAAAGCACAAATCTTATGATGTACCGTCGTCCCATAGCACAACCGGCAGCCGCTCCCCGCAGGAGGAGGCTACGTCCCGCCCCAGTGGCGTTGTCCGTAGCCCTGATGGCCGTCGTCGGTGGTGCCTGTGGTTTCATCAGAGCCGGTCATCGTCACGTCTCCGCCACCGCCATGGCCGCCCAGGTGAGCCATAGCCCCAAGGTGGAGTATGTGGAGCGAACCCGACTGGCAGAGGATTGCATCCCTGTCATCAATCCCAACACCATCCAGTACGGACAGGAGTTCAACGACATCAACGACACCCAGCTTGTGGTTGCGCGCAAGAACGGGTTGCGTCATCCCGAGCTGGTGACCGATCCCACCTTGAGCGACGAGCTGTTGCCCATCGTCACCAACGACCTCTATGTCGTCGATTCGATGACCTTCTCCAAGCCCTTCCTGGTGCCCGATGCAGTGATGCTGCTCCAATATATCGGACTGCGCTTCCAGGAGCTGGCCCATGCCTATAAGCCTGAGCATCACTATCGTTTCATCGTCACCAGCGCGCTCCGCAGCCAGGACGATGTCGAGCGTCTGCGCCGTCGCAACCGCAACGCCACCGAGACCTCATGCCACTGCTACGGAACCACCATCGACATCACCTACATGCGATTCCGCGACGAGAACGGCGACGATGTCGACGACCTGATGCTGAAGAACCTCGTGGCCCAGACGCTTGCCGAGCTGCGCTACGAAGGGCTCTGCTACGTGAAATACGAACGCCGTCAGGCTTGCTTCCACCTCACGCTGCGCAACCCCGAGTATGTAGGCTCGCAGCCTTCGGTGCAGAAACAGTATATCACCCCCAACGATTGGGCTAAAGTCACGGCGACGCACAAGAAAGCCACCATCGCCACCCGTCTCAAACGGGCTGTGGCGCCCCAGAAGACCCAGTCGGCAACCACCAATAGCAATTATATACAATATTAATAAGAAAACAAAAAAACTCTATAATATCATATGGCACTTCAATGTGGAATCGTAGGACTTCCCAACGTAGGCAAGTCAACCCTCTTTAACTGTTTGAGCAATGCAAAGGCACAGGCTGCCAATTTCCCCTTCTGCACCATCGAGCCCAACGTCGGCGTCATCACCGTCCCCGACGAGCGCCTCGCCAAGCTTGTTGAAATCGAGCGTCCCGCCAGCGTCGTTCCCGCAACAGTAGAGATCGTCGACATCGCAGGTCTCGTCAAAGGCGCCTCCAAAGGCGAGGGTCTGGGTAACAAGTTCCTGGGCGACATCCGCACCACCGATGCCATCATCCATGTGCTGCGCTGCTTCGAAGACGACAATATCACCCATGTTGACGGCTGTATCGACCCCGTCCGCGACAAGAACACCATCGACCTCGAGCTCCAGTTCAAAGACCTCGAGACCATCGAGAACCGCTACGACAAAGAGGCCAAGAAAGCCAAGACCGGTGGCGACCTCAAAGCCAAGAAGCTCGTTGAGGTGATGGACCTCTACAAGGCCGCCCTCCTCGCCGGCAAGAGTGCCCGCACCGTCAAGCTCGAGGAGAACCAGCTCGAAGCCGCCAAGGACCTCATGCTCCTCACCGCCAAGCCCGTGCTCTATGTCTGCAATGTCGACGAAGCCTCCGTCGTCAACGGCAACAAGCATGTCGACGCCGTCCGCGAGGCAGTGAAAGACGAAGAAGCCGAGGTGCTCATCGTCGGCGCCGGCATCGAAGCCGACATCGCCGAGCTCGAGTCCTACGAAGAGAAGCAGATGTTCCTCGAAGACCTCGGTCTCAAGGAGTCGGGCGTCAACCGCCTCATCAAAGCCGCCTACAAGCTCCTCAACCTCCAGACCTTCCTCACCGCCGGCCCCAAGGAGTGCCGTGCATGGACCTTCAAGAAAGGCATGAAAGCACCACAGACTGCGGGTGTTATCCATAGCGACTTCGAGCGTGGCTTTATCCGCGCCGAAGTCATCAAATACGAAGACTATGTCACCCTCGGCAGCGAAGCCAAATGCCGCGAGATGGGCAAGATCGCCGTCGAAGGCAAGGACTATGTCGTTCAGGACGGCGACATCATGCACTTCCGCTTCAACGTATAAGTCACCTTGAATATTTAGCGTACACACACCTATAGCGTCCCTATCCACCCACCACAGTAAAGTTATGTCAACCCAAAGCAGATATCTACTTCTCCTCCTTGTAGTGCTTCTCACTTCGTGCTCCACCCAGAGCACCAAGTGGATCAACGTGAAGTACCACAATATCTGCTGCCACTACAACGTGTGGTGGAACGGCAACGAGAGCCTCAAAGAGGGTGTCGCCATGCTCGAGAAGAAGCATCAGGACGACTACACCCAGATCCTCCCCGTCTACAAACTCGGCACCAAAGAGCAGGCCATGACCTGCTACACCAAGTTCGACCGCACCATGGAGAAAGGCATCAAAGGCATCAAGAAGCACAGCATCTACCAGAAGGGTAGGGAGCATGTCGACTATGTGCGCAACTGCTACCTCATCACCGCCTACGCCTCCTTCTACAAGCAGGACTATCCCGCCGCCGAGAACACCTGCCGCCTCATCGTCGCCCAATACGGAGGCACCCCCGTCGCCGACGAGGCCCGCATCCTCATGGCCCGCTGCGCCAGCCAGAAGAGACAGTATATCGACGCCGAAGCCACCCTCGAGCAGCTCGTCAACGAATACAACCAGGGCAACATCTCCTCCAAGAAAGCCGACAAGCTCTACCTCGCCATGGTCGAAGCCCTTCTCCCTCAGGAGAAATACAAGAAGTCGGTGCAGTACATCCAACTCGCCCTTGCCGAGACACGTAGCTCCGCCACCAAGGCACGCCTCTATTTCATCCTCGGCCAGATCTACCAGACCCTCGACAAGCGCGCCACCGCCACCAAGTACTTCGACAAGGTGCTCGACTGCCATCCCGACTACATCATGGAGTTCAATGCCCGCATCAGCAAAGCCTCCTGCAGCGACCTCAACCACACCGACATCGTCAAGCAGACCAAAGAGCTCGACAGGATGATCAAAGACAAGAAGAACGAAGAGTTCCTCGACCAGATCTACTATGCCAAAGGCGAGATGTATCTCGGCATGAAAGACGCCACCAAGGCCTGCGACAACTACAAGCAGTCGGTAGCCATCTCCACCACCAACAAGATGCAGAAAGCCAAGTCGTCGCTCCGTCTTGCCGACGTGCTCTACGAGGTCTATGAGAACTACGACCTCGCCCAGTGCTACTACGACACCGCCATGCACATCATCAACAAAGGCTATCCCCACTACGAAGAGATCGCCGACCGCCATTCCCTGCTCACCTCGTTGGTGGAATACACCCGTCTCATCCATCGCAACGACAGCCTCATGGCTATGGCCGACATGGAGCCCTCCGAGCGCATGGCTATGATCCAGAAACGCATCGAAGCCCTCAAGCACCAGGAAGAGGAAGCCCGTCAGAAAGCCCTCCTCGACGAGCTTGCCGCCGACGCCAAAGCCCAGTCCAACACCCTCGAAGGCGACTGGTATTTCTACAACAGCAACACCGTCAGCAAAGGCAAGGAGACCTTCCGCAGCCGCTGGGGCACCCGTCTGCTCGAAGACTACTGGTTCCTCTCCAAGAAGTCCACCCTCTCCATGAGCATGGCCAGCATGCTCCCCGGCTCCGACGACGAGGACGAAGAGGAGAGCGCTGCCGACACCACCGCCGCCGCTGCCGCCGACACCACCAAGCATGCCGCCAATCCCAAGGACGACCCCAACGACCCACACTGTGTGGCCTACTACCTCAAAGACCTCCCCACCACCATCGAGCAGCGCGACACCATGCACCGCGACATCGCCCGCTCGCTCCTCAGCGCCGGCTACCTCTACTACGACGGCATCCACAACACCGACAAAGCCCTCGAGTGCTACCTCCGCCTCGCCAACGAGTATCCCGACAACGACGACATCGTGCAGGCCTTCTTCCAGCTCTACCGCATCTACTCCAAGCAGGGCAACACACCCAACGCCAACTACTACCGCGACATGGTCCTCATGGGTTTCCCCGACTGCGACTACGCCAACATCATCCGCGACGACCAGTACTACAAGCAGATCATCCAGCGCGACGCCCTCGCCGAAGAGGAGTATGCCTCGGTCTACAGCAACTACCGTCGCCGTCGCTATGGCGACGTCATCGGCGGATGCGCCACCGCCATGGAGACCTACCCCCAGTCGGCCCTCTTCGCCAAGTTCCAGTACTGGCAGGCTATGGCCTACGCCCAGACCGGACAGCGCGACTCCGCCCTCACCATCTTCCGCCGCATCCTCGTCAACAACCCCGACACCTCCCAGATCTATATCCTCGCCAGCAGCCAGCTCGACTACTTCAACCATGGCGAGCAGCTCGCCTCCAACGACGAGCCCATCACCGACAGCGACGAGCAGGCCGCCAAAGAGCGCGAGTCGCAGAAGGTGAGAGACGCCAAGCAGAACGCCCAAAGCAGCCAGGAGGGTGGGGAAGACGTGCTGCCCCCCGCCAGCCAGCTCTTCCGCTACCGCGAGACCATGCAGCATTATGTCATCGTCATCGTCAACGACAAGAACATCACCGCCACCCAGCTCCAGTACCGCATCGGCGACTTCAACATGGAGAACTACGCCAACAGCGGCTACCGCTGCAGCCCCATGCTCTTCACCGACAGCACCCAGATGATCACCATCCACCGCTACAAGAACGCCCAGGAAGCCCTTGACTACTACACCCATATCCTCCTTCCCGGCGGCCCCCTGTCGCAGTACGACCCCAAGGACTACACCGTCTTCGCCATCTCCACCCAGAACTACACCACCTTCTACAACAAGAAAGACATCGAAGCCTACCGCCTCTTCTTCGAGAAATACTACCTGCAGAAATAAAGGTAAGGTGTCCTCTAATAATTAGATTGAGATGATTTTTGAGTTTATGCCGAGCGGATTTCAAACAAAGGCGAAGAAGCATAGCCGTAGCAACGTTTGTGCAAGCCGAGGGCAGAATAAACTTGATTATTATGCCGAGGCGCAGCCAAATGTCACGATTAGTAATGGTTCGACGTTTCAAGAGAGCGAGAGCAGAGAAAACTTGTTTTTCTTTGCCGAGCCGAGGAAACGTCTTGCAAAGCAAAAGACTTTATGAAGATGAAGAAGAGCCGGTGGCTCTTCGATAGGCCAACGGCCGGAGAACAAACCTGCCGACAGAAAACATGAAGAAGAGCCGGTGGCTCTTCGATAGGCCAACGGCCGGAGAACAATCGCACTCAAGTCTAATGGATTCAAAAAAACTAATTTTTAGAGGTCACCGTAACGCTCTTGCCGAGCCTAAGAAAGGTCTGTGAAACAAGTGAAAAGAAGAAAGATGCCGTTCAGCGAAGCTAAAATCGTGAAAAAGTAATATTTTTTGGTGATTATATACGTGTTGGCAGCTACTATTACAGAGACAATTCCTCCTCTTCCACAAGATACCGCGTCATTGCGGGCTTGACCCGCAATCTATTGCGACAAGGTGCTTGATGGTCTAGATTGCGGGTCAAGCCCGCAATGACGGAATACAAAAGGTTTAGGACTTCTCCCGAGACCTTTCCTCGGCTTGGGAAAGAAAGTAAACTTCCTCTCCTCTCGCTCCTCTGAAAGGTTGGAATAATATGGGTGGCCAACTCTATTAGCAACAACCCGTTGCCTCTCTCGTTGGTGCCAACATGTATATAGTCACCTATTTTTTAATATCCTTTATCATTACGTTGGATTTTTAGAGGTTACCATAAGAAAACAGAAGAGCCACCCACAAAGGGTGGCTCTCTTTTGTGTGCCTTGTCTTTTTATAGTGCAAGGCGCACCTCATGGTCGCACACAGAACGGCTATTCGCCAATGGCGTCGTCATCAGGAGTGACGGGCTGGTTGGTGGTGCTGCCGCTGGTGGCGCCTTCGGGGAAGACGGTGGTGCTCACGCCGCCCTTGGTGTGGACGATGGTGGTCTGTGCGCCGTTGCCGGTGGTGAGGGTGATGGTGGCAGGCCAGGTGCCGGTGAGGTACTTCACGGCGTAGGGAGCCTTGTCGGCCAGCACGATAGCGGTGGGGTTGGCGGTGGCGTAGGTGCTGATGGCGTTCTCCACCTCGGTGGCGGTCACCAGCTCGCCGTTCACCATGCGGTCTGCCAGTGCGTCGAGGGCGGCATAGAGGGCTTTGCCGTTGGCTTTGACATAGGCGTTGCGGGAGTTCCACGAGTTGCCTTTGTCGAAGAGGTGGGTGAACTCTCCGCTGTGGTAGCGGGTGTGCATGTTGACCAGCTTGAAGAGCGCCTGGCGCTTCTTGGCGGCGGGGGTGTTGAACATGGCTCGAGGCATATCGGGGAGTCTGCGAGCATAGGTTTTACCGTTTACGGTGTAATAGACCACACTGTCGAGGGTCTTTTTGAATCTGAGGGTGTTGGTTTGGCGTACTTGTGCCATGGTTGAGATTTGTTTTAGATTGGTAAAAATAGTCGTCGGCTGGTAGGTCTTGTCTTTTTGCTATATGCTTGCCGGCAGATGCATGGTGCTCAAATGACAGGCTAGAAGCTTCGGGCTAAGAAATCACCTTGATTTCCGAATGCAAATATACGAATATTTTCTTGAATCTCAATAGGGTATATACTCCGGTGTACGCAAAGGTACTCGGGGAGTGCCGGGGAGTGTGCAGGCTTGTTGTCCGTACTCGTTTTAGGGCCTAAATATCATACAAATAAGCATCGGAAAGGCTTGAAAAATGAGAAATTGACCGTTGATAAAACAAGAGGAGGACCGTAGTCCTCCTCTCTCTGCACTTAAATAACCGTGTCGGATGACACCTTTTCTTCTAAGGGCGGCCCAGATGCTCAAACAGAAGTTCCACCTGCTTGGGGGTGAGGTATCTGTTGCGAGGCTGGTAACCTGTCTCTTTGAGCAGGCGCATCAGCTCGGGGTCGGCAATCATCATGCGGCGCAGTTTGTGCATCGCCGTAGCCGGCTCGCCTTCGGGGTCGTAAAGCAAGGCAAGCTCGCTTTTGTAGTAGAGTCTTATAGGGGTTTCTGCGGTGTTCATGCCGACTCTCCTTTCTTCGGCTCCTCGTCAAACCGAATGTCTTGTTGCAGATCGGCAGCCTTGGGGAGGGGAAGCCAGGGGTCGTTGTCTTCGTGAGGAAATTCGTTCAAGAGACATTCGGCGCGGGCTATCTCTGCCGAGAGCCGTTCGTCGAAGCGGCCGCAGTCCTGATGGTGGAAGTAGGTCGTCCCCAGCCGGCAGATATCCTGCTCGCGGCTCTTTATCGTATAGAGTTCGGCGTAGTCGATGGTGTAGATGGCTGCGTTCTCCCGTTTGGCCTCCTGCACCCTGTTGAGGCCGAAGATGAGGTCGCTCACTGTTCCCCAATGGGCGCTACCCCAGATTTCGTTCATCTCCAGATGGCGGCTGCTGGTGTTTCCGCGGCCGTCGTCGTTGGAACTTTGTTTGCGAGGGTGCACAACGATGGTTGTCCACACGTGGTAGCGAAGAGACCATGTTCGTACTTTTGTCAGCATTTCGCGGATGGCTTCCGTCTCGGTAAGCTTGGTGTCCCAGGCCAGATAAGAGTAGGGGTCGATGATAAGATGGTCTATCTTTCGTTGTTGCATGGCATATTCTACCAGCTTGATTATGTTGGGCAGGGTAGGTTCGATAGTGTTGCAGTTGATGTAGGTCAGGTGTTCGGTCAGATAGTTGAGGTAAGGCCTTAGCTGTGCCTCGTTGTGGCGTTTGGGGTCGCCACCTATGCAGATGTTGAGCAGTTTGGCGGTGCAGACCACCTTGTCGCTATGTTCGAACGAGCAGAGGCATACATTTTTGCCACGCTTCATGATAAGCCTGGCTATCATACAGTTGATAAAGCTGGTCTTGCCGCTGTTGGCCAGTCCGGTGAAGGTCATCAGTCCGCCTTGTCTGGTAAAACGCAGCATGGTGTCGATAGTGGTGCCCCATTGCAGGTCGTAACCTTTGTCGTAGTTGCCGTGGAGGTAGTCGAGTATGGATTGTGTGTCTTCGGGAACTGCTTCGATATCGGGGGATTCGTAGGGCTGGGCATTGTTGACGATTGTGCGGACGGCCTCCATTCCGGATGCTTTTGCCACATCGGAGATGTCTTTGAGGCCCTTGGGCAATTCGGCGGTATAGGTGATCTGCGGGGGCAGGAACTGGCGCAGGTTGTGGGCCAGTGTTCGTCCCGGGTGGTCGGAGTCGGGGCAGATTACGAATTTTTTGACATTCCCCAACCAGGGGAGGAATGCTTCTAGTTCGTTTTCGATATTGGACTGTGCGCCTGTCGCCAAAGAGATCACATGGTCAAAGCCGACCTCTACCAATGTCATCACGTCTTTCTCGCCTTCGGTGATGATCAGCATGTCGATGGGGGCTCCTCCTGTGCGGTCGGGGTCTATGCATCGGATATTGTATGGAACCGAGGTGCGTAGGTCCTTGTTGGTGGAGTCGTTCTCGTGATCCTGGCTGAAGTGTTTGCCTCTCACGCTCCGGTATTTGACATTCACGGGGTTGCCCTGCACATAGTAGACATAGGCCACACACGGCAGATAATCCGTGTCTTCAAACCGTCTGCTTGCGTATCCTATGCCCAATTCGAGAGCGGTCGGTCGGGAAATGCCAATCGATTCGAGGTAGTCCATTGCGGACTTCTCCACAATGCTGTCGGTAGGCTCCTCTTGCAGCAGGGTGTAGTTTGACTGCTTCTCGGCAGAGAGCGGCTTGTAGTCCTCGGGGATGTATGGTACCGGGGATTTTTTGGTGGCAGCGAACTTCATTGCATCTGTTCCCATGGCTCTTGTTTTTACACAAAGTTGATTCGAAAAAGCCTTTGTGTCGAAATAGTTTGGTTTTGAATCCGTAGTTGGTTCTTTTTTGTCGATCACGAAGTTGGCGTCGCATCTGAAGCAGTGGGCCACTCCTTTCTCGAGGTTAACACTCAAATGACGTTTCTTACGATCTCCGTCACACATGGGACAGTACCCCATCTTGTTTTCTCCGCGCCCCTTGAGAGCACTTAGTTCAGTAATTTTTGATTCGCTTAAGTGGTTAAGCATGATGTTGTGTTTTTAAAAGATTGTTCGGACACTATTGTCCATTTTCCAATTTCTTTCTAGATTGTCCCAATATGCGTCGGCCGACGGGCGGGGAGGTGCGTCGGTGGGAATCCTGGTGGGTTTGCCTTCCAGGTCGTAGAGGCGTTGCCCGCAGTCGGCACTGTATTCGTAGGCCGAGATGGGGTGGTTGTCATGCATCCTCGCGCGTCGTTCCTCGACCTCTCTTGCCTGTTGTGCCTGCTGTTCGCGCGTCTGCTGTTCGCGGAAGAGCGCCAGATGTGTCTGCAGCACGTGCTCCAGCCTCTCGGTCCCCTGCCGGCTCCGTATGATGTTTATCACCCAGAGGCAGCGCTCCTTATGAGTCTGCATACGAAACTTCGGCTGGCTGTCGAGGTAGCCCACCAGGCTTTCGACAAGCATCTTCATATATCTTCGGGCCTCTTCTCTGCCGATGCCCACAAAACGCACCTCCACAAATCCATAAAGAGCCTCCTCGACAGCCTTGTCGGGGAAGCGCGAACCGTCGAGCGACTTGAAAAAGCCTCTGGCTTCGCTCTCGGAAGAATAAAAAGAAGGATAGGTAGAAGAAGTCTCTATAGTATCTATACTATTACTATTATTTGAGATAGTAGTAGATTTCTTATTAATATTTACATCCCGCTCTGCTGCATTTTGCAGCTCGTCTGTTGCATTTTGCGACAGCATGTAGGGCGGGGTGGTGTGGTCTGCAACAGTCTCTGGTTCCAGCCCCAGCTCCTCAAACGAAGGATAAGTAGGAATGATATGTCCGTCGGTCATGACGAACATGCCGCTCTGCTCTATCAGGTCAAGCAGCTCTTGTTTTGAACGAAAACGATGGCGTATCCTTATTTGGTTACAGCTTTTTCTTGGGTAACGCCCGCAAGCGTCACGCAGATCCTGGTTGCCGTTCAGCAAGCAGAATAGGATGCCAATCTGTTTCTCCTTCAATCCCCTGGTCTGCCAGTAGGAGAGGAGCGCAGCTTCGTAGTGGTGTACTTGTTTTAGTCTATACGCTTCAGTTTGTTTGTTATACATAAAATATATCTATTTTGGCTCATCGCCGAAGACATCAGCAACGGATGCTTCGTGATGGATTGTTTTCTTGGGTTGGTGTTCTTCTTCATGTGTATGCGTGAGTTTTTTGTTTTTGTTTTATGTTTCTTTCGGCGGAGGGGTCGCGGCATGTTTTTCCGGCTCGGAGAGCCCTGCTATGGCATTGGCTTTTCTTGGGGTGGAAAACCGCTTTTTCCGTTCGATTTCATACTGCAAATTTACGAACTTTTTTCCTGTTTTATGAGATTTTGCAGATAAAGATATCAACAAGTTTTTAACTTTGTGTATAATATGTTGATTACAAATGTATTAAATGTTGATATTTCTATTGATTGTTTAATGATTTTGGCCAAAAATTCCCGATTGCGGGAACGGAAGCATAACAAATTGTATTCCAAAATGATGCAGAAATCAGAAATTTGCATTTTAAAATTGGATACATATTATATTATGCACTCCCAATATCAGCCTCCGGCGGCAGCCCATTGTGCCATCGTGCAAGCAGGTGTCACACCCGTACCAGAGAGGCACCTCTCTCGCACCTCTCAGGCATCAGCGTCGCAACGTTGCGACCTAGGAGCGGCGCTAGTGCGGCGCTAGTGCGACCCAGGAGCGACGCTAGTGCCTGCCTGGAGCGACACTGGAGCCTCCTACGACAGAACACCCGCTCTGGCAGACGGCCTCACCACCCGGAAGGCAGGCGGTATGTTATCAACAGGATATCACATGCTAAACATCTGGATTACAGATCCATCAAGAATCCGACAGCCAATTGCCGGCACGCGATTAATAAAAAACACACCTCGGTTTCAAAAAAAGTTGTTAACTTTGCAACGCAAAACATCCCAACAATCCTGCCCTATGAACAACACCCGACAGCATGAATCAGCCCGACTCTTTGCCCAGAAATGGAAGGACTGCGGATATGAGAAAGGCGAGAGCCAGACCTTCTGGATAGAGCTCCTCCACAATGTGCTGGGGGTGGAACAGCCAACCGATTTCATCTCCTTCGAGAACCAGGTGAAGCTCTCCCACACCTCGTTCATCGACGCCTACATCCTTTCATGAAAAATCCAAGTGATAGTGAGCCAACAAGTGATATACTTCTGCCTGATGCTGGTGCTGGGATGTATCATCGGCATGAGCCTGCTGAACTCTATCTTCGTTGACGCCATGGTGAGCGACAACAACGACGAGGTGAAGGAGCAGCTGACTCGCCTGGAGGAGAAGATCGACAGGCTGTCGAAGCGGCTGGAGGACTAGTGCCCCCCTCTGGTCAATGCCGCCGGTCGGCAGTGGGAGGGATGCCCGAGGCTGGCAGACGCCCCCGCCGGTATTGCAAAAAAATGCTAACCCCTAAAATTCTGAATATACCATGAAAGTTCTGATTATCAATGGAAGTCCGCGCAAGCAGGGTAACACCCAGGTGGCGCTGGAAGAGATTGCCAAGCAGCTTGCCAAGCATGATATCGACAGCGAGGTCGTGTGGCTGGGCAACAACCCGGTGAGGGGCTGTGTGGCCTGCGGCAAGTGCAAGGCCAACGGCGACAGCCGCTGTGTCTTCGGCGACCTCGATATCACCAATGCTATGATCGCCAAGATGGGCGAATGCGACGCCCTCGTGCTCGGCTCTCCCGTCTACTACGGGCAGCCTGCCGCCCAGCTGCTGGCCCTCCAGCAGAGGATGTGCTACGCCGGTGGCGCTAACTTGGTGAACAAGCCTGCTGCCGCAGTGTGCGTCTGTCGTCGCGGTGGCGCAACGGCAGCGTTCCAGACCTTGAACATGCCTTTCCAGATGATGAACATGCCTATCGTCACCTCGCAGTATTGGAACATCGCCTACGGGTGCCTAGAGGGAGAGACGGCCGCTGACGCCGAAGGACTGCAGACTATGCGCACCCTCGCCAACAACATGGCCTGGATGCTGAAGAAGCTCCACGGCATAGAGGTCGCCGACCTCCCCGAACGCGAACCTTGGAACCCGACGAACTTCATCCGATAGTCTGTCAGAGAAGTCCTCTCAGAGGTAGCACCAGCGGGTGCTGACCCCCCTCAGAAAACAACCTCAACTGTGGGCAATCCACCCTCGAGGAGGTCCCGAATCGAATTACGAACATTTTTTTTACCATCAACCCGTTGGCGGAATTAATCTAGAGCATACTTGATATGACCAAGGGGTTTGTCC
>JAKSMR010000060.1 GCA_024400495.1 Bacteroidales bacterium
TGGGGTCCTGCAGCGCTTTGGCGCATTGTATCACTTTGGGGTCGTGCTGGTAGTCAACAAACTCGGCAGCGGTGCAGATATGGCCGGTGTTGTTGCGCACGTTAGAAAAGATTTCAAATTTCATCTGAGTCGTCTGGGGTGTTAGTGAGTTGGTGGATAGAGTGAGTTACCAGGTTGAGCAGTTCGCTCATGAATACAAGCTCGCACTTCATGGTGGTGTCGTCGGTTATCTCTTCGAGATCAGACAAGACCTCCTCTGCCTGCTCGAGCACAAGGCCCACCGAGTGGAGTACCATAGTTTCAACTTCATGCATCTTCACCTCCTTCCACCTTGAGGTTGAGGGCGATGGAGAGCGCCTGCCAGAACTCCGCGCTGAGCCTGCCTTTGATGTTCTTCGTGGAGGGGTCGAAGTGGAAGGTGCCGGCAACCATGCCGTCGGGACGCTCGTTCACCGAGAAGTGTGTCGTGCGGGCTATCTGCTTGCTCCGGGGGCCGCGGTGCTCCACGTTCTCGCAGAAATGCATCTCGCCGTCTTCGAAGCTTACGACGCCCTTGCGCTTGCCTTCGTCAAAAGTGCTCTCGGTATGCAGCTCGACGGTCTGTTTCTCGAGCCTCCTGTGCTTGATATAGTCTTTTTGTTCTTTAATCATGATGTTGTTGTGTTAGAGGGTTTTGATGGTTTTGAGGGTGGCTTCCTGGTACTTGCGGTCGCCGTAGCGGACCGAGGTGCCGATGTCGAACTTGACTTCGGCCTCCACGTCGGGTCGGGTGGCCAGGTCGTAGGTCTGGCAGAAGTCGCTCTCCTCGTCCCATGCGCGGACGACGAAACGGTCTTCTTCCACCTGGAGGATGGCGTTGCAGCTTCTCCATCTGCTGTTGTCTTTGCGCAGTCCCGACTGCTCCGGGGACACGCTGATGATCTTGGCTTTGAGTTTCATTGTGATGTTGGATTTAAGTTAGATAAGTTATACATTCGGAATCTCCGGGTGGCCACCGTTTGTTTTCCGAGTGCAAAAATAATACAGGCAAAAAAACTGCTGTGCACGCTTGTGCACAACAGCTCACAAAAAAATGCTATCTTTGCACCTTCAAACAGAAAAAATCGCAACGCTATGAAAGCACCTAAAAAAATGATCTTCTGGCCCAGGTGATCCTGCGCCAATGCCAAAAATTCTCTCTTTCGCGCAGTCTTGCCGAAAAGGAGTATAGTGTCAATCCTCACACATTCATCAAGTTACAGAAAGGAGCGGTCTCTACCGTCTCCTCCTTGACCCGTTATCTGCATATGCTTAAAGACTGCTGTCTTGATCGCCAGGAGTTTGAAAGAGAGGCGCTGCTTCTAGTGGAAGCATTGATGCAGGACGGGAATGAAAATAGTCAGAAAATAGTCAGTACGTCACAAAAAAAAGAGGAGAAAATGGCTGAAGACGAACCCCCAAAAACAAAAAATCGCACTACCCGGACGACACTTGCGGAGCAGCTCTTCTTCCCATCCTCGGGAGCCAGCGCCCTTCACCAGCTCGCACGCCACATCGAAAGCCACCCGATCCTGAAAGAGCATCTTGCAGCGACCGGCTATTTCTCCACCCGGCGCGGACTGACGGAAGAGCAAGCCGAGATTATCGAAAGCCACATCAAAGGGGAACGCGAACAATAAGACTTACCGATGATTTGTAATATTTTTTTTGTGAATTGCTTTCAAAATTGTATCTTTGCAAATCCTTTTACAGGTATGTCCAAGTCTTTACCTCGCTTGCCATTGTTGTGAATTGCTTTCAAAATTGTATCTTTGCAAATCCTTTTACAGGTATCGGCAATATCAACACCTCGCTGACAGTGTTGTGAATTGCTTTCAAAATTGTATCTTTGCAAATCCTTTTACAGGGTACGAAAGTATTTATCGCGCCTACTATATGTTGTGAATTGCTTTCAAAATTGTATCTTTGCAAATCCTTTTACAGGCCTCAAGGCAATTAACACAATGGTTGCATTGTTGTGAATTGCTTTCAAAATTGTATCTTTGCAAATCCTTTTACAGGAAGAAGAATTGGATGTACCGCCTCTTCTATGTTGTGAATTGCTTTCAAAATTGTATCTTTGCAAATCCTTTTACAGGACTGATTAGTGACGCAAAGAGAAAAAGAATGTTGTGAATTGCTTTCAAAATTGTATCTTTGCAAATCCTTTTACAGGGAACCTCAAGAAAGCCCGCGTATCAAATGTGTTGTGAATTGCTTTCAAAATTGTATCTTTGCAAATCCTTTTACAGGTTAGTCTGCAACTGAGAATCGCCATAATCAGTTGTGAATTGCTTTCAAAATTGTATCTTTGCAAATCCTTTTACAGGGCGAAGGACGAACAGAGTGAGGAGCTGATGTTGTGAATTGCTTTCAAAATTGTATCTTTGCAAATCCTTTTACAGGTATGCCTGCATGATAGCAGACACACCGGACGTTGTGAATTGCTTTCAAAATTGTATCTTTGCAAATCCTTTTACAGGTATGAGTTGAGTATAAGTTACTTCAGGAACGTTGTGAATTGCTTTCAAAATTGTATCTTTGCAAATCCTTTTACAGGGGTGTATAGGTGGTGGAACTACTGTCAACTGTTGTGAATTGCTTTCAAAATTGTATCTTTGCAAATCCTTTTACAGGAGAATTGGTATAGTTTGTTGTATATGAATATCTTACATACTCTTGAGTATAAAAATAAAATGCGCCTCGCGAAGGACGCATTTTATTGTTAAAATAGACTTTTTTTGTTCTGTACAGATCTGGAAAAACGTAAACTAAATGTTGGCGATTTTTCAATTTTCAGTGACGATTTCGGGCTGTTTTGTGGTATGAAAACATGCTGTTATGATTTTTTAACAAAACTTTTTTTTCTGCACTCAAAACAGTTCCAGCTGCTGTGGTACACGAGGCAGTTCTTCTTCTTTCTTGCCCCAAAAGAGTTCCATGGTGCCAAACTGTCGGTCGGTAACGGAAAGGATACCTACATGACCCATCTTGGGCAACGAGTTCTTGACCCTCCGGATATGCACCTCGGCATTCTCGGCCGACGGACAGTGTCGCACATAGATAGAGAACTGAAACATATTGAACCCATCCTGAACAAGGGTCTTCCTGAACTGGGTGGCTACGTGACGTTGCACCTTGGTCTCGGTGGGAAGATCGAAAAATACTAATACCCACATGGCTCGATATTGGCTTAGACGTTGGTGATCACTCATGGCTTAGCTGCATTTCAGGATAGAGTATCCGACGCTGTTCCCCTGTGTAGCATCTGTAGAGCGAAGCCACTGTCTGGCTCACAGCCGAGCACAGCGGGCTAGTGCGGCTGCCTATGCACACGTCGATAGTGGGAATCGAAAGCAACTCCATCTTCACCTCCTTGGTGATCTCGTTGCAAGAGGGAAAGCGTTTGTTCAGTTGCACCACCATGTGGTCCACATAGGGGCGATAGGGTTCCATGATGTCGTCAGCAAGGCAATAGGCGTTGTAGCGGTTGTGATGGTGTATGCCTAGCGTGGGTAGCAGTCCTGTTGCCACAAGGGCTTGTGCAACGATAGAGCGCACAATAGCGTAGCCGTAGTTGAGCAATGCATTGGGGGCTGCTCCCTCGCGGTCGCGCACGAAGGTGGGCTCCTGGACAAAGAGGCGGGGCCAGTAGTAGGCGGCAGCGCGCCCCTCCAGATTGTCGGCATCACCGCTGCGCACCTGGGCGGCCCAAGCCATCATGCACCCCACCTCTTCCTTGCGGGCGTGCGACAGTAGGGTGGCTTGGTTGCGGATCTTCTGCTGGACAGTCTGTTGCCATAGCTGCTTCTTGAGCGGAAGCGACGCATCGATCTGCTGTCGGAACCGCTCGCTCTGCAGTGTGTTGCCCTCCAGGGGAAGGAAGAGCCCCAGGGGCATGTGCTGTGCATTGCAGTGAACAAGGGCGCTGTTGTTCTGCAGGAGGGCACCCATCAAAGCATGCGTGATGGTGATCTGCTTGTGGTCCAGCACCACTACGCCTACATCCTCAACGGGTATGGTGGCTTTGATGGGTAGCGAACGCAGATGTTCGGGTAGTTGGTTCTGCGCTTCGTTTTCGGGTAGCCTCACCACCATCTGGCCATTGCTGAGCGACAGATAGGCGGGATTGGAGAAACAGAGTGTTCTTTTCATATCATGTCTTGTTTTTGAGGGGTTGCGGAGAAAGAAAAAGGAGACCAAAGCCTATATGAGGCTAAGGTCTCCTTGTGAAAAAACAGGTTGGGAGATGTTAGTATTCGCCCACCTGGACTATCTGCCCTAGGTGGTTGAGACGCACTTTGACGACACCTTCTAACTTTTGAGGATTCAGAAGTCGCTTCCATGTAAGATTAGCAAGTGCCTTTTCGTCAACAAGCATGGTTTCCAGATGGAGGCGGAAGACATAGTCCTTGGTGGAAAACTTCTGCACCCTAAACAAGTTGGGACTGATACGGTCGGTGTTCCTGGGGTCGAGCAAATCCACCTCGGTGGGGTCGAAGCCGGTAGCAGGATTGGGAAACACGAAGCACTCGTTCTGCTTCATGGTGAAGAGGAACTGCCATCCTTCGTCGTTCTTGTACTCTTTGTCGATGACGGGGAGGTTGAGTGCTTTGCGCTGTGTGGCTTCGTAGAAGGAGACGATGTGCTCCTGCAAGTTGCCGTCGGCATCGCGGAAGACAGCCACATGGTGGTTGTTGCTGGTGCTGACAAAATCCTTGGGCATGGGGTTGCCGTCGGCGTCGAGGATGGGGCGCCCCAGATGGTCGGTGCGGTCGTGAAGGGCAACAGCGTTGCTCACACCGGTGATGGTGACGCTCTTGATGGCTATGCCCTTCTCTTTGTTGAGCCAGATGGGGTTCTCGTCGAGGTTGGAGAAGGCTTTCTTGCTGTCGCCGCCAAATGCATCCAGTCGGGCCTGCAGCAGCCTCTTGGCTTGGGCGTCGACCACTTTGTCTATCTTCAGGTCGGGTCCCACCTCCTTGCGTATGGTGTAGATGGTTTCAAGGGTGACGGTCTTCACCTTAGGGGGCACACAGCGGCTCATCTCGGCATTGAGAAACAGGGGCTTCTTCTCCAGGCTGTTGGCTCCGGTGAAGGCTTTCTTGGCGTCGCCGCCATGCTGGTTGAGGCGCTGGAGCAGGGCTTCGCGGTAGGCTTTGTTGGCCACGGTGGCGATCTTTTCGGCGTTAAAGGCGGCACCTACTTTCTCCTCCTTGGTGACATACTGCTGCATGGAGCCGTAGAGCGTTTCGTTGTGCAGCTGGCCTCGGGGGGTGAGCTGTATGCGCTGCCGTTTGCCGTGCTTGGTGCGGGTGGTGTTGGTGTTGAGGGTGGAGACTTTGTTTTTGGCTTTCTGGCTCACTAGGATGGCCTCCAGCTGCTTCTTGGCTTCGCTGCGGAATTGGGCAAAGGGGGCTTTGAAACGGAGCTTGTGGTTGGCATCGCGCTCGAGCTCTTTCTGCTCTATGCCATAGATGGCGCCGCTCTTGTCGCTGCGGGCGTTGAGGTTGTTGAGATACTGGATGATGCTGGGCTTGGTGAAGGCGATGGTGAGGGCGTCCATAGCGTGGTGACGGTGGTCGTTGCGCTTGGTCCAGTCTTTGATGCGTCGCACCTGCTGGCCGTCGCGGTTGGTGAAGGTCTCGGTGAGTCCCTGGCGGTCGTACTTGTCCCAGTTCAGCTCGCGCATCACATCGGTGAGCTGCCAGTCGTCGCGCAGTCGGTCGGTGATGGCGCCGGTGGTGGGGGTGACGGTGCGGGTGATCTGCTTCAGCATCTCGGTGGCTTTCTTGGCTATGTACTGCGAGTTGGTGAGGTCGCGGTTGAGGAAGTCGGAAGGGATATCGGCTTCGCGCCAGAGGAGGTGCTTCTTCTTGGCGGGCGAGCAGTCCATCTGCTCTACGCGGGCTTTGTAGGCGTCGACACCCTCCTGGCCCCATTTCTGCTCTACATAGTCGAGGGCGGTGAGGTTGGATTTGTCGATGTTGACATCGCGGAACTCAAGGGTCTTGTTGGCGAAAGAGTCGTCGAACAGACGGGCCTGAGGGATGATGTGCTCTATGTCTATCTCCTTGCTGAAGAGCTGGGTGGGGCTGATGGCTTTGCCGGAATAGGGGGCTTTGTAGCCTATGGGAGCCAGCTCCCTGTAGAGGCGCAGGCGGATGATGTCGTTGCGGCTGGGGTTGGCGAAGCCAAACTCGCTGATGAGACGCTGACGGAGGATTTCGTACTCTTTGGTGTTCTTGCCGATGGCTTTGGTCATCTCCTCGCGTTGCTGGGCGGTCTTCTTCAGCTCGCGGGCCATCTCTATGCGTATCTCGTCGGGACGGCCATACTGGGTGACGATCTCGTTGACCACATTGACGGTCTGGTTGAGGATCTTCTCCACCACGGGGTTGCGCAGGCTGCCTTTCCCGATGAGGGGGAGGGTGTCGAGCAGCTGACGCTGGTCGTTTTCTTCTTTGGTGACGCTGTGAGAGTGGTTGTATCCTGCCCGTTCGCAGGCTTGGTCATAACGGTATCCGTCCAGAACCCAGGGGAGGATGTTGAGCAGCGCTTTGGCCGAGAGGTTCCCGTAGCCCTCCTCAAAGGTGGCGGAGGCAAGGATGGCTCCATATTCGGGGGCGAAACCGAACTGCTTCTGCAGTGCGTCGATGAGCGATTGGTTCCCGGTTGTGCTGTTGTCGCCTTCGTAGCTGTAGAGCAGGTGCCACAGCCGGTAGGCGGGCTGGCGGTAGAAGGCCTCGCCCTTGAGGTTGGGGTTGATGAGGAGGACTTCGGTATTGATGCCTCGGGCGTCGAATATCTCAAAGATGATAGAGAGGGCTTTGCCGGAGGGCATCTTTTCGAGCTCGATGGCATCGTGTCCGGTGGCTTCGACTATCTTGGCAAAACGGTCGTAGAGCACGGCGTTGGTGCGGTGACCTTCGAGCTTCTTGTAGTTGAGGCTATAGCCTTTGGGGTTGGTCAGGATCACCTTGAGGGCATCGCTCTCTTTGAGCTCTTTCTTTATCTCCAGCTCGTTGGCGAGGAGGGTACGCTGGTCGTTGTTGAGAGCATAGCGGGTGCCGTCGGGAGCCTTCAGCTCGAGGTTGTTCAGCGTTTCCCAGAGGCGGACTTCCTGGAAGAGGGGCGACGACTTGGGGCAGACGCGCAGGCCGGTGGTCTTGGTCTTCTGCTTGCCGTCGATGGTGACGGTGATCTGTCGGCTCTCGAACTCGCAGAAATCCAACAGGCCTTTTTGCGAGCGGAGGGGGCGCTGGTAGAAGATGACGATATCGCGCAGCTGGTGCTTCAGTTCGTCGGTGAGCTCGGGGTGATGCTGGCGCTGGGTACTCCAGATGCGTTCAAACTCGTCCATATAATCCTGACGGTAGAAGGGCTGGTTCTTGAGGCTGTGGTGCGGGTTAAGGTCCAGCTGGTCCATGAGGTACTGCCCTACGGTCTTCTTCCCGAAGACCAGCTCTTTGCTACGGTCGGAGATGGCTCCCAGATAGCCGCTGGAGGCGCTGATCTGCTTGTTGATCTCCTGAAGGACGACAGCCAGCTCCTCCAAGCCTATCTGCTTGGCGAGGGCGTCGGATCGCCACTGTGCGTTCTCCTTGTTCTGCTCGAGACCGCGTTTGGTGGCACGTTTGATGCCGGCGAGGTTCCAAGGGGTTTGGAGGGCGGCCCAGGTCTGGGTGGCGTTTTTGCCGACAAGGTTCTCCTTCAGCTCTGCGGTAAGCAGTTGGGGGTAGTGCTTCTGTTGTGCAGCCCACACGCGGTCAAACTCGGCCTGAAGGTCGCTGCGATAGAAGTCGGGCTGGGTGCGTTTGCCTTCGCTGTAACGCTGCAGCATATACTGTCCCGGAGTGAGATGCTTCTCATACATCTCCATGGCTACGGCCATGCCGTCGATGAGCTGTCCCTCGTCGCTGTCTTTCGCTTTGCGGCTGCTCTTGTAGCCACGTTTCTTGTTTATCATCAGCAGCACACGCGCAAGCTCTTCGAGGGAGACGGCCTCGGTGGCAGCTTTGGCGCGCAGGCGGTAGGTCTCGAAGGTGGTGCGGTTGCCGTTTTCGGCTAGGATGGTGGCGTCGCTGATCCAGCCGTTCTCCTTGAGCAGAGAACGCAGATGCTCACGGCGCAGCTTGTAACGCTGCAGGGAACGTCGCATGGAGCGTTTGAGGGTGCGGTCGGCGTTGGTGGTGATGGTTCTCCCTTTTTCGAAGTTCTGCTGTTCGTCTACGGTGAGGGGAACAACACGAACGCCTACTTTGGTGATAGACGACACTTCGTCGGCCGCCTCTTTCTCGTTGACCAGCGCCCAGCCGATGCTGGTGGTGCCTAAGTCAAGTCCTAATATCTTCTTCATCGCGTTTTGGTTGATTTTATTGTGAATGCAAAGATACGAATTATTTTTTTTATATTTGCGATGAGTGCTGACAAAAAATATTTTGTGTTGGTTTCCAGTGAGTTGGCGAAGATGTAGGAAACTTTATTTTGCCGAAAGACAAAATCTTTGTACTTTTGCACTACAATTTTGAAGCAATTCACAATAAGGATTATTCCGTTGTGAAAACATTAAGGGCAGCCGTCAGGTTGTCCTTTTTTTAATCGGACGTTGGGATGCTTGCTATAGAAAACCCGGTGCGCACCACCCCATGTGACGCCGATTGTTAACTTGTTAACTTGTTAACTGCAATGTTTTGCGATATGCGGAACAAAAATATAAAATACTAATGTATATAATATATATATATTAATATATTTATTAATTTTTTTTGCGGTTGCATGCGAGTTAACAAGTTAACAAGTTAACAATATGCCAAAATCCGGAATAATATTTTTTTACTAATGTATCATATATAAAAAAGTGTTTGTTATATAAAAGATTTTTCGTATCTTTCACTCCTTCGTCGTGGACGATACTATTGCTCGGAAATAAGAAAAATTTCTTATTTCGCTCGCTTTTTCGTATCTTTGCAAACAGAAACAACTCGATAACAAAATAAAATACGTATGAAACTAGTTAATACTAACCAAGTTATGGATCACCTGGGCATCAGCCGGGCGACCATTTACCGCTGGATGAAGAACGGCTTTATCAAGGGCTACCGTCCCACCGAAAGATCCAAGGTCATCTATTTCGATCTGGACGAGATAAAGCAACTGTTCAAAGGGTAAATATATGTTAATATATATATAGCATATCACTAGCATATCATTTTCCATAGGGTAGCATATCAAATTTGATATGCTGGTGATATGCTGCTATGCACGTAGGTGTCTGTGTGTTTTTTTCTTGCCGGGATTGACGGATTGTGTCTTGGAGGGTATACACGTTTGTCGCTTGTTGTATTCCGTCACTGCCCGTCGTTTTTCCGTCACTGCGTTTGGTAGACCGTCATTGCGGACTCCGATCCGCAATCTATTGCGCCCCGTTGTATACGTGCCTGACAGTCTAGATTGCGGATCGGAGTCCGCAATGACGAGTCTCGGAGGACGGTCGCTGTGCCCGGCAGTCTAGATTGCGGCTGATTTCATCTACGTTGCTTCGGCTGATTTCATCTACGTTGCTTCGGCTCGGCATAGAAAACAAGTTTTTCTCTGCTCTCGCTCCTCTGCAACTTCCGGCATAGAAAACAAGTTTTTATCTGCTCTCGCTCCTCTGCAACTTCCGGCATAGAAAACAAGTTTTGTTTCTGCTCTCGCTCCTCTGCAACTCCCGAGTCCGCAATGACGTATACCACGAGCAATGACGGTCTCGGAGGACGGTCGCAAAGACGGTAGCCCCCAGGCACAGACGGGACTCCAACGGGCAACAGACGGACCCCAACGGGTCCGTTACAGCCCTCCCACAAAAAGGGAAAAAAACACAAAACCAGCACGTCGTTTTCCAAAAAAAACACTTCCCCGGGCGCACTTTTATTGTCTCATATCGCGTCATATCGCGTCATATCACGTCATATCGCGTCATATCGCGTCACCCTCTTGGCGGGGTGATTTTTTTTGCGTACTTTTGCAAACGAAATCAAAACAAAAGTGTTTAACTAAAAAAATTATTATCAGAAA
>JAKSMR010000061.1 GCA_024400495.1 Bacteroidales bacterium
CCGCCTCCGGACCCAGACGGCCGGATTGGAGCAGCAGGATCGGTCGGTCAAGGGTCATCCTAGTCCTGCAAATAAATTTCGGGGACTATATACATGCTGGCACAAACGAGAGGTACAACAGGAAGTTAATGATAGCGTTGTCTGTTCGATGTCATTCCGGCCTTTCGTATTCCGTCATTGCGGGTCAAGCCCGCAATGACGAGGTCTGCTATGAAAAAAATGGTGAACTGTCTCCGCGATAGTAACTGCCAACAGGTATATAGTTACCTTCGTTAACCCAACCTTGACCTTTAATATATTTTGATGAACCATTATAATAGTTTGTTTCATCATTATTGTAACGTTGTACACGTTGCTTAACCTTTTCTCCATCTGTATGCATGTTAGTCATATTATTCCTTACGGCTCGTTGCTGTTCATTAAAGTCATCAAGGTCATTAAACCCATATTGCTTACGAGCAGCGGCCCCAGCTGCATTACCACCAATAACAGCTTTGTTTCTATATATATTTGCTTTATCGTAATCTCCTAGTGTTTCAGCCTGCTTTGCTTGGTCCATCCTTCCTTTCTGATAATTTGAGTATGTTTTCCAATCAAGTTCATTGACAGCCTCCATCACCAGACGAGCGATATCACTCTCTTTAAGTTGTATTGTCTTCTTCATATAAAATATATTTTATTTAATCTCGTTTTTATGATTATAAATAGTAAGATATTCGAAAAAAAGTTCTATATCTATAGTAGATAAAGATATTTATTAATATGGAAAAGACACCAGAAGAAATCAGATATATGAACGAGGATGAATTTTGGGAATATATCAACAGACCAAATCCTCATCCAATTAATGAAGAAAGAAAGCCTTTGCATTTCAATACCAAGGAAGAGTATTATCAATATTACTCAGATGCTATTTCTATGGATGAGTTTGATAGAATAATTAGAGAAAAATATGGTATGTAATGATTGACTATTCAAGCGATGCAACTAAGCAATTACAAAATTTGATGTTACGATATTGCGACTACCATTATGGAATCGAATACGGTACAAGCGCATTTTGGAATTGGTTCTTTCAAGTTAGAAACCAGGTTAGAAGTCTTGATGCCATCTGTGAGCCAGAATGTGAGCATGGTGTGTATAAAATGCCATATTGGGGTAATATAATATATTCTAGCCATTGGGTGGATGGCGAATAGATGGTTTATGTTCACGAATTCAAGTTCAACCAAAGAAATTTCAATGCGTGGTTGAAGCATAAAGAGATTATGAAGGAACAAAAGATTAGATTAATCGTAACTGAGGTCATTAATAGATATTTTGGTTTAATATAAAAAAGCGTAGTCTATAATGACTATGCTTAAATTTAGTAGGAATTACTGCCAACAAGTATATAGTTCCCTCTTTATATGCTTGAGCAGATATCTGGGATGGACGATACCGGTAAGAACAAGTGCGTGGATGGCCTCTTCGGGTGTACAACTATTGTTTATTGGTCTTGGGGAGTGCTGTTGGGTGGGGATTGATGTTGTCAATAGGTCTATTCTTTGGTGGTTTCGTATGTATTGCGTATCTTTGCAAAACGAAGATCTAATAATTGTTCTCTAATTTAATATAATAACATTATGAATATCAAGTTTTTCAAGTGCCAGCATTGTGGCAATGTCGTGGTGAAACTTGTCGACAAGAATGTTCCTGTTTCTTGTTGTGGCGAGAATATGGCCGAACTCCTTCCCAACACTAGCGATGGTGCTGGGGAGAAACATACCCCGGTCATCACTATGGATGGGAATCTTGTTAAAGTTGTGGTTTCAACTGTTCTGCATCCGTCTGTTGATGTGCATTACATCCAGTTTATCGTTCTTGAGACTTCTAACGGTTTCCAGATGCGCAACCTTAATCCGGGAGATGTTCCTCAGGCTGAGTTCGTTCTTGCTGAAGGCGAATCGGTTGTTGCTGCCTATGAGTTCTGTAATCTTCATGGTCTTTGGAAGACTATGGCATAAGGTAAAGGCATTCTTAAGAATGGACAATCTCAGCCGGATGTGTGGTGGATAATTGTTTTTGATGTTGCTGATTTTGCAAGAATATGTCTCAAATGATATTGTGCGGCCATGATGGTCGCACTTTTTTTGTTCGGATATTTGGTTGTGTATTAATGTGGTATGGTTTTCTTTCTTGTGAAGGACGAAATTTTATTTGACTCGTCCCCGAGGGAAGGGTGTATCTTTGCAAAAAAAATTAAGCGCTTAAGATGAAAAGTAAGAACAAGTTTAAAATCGGAGAGTTTTCTCGGCTTTGCTTCGTGACTGTGAAGACGTTGCGTCATTATGAAAAGATGGGGCTCTTGAAACCTATGGAGGTCGACTCCTGGACGGGCTATCGCTACTATGGCGTCGAGCAGATGGAAGAGTTGCACCATATCCTTGAGCTGAAGAGGATCGGGCTTTCTTTGGAAGAGATCCGTGATCTTATCGAGGAGGGTTCGGACTCTCCTTCGGTTGCGATGCTTGAAAAGGCGCTTTGTAAGGCGCAAGACGAGATGAGTAGGGTGAGGGATAGGATTGTTGCGTTACAAAGAATGATCGACTCTCCACAAAAGAAGTACAACATGAGTAACATTACAATCAAGCCTCTTCCTGGAGGAGAGGTGGTCTATTTCCGCAAAAGAATGAATGGCTATGATGAACTTGGTCCCTATCTGGTGAACACTTTCTATGCTGAAGCGATGCGCTTGGAATGTGTGTGTCCCGAAGAAACGGCTTATTGTTTCACTATCGACCATCACAAGAATTACGACCCCAACAATATCGATCTGGAATATTGTGAGGTGGTGAGCTCGCACAACAGCCTGCCTTCGGAGCTTGTCGCGTTCAAGACTATTCCTGTTGTCGATAAGGCGTTGTGCTACACTCATCGTGGTGGTTATGACACGTTTGACAAGTCGATGGCGGAGGTTTTCCGTTATCTGGAGGAGCACGATCTCTCTATCGCAGACAACCCCCGCTTCTGTTATATTCACGGCGTTTGGGATTGTGAGAATGTGTTTGACTGGGAGACGATTATTCAGATCCCGATCAAATAGCATGTGTTGTTAGGGGTTTTTAAGGGAAAAAGGACCTCTTCCAAGGCGGCTTTTGCAAAAGAAAAGGACCGGATCGGCGCTCCTCGTTTCCGTTTGCAGAAGCCTCTCTTGGAAGCAAGGGAAGTCTCGGGCCGTTGTTGCGTCGGTTTGTCGGGTAGGGTAGGAGTGTGGCGCGGGATGGCGAGGAGGCGTGTTTCTGCAGTCCTTGGGGAATAGGAGGAACGGCAAGGAAATCATTCGGTTAGGGTAATACGAAAATAAAGTTACGAATGCGGATTTTTTTTCGTATCTTTGCAGTTCCAAATATTCTGCTATGGAGATAGAAATCTGCTGTAATTCTATACAATCGGCGTACAACGCCAAGTTGGGCGGCGCCCAAAGAGTGGAACTCTGCCATGATCTGGAAGGCGGAGGGGTTACTCCTTCGGTGGCGGCTATAGAATATTGTGTGAAGGATTTGGCGTTGAAGACCCGCGTGCTGATTCGTCCTCGAAGAGGCGATTTCATCTATAATGAACTGGAGTATGAGATAATCCGTCGCGATGTGCTGATGTGCAAGACGCTTGGCGCTCAAGCTGTCGTGGTGGGTTTCCTGACGAAGGAAGGCGGGATTGATGTGGATCGTACCAAGGAGATTGTCGAGTTGGCGCGTCCTATGGAAGTGACCTTCCATCGTGCTTTTGACGAGCTCGCCCCCTCCCAGGCCTCTCTGGCTCTAGAGCAGCTTATAGCCTGCGGTTGCGACAAACTTCTCACCTCGGGCTGTTTCCCTACTGCTCTCGAAGGGAAGGAAGTCTTGGGAAAGCTCCAGAAGCAGGCGGAGGGAAGAATAGCCATTGTCGCAGCTTCGGGAGTGAAGCCCGACAACGCAAAGGAGATCGTTTCCTTTACGGGCGTCAACGAAATCCACGGCTCTTGCAAGAAGGTGGAGGATGGCGTTATCGTTACTGATAGCGAGCAGGTGAAGTCTCTGATTGAAAACTTGAAATAAAAGCCCTATAATGAAGAATATTTTACGCATCGTTCTGGCCGCCGCCTTTATGGCTATGGCCATGGTATCGTGCCACAAAGCCGATCATTTTCTCACAGACAAAAGTTATAGAGATCAGGTCTATGCCGATTTTGAGGCCCGGAAGGCTCTTGCCGAAGGACGCCGCCACCAGCTCTTCGACTGTATGGACACGCTCTCTCTTAAGGAGTGCGAGGCAATGAAGTTCCTTTATGCCTATATGCCCTATAGCGACTTGGCCGACTACGACGGAGCGTTCTTCCTCCATCAGGTCCGTACCGCTTTCGAGGCACAGGAGACTTTCAGCTGGGGAAAGAGCATTCCCGAGGATATCTTCCGTCATTTTGTGCTTGTCTATCGTGTGAACAACGAGGACCTCGATAGCGCGCGTTGGTACTTCTTCCACGAGCTCAAAGACCGCGTGAAAGACCTTTCTATGTACGAGGCAGCCCTTGAGGTGAACCATTGGTGCCATGAGCACGTGGCGTATCGTGGCGCCGATATCCGTACCTCGGCTCCTTTGGCAACGATGAGGACGTCGTTGGGTCGCTGTGGAGAGGAATCCACCTTTGCTGTCACGGCCCTGCGTTCTGTGGGTATCCCCGCCCGCCAATGCTATACCCCCCGTTGGGCTCATACCGACGACAACCACGCGTGGGTTGAGGTGTGGGTTGACGGCAGATGGTATCATCTTGGGGCCTGCGAGCCCGATCCCGAGCTGGATATGGGCTGGTTCGACATCCCTTCCACTCGTTGTATGATGGTCCACAGCAACTGCTTCGGCAAATATGCCGGCTCCGAGGAGGTGAACTTCCAGAGCCCTCTCTACGCCAAGATCAATATGCTGCCCAACTATGCTCCCACAGAGAAGATCTCTGTCACCATCAAAGACCCCGTGACCGACAGCCCTATCGAAGGCGCCCGTGTGATGTTCAAGCTCTACAACTATAGCGAGTACTATACCCTTGCTACCGTGACGACCGACAAAGAGGGCGTGGCTCAGCTCACTACCGGCTTGGGAGATCTGCTCATCTGGGCTACCGACGGCAAGCGCTACAACTACGCCAAGCTTGATGTCCGCGAGGCTCAAGCCATGGAGCTCTACCTCAGCCGCGAGTCGGGCACCGAATACGTGGAGCTCTTCGATATCGTTCCTCCCGTAGCCGGCGAAGCCAAAGTCGTTCCCTCGCAAGCCAAGGTCGACGCCAACAACAAGCGCGTCGCCTACGAGGACAGCCTCCTTGCCGCTTATAGAGCCTCCTTCCCCACGAAGGAGAACTTCAAGCAATATGTGAACAAAAACGCGTTCCTTACCGACGAGCAGCTGTGGGATATCATCCGTCGTAGCGAAGGCAACTACCGGGAGATCGCCTCCTTCCTGAACAGCCACTCCCAGATGGGGAGCAACGACGATAAGGCCGATCTCTACACCTATCTGAAGTCCTTCTCCGACAAAGATATGCGCGACATCTCTGCCGAGGTTCTCCAGGCTCATTTCTGTGTCGGTCTTAAGGGTGCGCCCGACCGCGAGGTCTGGAGCAAAGGCGTCATCCCTGCCCGTATCAGCAACGAGCTGGTGCGTCCTTGGCGCAAATTCCTTGCCGAGGAGCTGAGAGAGCTGAAGAGCGCTCAGGAGGTGAAGCGTTGGATCCTCGATAATATCAAGATCGACGACGAAGGCAACTATTACCATTGCCCCATCTCTCCGCGAGGTGTCTACGAGTTGCGCCATTCCGACAGCCACAGTCGCGATATCTTCTTCGTTGCCGCCTGCCGTTCGCTCAACATCCCTTCCTATCTCGACAACGCCACCAATGTGGTCTACTACTACGACTTTGACAAGAGAGGCTGGCAGAGCGTCTCCTTCGGCGACAAGCCCGCTACGCAGCCTACCGCCAAGCTCCGTCTCGTCTACAAAGGGAAGAATCCCGCCAAGCCCGTTTATTGGCCCAACTTCACGATCGCCAAATACGAAGACGGAGAGTTTGTAAGCTTCGACTTCGAGGACGATCCTCGTATGGACAAGTTCCCCGCCACCATCGATATAGAACCCGGCTACTACCTTCTGTCGACAGGCGCCCGCTACCCCGATGGCGACGCCCTCTCGCGTCTGGAATTCTTCGAGGTGAAGGAGGGGCAGACCATCGAGAAGGAGATCGTCATCCGCCCCTTGGAGGCGGTCAACCCCCGTTTGGCCAATAGTGCCGACAAGGCTATGATCGACCCCGAGACGAAGCTCTACGACGAAGCCACTCTTGCCGATATCGCCGGCCAGAAAGGCCTGCTCTTTGTCTTTCTGGGCGACTATCGCGAGCCCTCGAAGCATCTGGTCAAAGAGATACAGCAGCACCAGCCTGAGTTCGCCCAATGGGGAGGAATGACGTTCCTCGTGGCTCCCGCCTCGGCAAAGGCTCCCTCCTGGAAGCTCGCCAATACCGACGTCGTTATCCTCGAGCCTACGGCAGAAGACCACCTGAGAGATGCCCTCATTGCGGCCCTCAAGCTCGATTTCAAGGGGGATTATCCCTTGGTGGCGTTCGTCAACAGCAGAGGCGAGATCCTCTTCCACAGCAAGGGCTATTCCATCGGCCTTGCCGAGCAGATCCTTAAAGTGGCAAACAAATAAAGGGCAGCCTCTAAAGAACCCGACGGGGCCCATCCTGCAAGCCGCCCACAGCCGAAGGCGTGGGGATAGCAGGGCGGCCTATAGCGTCACTTTCAGTCCTAAGCGCCATCCGTGAACAAGGGTGGCGTTTTCTTTGTAGGTGAGTCGGGAGACGTAGTCGATGCGGATGACCTTGAGGATATTCTCGACGCCTATGCTATATTCGGCGAAAGGCTGGGCGCCGAGGGTGCCGCTCATGGACGGGAAGGCGAAGAGCCCCTCCCTCTTGCTTGCGGGGTTGTTCTTGTCGGTAAGTCCGCCGTAAAGCATATTGAAGGAGAAGACCTCTCTCCACTTGAACCGTTTTATCACGGGGATGTGGCTCAGGACGAGCCCTCTCATATGGTAGGTGGCAAAGAGCGACACCTGCTGGTCCACGATGAACTCCAGGGGCATCATGGTGTTGAACGCGTTTTCCGACATAAGGACGGAGGCGTTGCCGTTGGGTATGATGAGCTTGGGCAGAGGGACGGTATTCCACACCTTTCCTGCCGTCACCAGGAACTCGATGTTCCCTAGCGGAGCCATCCACAGGTCCTTGCGCAGCTGTAAGTTGGTGGTGTTGTAATAGAAGCCGTCGAAGAGGCCCATGGTGTGGTCCAGGGAGATCGAGAAGCGGTCGCGCTGGGTCATGGAGGAGCGTTTGCCGTCGCGGCTGTTTTTCTCTTGTTTGTTGGGTGTGAATTCCCACTTTGTCGATAGCTCGTTGTTCCAGTATCCGTTCACGAACGCCATCGTTCCGTCGTTGGCGTAGCGGTAGTAGCTCAGGGCATTGGCCGGCTCGTAGTGCTGGGTGGCTATCCAGCTGTCTGTCGTGAAGGCGCCCCATTGCTTGCGCAGGCGCAGCTTGCCCTCCATCGTGTATTGCATGATGCGTGTCGACACGGTCTGCATCAGGAGGTTGTCGGGGTCGTATTGTTCAAAGGAGAGGCCGGGGCTTTCCACGTCGTATTTCCCCGAGAGGACAATCAGGCCCAGGGGGCCCTCGTAGGCGTGGCGCCGTTTTTCGGCGAAGGTGTGGGTGAGGTTGAGGCTGCCTTTGAAGCGTCGGTCGTTGAAGCCGTAGGCGACATAGCCGTCGACGAAGTTCTTCCTGCTCAGCGAAGCCGTAGAGCGTCCGCCAAGGCGCAGGCGGTAGCCTTCGAGGCTGTTGTTCGACACGAAGTTGTATATCGGTCCTATCGCGAAACGGGCTGTGTCGTGGTTGCTGTTGGTGTAGATGTATCCTGTGGCAAGGATTTCGGCGGTGTGCACCAGGGCCTTCATTCCCGGCGTTCTCATCAGCTCGTAGCGGAAGCTGTCGAGCACGGTCTCCTGCCAGCGCAGCTCTATGGGGCGGATGCTGTTCCACTCCTTGCGCCTTACCTTGTTGGCTGTGGGGAGTGTGGCTGTGTTTGTCGAAACAGAGAAGATGCTGTCCTCCAGCCTCAGGATAGAGTCGCCGAAGCGGTAGTCGGAGAAATGGCGCAGCTGGTGGACGTAGACTTGCTGCAGACGTTTTCCCAGATACATGCGGCCATAGGTGTCGGAGCGGAGGGGGAGCATGAATCCTGCACTGTCGCGTTCGAAAGTCTGCATGACCGTGAGGTCTCTCACGAAGTTCACGTTGGCGTAGGCCGACACCTTCATCGTGAGTCGTTTCACGGCATAGCGGCCGTCGCACGAAATATACATCTGCCCCATGAATCCGTAGCTCTCCTTGCGTGCTGGGGCGAACGAAAGCTCGATCCACTCATGCCCCTCCTCCTCGATGGTGTCGGTGATGTAGTAGTGGTAGTAGGCCACAGCAAGGTTCTCGGAGAGAGGGCTGATGAATTGGTTCGACACCAGGTCGATGACGTCGCTGTAGATGTCCACCGGAGCGAAGAGGGCTGCGACGCTCCTGTTCATATCCTCCACCTCCACCTCTAGGTTCACCCCGTCGATACGACGTGCCGTGGTGAGCGTGCGTGTACGTTGCTTGTTGCTGGTGTATTCCTGCTCAAGCATGCTCTCCGTTATGGAGATGTTCAGGATCTCGGTCTCGTCAAACTCGGTGGTGTCGATATATTTCTCCACAAAAGGCAGATGCTTCCATAGTTTGTGCTTGTGGAAGTTCGGGTGGAAGTTGTCGAGCGCCATGGTAGTCTTGTCGTAGAGCGTGCGGCTGTAGTCGCCCCTCCCTTCGGGCGCGTTCTCGTGCTTGTGGCTGATGACGTTCTTCACCAGCTCCACGGCGGGGTTGTCGCGTCGGCTATATTTGTCCTTCTTCCCTTTGGGCTTGATGGTGACGGTGTTCAGCTCTGTCGCCATCTGCCGGAGGCTGATTTTCTTGCCCGACACGCTCTTGCCGTAGTGCAGCACAAGAGTGTCGGTCTTGTAGCCCACCATCTTCAGCAGCACTATGGTGTCGCCCACCTCGTTGGACAGGAAGAAGTGTCCGTCGTCGTCGCTGATGGTGCCGTTGTTGGTTCCGGCAAAGAATATCTGAACGAAGGGCAGCGCCTCGCCGGTCTGGGCGTCGGTAACGCGTCCGCGGACGCTGGTGTGCCGTTGTCCTGCGGCGATGTTGGCGCAGCAGAGAGCGAGCAGCAGCGCTAACAGAGGTCTTATGTGTCGGAACGAGTGTGCGGTCATACTTCCCTTTAGTACCTAAATAACGCCTCCTCTTGCAAATTATTGCCTCCGTAGTAGCCGACTTACGTCTTTTTTGTCGTTTCGCTTCCGGCGGGCCCACGCCCTTTCCCGTCGTTATGCTCTCGCTCCTCCGAAACGTTCGTCGATCTTCTCCCCTTTTCCACATTTGCAAAGATACGAAATTTTTCTGCCCGATGCAAGGTGTGAAACGTATTGAAAGCCTATGAAACGTATTGAAAGCTATTGACCACCACCTGCTCTCCCGTTTCTTCCTCTTTCCACATTTGCAAAGATACGAAATTTTTTGCCCAAATCCAAGAACTGGCATATATTGGAATATATTGAAATATATTGGAATATATTGACCGGTCTGGCTCTCCCGTTTCTCCCCCTTTCCACATTTGCAAAGATACGAAATTTTTCTGCCCAAAGC
>JAKSMR010000062.1 GCA_024400495.1 Bacteroidales bacterium
GCAAGGTGTTCAACATGGTAGTTCTCGGTGGTTTCCTCAAACTGAAACCCATCGTTGCTCCCGAGTTCATCCACAAGGGTCTTGAGAAATCCCTCCCCGCTCGTCACCACAACCTCATTCCTCAGAACGAGGATGCTATCGAGGTAGGTAAGGGCATCATCGAGGCTGTTCACACCCTCTAATATATAGTATTCTATATATATGGTTCCTGTTGCGACTGCGTTTCGACGCAGTCGCAACTATTTAATAGAAGCACTCTCTAAGAGGTTCAAGAAAAACCGATCTTTGGAGGTTCCCTAGAACAACAATGTTTGACTATAGGATCTGCACTACAGACGATATCGACCAAATTGTGGCTCTTGAGCAGGAGGCTATAGCCTCGCTCGCGTCCCCCGATCTCCTCCGCCACAACAGCCGCGAGACCCTCCTCGGGTGTCTCCTCTGCCCCCACACCACATGGGGCGCGTTCCTTGGCGGAGAGCTGGTCGCTTTCGCCGTCCTCTTTGTCCCCGAAACAGAGCAGGAGGACCTCTCCCTCTCGCTCACCACGGTAGACAGCAAAAGATATGAGAAAAAAGCCAACTACAAGCTCTGCATCGTCAGTCCCCGCTACCGGGGAAACCACCTGCAGCAGCAGTTAGGCGAAAGGCTGGAGGCAACCGCCAGAGCCCAAGGCATAACGCTCCTCTGCTCCACCGTCTCCCCCAACAACCCGGCCAGCCGCAGGAGCCTGGAAAATCTAGGCTACAGGAAGGACTGCGACCTCCAGAAGTACGGCTTCCCCCGCCAGCTGTTCTTCAAAGTCTTGTAACAGAAGCCAGGCAGGCACCAACGTCGGTCCAGCCATAGAACAGCAGGCAAAAAACAGGAGCCTGATGCGGCAGTAGCGGCCGCCAGGAAGCCGCCAAAGTCCCGCCCTTCGGCACAGCCGCCATAGTTGACGAACAAATATTTGTTTATCTGCAGAAAAAGTTGTATTTTTGCAAAGACAAAGTGTGTGGTATAAGACCACGTGCTTTGAGTCTAATAGACGTAATATGAGACAGTTGATCGGAAAAATACTCATCGCTCTCGCGTGTGCAATTATCATGGTGCACGCCTGCGTTCCGCATCATCATCATGATGCTTGTGGCGATATGGGTATCGTTTTCGAGAGCGAAGTGAACTGCCATTGCGGCGACGCTTGTTGTGAGGAGCACGATCACGCCCACTCCGACTGCTGTCATCACGACGGCAACTCGAAGCATCCGTTTGACTTCTGCAAGTTGCAGGATCTTCTTTCTCATCTGGTGCTGAATACCAAGGACGACAAGGCGCTCTTCCCGGTCCTCCTTCCCCAAGAGGCGGCTCAGCTGAATTGGATGGTCCTTTTCGTTGACATGCAACAGATCGCCATGCAGGACGTCGATGCCGGAACCGAGTGTCTCAGGCGTCATTGTCCGCCGGGCACTACCAGTCTTCCTAACGACTGCTACGTAGTGCTCAACGCCCGTCGTGGCCCGCCACAAGAGGCATAATCCCCCACCACTAGAGGGCGGCGACTTTGCTGCCGTCAACATCCAAAACATCTTTTTTTCCAGAGCGGAGAACCGTTCTGGCCTATCGTCGATAATCATTTGTAACATATCCTAGTTATGAAACATATACATATCTTGCTGACTGCCGCATTGGTGGCATTCGGTCTCACTTCTTGCCACAACCATGGCCACGAGGCTCACGAGCACGTGCACAACACACAGAAACTGACGGTCTACACCTCCAACTTCGAACTCTATGCAGAAATGACACCCCTCATCAAGGGCGAAGAGTGCAAGGTGCTGGCCCATCTCACCTATCTCAGCAATTTCAAGCCCGTCGATACCAACAAGGTTACTCTCTCGCTCTCTGTTGGCAACAGTTTCCAGGAGTTTACTATCGAAAAACCTGACGAAGCCGGCAAATATCTCTTCACCTTCGTCCCCGAGAGCGCAGGCGAAGGTAGCATGATGTTTGCTGTCTCCATTGCCGATTCTAATGAATATATGAAGAACGGCCACGTCCATGTCTATGCTTCGCACGACGCTATGCATAGCCATGGCGACAGCCACGAAGGTCGCAACCACGAAGGTCATCATCATGATGCCGGATCTCACGAAGGCCATAGCCATTCTCACGAAGGCCACAACCACGAAGGTCATTCTCACGAAGAGGGTGCATCCGAAGGCATCACTTTCACCAAAGAGCAGAGCTGGAAGATCGACTTCGCTACCGAGGAGATGAAACCCGTGAAGTTCGGTCAGCTCATCAAGACCTCAGCCCAGGTGCTTCCTTCCGCAGGCGACCAGCGTACCGTTTCGGCAAAGGCCTCTGGTATCGTCGTGTTCGGCAATCCCAATATCGTTGAAGGAGCAGCAGTAAAAGCCGGACAACGCCTCTTCTCTATCGAGAGCAACGGCATGGCCGACAACAATATGAGCGTCCGTTTCCAGGAGGCTTCCTCCAACTACACGCTGGCAAAGCAGGAGTATGAGAGAAAGCAGAAGCTGGCAGCCGACAAGATCGTCAGCCAGTCGGAGCTGGCACGAGCAAAGAGCGAACTCGACAATGCTGCTGCCATCTATAACAACCTCAAGGGCAATTTCTCCCAGAACGGACAGTCGCTCTCCAGCCCCATTAGCGGCTACATCACCAATATAGCCGTTCAGAATGGCGGTTATGTCGAGGCCGGCCAGACGGTAGTCACAGTCTCCCAGAACCGCGATCTCTACATCCGTGCCGAGGTTCAGCCTCGCTACTACCAGGCGTTAGGCAGCATCCTCTCAGCCTCGTTCCGTATCAATGGCGACGACAAGGTCTATTCTATCGAAGACCTTGGCGGCGGACTGGTCTCCTTCGGCAAGTCGGCAAGCTCCGACGATCCTCTTATTCCTGTCACCTTCCGCTTCCGCAATAGTGTCAACCTGCTCTCGGGAAGCTTTGTGACGCTCTATATACGCACGGCTAGCGAAGAGGAAGTCATCACCCTTCCCAACACGGGCCTCGTTGAAGAGATGGGAACTCATTTCGTATTTGTGCAGATCACTCCCGAGCAGTTTGAGAAACGTCCGGTCACCCTTGGTGCTACGGACGGTTTCCGAACCGTCATCGCTTCTGGACTCAAAGCCGGCGAGCGTGTGGTGAGCAAAGGTGCTGTGATGGTAAAACTGGCACAAGGTGCCGGCGCTCTCGATCCTCATGCAGGACACATGCACTAAGGGCACAGTCTGAGTCTGTCGACTTCAGAAGAATGGTTTCAACTTTCAACATTAACACAACCGACCTATGAAACGTATTTCATCAATCATATTGTTCCTGCTCGCCGCCTATGCGGGTATGGCGCAGATGCGCTACACCCAGGTGCTGGTGCAGCTGGAGAACGAGAGTCCTCTCTTTGCTGCTCTCCATCAGCAGCTGGAGGCACAACAGCTGGCAGCCAAAGCAGGCTCGTTGTTAGACAACCCCGAGGTGGAGTTCGCCCTCTTCCGTGGAACACCTGGCGAGGTGGGCAACCGTTGGGATCTGGGCGTAACCCAGCAGTTCGATTTCCCTACCGCCTACAAGCATAAGGCCCGAATCCGCCGGCTTGCCGCTGCCGGAGCCGAGATCGACTATCGTGTCCGCCGCCAGGAGCTGATCATGGAAGCCCAGCTGCTTTGCGCCGACATCGTCTATTATAATGCCTTGGTCGAGAACTACACGCGCTGTGCCGCCACAGCCGATTCGCTGGCACTCCTTTATCAGAAACGGTTCGAGAACGGAGACTGCAACATCATCGACTTCAACCGCGTGCAGATGGAGTCCTCAGAAGCCCAAAACAAGCTGGCGCTGGCCATCGCCGAGAGAGATATGCTGCTCGGCGAGCTGCAGGTGCTCAACGGCGGACAGAATGTCTCCTTCAATCAGACGTCCTATGAGCCGGTAGCGCTTCCTTCAAGCTTTGAGAGCTGGTATAGGGAGATGGAACAGAGCAACCCCGCGCTTGCCCAGCTGGAAAGCCAGCTCAATATCAGTCAGAGCGAGTACTCTCTCGCCCGCAGCGAGAGTCTGCCCAGCTTCTCGGTAGGTTATGCCTCCGAGAATACCACGGGAGAGGTCTTCCGTGGAGCTAAAGTAGGCATGACGCTCCCTCTGTGGAAGAACCGTGGTCAGGTGAAGAAAAGTATGGCCGAGCAGCATGTCGCCGAGGTCGAGCTAAGCAACGCCAGGCTGAGCTACTACAACCATCTGAGAGGTCTCTACAACAAAGTTTCCGCGTTGAAGAAGAACGTAGACCGCCTTAACCTCACCTTCTCCAATCATGGCAGCACCGCCCTCCTGCAGAAGGCGTTTGCCGCCAGCGAGATCTCGTTGGAGGAATACCTGCTCGGTATCGACTTCTACAACGATGCGGCGGTATCGCTCCTTGAAGCTCAGCACGAGCTGGAGCAGGCTGTAATCGAGCTTTATACCACCACCGGAATCAAGTAATGTCTCATCCGTTATTTTCGACAAACAATGCTGAACAAGATAATTAGATTTTCGTTAGACAACAAGCTGCTGGTCCTCATTGCAGCAGTATTGTTGATTGTTGTCGGTACCCGTACAACGAAGCAGATGGATATCGACGTTTTCCCCGACCTCACGGCTCCTACCGTGGTGGTCATGACCGATGCTGGGGGAATGGCCTCGGAGGAGGTGGAACGCCTCGTGACCTTCCCGATAGAGACAGCCGTAAACGGGGCCACCAACGTGCGTCGCGTCCGCTCCACCTCCCTTCAGGGAGCCTCGTTTGTTTGGGTCGAGTTCGACTGGGGTATGGATCAGTTCCGTGCCCGTCAGATCGTTAGCGAGAAGATGGTCGCCCTGGGAGAAGAACTGCCCGAGGGTGTCACCCCTGTGCTGGCTCCCCAGAGCAGTGTGATGGGTGAGATCCTCTTCATCGGCCTCCAGACCGACAGCGCCAAGCAAGCCGACCACCCCACCGATATGATGGAGCTCCGCACCCTTGCAGAATGGGTGGTGAAGCCCGCTATTCTCGCCACCGGCGGCGTCTCTCAGGTTACTATCATCGGCGGCGACTACAAGCAGTATCAGATCCTCGCCGACCCCATCCGCATGCATTCCTATGGCGTCACCATCTCCGATCTTGAAGAGGTCGGCGCTTCGATGAGCATGAACTCCAATGGCGGCGTGGTGCGCGATTTCGGCAACGAGTATTCTCTTCGAGGGATGGCCCGCACATGCAACCTCGATGAGCTCTCCTCTACCTTCGTGAAGATGTCGCCCAACGGCAAGCCTGTTCGCCTAGGCGATGTGGCGGATATTGTCATCGGAAGTGCCGTAAAACAGGGCTACGCCAGCGCCAACGCCAGTCCTGCTGTAATCCTCTCCGTTTCAAAGCAGCCCAACATCAACACCATCAAGGTTACAGAGAACATCGAGAAGAACCTCGCCAACATCCAGAAATCCTTCCCCGCCGATGTCACTATGGATACCAAGATCTTCCGCCAGGCAGACTTTATAGAGAGTTCGGTGGGCAACGTCGGAAAGTCACTCCTTGAAGGAGCGCTGTTTGTTATCATTGTGCTCTTCCTTTTCCTGGGAAGCTTCCGCACCACACTCATCTCCATCATTGCTATCCCCATCTCGCTGCTGGGTACAATGATCTGCCTCAATCTGCTCGGGATGAACGTCAATACAATGACCCTTGGCGGTCTCTGCATCGCCATTGGCTCGTTGGTGGACGATGCTATTATCGATGTGGAGAACGTCTACAAGCGGCTGCGGCAGAATCATGCGTTGCCGCCCGAGCAAAGAGACAGTGCCTATAACGTGGTCTTCAACGGCTCTTCTGAGATCCGTAGCTCCATCATCCACGCCACCTTCATCATCATGATCACTTTCGTGCCTCTTTTCTTCCTCTCCGGATTGGAAGGTCGCATGCTCAAGCCCCTTGGAATAGCCTATCTCATCAGCCTCTTCATGTCGCTTGTTGTTGCCATGACGCTCACCCCGCTGCTGTGCAAGCTCTTGCTCTCTAACGAGAAATATCTCAGCAAGCAGGAGAAAGACAGCTGGATTTCCACCAAGATGAGCCATCACTACGGCAATGCGTTAGCCTGGGCGCTAAACCACAAGCGTGCGGTCCTCATTCCTACTGTGGCACTCCTGGTGGGGGCAATCGCGTTGTTGATACCGATGGGACGAGGCTTCTTGCCCGATTTCAACGAAGGCTCACTCACCATCGCCGCCGTCGCCAAGCCCGGTATCAGCCTCGAGGAGAACAACAAGCTGGGAAACCTCATCGAGCAGGAGCTGCTCTCCATCCCCGAGGTTACCAACACCTCTCGTCGTACCGGTCGTGGAGAGCTGGACGAGCATTCTCAGGCAACCAACAGTGCAGAGATTGATGTTCAGTTTACGCTCGCAGATCGCAGCAAGGAGGAATTTATGAACGACGTGCGAGCCAAGATTGGAGGAATCCCAGGCATTGTGGCGTCGGTAGGCCAACCCATAGCCCATCGTATCGAGCATATGGTCTCGGGCACTCAAGCTGCCATCGCTATCAAAGTCTTCGGCACCGACCTCACCCAGCTCTATGCTATTGGTAACAATATCAAGAACCTCACTTCCGGGGTAGAGGGCCTGGTCGATGTCAGCGTAGAGCAGCAGACAGAGACTCCCCAGCTCCAGGTGAGAGCCAATCGCGATATGTTGGCGCAGCATGGCATCAGCATCGAAGAGTTCAACCGTTTTGTCCAGCTGGCCTTCAATGGAGAGAAACTGACCGACATATACGAAGGCCAGCGCAGCTTCGATCTGGTGCTGAAGCTCAACGACGATTATACGCAGAGCATCGAAGAGGTGAAAAACGCGCTCATCGACGCCGAGAGCGGCAGTAAGGTACCTTTGAGCGAAGTCGCCGAAGTCGTGTCTGTGGGTGGCCCTAATACCATCTCCCGTGAGAATGTGCAGCGCAAGCTCGTTGTCTCGGCCAACGTCAGTGGTCGTGATGCCATGGGTGTCGTTGACGAAATCCAGCAGATTCTCGACAAAGAGCTTTCCCTCCCCGAAGGCTATCGTGTCGAGTATGGAGGACAGTTCGAAACCGCCAAGTCGGCAACCAGGACGCTCATCCTGGTGTTCGTCCTCGCTCTCTGCGTCATCTATATCCTGCTCTACACAGAGTTCAAGAACCTCTCGCTCTCTGCTATCGTATTGCTCAACCTCCCCCTCGCTCTCATCGGTGGCGTGGTGGCTGTGTGGTGCACCAGCAACGTGCTTTCCATCCCCGCCATCATCGGTTTCATCACCCTCTTCGGCATCGCCACCCGCAATGGTATCCTTCTTGTCTCCCGCTACGAGAAGCTGCGAGAGGATGGAAGGACGTCGCTTCGCGACGCCGTTACTCATGGCTCTATGGATCGTCTCAACCCCATCATCATGACCGCCCTCACCACCGCCCTCTCTCTGGTGCCCATGGTGCTTGCGGCAGAAAAGGCCGGCAACGAGATCCAGGCTCCTATGGCCATCGTGGTTCTGGGAGGCCTGATCACCTCCACTCTGCTCAACGTCTTTGTGGTGCCCATCATATACGAGTGGTACGCCAGGTATCAGGACACGAAGGCGCCGAAAACAGAATAAGCACTCCTTTCGCGAGCCGCTCTCGGGCGGCTCTCTTGAAAGGTGACTTCTAAAAATGAGAAGAAAATGAAACAGACCACACTTTGCTATATCGAGCGCGACGGCAAGTACCTCATGCTCCATCGCACCAAGAAAGAGAACGACGCCAGCCACGACAAATGGATTGGCGTAGGAGGGAAATGCGAGAAGGACGAGAGCCCCGACGAGTGCATGCTCCGTGAGGTGGAAGAGGAGACCGGATTGGTCGCAACCCGATGGAAGTACCGAGGTATCTGTACCTTTATCTCCGACGTGTGGCCTTGCGAATATATGCATCTCTTCACCTGCACCGAGTGGTCGGGACAGATGCTGAAAGACTGCGACGAGGGAGTTCTGGAATGGATCGACAAGGAGGATCTCTTCAATCTCACCCTCTGGCCGGGTGACCGCATCTTCTTGCGCTTGCTGCAAGATGCTGCGCAGCCCTTCTTCTCATTGAAACTGGTCTACCAGGGCGACGACCTCGTGGCCGCCAAGCTCGACGGGAAAGAGATCCCGACCGTCGTCAGTTAAGACCCCACCCCCGGGCCGATAAAGGAGCCCCTAAAGAACAAGCCGGCCGCCCATTCGGGCGGCCGGCTCTCATCAATGACCAGCTAGAGTAAAGGTTGGGTTGACTGGGGGCTATCCCATCAGTCCTGCAACTCCCTTGGCGAGCAAGCCCGCCTTTATTCACCAATCGCGTCATCGTTGCTGGCTGCGGTAAGCAGTGCCGTATGGGTCGCTGCGCCGTCTGCAGTGATAGAGCGCTTTAGGGGTGGCACCGCCCGCGCTTTAGGAGTAGCCTCGGTATCGATCTGACAGAATACGTTGTGACCTCTCTGCATTCTGAATACCACGTCTCGGGTCATGCCGTGCAGAAGCCCCCCAGGTTGATGATATCTTTTTTTTTGCGTTGTTTGGTTGTAAGTTGTTGTTAATATATGGTTTACGTTGTTTTTTTGCCTTCGCTTCACTCTCAAAAATCCATAGCAAGGATATAGCAAGGATAACCGAACCTTCAATTTTTCGTCCATTTTGCACCTTCATTTTGTCCACCTTTCTGGGTGCTTCTTAGGTGGTTCTATTAATCAGTTTTTGCTGCTTTTGAGGCTGTTGTGCGGCAGACTTCGTTTTTATGATGCAGGGCTCTGTGGTGGGCTGCTGTCTAAAGAGTCAGAACAGAAGATGCAGTGAGAGTCCAAAAGCACAAAAGACAATCACTCATAAATTAAGGAAACCTCTAGCGGATTCAAAAAACAATTTTCAGCAGTTACCGTAATTGAACACGCCGTTATTGTTGAACCATAGGCCCGCTCACCCCCCCAACCCTCCTCTTTCGGGAACAGCGGCCAGAAACACCTGCCTCATCGTGTTTTCAATCTGCAGGAGTACAGGTTTTGATGTTAGGCCCGGGCCGAAAAAATCAGACCATATATCAATTTGTCCTAAGTTATTTTAAAACATTACCTACCGGCAAAGTTTATCTTTAGGTAACCTCTAATAATTAGATTGAGATGATTTTTGAATTTATGTCGAGTGGATTTCAAATAAAGGCGAAGAAGCATAGCCGTAGCAACGTTTGTGCAAGCC
>JAKSMR010000063.1 GCA_024400495.1 Bacteroidales bacterium
ACAGGCAGATATGCGCTGTTGGTACAGAATCGACAGGTTTCGAGTCAGAATAGCCGGCGGTTATTGATTTCATGGGAAGTATGATGTAGTGTCAAATAAAAAAAGAAAGGGGCGACACCATGTATGATCTGCTGATTATCGGCAGCGGTCCGGCAGGCGTTTCCGCTGCGCTGAGCGCAGAGGCGCGGCACCTGGATTTCCTTTGGTTTGGCTCCAGATCATTGAGCCCTAAAATTGAAAAAGCCGAGTGCATTATGAATTACCCGGGACTTCCCAAGGTCACCGGCACAGAGATGCGGGACGCTTTCCTGAGCCAGATCGATGGCCTTGGCATCAAAATCCGGGAGGAACGGGTCAACTCCATCTACGACATGGGAGGTTATTACACCGCCCTGGTCAACGAAAAAATGTACGATGGGAAAACCGTCATCCTCGCCACCGGCGTATCTAACAGCCGGGAGATCCCCAGCGAGAGCAGGCTGCTGGGCAAGGGCGTCAGCTACTGCGCCACCTGCGACGGGGAGCTGTACCGGGGAAAACGGATCGCGGTGGTCTGCACGGATTCCTCTTTTGAGGAGGAGATCGAATTTCTGGCGGGGCTGGCCTCGGAGGTGTTCCTCTGCACCAGCTATAAGGACTGCGGCATCCGCCGGGACAATGTGCGGCATGTGGTGGGCTATCCTACGGAAATTCTGGGAGAGAACCGGGCTGCGGGCATCATCTGCGGCGGCGAGACAGTGGAGGCGGAAGGCGTGTTCTGCCTCCGGCCCTGCGTGACCCCGGCGGCTCTGCTGCCGGGACTGGCGGCGGAGGGCGGGCACATCCAGGTGGACCGGCAGCAGCGGACCAACCTGCCGGGCTGCTTCGCCGCCGGGGACTGCACAGGGCGGCCCTACCAGTACGCCAAGGCGGTAGGCGAGGGCAACGTGGCCCTGCACAGTGTGCTGAACTACCTGAACGGCACGGACGAGCGGTAAAATAGAGGAGGAGAGATATGAAATCAAGAGTATTACAGGTCAAGGACTACCGGGATGTGGACGTGAAGCCCCTGCTGAAGCCCTTCACGCCGGATGAGGAGGCTTTGGAGACGGAGCTGCGGCGGCTGGCAAACCCCTACATCCGCTGGGAGGAGGGGGAGCAGGTCTCCGCCGGGGATCAGGCCGCTTGCCGCCTAGTATCGGACTGTCCCCGGTTCAACAAGGAGAAGGTCCGGTTCGTGGCCGGAAGCGGGATGTTCCATCAGGAGCTGGAGGCGCTGGCCATTGGCATGAAGGTGGGGGAGACCAGAAAGACCGTCCTGCCGGAGGGAGGCGTGGCCCTCACGCTGACCGGCGTGATGAACCGCACGGTCCCCGCGCCCAGCGATGAGATGGTGGAGAAGCTGGGGCTGGAGGGCGTGCGCACTGTGACGGACTACCGGGCCTATCTGCTGGCGCAGCAGAAAGAGGCCGCGTTCAAGCAGGACTCCTATGAGCCGCTGAACCGGCTCGTGCGGGATGTCATCGACGGCTCCGAATTTGTCCTGAACCGGGAGGACTGGGCCGCTGTGGTGAACCGGGAGCTGGACCGCTGCCGGGCGCTGTGCCGCCAGGAGGGGATGGTCCTGGAGGAGATGACCCCGGAGCAGTTCCAGGGCCGCATCCCGGTGAAGAGCTACCATGAGCTGGTGGCCATGCTGCAATACGAGGGCTGGGACAAGCTCTGCCGCTATCTGCTGGGCTGTTTATACGCAGAAAACGATGGCTTCCGGACAGGGGAAGCGGAATATGGGGAATTTATCGCGGACTATGTCAGGTCCTGGCACGTCTCCGAGGAGAACGCCCGGGAGGCCAACCCCTATGACAGCTTTCTCTTCAACGAGTACGCCGGACACGCCTATACGGTGCTGAAGGAATACATCAGAAAATTTTATTAAGGGAGGAACCCATCATGGCCATTCAAAACGCGGACAAGAGCAATTTCAAGGAGCTGATCGGAGAGGATTTCGTGATCGCCGATTTCTACGGCACCACCTGCGTCCCCTGCAAGCTGTTCTCCAAGATCCTGGAGGACATCGAGGCGGAGATCCCTTTCCTGAACATCGTCAAGCTCAACGCCACCGATAACCCGGAGATCGCGGAGGAGTACGGCATCACCGCCGTCCCCACCATCCATTTTTATAAGGGCGGCGAGCTGGTGGACAGCCATGTGGGCGTCATGCAGCCCCAGGCGGTGAAGGATGTGATCGCCCGGTACATGTATGCGTAATACAGACAGAATAATCGCTTTTTCGGACAGAATCGACACGCGCTCTTTTCCGGGGGGCGCGGATGTGATATGATACATTCATTTATAAGAGGGAGGACTTGTTCCATGAAACACACCGTAAAGCGTACTCTCTGCGCCCTGTTGGCGCTGGTTTTTGTGTGCGGCCTTGCCGCCTGCGGCGGCGCGAAGGCCGTTGACCCGGCAACCTGTACATATGATGAAATGGTGGAATACCTGACCGCTAAGGGCTATATCGCCAAGGATGCCGCCCCGGTGGATATGCTCACCACCGAGGGCTATCTCACGGACAATACCGGCGGGGAGATTCCTTTCGCCCCCTTCGCCGACAAGGCCCAGGATTATGATGGGCTTTGGCTGATGTGGTGGGATGCCGCCGCGCCCTCCGAAGCGTATACCAACTGCTTCCAGAACATTGCCATGAACGGCGGAACGGTCGTCTACATGGGCGGCGCCGCCGTCCTGGAGACCGCTGCCCATAACGGCAGCTTCGCCATCGCCTTTGGGGATGGGTACGCCCAGAAGGATGCCGTTATGGCTGATTTCCAGGGGCTTTCCGGGAAATAAGGACATATGGACGCCCATAACCTATCCAATGGCGGATAGGGTATGGGCGTTTTTCTGAAAAGTACAAATCAGAAGGGAGAAACCAATGGAAACAAACACAATTTTCCGAAAAAATTACGGCAGCTTCCGCCGCTTCTTCTCCATGCTGGGCAAGGCGGATCTGCCCTATCTTTGGATCATCGGCTATCTGGCGGCCAGCGCCGTCATTGCCAACGTGGGCGTCAGCGCCACCGAGTACAGCGCCGCCCTCTTCGCCGGGAACGTGGGGCTGACGGCGGTGGTACTGCCTTACCTGTTCTATCAGATCCTCTCGCTGATCCTTGGCTCTGTCACCGGGCTTATCAACAATCTCTGCGAGGCCCGTATGGACCGGAACCTGCGCCGGATGGTCTGGCGCAAGACAGTGAGCCTGCCCCTGCTGTTCTATGAGAACAACAACCCCAAGGAGCTGCTCAGTCGTATCACCACCGACATTTCCAGCATCAGCAACCTGGTCATGAAGGTATTCCTCCCCATCTTCACCACCGCCTATGCCAGCTTCGTCATTCTCCGGAAGGTCTCCAGCTATGACGGGGCTTTGATGTGGTCCCTGGTGGCGGCGCTGCCGGTGAACATCCTCATCAGCTTTATCCTGGGCCGCCTGCAATTCGGCGTGCAGGATCTCATCAACCGCCGCAACGCCGAGCTGACCGCCTCCGTGGCGGAGCGGACCAACAACCTAATGCTCATCAAATCCATGGGCACCGAGGCGAAGGAAGCCGGCGCCGGGGAGGAGCGGATGAAGGCCAGCTACCGCGCCGCCGGGATGAACATCTGGATCACCGGCCTGGCGGTGCCTGTTCAAGCTATTGCCGGGGTGCTGCAAACCATCGTCATCATCCTGGTAGGCAGGGGCTACTACGCATCCGGCGCGCTGAGCCTGACGGAGTGGATCGCCTATTACGGCTTTGCCGTCCAGCTCACCAGCATCCTCAGCGGCTACTGCGGCTACTGGACCTCCTTCAAGCGCGCCCAGGGGGCGGTGGACCGGGTGAGCCAGATCATGGCCGAGCGCTCCGAGGACCTGGGCGCGGGAGACGCGATGGGCTATCCTGCCGGAGGGATCCATTTTGAAAAGGTAGATTTCTCCTTCGGGAGCAAGCCGCTGTTCCAGGGCCTGGACCTGGATATCCCCGCCGGACGGATCACCGCCGTCGTCGGGCCCTCCGGGTCGGGAAAGACGACGCTTCTGAACCTGATCGACCGGCTCTATCCCCTGGACGGCGGGTCGGTGCAGATCGGAGGAAAGGATACGGCGGAGTATTCCCTGTCCAGCTTCCGCCGGGCTTTGGGGTACGTGACCCAAGAGAGCGTCATGTATGCCGGGACCATCCGGGACAATCTGCTCCACGGTCTGGGCCGGGTCCCGTCGGATGAGGAGCTGGACGAAGCCTGCGCCGCCGTGGGCATCCTGGACTATGTCCGCCGCCAGCCGATGGGGTACGACGCCCCGGTGGGCGAGAGCGGGGCCAGCCTCTCCGGCGGGCAGCGGCAGCGGTTCTCCGTGGCCCGCGCCCTGCTGAAAAAGCCGGACTGCCTGCTGCTGGACGAGGCCACCGCCGCTATGGACATCGGCGGCAAGGCGGGCGTTTGGGCCAGCATCCGGCAGGTCATGGCGGGAAAGACCGTGGTCTATGTGGCCCATGACGCCCAGACCATACGCAACGCGGACTATCTGATTGTCCTCCGGGACGGCAAGGTGCAGTCCGCCGGGGAGCGGGAGGATGTTCTGGCTTCCGACCCCTACTGCCGGGAAATGATGGAAAACAGGAAGGAGGAGCGCTGAGATGAAAAACAAGGAACAGCAGAAGGGAAAATTCTCCTTCCGCTCCTATATCACATTTTATACCCGCTTCCCCATCCCCTGGTGGCTCTTCATCGCTTCCCTGGTGTTCAGTCTCATCAATACCGAGGTTTTCCTGGCGATTTCAAAGTATGTGATCCAGATCAATAAGGGCGAACTATACAACGGCGTCATCATCGGCTACGCCCTGCTGACCGTCCTCAATGCCGCCATCTCCATGGGAAGCAATATCTGCAGCGAGTACGGCATCCAGAAGGTCACCCTCCGGGCCAGGAAGCTGCTGTGGGACAAGATCCTCCACCTGCCCATGCGGGAGGTGGAGCGCCGCCAGCCCTCGTCCCTGATCTCCGGCGTGGTCAACGATATTACCGAGGCCAGCTCGGTGATCCGCGTGATCTTCTCCACCGTGGCCTCCATTTACGGGTTTATCCGCTGCTGCGTGGAGATGGCCCGGTTCAACGCAAAGCTCTCCGCCTATATGCTGCTGCTGGTCCCTCTGGCCATCGGCGTGTTCGCCCTGGTGGGCCAGCTCCAGTACCGCATGATGCTGCGGCGGTACGAGAGCCTGAACACCATGACGGAGTTCTTCTCAGAGCATATTTCCGCCGCCAAGCACGTCAAGGCGCAGGCTATGGAGGATCTTGAGACGGAGGAAGGGCTGCGCGCTATCGACGAGCGGTACCGGGCGGATGTCTATTACGCTTTTATGGAGGTTTTGCAGGTGTTCTCCAATACGCTGTATACCTCCATCGGCAGCATTGCCATCGCCCTGTTCGGCTCCGATATGATCCGCAAGGGCCAGATGCCGGATACGGGGATCAACGACTTTACCACCTACAAGGGCAGGGTGGACCAGTACCAGGCGGAGGTCCTGACCCATTACCAGACCCTCAAGGGCACCCAGGGCGCCATGCAGTACGTGGGCGTTCTCCTGGACGGCCCGGAGGAGGACCCGGACGCCGGGTACGACCTGCCGGAGGACCGGACGGGGCAAGATATTATACTGGACCGGGTGAGCTTCGGCTATGTTCCCCAGCAGCCGGTGCTCCATGACCTGAGCCTTACCATCCCCGCCGGGAAGACCACCGCCATTATTGGAAACAACGGCTGCGGCAAGTCCACCCTGCTCAAGCTTCTCCAGGGCGTCTATCCGCCGGACAGCGGCCGGGTATGGCTGGGGAGATCCGCCGTGGATGAGGTGAAGCTGGCACAGCTGCGCCGCCGGTTCGGCTGCGTCCTCCAGCATAACCCCTTGTTTTCCGGCTCTGTCCGTGATAACATAGCCTATGGCGGGACGGAGGCGGTTTCGGATGAAGCTGTCGCCGGGGCCGCAAGGCTGGCGGACGCGGACGGCTTTATCCGCCAGCTGCCCCAGGGATATGATTCTGATGTAGGCATGGGCGGGGCGCTGCTCTCCGGCGGACAGCGCCAGCGGGTGGCCATCGCCCGGACGCTGCTGTCCGACCCGGATTACCTGCTGATGGACGAGGCCGGGGCCAGTCTGGACCACAAGAGCGACATGACCATCTTCCGCACCGTCCGGGAGCATATGAAGGGGCGGACCATCGTGGTGGTGGCCCACGACATGCGCTCGGTCATGGAAGCGGATCATATCATCGTTCTGAACAGCGGGTCCCTGGAAGCGGCGGGCACCCATGAGGAGCTGCTGAAAGCCAGTCCGACTTACCGCACTTATCTGGAGCTCCAGGGCTGCGCCCTGGCGGGAGAGGAGGTCAGCCGATGAAACGCTTTACCATCTTTTTTTCCATCCTGCTGGCACTGGGCTTTGCAGGTTTGCTGGCCTATGTGGCGGCATCGCCGGAGTTCGTCCCGCCCTCCCAGTTCGTCGGCGAGGGGGAGGACCCGGACGCCCCCATCTGGGATATGACCATGGACGAGGTCCTGGCGGAAATCGCGGCCCAGGGGCTCATTGACGACCCGTCCACCGCCATCTCCCTGACCAGCGACGGCCTGTGTACCGATTCCCGCCAGGTCAGCGGCGCAGAATTTTACTGGTGGGACCTGGACAACCTGAAGGAAGGCAGCTTGGAGGAAACCTCCTACAAGAGTCTGAAGGCGGAGGGGATCATCAATCTCTACGGCAATGGACACATCATCAGCTGTGTCCATAACGGACCGTTCGCGTTGTGGATGGACCTCTATGAAGGCGATACCAAGGCGCTGGAGGAGGCGTTCCGGGCTGTGGGGCAGTCCAAGTAAAAAACAGGGAGGGACTGACAATGGTGGAGATGAAAGTCCTGCTGGTGGACAGCGACCAAAGGCTGCGGGGCGAGCTGGCAGTCATGCTGCACGCTTTCCAATGCTTCCGGATAGCCGGGACCGCACAGACCACGGAGGAGGCTGTTGAATATATCCAGTCCAATGATGTGGACGTTATCTTTGTCAACCACCAGCCTGCTGACCCCCGCGTTACCAGCGGCGGGGAGCATCTGGCCGCCGTCCTGGGGCAGAGCCATCCCCATATCCAGGTGGTGATCTATTCCAATACGGCGGAATGGGCGTACAACGCCTACCGGTGCCAGTGCGCCGGATATCTGCTGGTTCCCTTCGATCCCCTGGCGCTCCAGTCGCTGGTCAACCGGCTGCGCTATGTGTTCGACCTCCAGCAGGCGAAGCGGGAGGTATCCAATCGCAGCATCATGATCAAGACGAAAAGCGGCTACCAGTTCACTCCTCTCCAGGACATTCTGTTTATCGAGCGCAGTGCCCGCAAAAACCGCATGGTCACCACGGACGGGCAGGAGATCGCGCTGCTGGGTTATACCATTGGCCAGTTGGAGGAGCTGCTCAGCGGCAGCGGCTTCTACCGGTGCTACCAGTCCTTCATCGTCAACCTCTCCAAGGTATCCGCCGTCCGGGCGGACAGCGGCACGAAGAACTATGCTATCCGTTTCAAGGACTATGAGGGAGAGATCCTGCTCAGCCGGGAGAAGTACATGGAGATCGTGTCGCTGCTGAAGGAGCGGTATGCCGGGATCAACATTTGAACTTGTCATAGAGGAAGAGCGGCGGGACGATCGTTCCGCCGCTCTTCCTGTGCGCCTGTCAGTAAATGCTGCCCATGCTCTCATGAATATCCTGCGGGTTTTCTGCGATGGCCTCCGCCGCCAACGCAAGCGCCTGCGTGATCACCGCCAGGGGCAGGCTGGGGGTACCGCCCGGCTTGGCGGCGGCCTGTTCGCTGGAAAAAGGGACGTGGATAAAGCCCGCGCGGATATGGGGATATCGGAGAGCGGCTATGTCCAGCGCTTGGTATAGGAGGCAGTTGCACACATAGGTCCCTGCGCTGCAGGAGAGCCGGCAGGGAATGCCCCTGTCCCGGATGCGCCGCACGATCGCCTTCACCGGCAGGGTGGAGAAATAAGCCGCAGGCCCATCCGGCCGGACCGGCACGTCCACAGGCTGTACCCCCGCATTGTCTGGGATGCGGGCGTCGATGAGGTTGATCCCTACCCGTTCCACCGCGATATGGGCCTGTCCGCCTGCCTGTCCCACGCACAGGACGGCGTCCGGCTGGTGGGTTCGTATCCCCTTCTCCAGCGCCGGACCGCACTGAGAAAATACGGTGGGGATCTCCAGCTTGGCAAGCTCCGCCCCGGCTAGAGCATCCGGGAGACGCCTGACCGCCTCGTAAGACGGATTGACCTCCTCGCTGCCAAAGGGTTCAAAGCCTGTGATCAGAAGCTTCACAGCAACCACCTCCACACTATATATCGGCAAGCCGCGCCGGATGTTTATCTCTCCTGCGAATATCGAAATATATAGGGTCTCCTGAAAAAGTCGACTTTTTCAAATATGCTGAGGTAAACGGCAAAAAAGTTGTATATTCTTGCAGATAAGTCACAAAGGCAATTCTTTCGGAGGCCATTTTGCATACAGATATTCAGCCATCATACATCGATGTACCCCTAAATCAACGGTTTTGCGGGAAAGTCCCAGATTCTGGGGTCA
>JAKSMR010000064.1 GCA_024400495.1 Bacteroidales bacterium
GACAGCCAAGCAACGAATACAACGAGTCGCAAACCTGTCGCAATAGATTGCGGGTGACATTCGTCTACGTTGCTTCGGCTCGGAATAGAAAGCGAGCTTTCTATTCTCTCGCTCCTCCGCAACTCCCAAGCCCGCAATGACGGAATACAAAAGGTTGGAATAAGCAGATTCGTAAACAACAGCCTTTTTGTTCTCTTGTTTGTGCCAACATGTATATAGTCTCCCTTTTTTTTCGGGGGTGGCGGGGTGTTTTTTTGAGGGTATCGGGGTGTTTTTTTGAGGGTTGCGGGGTGTTTTTTGAGGGGACGGCGGGGTGTTTCTGTGTCCTTTTAACGGAAATTAACGTGGATTTCCCCGCCCTTTTTCTCTGCGGTTTGGGGGGTTGTGGCAACAAAAAAAAGAGAGCCCCTGCGGGAGGGCTCTCTTTGGGTTGGTGTTTGCGTCGTGGGATTAGTCCCAGATGCCGCCGTTGTTTCCATCGTCGTCCCAGATGTCGGTGTTGTCGCCGAAACGGGTGAAGCGGCCTTTGTCTCCTTTGTCGAAGCTCTCGGTCCTGAAGATGGTGTAGCCGTCGCTGGCGGTTGCGCTTATTGTGCTGGTGGCGAAGCCTTTCTCAACGAGGAATTCGTGGCAGAGGATGGTGGGTTTGATATATGCTTTTTTCATTTCTCGAAAAATTCGTTTTTGATTTATAATAATTATTTCCAGTTCATCAGCTTCTTGCCTCTCCAGATGTAGATGCCTTTGGGCAGGCCGTTGAGGCTTTCGGCGTTCTTGCGTACGATGCGGCCGTTGAGGTCGTAGACGTCGTTGCTGAAGACGATGCTGCTGCTTTCTTCGTCGACGAGTTCGATGCCGACGTTGTCGCCGCCTTCGGAGAGTTCGATGCCGTTAGGAGCGGGGTTGCCGGCAGGGGCGTTGAAGGTGTAGAAGTAGGAGCGGAAAGGCATCACGGTAGCGTCGCCTCTGCTGTGTACGAAGTATCCGTTATAGAGGCCATAGTAGTCGTAGCCGCCTTGGTTGTCCATAGTCTTCTGGGTGTAGGTGCCGGTGAAGTGGAAGCCGTCGTGTTCAACGTCGGCCATGGTGGTGGCGCCGAAGTTCACGTTGGTGAAGGTAGGCATCTGGAAGGTGCCCTTGGCGCCGGGGTTGTAGGCGATGATGTAGGGGGTGTTGGCTGCGGAGGTGCTGGTGCCGAGCTCGTTGAAGGTGGCGTTGCCGTTGCTGGCGGTGTAGCTGTCGAAGGAGTACATCTTGAACTTGTGGCCAGCCACGTTGCGCATAGCGCTGGTGATTTCGAAGGGGAGGCAGAGGGTAGAGCTGCGGTCGTCGTCGAAGCTGCGGTCGTATACCACGGTGTCTGCGACGAAGTCAACATCGCAAGCGAATACGTTGTTCTCCGTTCTGGAGTCGGTGAGGACGATCTTCTTGGATCTCCAAGAACCGTTTTTCTTGTAGATAAAGTTGTAGGCCGTCGGTATATCATTCTCATACAGTTTCCTTGGATCAGTACTGCTGCCGGGATCTGCTATCACTAAGTCTTCTGGCATCTTGTAGATAGTGTTTTTGCCCGATCCTGAACGAGTGCAGTGAATATCTCTTTTCCCTCCGGAAATGGAGTCGCCTGTCAAGTTGAAAATGGAGAGATAGTTGCAAGCAAAGAAAGCATTAGATCCGATGGAGGTTACGGATGAAGGAATGATGATGCTTCTGATAGAGGAACAGCTATGGAAAGCCTGCCCTCCGATGGAAGTAAGACCCTCGAGGATGGTGACGCTCGTGAGTCGGGAGCAGAGTTGGAAAGCATTATTTCCGATAGAGGTTACCGAACCTGGGATGGTGATGTGGGTGATAGTACTCTTAAGGAAAGCAGTGCTTCCGATGGAGGTTACCGAATTGGGGATGGTGATGCTGGTGGAATTGCAGCCAGCGAAAGCATTATCTCCGATGGCTGTTACCGAGCTGGGGATAGCGGTGGTCGGGAATCCGGAAATCAGCTTGTTGGTGCTGGTTTCGATAATAGCGTTGCAACCGTCTCTACTGTCATACGTGGTGTTCCCTTGGGCAACAGTCACGTTTGTGATGCCCGAGCAGTAGCTGAAAGCGCCAGTATTGATTAAGGTTACCGAGCTGGGGATGGTGAGATTGCTGGTGAGGCCGGTGCATTCGGAGAAAGCCTTTTCGCCAATGGTTCTCACTCCGTCGGAAATGGTCAGGCTGGTAATTCCTTTGCAGCTAAAAAAAGCATAGTTTCCGATGGAGATTACCGAGCCGGGGATGGTGAGACTGCCAGTGATGTTTCTGCAGTTCCGAAAAGCCTCATCTCCGATGGAAGTCACAGAACTGGGGATGGTCACGCTGGTGAGGCCGGTGCATTCGTAGAAAGCCCGGTTTCCGATGGTTCTCACCGAATTGGGGATGGTCATGCTGGTGAGGCCGGTGCATTGGTAGAAAGCATAGTTTCCGATGGAAGTCACCGAGCTGGGGATGGTCACGCTGGTGAGGCCGGTGCATAGGCAGAAAGCATAGTTTCCGATGGAAGTCACCGAGCTGGGGATGGTCATGCTGGTGAGGCCAGTGCATTTGTAGAAAGCATAGTTTCCGATGGAAGTCACCGAGCCGGGGATGGTCACGCCGGTGAGGACGGCGCAATTTTCGAAAGCAGAGTTTCCGATGGAAGTCACCGAGCTGGGGATAGTCACGCTAGCGAGAGCCATGCAATTTTGGAAAGCAGCGTTTCCAATAGAGGTCACGTTATTGGGGATGGTGATGCTGGTGATGCTACTGTCGCGGTTGAAAACAGCGTTTCCGATAGAGGTGATACCGGTAGGGATGGAGACGCTGGTGATGTGGGAGCAGCTATAGAAAGCAGAATCTCCGATAGAGGTCACGCTATTAGGAATGGAGAGGCTTCCGGTGATGTTGCGGCAGCCAGAGAAGGCTCCTCTTCCAATGCTGGTCACAGAGCTAGGAATGGTGAGGCTGGTGATGCTTTTGCAGTTTTGGAAAGCATCAACTCCAATGGAGGTCACGTGGCTGGGAATGGTGATGCCGGCGAGGCTTGTGCAACCTTGGAAAGCCATGTCTCCAATGGCCGTTGCCGAGGTGAAGGAGGCGGAAGTGAGGCTTGTGCAACCTTGGAAAGTCTTGTTTCCAATGGATGATGCAGAAGCGCAAGTGACTTGAGTGAAGGCGCAACCCTTAAAAGCGCCATCTCCTATAGTGGCTATGCTCGAAAGGTTGGCGCGACCGGCGGTTCTACTGTTACTACCTCTATACATGGTGGCAAGGCTAGTGCATCCTTTGAAGGCGTTGTTTCCGATGGAGGTCACCGACTCGGGAAGCTGTATCTCCGTGATGGCTGATTGGCCTTCAAAAGCTCCATCTCCGATGGCGGTAATCAGGTAGTTCTGGCTGTTGTAGTTGACGCCGTCTGGGTAGTTGAGACTGAGGATGCCGCTTTCGTCTACCGTAAGGCGAACAACCTCAACGGTTTTGGGGTTCAGACTCGTAATGCGATACTTGATATGGCTTACCGTAAAGTAATCGCCTACTTGTTGCGACCAGGCGTTGGCGATGCCGACGGCCATGATTGTTAGAAAAAGTAGTAGTTTTTTCATTTTTTCTTTTCTTTACAGCTCAGGCCCGGCGCTGTGGGTTCGTTGTTGGTGATATATAAGAAGAAAGTGGAGCCATCCATTGTGACCTCACTTTCACTTGTAGGGCTTCGACTCCCGGAAAAATACAAAATAAGGTACAGACAAACAGCACCACTCAGGAGTATCGTATTTTTTTATAGATACACACAAAGTGAGCGGCCATCTCTCCTGATTCCTGTATTTTTCAAATGGTGAAGTGTCGAAGTTTCACAAGTGAGGAATAAGGCAAAATGCGCTTTCTCAATAAATTACATTGACGGACTCTTGTCAATCGGGATGCAAAGATACGTATATTTTTGAAATGTAAATTATAAAAAATGTGAATAAAGTCGTGAGGTGTGATGTTTGCTGTTGTGGAGGATGGGGAAGGGGGGCGGTTCCTTGTGCCGTTTTTGGGAGTTGCGGGGTGTTTTTTGGGGATTGGAGGGATGCTTTTTTGAGGGTGGAGGGGTGTTTTTTGAGGGGGTGGAGGGGTGTTTTTGTGTCCTTTTAACGGAAATTAACGTGGATTTCCGCTCGGCATAAACTCAAAAATCATCTCAATCTAATTGTTAGAGGTCACTTTCCCTTTTTTTTTCTTGGCGGTTTTGTTGAGGGGGTGCCGGCTGCGGAAGGCGGATTGTGGCGGATTGTGGCAAAGAAAGAGTGTGGCGGGGGCAATATTTTGGGGGTTGCCGCGTTATTATTGTCAGGGTAACCTCAAAAAATTAAAAAAGCCCCTGTTATCTATGCACAATTTCAACTACATGACTCCCACGCGCCTCATCTTCGGCCGCGACGTGGTGGAGAAGCTTGCCGATGTTATGCGTCCGCTCGGGCGCCGTGTCCTCCTCACCTATGGTGGCGGCAGCATCAAGAAGATCGGTCTCTATCAGAAGGTGATGGAACTCCTCAAAGATTTTGAGATCTACGAGCTCCCCGGCATCGAGCCCAACCCCAAATATACCACCTCTGTGCTTGGTGGCGTGAAGATCTGCAAGGAGCAGCATATCGACGTCATCCTCTCCGTTGGCGGCGGCTCCGTACTCGACTGCTCCAAAGCTATCGCAGCCGGGGCGTGCTACGACGGCGAGCCGTGGGATCTGATCACCCACAAGGCTCCTACCGAGGCAGCCCTCCCCATTGTCGATATCATGACGCTCTCTGCTACGGGCAGCGAGTATGATGCTGGCGGCGTCATCTCCCGCACCGAGACCAACGACAAGCTGGCTTATATGGACCCCCACCTCTATCCTGTGGCCTCGTTCCTCGACCCCACCTACACCTTCACGGTGAACAAGAAGCACACCGCTGCGGGCACCGCCGACGCTATCAACCACATCCTCGAGCAGTATTTCTGCGCCGACCACAACACGCTGGCCGACGGCTTCTGCGAGAGCGGTCTGTGCACCCTTATGCAGTTTGCCCCTGTGGCCATCGCCGAGCCCGAGAACTATGAGGCCCGCGCCGAGCTTATGCTTGCCTGCTGCTATGGCTGCAACGGCATCTACGCCCTCGGCAACAGCCGTGGCGGATGGCCTATGCACAGCATCGAGCACGCCCTTTCGGCCTACTACGACATCACCCACGGCGAGGGTCTGGCTATCATCACGCCGCGCTGGATGGAGCACATCCTCAGCGAGCGCACCCTCGAGCGTTTCGTCTCCCTCGGCACCCACCTCTTCGGCATCGACGCCGCCAAGCCCGCCATGGAGATAGCCCGCGAGACCATCCAGCGTTTCTACGACTTCTTCCTCTCCATCGGCATCCCCATGCACCTCAGAGAGGTCGGCATCGACGAGAGCCGTCTGGCAGAGATGGCCCACCATATCGTGCTCGAAGGCCTCGACAAGCCTTACAACTATGTGCCGCTCACCGAGGGCGAGATCCTCGACATCCTCAAGGCTTCGCTGTAGCCGCACCGAAGGAAACGGCAAAAAAAAACAGAGGCCTCTCGCGTGCGAGGGGCCTTTTTTTGGCTCCTTCTCTCTTCGGGAAGGCATGCTGGCGTATAAGGCCGCAGGACGGCGACGGCTCTGCAGCGTCGCGCCAGGCAGCCATCAGGTGGGCGCCGGGTATGCGGAGGGGACGCGAAATTTGTGTCAAATCGCGGGACAATCGCGAGGCAGGGGTATGGCTGGCGGATTGCTCCGCCTCAACCTCAAGGCGGTGTTCGTCACCAACGGCTTCCCTGTAGAGGAATTCTCCCAAGGCGTATCAGACGAGATTGTCTCAGCAATCGGCAGCCTTGTAGAGAAATAGTCTCATAAAGAGCATTTTACAACCGAAGCGTCTCAGTGTCTCAGTGTCTCAGTCCAAAAAAATGGGTCTCAACATCCCTTCTTATAATACTTATATTATTAATATATAGATAGTTATATAGATAAGAATAGAGTTGAGATGCCTCAAAAATCGAACTGAGACACTGAGACTGAGACGTAAAATTTTTAACATTTAGAATCAATCAGCAGTAACACAATGGATTACGATATCACTAAAAGGCAAGCACCAAAGATGCCGAAGCTCGAAAAGGGTACAAAAGGCCTCCAACTAGCCCCTCTCACAGGCCCCAAAAGAGATGAATCAACCCCTCATTCCCATGTTTTTTTTCATTTTGGATGCACATTTGAAAGAAACCGAGTTTCTCTATCCCGGCCAAAGTTGGAAGGAACCGTGCAGAATGATGGCCAACCCGGTGGCAGAAAGCAACGAGAACGGAGGATAATCGCCAAACTGCAAAAAAGCCCTCTGTAGCGGCTTTCGGTCGCTTGGGCGCAGAGTTGGCCACCGGACGGCCGATTGCGCAGCAGAGAGGGAATATGCCACCTTCTCTCGGCGCCTGATCAACGACAACATGCCTCCCGTAAGCTTCACCACCCTCTCCCAGGAACTGCAGCTCGCCAAAAAGGCCGTCGCCAAACACAAGAAAGTTAACTGCCTTGTAGAGAGATAATTGATTGACCAGCGATATCAATATCAATAATATCAATTAAAAAAAAGGATATATACTATGTCTTTATATATTACTTAATTAATTAATAATTAGATAGATATATAAAGAATAAGAGATGTGCATACCCTCAAAAAACAAACTGATATAATTGATATTGATATTCTGCGACATCTTGTTATTCACTAAAAAGCACATTCACAATGAAATACGATATCACAAAATCCTCTTCCCCTAAGATGCCGGAGCTCGGCAAGGGTACAGAATGCATCAAACTGATGCTCTCACAGACCTCAAAAGGCATGAATCAGCCCCTTGTGCCCATGCTTTTTCCCATTTTGTTGCTCATTTGCCAGGAACAGAATTTCTCTATCCGGACCAAAATTGGAAGGAACCGTGCGGAATGATGGCCAACCTCGTAGCAGAAAGTGGCGGTAACAAGGTACAACTCTCCAATCTCGAAGAGGCTCTCTCGCGCGCCTTCCGCGCCCACGACGAAGCCGAGCTGCAGAAGCTGGTGCTCTGGCAGAGGCAGATGAAGACCCGCTCGGCCAACAAAGAGAAGCCCAACCGTCCCGAGGTGGCGTTCCTCTTCCCTCCTGCAGAGACGTCTTCCAGGCAGCCGTCAAAGTCGCCCTAGGGAGCCATTGTGGCGACATTCTAGCGTCGCAAAATGTAGCCAAAATCTCATTGTATTACTACTGCGACGAGAAGGAGGAAGCCATGAAGGCTGTCGGCGCGGACGGCGAGATCCTGGAGCAGAAATGATGCAGAAAACGACACCTCCGCAAAGAACCCCGGCAACACTTTGAGTGGACAATATAAGAAAGTTTAGGACAATATAAGAAAGTATAGGACACTTCTTGC
>JAKSMR010000065.1 GCA_024400495.1 Bacteroidales bacterium
ATGTCTTGTTTCCGGCCGAGAAATTTCGTATCTTTGCAAATGTAGAAAGGGAGAGAAGAAGGGCTGCCGACGGAATGACCGGTCTCCGCCTGCAAGTCCCACGCTCTCCCGGAAACAAACGACGTCTAACCTCAAAAACTCTCAAAACTCAATTCAACAATGGAAACAATACTCAACTTCATCCTGGCCCTGACAACCCTCCTCGGCGGTATGGGATGGCTCGTGGAAAGGCGCAAGCATCGGGCCGAGGGCGAGAAGGCTGAGCTGGATGTGTCGGTGATCTATGTCAAGGAGTTCCAGAAGAACATCGTGGAGCCCTTGAAGGAAGAGCTCCTCCGCCACCGGACAGCCATCAACGCCATCACCCTCTGCTCCAAGTATCCCGACTGCCCCGTCCTAAAACAAGCTCAAGAAGACCTGAAAACCTAATCGTCGTGAAGGCCAACAAAGAAAACCTCGCCCTTCCGGAAAGCCTGGGTGGTCGTCGAAAGCCATCGTCGCCCTCCAGACTGCCTTTCTTGGCGCAACCGGAGTCTCGGTCGTCGGATGATTGCAGGCTCCTTGCTAACAAGAAACGGCGGCCCAGAGGGGGACCGCCGCCTTGTATCGTCGTTTGTGTGGATGAGGCCTTATGCCATGTTGTGGAACACGTTGACAACGTCGTCGTCGTTTTCGAGACGTTCGATGAGGCCGTTGACATCTTCCTGCTGCTCGGGGGTGAGCTCGCGCATGGTCATGGGGATGCGCTCAAACTTGAAGCTCTTGATCTCGAAACCGTGGTCCTCGAGATATTTGGTGATGGGGCCGTAGTTCTTGAAGTCGGCGAAGATGTTGATGTCGCCTTCGTCGAGGAACACCTCGTCGATGTCGAAGTCGATAAGCTCGAGCTCGAGCTCGTCCATGTCGACACCCTCTTTCTGGGCGACCACGAAGGAGCATTTGCGCTCGAAGAGGAAGTCGTTCATGCCCATGGTTCCCAGCTCGCCTTTGCCGCGGACGAAAGCTGCACGGATGTTGGCAACGGTGCGGGTGGGGTTGTCGGTAGCGGTCTCAACAACGAAGACGGTGCCGTGAGGGCCTTTGCCGTCGTAGACGACCTCTTTGTAGGCGCTCTTGTCCTTCTCGGTAGCACGCTTGATGGCGCGTTCGACGTTCTCCTTGGGCATGCTCTCGCTCTTGGCGGTGGCCATCAGAAGACGGAGACGGAGGTTGGACGATGGGTCGGGACCGGAAGCCAATACTGCCATTTCAATTTCTTTACCAATCTTGGTGAACGTGCGGGCCATGTGTCCCCAACGTTTCATTTTTCTAGCTTTGCGATATTCAAACGCTCTTCCCATGATAATGATGATTTTATTACTTGATGATTATTAATCGATTAGATTGCTGTTTCGGCAATTCTTCGTTGTCGAAACCAGATGCAAAGATAAACAAAATATTTGGAACGGATTTTTTTTCGTATCTTTGCATCGCATTTTATATATAGAAATTACTATGGCACGATACTGCATTCATTTGGCATATAATGGTTTGAATTATTGTGGGTGGCAGACGCAACCCAACGTGCCTTCGGTGCAACAGACCATAGAACAGGCCTTGACCACCCTGCTTCGTCGCAGGACTCCCATCCTCGGATGCGGAAGAACCGACACGGGGGTGCATGCCTCCGATTTCTATGCCCATTTCGACAACGATGCCGAGGGAGGGCTGAATTGCGACCAGCTCACCTTCAAGCTCAACTCCTTCCTGCCGGCAGATCTGCGTATCTACCGCATCTTCCCCGTCGGCGACGAGTTCCATGCCCGTTTCGACGCCATCTCGCGTACCTATCAGTATCATGTCTCCAACAAGAGGCTCCCGTTCAACCAGGGGCTCTACTGCCGTATCTATTTCGAACCCGATATCGAGCGGATGAACGAAGGGGCGAAGATACTGATGGAGTATGAGGATTTCACCTCCTTCGCCAAGCTGCATACCGATGTGAAGACCAATATCTGCCATCTTTATGAAGCCCATTGGGACGTGGTGGGAGAGGCGTGGGTGTTTACCATCAAGGCCAACCGGTTCCTGCGCAACATGGTGCGATCTGTCACCGGAACGTTGCTGGATGTGGGACGTGGGGCTCTGACTCTCGACGGCCTCCGCACCATCATCGAGAAGAAGGACCGCTGTGCCGCCGGCGTCTCCATGCCCGCCGAAGGACTCTTCCTCGTGAAGGTCGAATATCCGGGCATCAATTGTTAAACGAAGAAAAAACAGACTAGATAAATGTACTACCTCAAGAAACAAATCGTCATCTCCGCTGCTCACAACCTCACCCTCGACTACGAGAGCAAGTGCACCAGTATCCACGGCCACAACTGGGTGTTCACCATCTATTGCAAGGCCAAAGAGCTGAACAGGAACGGCATGGTGGTCGATTTCTCCGAAATCAAACGTCTGGTGAGCGACCGCCTCGACCACAAGTATATCAACGATGTGCTCGATTTCAACCCCACGGCCGAGAATATGGCCCATTGGGTTGTGGAGACCGTTCCCCATTGCTACCGGTGCGACGTGGAGGAGACCCCCAACAATACAGCAACCTACGAGCGCGATGAAGATTAACGAGATATTCTACTCCCTCCAGGGCGAAGGCCATTGGACGGGGACGCCTATGGTGTTTGTCCGCATGGCCGGATGCAATCTCCGATGCCCTTTCTGCGATACGGAATGGGCCACCTTTGTGGAGATGGATGCCGAGGCCGTCCTTGCCGAGATGGGCAAGTACCCCGCCAAACGTGTCTGCATCACCGGAGGAGAGCCTTGCCTGCAGGTTACCGAGGCGTTCCTCGACATCCTCCATCGCCACGGCTACACCATACACATGGAGAGCAACGGGACCATCGTCCCTCCCAAGGGTGTCGACTGGCTCACCATCTCGCCCAAATCCCCCTTCCTCAAAGGAGGCGAAGGGATGTTGGCTGTCGAAGAATGCCAGGAGCTGAAGCTGCTCTATCCCAGCAACCCCTCGCTCTTTGACGGCGTGAAGGCCGACTACCGGTTCCTTCAGCCTATCGACGAAGCTGGCAAGACCAAAGAAAACACAATAGCAACCATACAATACATCTGTGCCCATCCCCAATGGCGTATGAGTGTGCAGATGCACAAAATGTTAGATATCAAATAGCCTTGTAAGGCTCCAATATTATTGTTATGAGAACAATGGATAAAGAGACCGCATTGGTGGTCTTTAGTGGCGGACAGGATTCTACCACCTGTCTCTTCTGGGCGAAGAAGCATTTCGCCAAAGTGGTGGCGCTCACCTTCGTCTACGGGCAGAAGCATGTCGTTGAGGTCGATTACGCCCGAGCCATAGCCGAGAAAGCCGGCGTGGAATGGTATTGCCAGGATGTGAGCTTCATCAGCGCCCTCAGCTCGGGCTGCTCCCTTACCGACACCAATGTGCCCATGGACGAGTCGAAGCCACAGGAGAGCTGCCCCAACACCTTCGTCCCGGGAAGAAACCTCTTCTTCCTCAGCATCGCCGCCGTCTTCGCCCGCGAGCGTGGCATCCGCCATATCGTCACCGGAGTCTCCGAGACCGACTACAGCGGCTACCCCGACTGCCGCGACGCCTTCATCAAGAGCCTCAACGTCACCCTCAACCTCGCCATGGAAGACCAGTTCATCCTCCATACCCCCCTCATGTGGATCGATAAGGCGCAGACCTGGGCGCTCTCCGACGAGCTCGGCGTGCTTGATCTGGTCCGCAACGAGACCGTCACCTGCTACAACGGCATCCCCGGCGACGGCTGCGGCCATTGTCCCGCATGCACCCTCCGTCGTGAAGGACTCGAAGAATATCTCAAAAGCAAAAAATAACCATCATGAATAGAGAACAAGATAATCTGCAAGCGTTAGGAAAGAAGACCGAATACCGTCAGGACTATGCCCCCGAGGTTCTGGAGACCTTCGTGAACAAGCACCAGGACAACGACTACTGGGTGCGTTTCAACTGCCCCGAGTTCACCAGTCTCTGTCCCATCACCGGGCAGCCCGACTTTGCCGAGATACGTATCTCCTACATCCCCGACGTGAAGATGGTGGAGAGCAAGAGCCTCAAGCTCTACCTCTTCAGCTTCCGCAACCATGGCGACTTCCACGAGGATTGCGTGAACACCATCATGAAAGACCTCGTCAAGCTGATGGACCCCCGCTACATCGAGGTTACGGGTATCTTCACCCCCCGAGGAGGCATCAGCATCTATCCCTATGCCAACTACGGCCGTCCCGGCACCAAATACGAGGAGATGGCCAACTACCGCATGATGAACCATAATCTGGATTAAAGATGAAATATACAGAAGTAACGCTCCATATCAATCCCATCGACCCTTTCAAGGATCTTCTGACCTATTCTCTCGGCGAAGAAGGACCTTATGACTCTTTTGTCGACACCAAGGACGGCATGAAGGCTTATGTGCCTACCGACCAATTCGACGAGGCTTTTCTCAAGGAAGCCGTCGAAGAAGCCGGATGTGAAGTGACATTCGAGGTGGCTCAGATGGAGGACAAGAACTGGAACGAAGAGTGGGAGAAGAACCACAAGCCCGTCCTTGTCGAGGATTTCTGCTGGGTTCGCGCCCCTTTCCATCCCCATCGTGAAGACGTGGAGTATGAGATCGAGATCGAGCCCAAGATGTCCTTCGGTACCGCCCACCACCAGACCACCTATATGATGCTCTCGCTCCTGAGGGACGAGCCCATCGAAGGCAAGCGTGTGCTCGATATGGGTTGCGGAACCGCCGTGTTGGCCATCCTGGCTGCCAAGAAGAAGGCCGCCTATGTCGAAGGCATCGATGTCGACGAATGGGCCTATCGCAATGCCGTGGAGAACTGCGACCGCAACGGAGTCCCTGAAGTCAGATGTCTGCTCGGCGACGCCAGCTCGTTGCTAAACCGCGACGACAAGTTCGACCTGATCATCGCCAACATCAACCGCAATATCCTCCTTCGCGATATGTCCAGCTATGTGCAGGCCATGAGCGACCGGTCGGTAATCCTCTTCAGCGGCTTCTACGAGTCCGACATCCCCGCCATCCGCTCCAAAGCCGAAGAGCTCGGCCTCACCTTCGACAGAAACATCACCCGCGACAACTGGACGGCAGTTAGATTTGTCCGTCGCAAGAGTTAATCATTATAAGAATTATCCATGATTGTTTGTATTGCCGAGAAACCTAGCGTTGCCAAAGATATAGCCAAAGTCATAGGTGCCAATGTGGCGCACGACGGCTATATGGAAGGCAACGGCTATCAGGTGACCTGGACCTTCGGCCACCTCTGCACCCTCAAAGAGCCCCACGACTACACCCCCTCCTGGAAGCCATGGGCGTTGAGCATGTTACCTATGATCCCTGAGCGTTTCGGCATCAAACTCATCGACGACAAAGGTATCGCCAAGCAGTTCGCCACTATCGAAAAGCTGATGCAGAACGCCGACAGCATCGTCAACTGCGGTGATGCCGGACAGGAGGGAGAGCTCATCCAGCGATGGGTGATGCAGAAAGCCAAAGCCCATTGTCCCGTGCAGCGCCTCTGGATCTCCTCCCTTACCGAGGAGTCTATCCGCGAAGGCTTCCAGAACCTCAAGCCCCAGGACGACTACAAGCCCCTCTACGAAGCAGGCCTCTGCCGTGCCATCGGCGACTGGCTTCTGGGCATGAACGCCACCCGGCTCTATACCATCAAATACGGCCAGCAGCGTCAGGTGCTCTCCATCGGACGCGTGCAGACCCCCACGCTGGCCCTCATCGTCAACCGCCAGCTCGAGATACAGAACTTCGTCCCACAGCAGTACTGGGTACTCTCCACCATCTACCGCGACACCATCTTCAACGCCACCAAAGGCAAGATCAGCAACGAGGAAGAGGGTAGGGGAGCCATGGCCGCCATCGAAGGCAGAGACTTCGAGGTGACCGACATTCAGGCCAAGAAAGGCACCGAGGCACCCCCTCGTCTCTACGACCTCACCTCGCTCCAGGTCGACTGCAACAAGAAGTTCGGCTTCTCCGCCGACAAGACCCTCCAGCTCATCCAGTCGCTCTACGAGAAGAAGTTCACCACCTATCCCCGCGTCGACACCACCTATCTCAGCGACGACATCTACCCCAAGTGCCCCACCATCCTCAACGGCCTCCTTCCCTATGCACCCCTCACCCAGGTGCTCGTAGGCAAGAAGCTGCCCAAGAGCAAGAAGGTCTTCGACTCCAGCAAGGTCACCGACCACCATGCCATCATCCCCACCGGCGTCAACCCCTCGGGTGGCGATATGAGCTACGACGAGAAGCGCGTCTACGACCTCGTCGCCCGCCATTTCATCGCCGTCTTCTACCCCGACTGCAAGTTCCTCACCACCACCGTCCTCGGACAGGTGCAGGCCGACAAAGAGGCCGTCGAGTTCAAGACCTCCGGAAAGCAGATCGAAGAGGAGGGCTGGCGTGTCGTCTTCGCCTGGGGAAAGAAACAGCAGACCGACGAGGCCGACGACGAAGAGAGGAAGGACGACGAGGAGAAGACCCTTCCCCATTTCGACAAAGGCGAGCACGGACCTCATCTCCCCACCCTTGCCGAGAAATGGACCACGCCTCCCAAGCCCTACACCGAGGCCACCCTGCTGCGTGCCATGGAGACTGCCGGCAAGACCGTCGACGACGAAGAGCTGCGCGACGCCATGAAGGAGAACGGCATCGGACGTCCCTCCACACGTGCCGCCATCATCGAGACCCTCTTCCGCCGCAACTACATCAAGAAAGACCGCAAGAGCCTCTCCGCCACCGCCACAGGCGTCGAGCTCATCGGTCTCATCCGCGAAGACCTCCTCAAGAGCGCCGAGCTCACGGGCCGTTGGGAGAAGAAGCTCCGCGAGATCGAAGCCCAGAAATATAGCGCCCAGCAGTTCATCGGCGAGCTCAAGCAGATGGTCTCCGAGATCGTTATGCAGGTCATGCAGGACAACACCAACCGCCGCATTACCGTCGAACAGCCCGAAGAGAAGAAACCCGCCAAGAAGAAGTCGGCAAAGAAAAACTCCTGAGAGAGACGCCGCCCATCATCTCTCTCTCCCCCCCCCTTTTTTTTATTCCCCTTTCGGGGGGGGGGGGCTCGCCGGATTACATTTGCAAAGATACGAAATTTTTCTGCCCGATGCAAGGTGTGAAACGTATTG
>JAKSMR010000066.1 GCA_024400495.1 Bacteroidales bacterium
TCGGCATCCTTGAGCTGTGAAGGAAGGACCTTAACCTTGTTCTTGAATACTGCGAGCATGTTCTCTTCCATAGCCTCCTTGACAGGCTTGAAGATGAGGTCGCCAGCCTTTGCGAGACCACCGAAGATGATGAATGCCTCTGGGCTTGAGAATACTGTGAAGTTTGCGAGTGCCTTACCGAGGAGCTCACCAGTCTTCTGGAAGATGTCCTTAGCGATAGCGTCGCCTGCCATAGCGCAGTCGAAGATGTCCTTTGAAGTAAGTTCGTCTTCAGGAACGTTGCGGAGTGTACTTGGCTCGTAGCTGTTCTTGAGTACTTCCTTTGCTGTGCGTACGATACCTGTAGCCGAGCAGTATGCCTCGAGACAACCCTTGCGGCCGCAACCACACTCACGTCCGTCTGGAACTGCGATGATGTGTCCGAGCTCACCTGCGAAACCGTCGTGACCGTAAACCATCTTGCCGTCGATGACGATACCTGAACCAACACCTGTACCAAGTGTGATCATGATGAAGTGCTTCATGCCCTTAGCTGCACCGTAAGTCATCTCGCCGATAGCTGCTGCGTTAGCGTCGTTTGTGAGCTTGCAAGGAACGCCGATACGCTCTGAGAAAAGCTTTGCAAGTGGCACGATGCCCTTCCATGCGAGGTTAGGAGCGAATTCGATGTTGCCTGTATAGTAGTTACCGTTAGGAGCACCGACACCCATACCCTGGATCTTGTCCTTGCCACCTACCGATTCGATGAGAACGTCGAGCTTATCGCCGATTGCGTTTACATAGTCGTCGATTACAGGATATGCCTTTGTCTTGATAGAATCCTGACATACAACATTACCAGCCTGATCTACGATTCCGAATACAGTGTTTGTTCCACCGATGTCCATACCTACTACGTATGGTTTTACTTCTTTTGCCATGTTATTATTATTAAAGTTATTCGTTTTTGTTATTATGTTGCCGGTTTATAGTTTAAACCACGCAAATGTAATGCATTTTTTTGAAAAACAAAGCAAATTGAACAAATTTTAAGATGTTTTTATGCTATAAAACATGTTCAAGGTACTTCTTTACATCTTTCCAGCGGTAATAACATCCCTTCATGCTCCTGATCGGAAGGGTGACCTCGTTTTCATTGTGCAGGAATTTTACAATAACATTGCCCGATTTGTTGCGGTAGAAAACCATCTGGAGGTTGGCTGCCATAGGTGAGATGTAGAAGTCCTGCCATGCGTTTTCGATGTTAAGCATCTCGGCCTCCTGCCGACCGCATCCTTCGAGGTTCATGAGGGCAAGAAGGCGGATGAGATGGGAGTCGTGTCCGAAGCGGAGTGTTGCGCATTCACTGCCTGTACGGATTGCCTCGTCGGCCTTGTCGATGATATTGCGGAGCAATGGCTTTGCAGCCTCGAGTGCGATGCCCTGGGCAACAGGCGAAGCGGCATTACAGATATACATGCGGTAGTTGACGGTGAGCCAGATCTCGTACAGCTCCTCGGGTGTGAAGAGCTCGATGAGCGAGAGGTCGGTAGGAAGGTCCTGCATGCCTTCTGCAAGCCAGTAGAGGTTGGTGGCTACAGCGTAGTCGTCCATGCCTTCGGTGATCTTGAACAACGACTTGCAGAGTCGGTCTCCGTTGATGTGTGTGTGTTCGTATTCAAACCACTGGTCGCGCCATGCCTCTCCGTTCTTCTCGAATGCTTTCTGCTCTGGTGTGTCGTTGGCAATATAGCTCATGAACTCTGGCTTGGTGTCCATCGAGATGCTGAGTGTAGAGTCCTTGTCGAGCAACGAGCCGCAGAATGCCTCCATGCTTTGACGGCAGCGTGTCACCGTGCTCGAACGGGCGTCGATGTGCCTGCTTGTGGCAAAGACCTCAGGGAAGCGTTCGTACATTCGTGCTGCTATCTCCTGATGCTGTCGTTCGCCTACCTTGGTGAGCAGTCCGCCATTGCCGCGCGCTATCACCCAAAGCTTGTGGATGCGGTTCATCACCTCCTCGCCGAGTGGCGTGAGGTTGTTTATCCTATACGCCTCTTCGAAGAGGTCGAGTGCGAACTTATATCGCTCATCGCTTGGCTGGAAGCGCGAGCCGTGTCGGCCGTAGTGGCTGATGTAGAAAGGCGTGTAGCCCTTTGGAGCGTCGCTGAGCACTTCCTGCTGCGGGCCTGGATAGGCATAGTAGATGCTTCCGAGCTTCTCGGGTGTCTTGAGCAGTTCTGCCTTGCTCAATATCTTGTCGGCCGGCTGTGCAAAGACCTGGAAGGTGAGTGCAAAGCCAATCAGTATTGTAAAGACCTTCATTGAAAAAAAATTTACGAGAGTACGACCGTCTTATCTCACATTGATCTTCTTGACCTCGCCGCCATAGTTGTCGAGGCTGTTGTTGACCTTAACGTCGCGGAGGGAGATGTTGGATGCTGTCTCGATATACACGCCGTATGTCTTGTCGTTGATGAAACCTTCACCCTTGCATGGGCGCTTGTCGTACACGCCGCCCGGATAGCCTGTGCGCTTGGCGAGTGTCATGTTGATGTTCTCGAGGTAGATGTCGTGAACCTTCTCAGGTACATCGCCACCGATGAACGATCCGTTCTCGCTGTTGCAGATGATGTCGCGGAACCAGATGTTGCTCACCTCGCCGCAACGACCTTCTGTCTCGCCCTTAGGGAAGCGCCAGTTGCCGTCCTTGTGGTTGCTTGTAGCGCGTGGATAGGAAGTGACATAGATAGGCTCTGCCTTTCCCCACCACACATCGCTGAAGAAATAGCCTTCGATGATGATATTCGAGAATACGACATTGGTCACTGTTCCCTCGTCGCGGTTCTGGATGCCGATGCCACGGTTGCTTGCCTTGATCACGCAGTTGTCGATGAGCACATCAGAGATGCTGTCCATATTCTCGGAACCGATCTTGATGGCACAGCTGCGACCCGACATCACGCAGTTGGTAACTGTGATGTCCTGGCATGGACCGTATTCCTCCCACTCACGACGGTTCTTGAGACAGATACAGTCGTCGCCCGATGTGATGTAGCAGTCGGCAATGCGCACCTTGCGTGAGTGGTCGATGTCGATACCGTCGCCATTGCGTATCTTGAGGTTGTTGAGGAGGCTGATGCCGATGATGGATGCATCGTAGCAGCCGATGAGGTGTACTGTCCAGTATGCGCCGTTGGTGATTGTCACGTCGCGTATCTGGAGTTTGTTGACACCTATGAGTGTGAGCACGTGCGGACGTGGGTCGAAGCCCGGATCGGCAAGCTCCTTGAGTTCGTAGCTGTCGAGAAGTTCGGCACCCATGAATGCGATACCATTACCGTCGATGGTGCCTTGTCCTGTGATGGAGATATTCTTTGTGTCCTTAGTCCAGATCCACATCATGCCTTCGCCTTCGTTTGCCTTGAAAGCCGAGAGATGATAGATGCTCTCGTCCGGATTGGCACGCCATACCGAATTGACCTCAAGATGATAGTCCACGTTCGATTTCAGTTCGACAGGTCCTGAGAGGAATGTCTTGCCGGCAGGGAAGACAACCTGTCCGCCACCTGCTTCAGAACATGCGTCGATAGCCTTCTGGATAGCTGCTGCATCGTCGGTAACACCGTCGCCGACTGCGCCATAGCTCATTACATTATATACATTGCCGTTGTTCTGTGGTGCACAGGCTGTGAGAACCAGGGCAATACATGCGAGTAATTTAGAAAACAGTTTCATATTTAATTGATAATTGATAATTCATAATTGATAATTATAATTTGATAATGATCTTCTTTCTGAAGAGCAGCCATGCACACAGTGCCATGAAGGCATCGAGAGTGAGGGCATAGAAGAGGAACGACCAAGGACTTCCAGGACCGAATACCGATGCCCAGCCGTCGAAGAGAAGTCCTGAGATGCCTGTGACTCCGATTACCGAAGGAAGCATCTCGCTGAGGATATAGACAAAGAGCGCGTTCATGCCGAACCACTGGAAGACGGTGCTCCATTTCTTATATCCCTTCATGTCGATGATCCAGGTGAAGAGTCCAAGAAGTCCGGCTGCCATACCGCAAGTCACGAGCACGTAGCTTGGCGACCAGATGCGCTTGTTGATAGGAAGACCGTAGCTGAGAAGGTATCCGCCAATCATAAGTCCGACGGCAATGACGGTGATGTTCATAATCTTCTCGCCGACATCCTTGCCCTGCATCAATGCCTTTCCGCAGATCACACCAAGCAATGCGTGTGCAATACCAGAGATGACGCCGACAAGTCCTTCAGGATCGACAGGAGTGCGTCCGTCGAGCACCTTCTGATAGATATGATCTCCGAACAGAACCTTATCGACCTTGCCGAGCCAGTTCTCTTCGGCAACCTCGGAATAGCCGTTGCCGACAAGGAGGATTATCGCGTAGATGACGAGCAGAGACAATGTGATCTTCCAGAGATGCCTGCCCTTGAAGGCAAGGAACAGGAACGAAGCGCCACAATAGGAGAGAGCGATGCGCTGAAGCACACCCCAAAGGCGCAGATGTCCGGGAATGGATGCAGCATCTCCCCACACGATCATATCCCACGCGTGAAGGGCAACACCGATGACAAACAAGAGTATGGTGCGCTTGATGATCTTGGCAGAGATGCCCGGTTCGCCTGCATGTCGGCTCAGGGAGATGAAGATTGAGACACCGACCATGAAGAGGAAGAACGGGAAGACAAGATCGCAAGGCGTCATGCCGTTCCATACGGAATGGTTGAGTGGTGCGAAGCTGTATTTGCCACCGCCATTATTGACAAGGATCATACCGAAGACGGTGAGTCCTCGCAGTACGTCGAGTGAAAGCAATCGCTGTTTTTTCTGTGTTTCAGCCATATAAGATATTTATTTTTTGATTGTAATTTCCCAGTTTATCTCTACAGGATTGTCGGTCATCTTTACGATGAGAGGCAGTCTCTCGTCATCGACAACCATCATGGTTGCCCCTTCCTGTGTGTCGGAGAGAGTCAGTAGCGGTTTGCCGTCGAACGATGCCTGTGACGGGCAGAGGTTCCATGTAGTGCCGTTGAACGTGCATGAACCCGATTGGCGGATCTCACGAAGAGCCTTGCGAGAGAGGATGCTGAATGTCTTGTCTGTGAGAACGAAATGATTGCCCCAAAGAGGCTGTTCGTAACTGAGGCAAGAGGCATTGTCGAGAGCTTCAGGCGTCATGGTATATGATCCTGTCCAGTAGTCGAGATTGCGCTGGATGCCCCAATTCCAGACGAGTGAATCACCTCGCCATTCGAGTGGCACATCGAAGACGCGTCTCTGTCCGTGGAGAGCGTATGCGACGGTTAATGTCTTATCGTTGCCGACAGGAAGCTTTGAGATTTTATTTCCGTCTTCCTGTTTGTTGTTTTCAACTATTTCCGATACGGTTTCTGTGCCTTTGACCATCTCAAGAAGCAGTTCACCGCCTTCGAGGATCTGCTGATGTGTGATACGGAAGTCTTCGATAGGGTTTCCGTTGAGCAATACGCGCTTGATGCGGAAGTTCCTGTCGGAAAGCTTTGGTGCCTTGATCACAAATTTCCTGCCGTTGGTAAGATTGAGTGTCGTCTCCTTGACCAGCGGAGTGTGGATGAGATAATAGTCGAGACCGGCGTTCGGATAAAGTCCCATCATGTGGAATGCGAGCCACGAAGACATTGCGCCTGAATCGTCGTTGCCGGGAATGCCTGTCGGAGTGTCGTTGAACTTATTGCGGATGATCTGTCGCACTCGGTCGCTTGTCTTGTCGGGACGTCCGATCCAGTGATAGAGGCAAGGAGTGAGGAACGACGGTTCGTTGGCCACATTATAATAATTATGTTCGAAGAAGGTGTCGAGTCGTTTGTCGAACGCTTCCTTTCCGCCGCACATTTCGATCAATGCAGGGATATCGTGAGGCACGCTAAGGGAATATTCCCATGAGCTTGCTTCGTAGAAGAAACAATCCCACCAAGCCACATACCAAGGACCTTCGTAAGAGACGTTAGGTGCATATTCGAATGTCTGTGACTGAAGCTTGCTGTGTCCGAACGGAACACGGTCGAGCCACTTGCCGCCCTTGTCCTTTGGAAGTATGAATCCCTTCACGCCATCCTGCTGGTAGTCGGCACGCCACAGGTTCTTCCAGTTGTCGGCCTGACGCATGTATTGCTCATAGAGGGCGTTCCTGCCGAGACCTTTGGCAACCTGAGCTATTGCCCAGTCGCAGAAGGCATATTCCGTAGTGCGGTTTCCGGCACGTGCAATGCCGTAAGGGATGTAACCATATTCGAGATACTCGCGTAATCCGCCACGTCCTTCGGCTTCTTCGTTTCCGCCTGGAGGTGTCGTAGCATCCTTGAGCATTGCCTCGAGTGCTAATTCATAATTGATAGTTGATAATTGATAATTATCGTTGTCGGCGGATGTGTTGTTTTCTCTGCCGAGACCTTTGGCAAAAGCATCGGCAATTACTATCTCGGCATTCGAACCGCCTTGCGTGCGTCCGTTGCTGTTGCCGCTTCGTGCATCGGGCATGTAACCGTCACGCTTATAGATATTGAGAAGCGAATTGACTATGTCGATCTCGCGTTGAGGGTCGAGCAGTGTGATGAGTGGGGAAGATGTGCGATAGGTATCCCAGATGGCATAGAAATCGTCGTAGTAAGGGACTCCTATGTCGTTCCATCCAGGGTTTTCTCCCGTGCGATCGACAGGCATGATCATAGTATGATAAAGACCTGTGTAGAACATCCTCTTGTAAGAGTCGGGAGTATCGGCCGACAGGCTTACTCGGTCGAGGATGTTTCCCCACTTGTCGAGAAGACTGTTGTATGTGCCGTCGAAGTCGAATCCGTTGATCTGACTGTCGGCATTCTGCTTCGCCTTCAGAGCGCTAAGGAAAGAGATTCCGACTTTGACCTTGACGTTTTCGGTATTGTTAGGGAAGAGAAGATTGACGCCTGTGCG
>JAKSMR010000067.1 GCA_024400495.1 Bacteroidales bacterium
CCACTCGACATAAATTCAAAAATCATCTCAATCTAATTATTAGAGGTTACCATAATATATATATACCTGTTGGCTGTTATTATTACGGAGACAACTCGTCATTTCTTCATAGCAGACCTCGTCGTTGCGGGCCTTGTGGCATACCGTTGTTGCGGATTTTGCGTTATCGGGGGGTAGGATTTTTGTTTTTTAGGGGGCACGGAGGGGCGTTTTTGGCAGACAGACGACAGAAAACAACGACAAAAGAGGAGAAAAAATGCTTTTTTTAGGGCTCGGAAGGGCTGCCGAAGCGACGAAGAATCATATTGATGCAGTTTTGACGAACGCCCCATTCGCTATTATCCAACGCCGAACAGGAGCGGAGCCCCGGAATGGTTGTACTTTTGCACCATCGAAAAACGAAAAAAGCAAACACAAATTCAATAACCCTTTAAAAACAAATTAAAAAAAATGAACGCATCTATGTTACTTTCCATCAGCAACTCCACTATCGTTTGGTCTGTGATCGCAGTAGTGATCCTCGGCGCTTTCGTAAGCAAGGTCGTAGAGAGCATCTCTACCGTCAAGAAACTCGAGAAGGCCCACAAGGCTAAGTCGACCATGAAGGTGATGAGCGCCAACATGAACGACGAAAGCACCCCTAAGGCCGCATAACCTCCGCCTTCGCCAAAGGTGACTATGTTAAAAACTTTATCATAGAGGGTAAGATCTAACAAAATTCTTAGAGACTACCAAAATTGTATTAGTTAGTGAAAGGGTGCGGCAGATGGAAGATTAAGGCGCCATCTGCCCCCCTTGTTCCTTGGGCCGCCTCGGGCGCCACAGCCCCTCGGGCCGCCCTTTGTCAAGAAACACAAACAACACAGAAATAGTAATGGACTGGTTAACCAATTTCTACACTACCCCCTCGGTAGGAAGCGCCATCCTCTTCCTGAGCATCACCATAGCCATGGGCATCGTGCTGGGACGCATCAAGTTTGGCGGCATCTCGTTGGGGATCACCTGGATACTCTTCGTGGGCATCCTCCTCGGCCATCTGGGCGTGACGGTAGAGCACAACGTGCTCCATTTCGCCAAAGAGTTCGGCCTCATCCTTTTTGTTTATGCCATAGGCCTGCAGGTGGGGCCAGGCTTCTTCGCCTCGTTCAAGAAAGGCGGCCTGAAGCTGAACCTGCTGGCCGTGTCGATAGTGCTGCTGGGCTGCGTGGTGACCTACTGCCTCACGCTGGTGACCGACGTGGATCTGGCCACGATGACGGGCATCTACACGGGCGCCATCACCAACACCCCCGGCCTGGGCGCCGCCCAATCGGCTTTTAACGACATCCACAACACGACGACCAACAACCTGGCCATGGGCTATGCCGCCGCCTATCCCCTGGGCGTGGTGGGCATCATCTCGAGCATACTCATCATCAGATGGATCTTCCGCGTGAAGGTGGACAAGGAGGTCGTGAACACCACCGAAGGCGACGAGAGCGCCGAGCAGATCACCATCCTCGTGACCAACGCCGAGGTGGTGAGCAAGACCCTCGGACAGCTGGGCGAGAAGGTGGGCCGGAAGATGGTGGTGTCGTACATACGCCACGACGACGGCACCACGGCTATAGCCAACGGAAATAGCGTGCTACGCAACAACGACATCCTCGTGGCCGAGGTGCGCCACGGCGACAAAGAGGAGATCGTGGCCCTCTTTGGAGAGGAGTGTGAGATGGCCGGAGAGCCCCTCGAAGGGAGCGACCTCGTGGCCCGTCGCATAGCCGTGACCAACCCCACCATGAACGGCATGCGCCTGGGACAGCTCTACCTGCGCTCGCTATACAACATCAACGTCACCCGCGTGTGCCGCTCGGGCATAGAGCTGGTGGCCAACAACGACCTGCAGCTGCTTATGGGCGACCGCGTGTCGGTAGTGGGCACAGAAGAGAACGTGGAGCAGGTGGCCGAAATGCTGGGCAACAAGATGAAACGCCTCGACCACCCTAACCTCATCCCCATCTTCCTGGGCATCTTCCTGGGCATCCTGCTGGGCAGCATCCCCATCAAATTCCCCGGCCTCCCCATGCCCGTGAAGCTCGGCCTCGCCGGCGGCCCCCTCGTGGTGGCCATACTCATCGGCCGCTTCGGCCCCTTCTACAAGATGGTGACCTACACCACCACCAGCGCCAACCTGATGCTGAGAGAGGTGGGCATCTGCCTCTTCCTGGCTGCCGTGGGTCTGGACGCCGGAGGCCACTTCGTGGAGACTATCGTCAACGGAGGCTACATGTGGGTGCTCTACGGCCTCGCCATCACCCTCCTGCCCCTCCTCGTGGTGGGCTTCGTGGCTCGCGGAATCCTGAAGATAGACTACCTCACCATCGCCGGCATGATTGCCGGAAGCACGACAGACCCTCCCGCCCTCGCCTACGCCAACAGCCTGAGCGACAGCAACCAGGCTAACGTGGCCTACGCAACAGTATACCCCCTCACCATGTTCCTGAGAATCCTCACAGCCCAGCTGCTGATCCTGATTGCGTAAGCGGCACGAAAACTGTCGTCCCAGGCCCGTCTGCGGAGAGAACGCGAGAAGGAATTTCCGCAATCGAGAAAAAAAAGAAGGGCCTCAGATGACGAGAAATCAACCCAATCCATCCAGCACGTTAAAAATTAAATTCCGATTCGAAGAATTATGACTATCTTTGCACTTCAAAACATGAAAAATATGGAACTACGACAACTACGCGCCTTTGTCATGGCTGCCGAAACCAAGAACTTTGCCGAAGCAGCCGAACGGATGTGTATCACGCCCAGCACTTTCTCGCAGACTATCAAGTCGCTAGAGCAGGAGCTGAAGGTAGACCTCTTTGTGCGCAACAGTCATGAGACTTCGCTTACGGAAGCCGGGATGGAGATACTCCCCTTTGCCCAGAACACGCTCCAGCAGGCGAAATTCTGCGAGGATCGTGTGATGGACCTGAAGAACCTCAGCTGCGGCACCCTGAACATAGGCATCACCCACTCGTTCAAGACGGTGGCCTCCGACGCCATCATGCTCTTCGTCCGCACCTACCCCAAAATCAAGCTCATGGTCTACTACAAGACCATGCAGGAACTCCTTGAGATGCTTGCCGCCGGAAAGGTAGACTGCGTGCTGTCGTACAAACCCTCCACGCTACCCTCCACTATAGAAAGCCACACCCTCTTCGACGATCGTCTGTCGGCTATTGTCAACGAAGCCCACCCCCTTGCTTCGCTCAAAGAGATAGACCTTCATGAACTGCGACGACACTCGCTCGTGCTACCTACGGCCGGCATGCAAGCCCGCAACGCCCTCGACCAGCTATGCAAACGCATGGGCGTGGAGCTGGCTCCCCATATCGAGATCAACGAGGTGACGCCTCTGCTTAACCTGGTGCAGACCAGCACGATGGTGACCATCCTGAGCCGCTCGTCGATAGACAGCTTCAAGGACCTGAGGGCTGTGCCTATCATAGGCTCGGAAGAGATGCTCGTGGGCTCGTTCCATATCCTCAAGAACTCCTACAGGAAGCAATCGATGAAGGTGTTTATCGACATGCTCTGCCAGGCCGCCACGGTACACAAACGCATGGGGCTGCTATAGGCGGACAAGCCCTAGGGCTGAGTTGCCCTCGGCCCTCTCCCCCCTTTTTTTTTGCATCTTGCGCCTTTGCACGCTTTGGCCTCCTTGCGTCCTTGACTCCTTGGGTTGCGGGATTGCGTGATTACGTTATTGCGTTATTGCGAGGTTCTTAGGTTGCGAGATTACGTGATTGCGTGATTGCGAGGTTCTTGGGTTGCGGGATTACGTGATTACGCGATTACGTTATTGCGTGATTGCTTGGGTTGCGAGCTTCTTGGGTTGCGGGATTACGTGATTACGCGATTACGTTATTGCGGGATTGCGTGATTGCTTAGGTTGCGAGGTTAAGAGACAGGTTTCTGCCTTTCCTCCACAAAGAAAAAAGCAAGAGCCGGCAACGGAAGGGTTGTCGGCTCTTGTTGGGATGAGACTAGAACGAAGCTCTACTTGAGGTATTTGTCGAACCAGTCGATGAAGTTACGATGCCAGAGGAGACTGTTCTGGGGCTTGAGTACCCAATGGGTCTCGTCGGGGAAATAGAGGTAGCGTGCTTCGAGGCCACGGATCTTGGCGGCATTGTAGGCTGCCATGCCCTGGGAAGCGACGATACGGAAATCGAACTCGGAGTGGACGACACAGAGAGGTGTGTTCCAGTTCTTTACGAAATGATGGGGGCTCTGAGCGAAGGACTTGACGACGCGGGGGTTGTCGGTCTGCCAGTAGGCTCCGCCAAGGTCCCAGTTGGTGAACCAGAGCTCCTCGGTCTCGAGGCATTGCTGGTCGAAGTTGAACATGCCGTTGTGGGCGAGGAAGGCCTTGAAACGATGGTTCTCGTTGTGGCCGGCAAGCCAATAGATGCTGTAGCCGCCGAAGGAGGCGCCACAAGCGCCGATGCGCTCGGGATCGATGGCTTTGATGTCCTGGGCGATGACGTCGGTAGCCTGCATATAATCCTGCATGCAAAGTCCGCCATAGTCGCCAGAGATGGCCTCACACCACTCGGTACCGAAGCCAGGGGTGCCGCGACGGTTGGGGGCGATGACGAAATAGCCGGCGCCAGACATCACCTCGAAGTTCCAACGGGTGCTCCAGAAGTGGGAGACGTGGCTCTGAGGACCGCCTTCGCAGAAGAGGAGGGCGGGATAGGTCTTGGTGGAGTCGTAGTCGTAGGGATAGATGACCCACACCTGGAGGTCCTTGCCGTCCTTGGCTTTGATGATGTGCTCCTCGCTACGGCCCATACGCACCTGGGCGAGGACGTCGTCGTTGAGGGTGGTGAGCTTGGTGCCTTTGGCAGCATCGCCATCGAGGCTATAGGTGTAGATCTCGGCAGGATACTGATGGGCTACCTGGGAGGCGTAGATGGTCTTGCCGACGATCTGGAAGCCATGGATGTCGTGGTCGTGGCCGCCGGTAACCTGGCGAACGGCCTGGGTCTCGGGGTTGAAGGAGAAGATCTCGTCGGTGCCGCGATACATGACGGTAGCGAGGATCTCGGAGTCGTCGTCGGTCCAGTTGATACCGGAGACACCATAGTCGAACTCGGCAGTAAGGTCGTTCATGTCGCCACTCTCGAGATCGAGAACCATGAGACGGAGCTTGTCGCTCTCGTAGCCGTCACGTTCCATGCTCTCCCAGGCGATGCGCTTGCCGTCGTGGGAGAAGACGGGGTTCTGGTCGTAGCCCATGATGCCTTCGCTAATGTTGCGGGTTTCGCCGCTGGCGATGTTGTAGAGGTAGATGTCGCTATTGGTGGACATGGCATACTCCTTGCCGGTCTTCTTGCGGCAGGTGTAGGCGATGGTCTGGCCGTCGGGCGAGTAGTTGAACTGCTCTACCCCACCCCAAGGACGCATGGGGCACTCGAAGGGCTGGTCGGCACCAAGGATGTCGGTAGCGTTGGCGACGTCGGCTTTCTTGCCGTCGAAGGTGGCGAGATAGATGTGGGGGATCTCGTCGACCCAGTTGTCCCAATGGCGATACATGAGGTCCTCGTTGATGCGACCGGTAGTCTTGTCGAGACCGGCATAGAGCTTGTCGAGGTTCTCAGGACGGTTGACGGGGATGCAGGCCACGTAGACAAGGCTCTTGCCGTCGGGGCTGAGCTTGAAGCCTTCGAAGCCGTTCTCGTTCTCGGCAACAACGGTCTCGCGCTTGCTGTTGATGTTCATGGCGAGGATCTGGGTTCCGCGGCAATAGAGGAGGGTTTCGTCGTTCTGCCAGACGGGGTTGAACTCGCTAGAGGCTGTGGTGGTGAGACGGATGGCTTCGCTCTTGCCGTCGACATTCTGGAGGTAGAGCTCGGCATTGCCTCGGTTCTGATCCATAGAGTAGTAGGTGGCGGTATAGACGAGCTTGGTGCCATCGGGAGAGACGGCATGCTCGCCCATCTTACCCAGGCCCCACATCACCTCGGGGGTGAAACGGCCGTCCTCTACCTTTACCTCAGGCTTGCCGATAACGTCGGCACTCTCCTGCTGTTTGCAGCTGGTGGCAAGAAGAGCCAGCAGGGCTGCGCAAAGTGTAAGGTGTTTTTTCATGATATATTATTATTAGTTACTTTTAGTTTTTTTCTTCTTCCTATATCGTAGCCGAGCGACACAAAGGAGGAGCCTTCCTATGTGACGTCGTTGCGGGCTTGCTCACGGGCCTCAACGCCCTCCTTTTGAAGGAGAGAGGGATGGGGCGAAACCAAGTCCGCAATGACGGGCAGCACCAGGGCTGTCGCCATTGGAGGTTGTCTTCGGTCCACAAGGGGGACTTGGAAGAGAAAGAAAGATGCCGGCCGGCTGGGGCCGGCACCTTGGGAGGGTTAATATCGGATGGCGATATTATTTGTTCTGCAGGTACTCGTCGATACCCTTGGCAGCTGCACGGCCGGCACCCATAGCGAGGATTACGGTTGCAGCACCACTAACGGCGTCGCCACCAGCGAACACACCCTCGCGGGTGGTCATGGTGTTGTCGTCGATCTTCAAGCCACCAAAGCTTTCGGTCTCAAGACCGGGAGTGGTGCTCTTGATGAGGGGGTTGGGGTTGGT
>JAKSMR010000068.1 GCA_024400495.1 Bacteroidales bacterium
AAGCCGGAATAAGGCGGCATAAAATGTTGATTTTCAATAGGGATTAGATTTTAACACTTCTTATAGCAGATTTGGTCGTTCCGACAATTCTGGATATCTTTGCAACGTATTTCTACCACGAGGAAATTACGCTGCTTATTTTTTGTCATTTTGTGAACATGGTTTACATCGGTTGACAAGTGGTAACACCGGTTGACATGACTGACGGGACACGGCAGAGGTGATTTGCGGATGGTGACGCTCCGAAGATAGTTGACATGGGTTGACGTGGAGCTACATCCGTGGACTCGCGATGGAGATACGCAGAACCATAGTATCAACATCAAAGAATCCAGTCAGAATGAAGAAGACAAGAAAGTGCGCCCACTGCGGCAAGGAGTTCGTCGTAAGGAGCGGAATGCAGCGCTACTGCTCCGAACAGTGCCAGGCAAAGGCCAAGGAGGAAAGAAAGCGGAGGCAGCGAGAGTTCGTCACCGCCATCGAGCCGGCCATCGATCTGAAGAGTCAGGATTACCTCACATTCTCAAAGGCGGCAGTGCTGATGGGCTGCTCGCGCCAGTACATCTATAAGCTTGTGAACACGGGACGGCTCACCGCCTCGCGCCTGAGTCCGCGCATGGCACTCATCCGCAAGGCCGACATCGAGCACATGCTTGAGGGCAACCCGTACCATCGCGTATTGCCTACCGACCTGGCAAAGGCGATGAAGGTAGGGATGAAGAAGACTTCTTCCCCCTCTGCCTCATGCCCGAAAGCCGCCCCTGAGAGCGCTACGCCTGCCATCAGCCACACAGACCAAGAAGGGGAAGTCCCCACCTTCATCTCGGGCGAAGAGGTCATGACCATTTATAAGGTACAGCGCTCATGGCTCTACACCTCCGCCAAGCGCAACGGCATCCCTGTCTGCCGCATCGGCGGAAAGAACTATTACAGCCGCCGACACCTCGACGAGCATTTCGGTGTCACCGATGCCCTCAACGACATCACCGAATGGGTGACTCCCGAGCAGGCTCAGCAGCTCTATGACATCAGCCCGGCCTCTCTCCGTTCCACTGCCTACCGCCGCCACATACCCACCAAGCGAGAGTACGGGCAGACCTACTACTCGAAGCAGCACCTCGACGACCTGCGACGTCCGGACATTGCCGGCGACGAGCGTTACTACACCACACGCCAGGTAGCCGAGAAGTACGGCATGACAGCCTCCAACGTCTGCTGCATCGTCAAGTCCATGAGCCTGACCAAGGTCAGGGTAGGCGTGCAGAACATGCTGCTCAGGGACGAGATTGACAAGGTGATGGCCGACCGTCTGGCGCAATACGGATCCTACCGCATCTGCTGATAATTCCGTATTTATGCCCGTTTTTCTGCCCGACGGCTGTTTTAATGCGATTATTCCCGAATTATCGGCAGTTATGCGGAATAACAGGCCTCACACATTGACAACTTCCTATCTTTGTCCCCGCAGAGAGATACTCTGCCTCCGATTATCAACACATTATATATATACTGATATGAGCAATATCTGTAAGACAGTCACACTACGCCGCCGACTGATCAAGGACGGCACACAGTACTCCTACTACCTGGACTACTATCCGGGCTATCGCGATCCCCAGACCATGAAGGTGCAGCGCCATGAGTCCTTGGGCATCTACACCTTCGCCAAGCCCGCAAACCAGCGCGAGCGTGACTTCAACGAGCGTATGGCTGAGAAAGCCCGAGCCATCCGCTGCCGCCGTTACGAGTCCATCGTCAACGAGCGTTATGACTTCTTCGACCGTGAGAAGATGAAGGGCGACTTCCTTGAGTACTTCCGTACCTCATGTGCCAAGCACAGCACCTACTGGCACGATGTGTACAAGCACTTCGAGGCCTTCTGCCAGGGCAAGTGCCGCTTCGACGAGATCGACGTGGATCTCTGCAACCGCTTCCGTGACTACCTGCTCCATGCCAGACAGCTGCTCCATGACGAGCATACCCTGCACGTCAACACCGTGTCACGCTACTGGTCAACCTTCCGTGCCGTGCTCCACACAGCCTACCGTGAGCGCAAGATCATGGAGAACCCCAACGGCTACCTCGAACGCGTGGAGGGCATCCCGACCGAGAAGGAGCACCTCTCGCAGCCCGAGCTGATCAGGCTGGCAGGCACGCCATGTGACCATGAGGTGCTGAAGAAGGCCTTCCTCTTCGCCTGCCTGACCGGACTCCGCAAGAGCGACATCCGTCAGCTGCGATGGGAGAACATACAGCCCTACGGCGACGGCGGCATGTATGTGACCCTGCGTATGCAGAAGACCAAGGAGCTGGTCAACAACCCCATCAGCCGTGAGGCGCTGGAGCTGGCAGGCTACGACAAGGACAGCCCGAAGACGGGGCTCGTCTTCCCTGGCTTCAAGGACAAGATGACGCAGACTCCGCTCCGGAACTGGATCAAGGCGGCAGGCATCACCAAGCACATCACCTTCCACTGCTCGCGTCACACCTTCGGCTCCCTGCAGGTCAATGCCGGAACGAGCGTCTATACCGTGCAGCACATGCTCGGCCACAAGAACGTCAGCACCACCGAGATCTACTCGAAGATGGCAGACGAGTCGAAGCGTGAGTCCGTGGACCGCATCTCGCTTAAGCCGAAGCCTCAGATGAAGGTGGTATGATACGGCCTCGGATGCGCCAATTGAGGGAAGGGATGTTCCATTTCTGCTGAAAGATGTTCCATTCCTTCCCAAGAACTAATTAAAAATTCTTAATTCGCAGAAATAGTGCGGGGAAACTCTTGTTTTTCCGCACTATTATTCGTAAATTTGCCTAAGGAAATCCGCCTTTTTCCCGGTATTTCTGCAAATAATAAAAACAGACCAGATGAAACCCATCCTTAACATCAGCTTCATCAGGGAGCAACTGTTCTACACTGTGCTCACCTGTTTCGTCTCAGCAGCCATCGCGCTGCCAGTCGCCTATCAGGCCTATCTCAGTTTTGACCGCCTGTCTATAGTGTTCGTACTCGTCTTCCTTTTCAGCTTCGTACTCATGGAGACGCTGTTCATCGTCGCAATGCAGCTGCTGTCCGATGTCATCGACTCCGTGAATCACCGCAGGCAGAGAGGACAGCTGTCGTCAGAGCCGGTCATCGTGCCGACGGAACAGCCCGAAGAGCCAGCCTTGCCAGAGCCTGTGGAGGAAACTCCTCCTGCTGCCGTCAGTGAGCCGGCACCCGAGGCTGTCGGGACTGTTCCCGATCCTATCCCTGCCGTCGAAGCCATCTCCAGCGAGATTCCCGATGCCGTCTATGACGAGCGTGTCCGCCGCTTCGAGCAGGAGAAGGCCAACGAGAAGACACGCCTGGTCAACACCCTCATCGAATACGTGCAGCACGTCATGCCCTCGTTCGTCGCTCAGGATGACATGCCTGTGCTCTGCGAGGAGATACGCCAGTGGGCAGCCGACCCTGCCTACCGTCCTGCCGTGCCCGTCCGCATCAAGGCCATGCTCTCATCCAACGACCTGCGCCACTTCGTCTGGAACATCGGCGAGCGTCTGGGCAAGGACAACGGCTACAGCGGCGACTGCCGTGCCGAGTTCTGCCAGCTCCTGTTCCACGAGCAGCTGGGCAGGATGGATCTGGCGAGCATCAAGAACTTCCGCCTGAAGCCCGATCAGGGGCCTATCCCGATCGACGATCCGCTGCCCGGGCGATATGACTTCGCCTTCCAGCGGAAAGCCGAGCCGAACGACTGAAAAACACTGCAGCCATGCACGATTCCACACGGGTCATGCATGGCTCTTTTTTTCGCCTTTTTCCGATAAAATGCCCGAAATTCCGGTCCGCGTGTGTTATAGTGCAGTGATTCCGGAATTATCGGCAGTGAGACGGAATAACAGGAGTAACAATTGCATCATTCAGCATCTTTGCGCCGGCTGAATAAACCCACAGCCTTTTTGCAACATGTTAAATGACGTAATCACGTTCAATGATGTCCCTCAGCTGATGGCAGAGATGCTTGCCCGCATGGCTGCCCTTGAGGAGAATCAGAAGGCATTTGCCGCCTCAGTGTCGGCAATGCAGCAGGGCACGGCACAGCATGTGCCCATGACGGTCGAGGAGCTGTCCGCTTACATCAACACTCCTCTTAAGACCGTGTACGAGAAACTCGGCAAGGGAGACATCCCTGCCTACAAGCCAGGCAAGCACTGGGTCGTGTACCGCGACGAGATCGACCAGTGGCTTCTTACCACCCGCAGGACTCCCGTGCCTCCGTCCGACGACGAGATGCTGGAGGAGATCAGGGACTCCCATCGCACCAGACGCAGGAAGGACAAGAAGGCCGAGGACAAGGCTGATGAAGCCAGTCCATCTTCCCCTGCTGTCAGCGGGGGGAATGCAGAGGATGCTGATGGCGTTTCCGAGAAGGGGACTTCCCCCTCTGATATTGCCGTCAGCGCTGCCGTCACCGGGACTCCTCAGCCCCTGGCCAGCTTCAACGGTCTGAAGGTGCCACCCACCCTCGATGAGGTGAACGGCTACATAGCCAGCCGCGAGCTCAACGTCGATGGCAGGGCGTTCTTCGACTACTACGAGGGACAGCACTGGAAGACCAGCGGTGACACCCCTGTGAAGAACTGGATGTCGCTGCTCAACGCCTGTGCCAGCCGAAACAGCTTCTGCAAGTGATGTCCTTGCAGAGTGAGCCTGCTCCGTCCATCCTACGGCTTCATAAGCCAGGACGCTCTCCCCGGTGCAGGGACCGAACTTATAAGGTTCCTAGCCCACTATGAACCCTGAAGGGATTCAGCGGGCTCTCCGAGGGACGACGGAGTAAACTCCTCTGCGCTTTTCTACAACAGTAAACTGTAAGAGACACCATGGCAGTAGCAACCAGTTTCAACGTCAGGCCGGCAAAGCTTGGCGCCGCACGTCATAACAGCCGGGAGAAGAGCTATGACTACATCTTCAGGGATCGTACCCACCTCAACGAGTGCTGGACGGCACCCGGCTTCGAGTCCGTGGCCAGGGAACGCGCCCGTCTTGCCGAGGCATACCAGAAGCATTACGGACAGAAGATGCAGGCCAGGGCGCACCCCATCCATGAAGGGGTCCTCGTCATCAATGAGGACACCTCCATGGAGCAGGTCCAGGCCTTCGCCTCCGAGATGGAGCGACGCTTCAACGTCGTCCCCCTCCAGATAGCCATCCACCGCGATGAGGGCTACGAGGAAGAGGACTTCGAGGAGGATGCTCCCGAGGACCAGCGTCACTACAACTTCCATGCCCACATCCTCTTCCGCTGGTGCGATGAGCACGGACGAACCTTCAAGTGGAATAATGCCACCGGCCGCGAGTTCCAGGACATCGCCGCCCGGTGTCTGGGCATGAACCGCGGAAGGCCTTCCGACACGAAGCATCTCACCCCGCAGCAGTATAAGTACAGGCAGGAGATCTCCAGCCTCCAGCGGCAGCAGGAGCTGGAACGGATGACCCTCGAAGAGCTGCAGGAGCAGACGAAGACGGCCGAGAGGAGCCTCAAGGCTCAGAACAGCCAGCTGGCAGGATTCCAGCAGAAGATCGATGATCTTACAGCACGACGCGATGAGCTCATAGCCGAGATCAACAGCAGCACGGACGAACGCGACAGAGTCCAGCAGGAGCTTGATGAGGTCAACGAGGATCTGGCAGACATGCAGGAGAAGTACGACCGTAAGCAGGAGCTGATCAGGAGCAAGGAAGACGAGCTCAACGACCTGCTCAAGGCTCTCTCCGTGAAGTGTGAGTACACTCCGCTGGAGAAGATCAGTGTAGAGATGCCTGTGATCGGCAAGCCCAACATGTGGAACCAGAAGGAGTGGGTCAGGGAGCAGAACGACATGATCCGTGCTACGGTGGGCAAGGCATATCAGATCATCCGCCAGAAGCTGGAGGAAGATGCACGGCAGCAGGTAAAGGCTGCCCAGGCGAGAGTGGCCGGTCAGATCAAGGCTACGGAGGACGAACTGAAGGCCACACGCAAGGAGAATGAGCAGCAGCGACGCATCATTACCTGCCAGCGTCACCAGCTGCAGGCCGAACGGATGCCCGACAAGCACCTGCTTACCCATGCGGCAATCCGTACCATCGGTGAGTTTGGTGACCACTTCCGTCTCTCCGGCCGCTACGCTTCCGTTCCTTTCGATCTCTCCCTGTCTTCAGACCAGTGCCGTGTGCGCAGCCTCGGCCTCGATGACCGCGAGGTGGCCCTGGTCTTCCTGCCGGACATCCTCGTCACCTGCTTCGACTGGGACAGGGAGCTGGCCGAGAATCCGGAGATCCGTCATTCCGTAGTGTCAGAGTTCGTCTCGCTCGTAGGCGGTGACCCTGCCTTCTCCCGCTCTGAGGGCGGTGGC
>JAKSMR010000069.1 GCA_024400495.1 Bacteroidales bacterium
GGGTAGATTTTATTTCGGGTACGCACCGTCATGATGGACTTGAACGCATCAGTGCTAGGGGATACAACAAATCGTTGTCCGGAACCTTTCGCACCATATCCGGCTGTGGCGGTCGAGTTGCCTCTACTCCCGTATGACGGCTGTCTTTGAAACATTAAGCGTACTGGGTTTGACTCCCCATCTTGGACGTCGGACCGTGGTTTTGCACGTGCTTTCGCATATGCCCTTGCCGGACCTGCGGTGACAACTCCGAAATGGAGAAGACTCCGCCCAACGGTCGAATTCGGCACGCACGACCACCTATGGCGTTCTGACGGATCCTGTTCAGACCGGTTGGAAACCACAAAGTGCGTTGCTGGGTTAAATTGAAATGGAGCGCCTGATGGGAGCCGAACCCACGTAATCAGCTTGGAAGGCTGACACTCTACCGTTGAGTTACAGGCGCAATTTGGTCGGAGATGAGGGATTCGAACCCCCGACAACCTGCTCCCAAAGCAGGCGCACTACCAGACTGTGCAAATCTCCGAAATGGCTGCATCGGCTGGATTATCTACTACAGTAGAAATTATAAATTGTCTTTTAGACACATTCCAGAATGCAGCCGAAGAGGCAAAAAAACATTTGAAAAATCAAAGACCGAATTGGTGGCGGGGGCGGGATTCGAACCACGCGACCTTCAGGTTATGGGCCTGACGAGCTACCAGACTGCTACTACCCCGCAATTTTCCGTTCGCCTTGCATTATACCGTGCTTGGATGGTTAGGGCAAGGAGAAAAACAACTTTTTCATAAAAAATTTCAGACGCCCGTATGTCCGAAGCCTCCAGAGCCACGCTCCGTGTCGTCGAGAGACTCCGTTTCCTCCCATTCGCACTTCACGTATGGGACGACGACGAGCTGTGACATCCGCTCGCCCTTCGCCATTGTAAACCTGTCGTCACCCGTGTTCGTGAACATCGCGCAGATCTCTCCGCGGTAGTCGGCGTCGATGACTCCGACGGAATTTGCCAGACGGAGCGGCGTCCGCAGCGAAATCCCCGACCTCGGGAACAGAAACCCGACATGCCCTTTCGGAATCTCGACGGAAAGTCCGGTGTGGACGAGTTTCGTCTCTCCCGGCATGATGTCGATTTCCTCAGACGCGCAGAGGTCGCACCCCGCCGAATCTTCCGTTGCGTGTTTCGGAGTGCATGCCACATCCGACAGTTTCTTGAATCTGATCTTCACTTTTCATTCTCCTTGTTCTTGGTCGTTCTGTTTTTTATTTCCGCATATTCCAGCATCAATGACACTAGGCAGTCATAGAAATGCGCTGGCAAATAGACCTCGTTCTTGGAGGCGTTCAGAAAGCTGAAGGCCTCTTCAGTGTCCTGCTGTTGGAAAGACGGATTGACATGGTCTACGCAAAGACGTCTTTTGCGCTTCGGCGGATCTGGTTCGATATGTTCGGAAAACCATGTCTTGTCCTTGAATCCCGCATCCGAGTCGTAGACTTCAAACACAGAGAACGTTTCATCGAAAAGTCTGTCGACCTTTGCAGAGTCGAGCGTTTTGTGTGTTCCGTCTCTATACGACACGATAGCGACCTCGTCCCAGTAAATGTCTTTTACGACGATCTTCCTGATATTCTCAATCGGTCCAATGTCGAATCGCTTTTCCTCGCCCATATGGTCCTGCAGTCTGATTGTCATTGCGGAACCCCTTTGTAAAGTTTCATGATCTTGCGGAAAGCCAAAAAGCTCCTCATGTTGAAGGCAGCGCATGCGACCATCAGCGCCGAAGAGATCCAATGATTGGAAAACGCATTGCAAACGGCTAAAACAAGAGACGAAGCCGCCAAAAACAACGACACACAGGCCGTGAACATTGCAAGGTAATAGCTTCGAATGTGTTCGCACTTTCTCGAAGTCATCAGACGACCTCAATCTGGCAGCTCTTCATTACGGCGATTGCCGCGTCGTGATTCGCCTTCGCCGTACCTGCACAGAGGCTTTCAACGACCGAGATCCGCGTATTCGGGAACTTCGCGCGAAGAATCAGCGCATTCGACACGACGCATATGTCGGTGCAGAATCCGCATAGCACGATTTCTTCCGGGCATTCTCCTTCGTAGTCCTCGGCGATGACGTCCGCAAGATCGAAACTGCCGAACGTCGGCTTGTTGACAATCGTCACGCCGTCGGCAATCACGCTCATGAGACGGTCGTCGATCATCCACCCTTCCGTCATTTCGATGCAGTGTTCGACCGGCAGTTTCCGGCCTTCAAGCGAGGCGAGATAAGTCTCCTTCTCGTGCGTATCGCGGGTGGCATACAGTCGGTCTCCGTTTTCAACCGCCTTCCTGGCGAAGTCGATCATTGGGGGAACGGCCTTTATGGCATCAGGATTTCTCAATGCTCCGACGATGAAATCGTTCTGAACGTCCACAAAAACAACAGCCTTCTTGTTCATTTTAACCAGTCCTTTCTTTCAGGTTCTATCAGCCGAAAAATTCAGGCGCATCGACGTGGATCATCCTGCCCTTGTACTTGTTCGCCTTGTGCAGATATTCGATTCTCTCGGCGGCTTTCAACGTCACCGATTGCGGTCCATAGGTCAGATAGGCGTCGATGTCTTCGTACGAGACGCCAAGCCTCTGTTCGTCGGATTCTCCGGAGAGGCCGTCAGACGGCGTCTTGTGGACGAGGTCTCTCGGAAGTCCAATATAGTCTCCAAGAGCCACAACCTCCGAAACCGTGAGATTTCGGAGCGGTCCATATCCACCGCACACGTCTCCCCAGAGAGTTCCGTATCCACAAAACAGTTCGGACGCGTTCGACGTGTTGAGGACCATTCCATTGACGGACTGTGCAACAGCATAGAGCGTCGCCATTCTGAGACGGGGCGGGAGGTTGATCTTCGCGTCGTTCGTTATCCGATGTTTTCCGATCCGGTCTGCAACAGACGAAATAATGCTTTCAAACGCAGGTCCGATGTTGACCGTGACATCGTGTATTCCCGTAATGGAAATGACACGGTTCGAATCGTCGATGTCTTTCTGGACGCCGTTCGGCATCTTGACTCCATACACGGCGTCTGTTCCGAAGAAGTCTGCCGCAAGAGCCGCGACGACGGTCGAATCCTTTCCTCCGCTGATTCCGACGACCCATCTCGACGCGCCGACCTCGTCAGCCCATCTCGTCCATTTTTCGCGGATCTTGCGATACGCAACTCCGACGTCTCCACCACATTTCTCAAACATTTTTCACGCCTCCTCAGTATGCTTTGCTTTTTCCTTGTCGATCCATCAACCAGAACGCGCACCCCATGAGCGATGGGCCGTTGGCTTTCTCTAGAAGATTCCTCAGATCGGTCTCTCCCATCCACAAAAGATAAAGCTTCTCGTGCTCTTCGGGGCTCTGCGCGACTTCTTCGTACTCGCATTTCGACAGATCGACATAGAAGTAGTGCATGTAGTTTGTCATGATTGCCGGATTGGCAGCCATCTTGCCGAGACAGACAAAACCACCCGGTTCGCCGGCTTTGACCACGATGCCGGCCTCCTCTTTGAGCTCGCGAAACGCCGCGTCCATCGCGGACTCTCCGTCGTCCACAATTCCCGTCACGAATTCTGTGAACTCCTTCTGAAGACCATACCGTTTCTGGCGGACTGTCAGAAGATCTCCAAAGGCGTTCCGAACGATGACCGTGACCCAGTCGTTCGAGCGAAGCGCGACGGGTTTAAGGCCGCTCGGCTCCTGCGGCATCTGGACGAGGTCGAAAATCGGCGTCGACTTGATGACCTCGTATCTCATGAACAGGCCCTTCACGGACGACAGAAGCTCGCCCTTGTAATCGCGCATGATCTTGAACGAATCATAGTCGAATCTTCTGCGGATTTTCGTAGCCGACACGCTGGACGTCGGCTTGGAGATCTTGTAGACCTTTGTCCCCGGATATTCGTCGACGAGGGATTCGTCAAGCCATCCCCGGTCGACGACCGCTAGATTTCCGAATTTCAGAATCGTCTTGTACTGATGCCAGTTCTTAAATTCGGCGAGTTCGTCGGATCCGACGACCGTCGTATAGATGTTTCCCGCGCCGTAGTGCATGACGACATCGCCGAGAACGTGGACGTACCGACGCTGGCCGATGAAGACCGGATCTTCCTGGAGCAGTCGGATCTTCTCGTATTCGTGCATCCAGATGTCGACCTTCGATTCAAGCTCCGGAGACAATTCAAACAGACGCTCGAAAGCGGCTTTGACAAGTATCTCCCTGTCCTTCATGCCGAGAACCGGTCTCTTGTCCGCCCGATGGACGCTGACCATCGTCGGGACGACGGCGACCTTGTCGTAGTCTCCGCTTTCGGCGAGGGTCTTGACGATCTCGACATGCGCTATCGTCAGCGGGTCGGCCGTCAGTCCAAAGACGGCGATTTTCTTCTTTAGTTCATCAGCCATGGCACATTCTCCATTCAATCGTACGTTTCAGATATTCGATGTAGTCCTTGTCGCGGCACATGCCCTTCGATGCGTCGTCCGAGATTTTCGCAACCGGACGACCATTGCATTCCGTCATCTTCATGACGATGTTGAGAGGCTCGACGCCAGCGTCGTTCGAGAGATACGTTCCAATTCCAAATGCGACCTTTGCCCGTCCGGAGAAGTGGGCGTAGATCTTGTGCGCCTTTTCGAAGTTCAGGCTGTCGCTGAAAAGAAGCGTCTTGTCGACCGGGTCGATTCCAAGACCGCGATAGTGACGAATCATCTTCTCTCCCCACTCGATGGGGTCTGCGCTGTCATGCCGGACGCCGCTGAACAAATGGGCGAACTTGTCTCCGAAATCCTTCAGGAAGCAGTCCGTCGTGATGCAGTCCGTCAGATAGATGCCGTTGTTCGTGCCGAACTCCTCCACCCAGTCGGCCATCGCAAGGGCGTTGGAGTATGCTGGATTGTAGAGCGGATTGCCCTGCCCGACGCCCTGTATGAACTCGTGGGCCATCGTGCCGACGGCGCGGATCTGGTGCTTGCGGGCGAGATACAGGTTGCTCGTGCCAACCATTTTGCCACCGAATCTGGAAACGAGCCAGTCCTGTGTGGCGGCGGACAGACGGCGGCGCAGACCGAATTCGGAGAAGAGTCCGATTTCGCTGCCGCGAGTCGTGTTGACGAGTCTGAACTTCTCGTTCGCGCGTCTCTTGAACTCCTCGTCAAGCGCTCCGTCGCCGTATTTGAACGCGAAGTAGACTTCGTTCACAATCGCGAGAATCGGTATCTCGTAGAGCGACGTGTTGAGCCACGTCCCCTCGGACTCGATTGCGAGACCGCAGTCCGTGACCGGCATCGCATCGCCTTCGTTGATCTTGATTTCGCGTCTGTCGGGGTGCCAGTATCGGAGGAAATTGAGAAAGCCCTTGTTCAGCCATGGAAGGTTTGCGCCGAGCCACGCCAGTTCCTCTTCCGCGAACCGGAGCGAACAGAAGTAGTCGACCTGCTCACGGATTTCGTCGACCATCTCCTCCGTGAACTTCACGTCCTTGTTCCGGCATTTGAACGTCCACCGGCACGTGTAGGAATTGTACTTCCTGGAGATGATGGAAGCCATGTTCATCTTGTACTGGTCGGTAACAAGAAGCGAATCGATTATCGGTATCAGTTTCATTCAGTTCCTTTGGTTTCGTTTCGTTCGTTTTTCTCCGTCCCGTGACACATCCGCGCGACGACGAGGTACAGTATACCGTGCTTGGACGGTTGCGGCAAGTCCGAAATGAAGAAATTTCAATGGATCCTGGACAAGAGCGTTGACCGATGCGCCTTCCGTTTGCTAAATTTGCATCCAGAGCGTAAAAGGCAAACGGAGCAAACGAACAGAAATGAGAGCGGAACCAGAAGTGAATGACGGCTGTCTAGTTGAATCCGTCCGCTGTCTTGTGCAGTTCACCACGGAATGCCTCGACGGCATTTCAGAATCCTGCGGTTTTGGACGCAAGGTCAAAACAGTCTTGACGATGATCGCCGTCTATGCGCTGACAGCTTCCGTTCTCGTGCTCGTCCTTCCCGTGGTTCTGTTCGAACACGCCTGGCTTCTCGCCATTCGCGCAATTCCGCATGTCACGGCGTTCCTGTGGAAGCTTGTGTTCTGGCTCGTCGTCGTGCTCATCTTCCTGATCATCCTCGCAATCGTCACGAGAGGACGCATCATCTTCTTCATCAGACTCTGATGGACGGCGCACGAAGCGACGGGGCTAGAACAGAGA
>JAKSMR010000007.1 GCA_024400495.1 Bacteroidales bacterium
CCGCGCAATCGGGTGTCCGGCGGTTCACTCTGTGTCCGGGCGGTCAAAAGCCGCCGCAGAGGGCTTCTTTTGCTGTCTGACGGTTGTCCTCCGTTCTCGTTACTTTCTGCCACGAGGTTGGCCATCATTCCGCATGGTTCCTTCCAATTTTGGTCGGGATACTGAAATTTTACTCCGCTCAAATGTGCGCCAAAAATGGGGAAGAGCATCGGGACAAGGGGTGTATACATGTCTTTTGAGGCCTGAGAGAGGGGCGATTTGAGGCATTCTGTACCTTTGCCGAGTTCGGGTATGGTAGGGGATTGGGATTTTATGATGTCGTATTTTGTTGTGAATGTGCTTTTTAGCGAATTGTAGCTTGGCTGAGTTTGACAATTAACAATTAACAATTACTTTTTCGAGGGTATGCACATTTTCTTATTCTCTCTATATATATTTAATTATTAGTTAGCTAAGTGGTATAAGAGGAATTGTGTGTATCCATTTTTTCTAATTGTTAATTGTTAATTGTTAATGTAGGTTGCTTGTATACTTCTCTACAAGGCAGTTAACCTTCTTGTGTTTGGTAACAGCCTTCTTTGCCAGTTGCAGTTCTTAGGGTGATGTCGGTTGCGTTGGCACAAGACATGTTCTCGCCGATCAAGCGCCGACAGAAGGCGGCATATTCCCTCTCTGCCGCGCAATCGGCCGTCCGGTGGCTAACTCTGCGCCCGAGCGACCGAAAGCCGCTACAGAGGGCTTTTTTGCGGTTTAGCGATAATCCTCCGTTCTCGTTGTTTTCTGCAACGAGGTTGGCCATCATTCCGCATGGTTCCTTCCAACTTTGGTCGGGATAGAGAAACTCGGTTTCTTTCAAATGTGCACCCAAATGAAAAAAAGCATGGGCATGAGGGGCTGATTCGTATCTTTTGAGGTCTGTTTGAGGAGGATTTGGATGCATTTTGTGCCCTTTTTGAGGACAGGCATCTTAGGTGAGTGAGGTTTCGCGATGTCGTATTTCGTTGGTTTATTGCTTTTTAGGAAAATCAAACTGGGTGGTTTCCGACAACCGACAACCGACAATGACTTTTTTGCGAGGTACACCTAGCACCTTTGGATTATATATCTTATTAATAATTAATTAGTTATATATAATATATAGGGGTTGTTGATGCATTTTTTTTTCATTGTCGGTTGTCGGTTGTCGGATTCTTTATGTTCCACAAAGCCTTAATCGACTAGCCTATAGGACTTTGAAGAGACCAGAGTGTCTGCTTCTCTACAAGGCAGTTGTCCTTGCGGTGTCTGGTCACAGCCTTCTTTGCCAGTTGCAGCTCCTTGGCGAGGTCGGTTGCGTTGGCACGAGACATGTTCTCGCCGATCAGGCGCCACCAGTAGCGGCAGAGGTGCTTGGAATAGCTGACGGCGATCTAGGAGCCCTTATAGACGTGCTTGTTGAGGTAGCCGCCCTTGAGGGTCTCTTCTTCTACGAAGCAGACCGGCTCGTCGCCTTGCTGGTTGAGCACGCCGTGGTAGCCTTTGCCCAGGAGGGGCAGGGAGTCTTATGAACCATACGCCAAAATTGCCTAAAAACGAACGCCAGTCCGTTTCAATCTAACTATCAGAAGTCACCTTTTATGAATCCATCAGAGGTTACCTTAACAAAATTTAAGAGACATTAGTGGTTTTTGATCAAAAAAAAGCGTACATTTGCAATGTCCTTTACCAAGGATCCAGAATGTTAAAAGAAACTATAAACCGCTAAATAACAACACTATGGCACTACACATCGTTGATCATCCTATGGTGCAGCACAAGCTGACCATCATGCGAAAAAAGGAAACCAGCACCCGTCATTTCCGCGAGCTGCTGAAAGAAATCGGCATGCTGATGGGTTATGAGGTAACCCGCGACTTCCCTCTCGCTCCTGTTGAAATCGAGACCCCTATGCAGAAGATGGTGGCCCGCGAGATTGCCGGCAAGAAGGTAGTGCTCGTCCCTATCCTTCGCGCAGGCTTGGGCATGGTCGATGGTCTGCTGATGCTCATCCCTTCGGCCCGCATCGGCCACATCGGAATGTATCGCGACGAGGTGACGCACAACCCCGTTTTCTACTACTACAAGATGCCCGAAGGCAAAGACCGTATGGTTATCCTCACCGACCCCATGCTCGCCACCGGAGGCAGCGCCTGCGACGCCATACGACGTCTGAAGGAGGACGGATACAAGAACATCCGGATGATGTGCCTCGTAGCTGCTCCCGAGGGTGTGAAACGGGTGCAGGCCGAGCATCCTGACGTGGACATCTATACCGCCTCGCTCGACGAGGGGCTGAACGAGAACGCCTACATCATGCCTGGCCTCGGCGACGCCGGCGACCGCATCTTCGGAACCAAGTAAGAAGGTGGAAGGCGGAGGCTCTTCAGGCTCTACCCCCCCCTTTTTTTCCCCTTACCGAAGCATAGTGGTATTGGGAGACGCGAAATCAGTATCGCTTGCTCCCAAAAAAGACTTTCTCACATTCGAAAAAACACCTTCAAACCCCACAGCCTTATGAGCAAGATCAACACCCACGAAGCCGTTTACGACGCCCACCAACTGGGCAAAGGAAGAATGCTGGTGCTCGGCTTCCAGCATATGTTCGCCATGTTCGGCGCCACCATCCTGGTGCCCACCATCACAGGCCTCTCTGTCAGCGCCACGCTGCTTTTTGCCGGACTTGGAACGCTGCTGTTCCACTTCTTCACGAAGATGAAGGTGCCGGCTTTCCTCGGCTCCAGCTTTGCCTTCATCGGCGGTTACGCAACCGTCGTTGAGATGGGCAAGAACCTTGGAATGTCGCAGATCGAAGCGCTGCCCTATGCCTGCATCGGCGTGGCTGCCGCCGGACTGCTCTATTTCGTCCTCGCCGGATGCGTGAAAGCCTTCGGCGTACAGCGAGTGATGAGGCTCTTCCCGCCCGTAGTAACCGGCCCCATCATCATCGCCATCGGACTCAACCTCTCGGGCGTTGCCATCAACAATATCCTCTCCAACTGGTGGATTGCCGTTGTGGCCATCCTTACCGTCATCATCTGCAACATCTGGGGCAAAGGCATGATCAAGATCATCCCCATCCTCCTCGGCGTCGTTGTTTCCTATGCCCTCGCCGCCTGCTTCGGCCAGCTTGAAGCTCCCAAAGTAGAGGACCTCAGGAACGCAGCCTGGATCGGCCTTCCCTTCTGCTGGGACAACACCGGCATGCACGCCCTCGCCTCGGGCAACTGGAGCTTCCTCCTCACCGCCATCATCGCCATCATGCCCATCGCCTTCGCCACCATGATAGAGCACATCGGCGACATCTGCGCTATCGGCTCCACCACCAACCGCAACTATCTCGAAGACCCGGGCCTTCACCGCACCCTTATGGGCGACGGCGCCGCCACCGTGCTGGCTTCCCTCTTCGGCGCTCCCGCCAACACCACCTATGGCGAAAACACCGGCGTGCTGAACCTCACCCGCGTCTTCGACCCACGCGTGATACGCATCGCCGCCATCGTGGCCATCATCTTCAGCTTCTCGCCCAAGTTCGCAGCCCTCATCTACGCCATGCCCACCGCTACCATCGGAGGCGTGTCGCTCATACTCTATGGCATGATCTCCTCGGTGGGTATCCGCAGCCTGGTGGAGAACAAGGTCGACCTTACCGAGTCGCGAAACCTCATCATCACCGCCCTCGTCATCACGCTGGCAGTAGGCATCAACTACGGCTGCCCCAACGGAGCCATCAGCTTTGGCACCATCTCCCTCTCCGGCCTCGCCATAGCAGCCATCATCGGCATCCTCGCCGCCCTGGCCCTGCCCACACCCGACGAAACGCGGGAATAGCCATCGTTTTTCCATCGTCGGAGAAGATAATTTTCATGATGTCGGCAATAATTATTATGTTTTCGCGTTAATAATGATGTGGCAGCTCCTGAGGAGCCGACAGCCACCTTGGGAAAAGGTGACTTCCAGAGATCAGAAAAACGATAAACATCAGAAGTCTCCCCCCCCCAAAAAAAGACACGCAACCGCAATGGAAGGATTGGTACTTCGGACAACTGGCAGCTGGTACAACGTGCTCACCCCCGAGGGGGCACGCTACGACTGCCGTCTGCGCGGCAACTACCGTCTGCGTGGCAACAAGCAGACCAACCCTATCGCCGTTGGCGACATCGTGGTCTTCGCCCTGCAAGAGGATGGGACAGGAGTCATAGGCGAGGTGAAGGACCGACGCAACTATATAGTCCGTCGCGCCACCAAACTCTCCAAGCAGACTCACGTCATCGCCGCCAATATCGACCAGCTTTGTATTGTGGCCACGCTGGGCTTTCCACGCACCTCCACGGGCTTCATCGACCGACTCCTTGTCACAGCCGAGGCTTATCACATCCCCGCCTGCATCATCTTCAACAAGATCGACCTCTACGACCTTGACGAGAGTGGCGAGCTGAAAGCCCTACAGCAGGAGATGCGCTCCATCTACGAGACCTCCGGCTATCCCGTCTACGAGGTGTCGGCGATGCAAGGCACGGGCATCGACACCATACGCCAGCTGGTAAAAGGAAAGACCGTCCTCTTCACCGGCCACTCGGGCGTCGGCAAATCGGCCATGCTCAACGCCATCGACCCCACCCTCTCGCTCAAAGTGGGCGAGGTGAGCGAATGGTCGCTCAAAGGCAAGCACACCACCACCTTCGCCGAAATCTTCCCCTTCGCCGACGGATACATCATCGACACACCCGGCATCAAGGAGTTCGGCATGGTGGACTTCAAGATCGAAGAGCTCTCCCATTTCTTCCCCGAGATGAGAGCGCTGCTGCACGACTGCCATTTTGCCAACTGCACCCATCGGCACGAGCCCCATTGCGCCGTAAAGGAGGCCCTCCAACACGGAGAACTGAGCGAGGAACGCTACAACAACTACCTCTCCATCATCGACTCCATTCTCGAGGACCAATAGACAACGCACAAAACGCAACAAACAAGTATCATAAAAAAAAAGAACAAAATTCCAATCACAATGAAGACAAGAAATTTTTTCGCTAAGGCATTAGCCCTCATGCTGGCATTCGCAATCCCCGCAATGGTTGCCAGCTGTACTAAAGAAGAGAACAACCCCGGAACCGAAAACAACGGCGGCGGTAACAACAACAACGGCGGCGGCAACAACAACGGCGGCGGCAACAACGGCGGCGGCGAGATCGACGCAAGCAGCAGCATCATGTTTGACGGCACCAGCTATGCCATCCAACAGGCCCTCCACCTGGCCGAAGACGGCATGCATATCTACGCCTTCATCAACGGCAGCATCATGAGCCCCAACGCTATTGTCGAGATCGGTCTTTCTGCACCTCTCCATGCCGGCACCTACCCCATCGTCAACGCAGAGATACCTGGCAACAACGAAGCTCTGGCCATAGCCTACACCAGCGCTACCACCGATCAGGAAGAAGACGTCGACTTTGCCTCCGGCAACATGACCGTTGCGATAGCAGGCGAGACATACACCATCGAAATCACCGGCGTGACCACCTCGAACCACAACGTAACCCTCCACTTCAGCGGCACCATCTCCGAATACACCATCCCCGGCATGGACAACAACGGTACCCTTACCGTAGACGGCGTTGACTACAATCTCGGCTTTGCCGGAAAAACCACCCAGAATGCAGAAGGGACAACCATCACCTCCATCGCCCTCGTTGGCGTGGATGGCGAAACCGGCGTTGGCGCCCAGATCTCGTTGATGACCATGGGCACCTTTGCTGCCGGCACCTACACCCTCGGCGACTACACCGCTCTCGCTACAGGCGGATACATGGGCTTCATCATGATCGACGACGAAAGATATGGCAGCCTCACCATCGCCTCCGGATCCTTCACCATCAGCATCAGCGGCAACGTCTACACCTTCTCCGGAAGAGGCACGACAGCAGAAGGCAACACCTTCACCTTCAGCTACTCCGGTCCCTGCGAAGACCTCTCCGAGGAATAAACCTCCCCTACATCCTTCACCCCTCAAAAAAAACGTTCCGGAACTTGACTGACACCCAACTCCGACCCGAAACCCCTAAAAAAACATCTCAATATGACAAAGAAAAGAATCATCGCTAAAGCTTTCGCGCTTCTTCTGGCAGTAGCAGTCCCCGCTATGTTCATGAGCTGCGAAAAAGAAGAAACCAACAAGCCCAACACCGAAAACAACGGTGGCAGCGAGAACAACGGCGGCAGCCAAGAGTACACCAACCAGATGACCGTTGGAAACGACCACTACAGCTTCACCAAAGGTACGGCCAACGTCAACGCCGGCGCCTACACCTTCGTCAAAATCACCAACGACGATGAAACCATCCGCGCCTATATGTGGTTCCGTACCGGCGCTACCATCAACGGCGACTTCACCGACGGCAACATGATGGACCTCCAGGACGACGAATGCTTCACCAACATCTTCTTCCCCGGAATAGGTGACTACCCCGAAACCCTTCACGACGTTGAACTTACCGTCGTTAACGATGGCGACAACTTCGGTTTCAGATGCACCGGCACCTGCAACCTCGGCGAGGTTTCGTGGAACTACTACGGCCCTGTTGAGAACCTCTAACAGAACGTCCTCTCCCACCCCTTGGGGGAGAACATCACACAAAGCCCTTCTGCAACAGCAGAGGGGCTTTTCGCAACTTGGGCTATCCGCCTCCGAAGAAAGGGTAAGGCCGTCAGACAAAGGACCGACAGCTATCACTCCCCAAGAAGGGGATAGGTAGCACCCTAGCAGCACCCTACCAATTCCGTACGAAATACGGAATTGATTCGGAATTGGTACGGAATTGATACGGAATTGATACCTCCAAAACATTAGGCTACAATAGGTTATCCCTGACAAAAACAAGAAATGCAGCCTTATCGTGTGGGAAACCATCACGTTACGCAGAAAAAAGAGTTCAACGAAAGCCGGCAAAACACTTTTAATGAACCCCCGACACGCAATATTTTCAAATAATTCGCGTTATTATAGTTGTAATTGAGAAAAAATTAGTAATTTAGCAGTCTGTAAACCATGCGTTGACGCCACCCACACAACGGCGCAACGTGCTGTTTATAGTATAGTTATACATCTGAAAAAAGAAAAAAGTAAATATATGAAAACGTTCAAAAAAGGTTTCGCACTTCTCTTTGCCGCCCTTTTGTTGGGCTCTGCCGGCTTTGCACAGAACAACAGTCTGGCAAAAAAAGCCGACGAGCTGTTTGCCCTGAACCAGTTCAATGCCGCTCTGGCAAAATATGGAGAGGCATACAACAAGATCACCTCCAACAAGGCCGAGAAGAACCGCGTCTATTTCCAGATGGGCGAATGCTACCGTCTGATGAACAACTTCCCCAAGGCCGAACGCGTCTACAAGCGCCTCATCAACTCGAAGTACTACACCACCGAGCCCAAGATCTACTTCTACATGGCCGAGATGTACCGCTTCGAGAACCGCTTCGACGATGCCGACGAATACTACGCCAAATACCTCGAGCTGGTGCCCGAAGACCAGCATGCGGCAGCACGCAAGAGCTCGCTCATCTACGTCAACCAGCTCTTCATGGCTCGCACACGCCACAATATCGTCAAGCTCGACGACTGGAGCACCGACTTCAACGACTGGGCCATCCGCTTCATAGGCGACGACACCAGCCAGCTCGTCTTCACCTCCTCCCGCTTCACCGGCGAGGACGCAGAGAAACACGACGCCTGGACAGGCCAGAACTTCTCCGACCTCTTCTACGTCTTCCAAGACCGCAACAGCCATTGGACCACCGAGCCCGAGCTCTACGACCGCACCAAGAAGATCAACTCCGGCGTCAACGAAGGTGAAGGCTGCTTCAGCCCCGACGGACGCGACCTCTACTTCTCCCGTTGCGACCAGCGCAAGAACCAGACCCTCGGCTGCCACGTCTACTTCACCACCAAAGGCTCTGCCGACGTGAAAGCCGCCAAAGGTGCCAAAAAGAAGAAAGACGACGAGAACAACGGCGAATGGCAAGACCCCGTACGCCTCAACCTCGGCGACACCGCCTACAACTTCCTCTACCCCGCCATCTCCCGTGACGGACTCACCCTCTACTTCTCCTCCGACATGCCCGGCGGCAAAGGCGACTACGACCTCTGGATGGTGACCCGCAAAAGCAAAGACGACGACTGGGGACGCCCCGTCAACCTCGGCAGCCAGATCAACACCGCCGGCCGCGAAGTCTTCCCCATCCTGCGCAACGACTCCACCCTCTACTTCTCCTCCAACGGCCTTCCCGGCGTAGGTGGTCTCGACATCTTCGTCACCACCAAGAACGGCCGCCGCTGGACCGCACCCAAGAACCTCGGCATCCCCATCAACTCCTCCTACGACGAGATGAGCATCGTCTTCTACCCCAAAGGCGACTACGACATGGAAGAGCGCGGCTACTTCTCCTCCAACCGCCCCTTCGCCGACCCCCACAGCAAAGAAACCGACAAGAAAGGCAAAGAGACCCCTCCCATCAACGACGACCTCTTCTACTTCGAACTTCCTCCCCTGCTCTACAGCATCGAAGGAACAGTCCGCGACGAGAAATCCATGCAGCTCATGGAACACGTGAAAGTGCGCCTCGTCGGCTCCAACAACACCCAATATGAGACCTACACCAACAAACAAGGCTTCTACCGCTTCGAGAACGACGTAGTGAAGAAAGACGTCGTCTACAAACTCTACCTCTCCAAAGTAGACTACTTCTCCATCGAAGGCTCCGAAAGCACCTGCGGCTACAACACCGACAAAGACATCGTACACGATTTCCGCATGGAACCCGTCCCCAAACAGGCCGTCGTTCTGCCCGAAATCCGCTACGACCTCTCCAAGTGGGACCTCAAAGAAGAGTTCATGGACTCCCTCATGGACCTCTATCTCGTGATGATGAACAACCCCAACATCGTAGTTGAGCTCCGCGCCCATACCGACTGCCGTCCCTACATCGGCCTCACCAACGACACCCTCTCCCAGCGCCGCGCACAAAGCGTAGTCGACTACCTCGTAAGCCGCGGCATCGAGCCCGAACGACTGGTAGCCAAAGGCTATGCCGAGCGCGTTCCCCGCACCCTAGAAAAAGACGTCATCGTACGCGTCAACGGCACCCCCTACCGCTTCAGCAAAGGCCAGACCCTCGAATGCGACTACATCATGGGCCTCCCCGGCGCCGACCGACAGGAAGCAGCACACATGCTCAACCGCCGCATGGAATTCCTCATCCTCCGCACCGACTTCGTCTCCAAGAAACTCATCGACAACCTCGCCTCCGAGACCGCCATCGTCAAGCAGACCGAAGACGGTAAAGTCATCGACCTCGTCAACAAACCAGCCTCCGAAAGCACCAACAGCGCCATCATCATCCACGACGAAGGCGTAGTGCCCGCCACCATGATCTCCTCCGCCAAAGGCGAGATCGCATGCATCATCAACGGCAGCCAGATGCCCATGCTCATTGACGAACGCTACAGCGAACCCGTAGCCATGAGCTGGGAAGAAGCCATGAACTTCCTCTACCAGCGCCGCATCACCAAAGAAGACTTCCCCAATCGCGACAACGCTTTCGACCCCGAAGGCAACATCCTCGACAAAGCAACCATCATCTTCAAAGACATGGTCATCGGCCAGAAACACGCCCACAACGTAGAAGTGGTAGTAGTGAAAGGCATCGACTACAAATTCATCATCAACAAAGTCGGCCTCAACCAGTTCGGCCCCTATGAGTTTGACAAACAGCGCGCCAAGCTCATCTGGAAAGACTAATCCCCCCCGCACACACAACGTGTGCATATCCCCCCCGAGCAGCAGCAGCCAATCATGGCCGCTGCTGTTTGTTTTACAAAGCCACCTTAACATCATTTAACACCACCTAACAGACAATAAAACACAACATTTTGCGTTATATATTTGTTAAAAACAATGCAAGAAAACCACCCCTTCCGATACATAATAATACTATGAAACAGATAAAAAACATTCTTCTAGCCCTTCTCCTCCTGCTTAGTGGAAGCGCGATGGCGCAAGATGCCGCATCAAAGATACTGGGCACCTATAAAGTCCCCTCTCCCTTCACCGACGACATCGCAAAAGTGAAGATTACCCAAAGCAAAAACGGAACCTATTCGGGACGCATCGTATGGGTCAACAAACCCAACAAAGAAGACGGAACCCCCGTGACCGACGAGAAGAACCCCGACCCCAAGCTACGCACACGGAAAGCTACCGAGATCGTGATGTTCTGGAACCTAAGGTACGACAAAGAAGAATGGGTGGCAGGAATACTCTACGACCCCTATAGCGGGAAGAAATTCGGCGTGAAGTTCTCCCTAGAGAAGAACGGGAAAGACCTTAAAGCCCGCTACTACAAAGGGAAACCCGCTTTCGGCATCAACGCCACCTGGACCAAGGAAAGCTAGAAACCCTTCCAGAAAGAAAATGAAAAAACAACCCTAACAAAAACCAACCGAAAAACCTGATAACTATGATAACAACGATAGTCCTCCTGATCTTACGCCACATGCGTAAGAAACGACAACAGCAGGAACAAGAATGAACCTCCTCTTCAGAGAGGATAAAGAAAAAGGGGACGGAACCACAAGTTCTTCCCCTTTATTATTTCATTTACAGGCAGCCCCTAAGAATCAATCTTTCCAGAGTCCTTCAGAGGTTACCTTATGCACTATGGCTATAGCTCGATAACCATATGGTTTTCTCTTGCCAGACGACGGAGGTTGAGCGTTGCATAACGCATACGACCCAAAGCAGTATTGATACTTACATTAGTTTTTTCTGCAATCTCTCTATAGTCGCATTTACCATAGAGACGCAGAATGACTACACGACGTTGCTCCGGAGGAAGCAACTTGATAAGTTTGCGAACATTAATACTGGTCTGCTTGCTGATGATCTCTTTTTCGGCATTATCGCCTTCAAGCTTCAGGTTGTCAATCAGATCGCCATCGGGTCTGTTGGCCACGAGAGGCATCTTGCTCTGACGGCGGAAATAGTCAACAATCTGGTTGTGAGCAATTCTCATCACCCAGTTGATGAATCTGTTCTCGTCTCTGTAGAGACCATTGCTGATAGTGTAAACCACTTTGTAGAAAGTGTCCTGGAAGATATCTTCCGCAGCTTCCTTCTCTTTTACTACCGAGAGGATATAACCGTACACCTTGGTCTGATATCTGTCGAGCAGGATATCAAAACATTCGCAGTTGCCCTCTCTATAAAGAGAAATCAACTCGTTGTCGCTCAATGTGCATGTTGTTATGTCCATATTACTTTTATTTAATGTTAAACCTGATAGTAATGTTTCGATAGACTAAGATTTTAAGTTAGACACAAGTGGCAATGTTTACCACACAAATTCGAGTGCAAAAGTACAACTTTTTTTTGATATAAACAAAGCTGCATCACATTTTTTTTCACATAGGTACGTTGAAAACCTATTTTATTGTGTTATATAGCAAATTTTTATGTTAAAAAACGAATTTTAACATTTTATGCTTTTTTCGCCTTTTCGAAGAGGGAACATACCTCTTCAACCTTCTTTTCCATAGGAAGAAGGCCATCAATCCAATGAATTTCGATACCTTGACGCTCCATTCTACGGAACCAGGTCATCTGTCTCTTGGAGAAACGGCGGATATCGGTATACAGGTCGCGATACATATCCTCATAGGTACATTCGCCCTGGATGAATCGGGTCAGATGCTTATATTCCAAACCGTATTTCAGCAATCGTGCAGGAGGTACACCTTGATCCAACAGACGTCTGACCTCATCCACCATACCCTCCTCCAGACGCTGGCGGAGACGGATGCCTATACGCTCGATTACCACCTCGCGGGGATATAGGACGCCTACGAGGACATGCTTCATTTCGGGTATACGTACATGTTTGTCGGGATGTTTGAGAGCGAACTCCTGAATCTCGAGGGCACGTATCAGACGCTCACGGGTCTCGGTGTCGGTATGGTTGTGGAGCTTGATATAGGAAGCGAGCCGTTGTGTCAGCTCCTCGTCGCTGAAAGGCTCAAGACTCTTGCGATATTCGGGATCTATAGGGGCATCTGCCAACTCGTATCCCTTCACGACACTTTCCACATATAGGCCTGTCCCTCCACAAAGGATGGGCTGGCGGCCCGATGCCGTTATGGAGTTGAAAGCCTGGATAAAATCGTTTTGGAACTGATAGACGTTATATTCATATCCAGCCTCGTGGATATCTATGAGGTGATGGGGGATTTCCACTCCATTCACCACATATTCCTTCAGGTCTTTTCCTGTGCCGATATCCATCCCACGGAATACTTGACGCGAGTCGGCGCTAATTATCTCTCCTCCCAAACGGAGTGCCATCTCGACTGCCAGAGAGGTTTTTCCACATGCAGTAGGGCCGGTAATAGTGAGAAGAGTGGGTGTTTCCATATTGTCAGACGGGAGGGATGATGGGCGTTTATAGGTGCAACGGATTTGTTTCTGCTTGCCGGAATAAATTATTTATAAATCAGATATCTGCTACGGATGAGACTAAACTGCTTCAGTTCTCTCTGCCAAGAGTTTCTGATAGCATCCTCGGGGACGAACTTCTCAATCTGTTTGCGAAGGGTTGCTGTTCCTGCCAGCTTGGAAAAGAAATCGTTTTTGAGGAAGAAGTCGCTGCGGGGATTAGTGTAGCGATACATGGTGATGAGGTAGGAGAGATCAATCTGAGGGAGCGGCTTTGCGCTACGAAGGTCAAGACCCCTGCAGAGCTGCTCCTTGAAAGGAGGGTTCTCACTCACGCCAGGGATAGCCACAGGAGTGAAGGTAAACGGTTTTGAACCATGGTAATTCGGTGTTCCAAGAAGTTCGAAAGGCCACTTGGTTCCACGTCCAACACTAACATTAGTACCTTCAAAGAGGCAAAGACTTGGGTAGAGCTTTATGGCGTGGTCGTTCTGCAGATTAGGAGAAGGAGCGACGGGAAGAGCATACGGAGTAGCATGCGTATAATGCTGTAGCTCCACCACAGTAAGCGAAAACTTCCGGATACGTTGAGCATAGGTAGCGGAGTCTAATTGTTTCCATGTGTCCTTTTCAGTAGTCATCCACAACCATCTCTCCCCAAACACCATCTTCCCGTATTCGCCGATAGTCATACCATAAACGATAGGAACGGGATGCATGCCCACAAACGACTTGTACTGCGCCTTGAGCACAGGGCCGTCCACATAATGAGCGTTAGGATTGGGGCGGTCAAGTATCACCAACGGGACATTAGCCTCGGCGCAGGCTTCCATCACATAGGTAAGAGTTGAAATATAGGTGTAGAAGCGGCAGCCCACATCCTGCAGATCGAAGAGCACGAGGTCTATACCCTTGAGCTGCTCAAGCGAAGGTTTCTTGTTCTTGCCATAGAGAGAGATGATAGGTATTCCGGTCCTGGCATCCTTGCCGTCCTGAACTCTGGCACCAGCTTCAGCTTGACCCCGAAAACCATGTTCAGGGCAGAATATGGTTGTAATCCTCACCCCTTTTGCCCTAAGCGTATCAACCAGATGAGTGTTGTTCTCCCCCACGACGGAAGTCTGATTGCCGACGATGCCGATTTTGCCCTTTTTCAACGTCTCCCATACGGGAAGGCTGGTGTCAGAGAGCAAGTGCTCGGCTCCGGTAACGATCGTGTCCTGAGCAAAGGAAAACAGAGGGAGCAGGAAGAGAAGAAGTATCAGTCGTTTCATCTTGTATTAGGGACTGTGGGGTTAGTGATAAAAGGAAGTGGACTGACCGCAGCTTTATGCCGTCCACTTCCTTTATGAAGGGCTGTCGGAAATAATATCCTGTTTATTTCACGCCTGTGTGGCCGAAGCCGCCGGCTCCACGTTCGGTCTCACTAAGCTCGATAGCCTCTTGCCATTCAGCACGCTCGTGACGAGCGACGACCATCTGGGCTATACGTTCTCCGTCGTTGATGACAAAATCCTCGGCAGAGAGATTAATGAGGATAACGCAGATCTCACCACGGTAATCGGCGTCGATAGTGCCCGGAGAGTTGAGCACGGTGATACCTTTCTTGAGTGCCAGTCCGCTGCGGGGGCGGACCTGAGCCTCGTGGCCTTCAGGCAGCTCGATATAAAGACCAGTCTTCACCATAGCTCGCTCCATAGGTTTGAGGACAATGGGGCCATCGGGAAGGAAAGCTTTGAGGTCGAGGCCTGCCGAGAGAGGAGTCTCGTACTGAGGCAGGGGATGATGGGACTTATTGATGACTTTGATTATCATGGTTACTGGATTTTCTTAGTGAGTACCTCGTCAACCATGCCATAAGCCTTAGCCTCTTCTGCTGTCATCCAGTAGTCGCGGTCGGCATCTTTCCATACAGACTCGAAGTCTTTGCCGCTGTGGTTGGCGATGATCTCATAGAGCTCCTTCTTGAGTTTCTGGATTTCACGGACGGTGATCTCCATATCGGTAGCCTGTCCTTCGGCGCCACCCATAGGCTGGTGGATCATCACGCGGCTGTGGGGGAGAGCGCAACGCATACCTTTCTCGCCAGCGCAGAGCAGCACGCTAGCCATCGAAGCAGCCAGACCGGTGCAGATGGTAGCCACACGGGGCTGGATATATTGCATCGTGTCGTAGATTCCAAGACCGGCATAGACGCTGCCTCCGGGAGAGTTGAGGTAGATCTGGATATCTTTCTCGCTGTCCACGCTCTCGAGGAAGAGGAGCTGAGCCTGGATAACGTTAGAGGTGTAGTCGTCGATAGCGGTGCCGAGGAAGATGATACGGTCCATCATCAGGCGGGAGAACACGTCCATCTGAGCCACATTGAGCTGACGTTCTTCAACGATGTAGGGAGTGAGTGAACTCTGGATACCGAGCTTGCTGTTTATAGCAGAGGTATATTTCTGGAAGGTGGTGCTGCTGATGCCACAATGCTTGGTGGCGAATTTTTCGAATTCTGTCATATTTCGTTGTTTTTTTTATTTCTGCGATTGATATTTCTTGTAGAGTTCCGGGCGACGCTCCTTAGTACGTTCAAGAGCCTGTTCATAGCGCCACTGTTCGATTTTGGCATGGTTGCCCGAAAGGAGGATATCGGGCACCTTCCATCCGCGGAACTCAGGTGGGCGTGTATACTCGGGAGGAGCCACCAGTCCATCCTGGAAAGAGTCACTCAGGGCCGACTGCTCGTCGCCGATTACGCCGGGCACGAGGCGTATAACACTATCAGCTATAACCGCTGTAGCCAGTTCGCCACCCGTCAGCACATAGTCGCCAATGGAGATCTCCTTGGTGATGAAATGCTCGCGCACACGTTCGTCGATGCCTTTATAATGGCCGCAGAGGATCATCAGATTCTCCTTAAGCGAGAGTTCGTTGCTCATCCCTTGGTTAAGCATCTCGCCATCGGGGGCGGTGTAAATAACCTCGTCGTAGTGACGCTCCTTCTGGAGGCCTTCGATGCAGTTGACCAGAGGTTCTACAGCCATCAGCATTCCGGCTTTCCCACCATAGGGATAGTCGTCGACGCTGCCATATTTGGTGAGCGAGTAGTCGTGCAGGTCGTGGAAATGCACCTCCACCAGCCCTTTCTTCTGAGCTCTCGCCAGTATAGACTCCTGGAAGAACATATTCATCATGTTGGGGAAGAGGGTGAGGATATCGAGGCGCATGTCTTATGGTTGTTTGGGTTTGTTTCTTTAATGTTGTTTGGATAAATGGTGCCAGATGTCATCAGCCCACCATAGACCGAACACAAAAGGATATTATCTGATTCGCAGTCTTCGTCCGACGCTGAGGATGGTGGTCTCCTTGATGCCGTTGAGCTGACATAGACGTTTGACGGTAGTGCCGTTACGTTTGGCAATCTTGCCGAGGGTGTCACCCTGGCGCACCTTATAGTAGGAGCCGCCGCCCTTTCCGGTATAAGTGCCGCCCGAGTTTCCGGTAGCGGCGCTGCCGACTTTAGCAAAAGATTTGGCAGTAAGGGTGAGGTTTTCCTTGATGAGGTCGTGCTTAGTGCAGTCTATCACATGCTCGGGGTTCATGGCAACGCCACGATAGCGGATCTCGTAGTGGAGATGAGAGCCATAGGAGCGGCCGGTATTTCCGCAGAGGCCGATTATATCGCCGGCTTTGACCTGATCGCCGGGATGGACATTGCGCTGCGAGAGGTGGGCATAATAGGTCTCGAGACCATTGTTATGAACCACCACCACGAGGTTGCCGTAGCCGCCATTGTTGTAATCAGAGAAACGGACCACACCATCGAAAGAGGCGTAGATAGGCTCGCCCGTGGGCAGCGCGAGGTCTATGCCATAGTGCCAACGGCGGCGGCGAGCGCCATAGTGCGAAGTCAGTCGGGCATAGCTGGGGGTAGGATAGGCAAACTCCTGATGGGCCCTATGGTTCACCAGCTGGATATAGGCAGTATCGTGCCAGTTGGCCACATCCATCTTGGGAGAATGGACGGCGGTGGGGTCAAAAGAGGCATTGAGAATATCATCCTCGCTTTCCACACCCTCATCCTCAACAGCCTGATAGAGGTGATGCATCACATAGTCCTCGTCCTCCATAGGGGGAGGAGCTATGAGTCTGGGAGGAGTATAGAGCGTGGATTGATCATCGCTAGTGATAGGTTTACGGTCAATAACAATACCAGAATATTCGTCGTCTTCGTAATAGATTACGTCGAGCTTATTTTGTTTGATAACCGATTTCTTCTCGGAATCTTTCTTATCCTTTTGAGGCTTGTTAGGGTTGTTATTTTGACCATACGACAATGCCGGAGCCATAGCCATAGCGGCTAACATGCAGGCGATTACAATTCGTTTAGTCATAGTGCTTTTTCAGTTTGAGTAGATAACGTGTATTATTATAACGCCAAAACCTTGTTTTTATTATGTGACAAGGGAAAGATATTTCAAAAAAATCCCAATGCTCCCTGTTGAACCTGGAAGTCTACCAAAAGTCTACCAGAAGTCCACCAAGAGTCTACCAAAAAAGGGGAAAAGTCTACCAAGAGTCTACCAGAAGTCTACCAAGAGTCTACCAAAAAAAGGGAAAAGTCTACCAAGAGTCTACCAAATAAGTTGTATAGGATTTAGCTGACACCCCCTTAGTTGATTTCGAAGCAGTATATTGTTATGGTAACCTCTAATAATTAGATTGAGATGATTTTTGAATTTATGTCGAGTGGATTTCAAATAAAGGCGAAGAAGCATAGCCGTAGCTATGGTTCAAGACTTTATGAAGGAAGACGCCGACAGAAAACAAAAAGCGCTCAAGTCTAATGGATTAAAAAAACTAATTTTTAGAGGTTACCTTATGTTATTAGAGTGGTGTCTTTTTACTATATGGTCGTTATGGGCGAACCGGTATATGGCTTATAGAAAAGCCAAACGGCTGCGTTTTGAGGCGCAGCCGTTTGGGCTTGATAGAGTATCCTTAGAGAAGGAGCACCGCGAGGGGCGCCCCTTCTGCGGATGGGCAATGTTATTTAACGATGAGTTTCTTCACCATGTTAACATTTGCGGAGTTGACGCGAACGAAGTAAGCACCCTGTGCAAGACCGTCGATATTGAGAGTCTTGACGCAGTCGCCGCTGCATTCCATGCTGTCGCTCATCACAACACGGCCGTTCATATCAACAACAGCAATCATAACCTTGCCTTCAGCACCAGCAACGCTGATGGAGGTATTGCCCTTAGCGGGGTTGGGGTAGATGTTGATGTTGAGATCAGCAGTTACGTCATCGATGCCTTCAACCTGCTCGAAGTAAGCAGTGTAGGAAGCATTGCCGGTAACGGTGATGGTGCGGGTAGCGTCGGTAACGCCATCCTGCCACTGAACGAAGCGGTAGCCAGTGTTAGCAGTAGCAGTAAGGGTTACGGTAGTACCTTCTTCGTAAACGCCGCCACCGGTTACGGTACCCATGTTAGGATCGTTAGAGGTAGCAGTGATAGTGTACTGAGCAGCCTGGTCAGATGCGAAAGTAGCAGTGTAGGAGAGGTCGCCAGTAACGGTGATGGTGCGGGTAGCCTGAGTGTTACCGTCGGTCCATCTTACGAAGTGGTAGCCATCGTTAGCAGTAGCGGAGATGGTTACAGTAGAACCTTCAACATAACGGCCGCTGCCGGAGACAGTACCCATAGTAGCATCGCTAGTATTTACGGTAACAGTCCAGAAGGCGGTGTCGGTAGTGAAGAAGGTGCTAGCCCATACAGAGGTGGTGTCGTCGCATACGGTGCGTACGCGAGCCTCATACTGAGTCATGTGTGTGAGGTTGCCGAAGATGTAGGAGGTAGCATTAACCGTAACAGGAGCGCTCCAGATGTTGGAGGAAGCGTCGCGGTAGGAAACTTCATACTCGGAGCCTTCGCCAACCCAAGTCATAGTAGCAGCATTGGTGGTAGCAACTACGTTGAGGCTGTCGGGAGCGTTGCAAGGAGGAACAACAGGACCAAGAGCAACAACGGTGATGTCGTCGATGCAAGCGGTGTAGTAGCTGGTATTGTAATACCACTTGAAGGCGATACGTGTTGCAGCAGCAGGCACGGTATCGAGAGCGAGAGTGTCGTACATTCCATTCATGGTAGCGCTGCTAGCGGGAACGGTCTTAACTGCTACGAAAGTAGAAGCGTCGCCGGTCACATAGCCAACAGAGAGAGTACCGTTGATGGAGCTTTCGGTTCTTACCCAATAGGTCAGCTGGCTGTTGTTCACAGGAGTGGTGAACTCGGGAAGGATAACAACCTTGGTATCGCCATAGGTAGTGCTACCGGAGGTCATTACGATCGAGGAGTTGCCATTGTAGTAGGAGTAGGAACCCGAACCGCTGGTCACGTGAGGAACATAAGAAGAGCTGCTACCATTGGAGTAAGCATCCCAGCAAGGAGGCATGGAACCTGCAACATTGTAACCAGTACCGGTGTAGGTCTCGAAGTCTTCACTGTAGGGAAGATCGATAGCTACGCAGCCGGTCATGAAGGACACGACATTGCTCCAGCCGGAGGTGTCGCCTACAGAGCAGATAGCACGTACGCGAGCCTGGTAGCTGGTGATAGGAGTGAGACCGGTGATGGTGCCGGTGGTGCCGGTAGCAAGTACAGAGGTCCAGGTAGTAGTACCGTTAGCACGGTAGCTGATCTCGAAGTTGGTAGCGGAATGTGCCCAAACAAAGTCAGCAGAAGTAGCGGTGACGTTGGTAACATCCATATCCAGAGGTTCGAGACAGGTGGGGAGATAGTCAACAACGAGATTATCCATCGAGAAGTTGTAACCATCATTACCACTCACTCGGATAGCTACGTGGTAGGTGACAGTGTCGTTGATGTTGTTGTCGAGATAGAAACGATGCTGTAAAGCATTGTCGCCATAAGAGAGAACTTCGAGGCTCATGAAGGACTGAGGATCGTTGGGGTTGGTCATCAGACCAAGGACAGCGGAGCCACCATTACTGTAGTCGAAGTTGATCTGGAGAGAATCGAGAGCAACAGCAAACTGAGGCAGAACGACATAGAGATTGTTACCAAGAGCTACATTGAAGTAGTTGGAGGAGTCGATAGTGTAAGCGTTGTAGTTAGCAACGGCAGCACGAGGATAGTCGTTTGCATCCTGAGCCATGCCGGTGAGGATCCAGCAATGAGGTTCAGCCACATTGGGATATTCAGCAGGCCAAGCGGCAGCAGTTCTGAGACCAGAGGTGTAGCTGTCGAAGTTCTCGACGTAGGGGATAGCCTGGATACCACAAGGAGTGGTAACGGAGAGGGTACCATCGAGCATGCTATACTCGTCGCCGCAGACAGACTGGACAGCGATCTCATAGCGAGTACCGCCTACCAGGCCGGTGAGGGTGTAGGGAGCAGAGGTGGTGGTAACGTAGGTCCAAGCGGTTTCGCCCTCGGCACGATAGCCGACGCGATAGCTGGAAGCGGTACCTAACCAAGCGAGGTTGATGGTGGTTTCGGTGTAGCCGTTGCAGGAGACATAGGTAGGTGCTTCGCAAGTAACCATACGGCCAACGGTGATGTCGTCAACTCGGGTAGCAGCATTGCTGTTTACTCCGTAGCCTACGAATGCGATCTGATAGGTAGTAGCATTCATAGAGTTGGGGAGGACAACTTCCTGCTTGGTCCAGTCGTCAACAGCGGAGCGATAGGAAGCCAGACGGGTCCAGGTGGTGAGGGTGTCTGCAGCCTTGTAATAGAGCACGAGGCTATCCTGACCGTTGACAGAGACGGGCTGTTTGAGGAAGAAGGTGAGCTGAGCGAGAGTGTCGAGAGCGGTGAAGTCGAAGGGGCAGAGAACCATGCGGCCGGTGCCAACAGTGTTGACAGCTGCATGATAGTTGCCGGTGTTACCAGCAACATTGAGCATACGCCAAGCGCCATCTACTCTCCAGCACTCGGGGAACTCCATACCGTAGAAGTTGTAACGATAAGGAGCGTCAACGGTAACCACGGTAGCTTCGCAGTTGGTGGTGAAAGCAGGGATAGCCTGCCAGAGGCTAGGTTCTTCGGTGCAGTTCACGCGGAGCCAAGCGAAGTAGGTGGTGTCGGTGGTGAGACCGGTGAGAGTGAAAGGAGCGGAGGTGAAGTTTACGCTGTCGATAGCCTGGTAGAGATCGTTAGCATAACCATAGTAGAGGGTGTAGTCGCCGATCATGTTGGTGTCGCCGAAGGAGATGGTAGCGGTGCTAGTGGTGACATTAGCAACCTCGATATCCTGAGCGCCAGCACAAGAGCTGAGACGACGGAGACGGATGTCATCAAGATAGTAATCGTAGTAGGAGCTAGCGCCTACATATTCGATCATCACATAGTATACACCTGCAGTGTCGCTGGTGAAAGGCAGAGCATAGCGATACCAACCCGAAGCAGCTTCAGCGCCGATGATGTTGGCGTTGATGGTGGAAGGAGTGCTATAGCTGTGGGAGATGAAACCGAGGTTGGTAGCGCCGGTGAGGGTGTTTTCGGTGTTCACGTAGACATTGACGCCTTCGGTAGCATAGTCGCTGGGAGCGTTACGGTAAGCAGCGATAGAGAACTCGTAGGGCTTATTCTCTTCGAGGGCGAAGGGAGTAAGGGTAAGCAGGTTGCGGCTGCCGGTAGGTTCGTAACCAGCAACGAGGTAAGGCTGAGCCTGACCAGAACCGATACTATAGTTGTATAAACTGAACCAACCACCGTCGGTGTAGTTGGAGGCACCTGCAAGATGTTCTACGGTCCAGCAGTTGAGCTGGTGGAGATCGCCAGAGAAGTCCTCGTAGAATTCGTTGTCCATAGTGATGACATAGTTGTCGCACTCGGTGGTAACGGATACGAAGGAAGAAACTTCGCTAGTGGAGCAGAGGCTGGTCACACGTACCAGGTAGACAGTGTTGCCAGTGAGGCCGTTGATGGTAGCCTCGGTCTGAGAGGTAGACTGCTCAGCAATGGTCCAAGCGGTGTCGTTATCTGCACGGTATTCTACTTTCCATGCGGTTTCGTCGAGACCAGGAATCCAGCTGATGGTTGCGCTGTTAACAGCGGCCTCGGCACCCATGATCTGAGGAGGTACGCAGGAAACGTTGGCGCAGGGCGAGAAGAACTTAACACTGGTGCGGCTGGTGGTTATGCTATAGCTACTATAACCGGCAGGGGTAGTGCTGTGACCGTTGTCGGAGTAGCCATACACAGCCTTGCTGCCATTGGTAGCGTGGCTAGCGAAGCCGAAGTAGCTATAACTACCGGTGTTGTTGTCAACAGTGAGGAGGAGGTTCATGCCAGGAGTGTGGACATAAGGAGTAGCGAAGGTAAACTCGTTCCAGCCTTCGGTGAATACATGGCTAGCCACACTGAACACACGGGTAGTGGTGTCGGGAGTGCGGAAGTCGCCAGTGCTGCTGAAGGTAGAGCGGCTAGTGGTATCCATGTAGATGGTGAGGTTGCGACCCAGCGAGTTGGAGGAAGCAGCGTAGAATGCGATACCATAGATAGTATCGGAGCTGAGCTCGGCAGCATCGTAAACCTGCTGGGAGATACCATATTTGTAGTTAGGAGTGAAGGGAAGGTTGTAGTTGATCAGCTCGGTGCCACCAATCTGGAGATCGCCACCAACATAGCACTTGGTGGTGAAGTAGGTGGTGTCAGACTCACTGTAGTTGCCGTTGTCGCAGTTAGCACTTACGAGAACCATGTAGCCGGTGTTCTGGTTCATACCAGTGAGCTGGTAGAAGGTAGTGTCGGTGGTGGTAGAGAGGAACTCGGTGTGGGTAGCAGTGTCGACAACGGTGACGTTGTAGGTAGCAGAGCTGGTGAGAGAGGTCCAATTCCAGTGGAGCTGAGCGTTGGCGCCAGTGATGTGATCAACAGCAAGGCCGTAGACATCGGGGCAACCGGGAGCCTCTTCGCAGCTTACGCGGAGGTCGAGACCGGGCTGGATGTAGGTGGTGTAGTTGTAGGTAGTGGTATGGAGACGGATGGTGATAGGACCAACGGGGGAGACGGTGTCGATAGCGCCGTCGTAGACCGTAGCAAGGAGGTTGCCGGAGGTGCCTACGCCGCCATAGATCTCAATGTAGCTGGAGTAGGAAGGATAGGAAGAGTAGTCATAACCGTCCATGGTACCTGTTACGCGGACAACGCTGTCGGTAGAGCCGGGGAATACAACGAGGGTGTAGTCCACATTGGGGCTGTAGTTGCCGGTCAGGCCGCCGTCGTCGGTGATGCGGCCAGAGCAGGTAGTGAGGGTGTCGCTACCGGTGATACCCATGAAGTAGAGGCCAGGCATGCCCTTAACAGGACCAGCCCAGTTGCTATAGGTACCGTCGCCGCAGTCTGCGCGTGCGTACATTACATAAAGAGTAGAGTCGTTGAGGCCGGTGAGCTGATAGTCGACATCGTAAACGTCAACGAGGGTGAGGCTGTCGAGAGCGGTGCCGTCGACGCCATAACCGATCTGCCAGGAGGCGTTGTAGGAGGTGTCGTTGATGTGGATAGCGAGGCTCTGGTTGTCGCTCAGGTATGCCGACAGACTAACAGGAGCGGGGCAGGAGGTAGGAGCGAGAACCTCGATGTTATCGACGCTACCATCGTAGAAGCTATAGTCATTGAAGAAGCGGATAGCGAGGCGAGCATTCTCAGGAACGGTGTCGAAAACAACGTTTGCATGAGTAGGAGTGCTGGTAGGAGTGAGGCTCTGTACCGAGGTGAAGGTGCCGTTGAGCATATAACCTACGCTGAACTGACCATAAGATGCACTCTCGTGTTTGTAGTCGAATGCCAAGGTAACACCGTCGAGGGAGCCCTCGAATGCGGGAAGGATAGCTATGCTCTGATCAGAGTAGCTTGCGCTTCCACGGAAACGGAGCGCGTTGGTGCTGTTGGGAGCATAGGAGGTGCTGATCTGGGGGAAGTAAATACCGCTATGGTTGCAGTATACGAAACTCCAGCAGTTGGGCACCGAGGTGAGAGCGTCGAAGTTCTCGTAGAAGGGGAGAGAGAGCGAAGCACAAGGAGTGCGGAAGGCGTAGAGCTGGGTCCAATCGCTACCGCAAGCAGCCTGTACCAATACATAATAAACGGTATTGGGCTCGAGGTCGGTGAGATCGTAGGAATTGTCGTAAACGGTAACACCGGCGGTAGTGTCAAGGTTGGCGGTGCTGTCGACTACAATGATCCAAGAATCCTGAGTAGAGTTGCCAGGAGTCCAGGTGATGGTGGCAGAGGTGCCGGTGACGTTGGTTGCAACGACATTGTAGGGAGTAGCACAGTCGGGAGCAGCCTCGCAGCTGACGTGGAAGTCGAAGCCGGACTGCTCGACAGAACCGTCGGAAGACACACGGATGGTGATGGCTCCGCTGGAGGAAACAGCATTGAAGCTACCAGTACCACTAAGTTCATACAACATGTTGCCAGTGCCGACGCCGTCGTAGATTTCCAGGTAGTCATAGCCATCTTCCATGTCGTAGGTACCGGTGAGGCTTACGATAGAGTCTTCGGAGGAGGGGAAGATAACGAGGGTGTAGTTGCAGCTGGAACCGTAATCGCCGGTGAGGCCGCCGTTGTCAACAACACGGAGGTCGCAAGCGCGAATGGTGTCAACGCCAGTGACTCTGGCAACGAAGATGCCGGGAGTTGCATTGACGGGGCCATACCAGTTGCTGTAGGAATCGCCACAGTTGGCACGTACGTAGAATGCGTAGGTTTCACCGCTGGTGAGATCGTCGACAGTTACGGTGGTCTCTGTTACGGTCTGGGTAGGCAGAGTGTCTACTGCAGCGCCAGCAGGGCCATAAGCGAGTTCCCAAGCGGAAGCAACGGTGTCGTTGATAGCGAGGGTGATGCTGGAAGAGGAGTTGCCGGTGATAGCAAGACCGGTGGGATTGGGACAAGCGGGAGGAGCCATGACGCTGATGTCGTCGAGGAAGGCGTTGTCATACTCATAGTCGGAGACCAGAGTCCAGGAGACGATCACGTTGTTGCCAGAGTAGCTGGAGAGGTCGGCGGTATACTCGGTCCAAGGACCCGATCCGGCGGGAACGGTGGTGAGGTTGGTATAGGAAACGCCATTGTCGGTGCTGATAGCAACGGTGATAGCATTGCTGGAGGCGTTGCTTGCCCAGAAGGAGAGGGTGTAGTCGCCATCGAGAGCGAAGGCGGGAGTGTAGAGGATAGCGGTGGTTCCTTCATCTGCGCTGTAGATATTGAAACCGAGAGCACGGCTGCCGCTATGGGTAGCGCCATAGTTGGCGTAAGTGGTGATGTCAGCGCTCCAGAGAGTGTACGAGGAAGCGGTGCCACCTACAGACCAGCCGGCAGGAACGCCATAGGTGATGCCTTCGAAGCCCTCGGTGAAGGGAGCTGCGAGAGCGGTGTGGAAAGTAGCGGGGTTGCTCCATGCGCTGCTTTCGAACTCGTTGCAAACTGCCTGTACATATACATAATAGGTAGTGTTGGAGTTGAGGGTAGCGTTGAAGGTGTTGATGGTTGCTACTTCGGGGGTCCAGGCGTCGAAGTCAACAACAGCGGTGTCGCTGATGATGATGTTCCACGCAGCCTCGTTGTCACCAGGAGTCCACTCGATGTCGGCGCTGGTGGCGGTGAGGGTGGTAGGATCAACATGAACGTTGGTTACGTTGAAGCAGGAAGGAATTTCGTCGATAACAACATCGTCGATGTAAACAGTGGAGGTGTTTACAGGCATGTAGCTGCGGAACACTACGCGGTTACCGGTACCGGTGTACTCGTTGAAGCGAACCTCGAAAGGATCGGCGGAGTAGGTGGTGGTGAGGGCGATGGTGTCGACAGGAGTGATGGTGTTGTCGTCCTCAAGCACGCCCACGGTGAAGTACTGGGGAGTGGTGGAGGAGCTCTCTGCACGTGCATAGAATCTCACACGGAGGTCGGCGATGTTGTTCAGAGCAGGAGAAGCCACACTGCTGGCCACCTTGTTGGCGGTAGCGTAGGTGTAGAGTCTCATGGAACGGGAGCCGTTGTGAGCATAGGTGGAGGAGCTATAAACACCGGGATAGGTGGTTGTGCCGCTGGTGTAGGACTCAACGCGCTGCCAGCAGAAGGGCAGGGTGTTGGAGCTGAAGCTTTCGAAGGTCTCGAGCTCAACGTTGTCCATAGCGTCGCAACCGGAACGGAAGCTGATAGGATCGCTCCATTCGCTCTGATCGTCGGCGCTGCAGGAGGCCTGAACATACACGTAGTAGGGGGTGTTTGCGTCGAGGCCGGTAACGGTGAAGGGGTTGGTGGAGGCTACTTCGGCCATCATGGTGTCGGGGTTGCCCAGGTTGCGGGTAACGACGACATTCCACTGAGCCTCGGTGCTACGGGAGGTCCAACCGATTTCGGCGGAGGAGGAGGTGATAAGGCTGTCGTGAGCAGTCAGATCAACGGGAGCCAGGCAGGTGGGGATGAGATCGAGAACGATGTCATCGACACAAGCATAGGTGTAGGAACCGGAGGATTTGAATGCAAAACGGTTGCCGGTGCCGGTGTACTGGTCGAAGGTGCACTCGTAGCGGTTGTAGGTGCTGGAGAGTGTGATGGTGTCGAGAGCAGTGAAGGTGTTGTCGCTCTCGAGCACGCCTACTTCGAAGAGAGTAGGATTGGAGGAGTAGTATCTAGCCCAAAAACGGAGACGGCAGGAAGTGAGGTTGTCGAAAACGGGAGAAGCCATCAAGTTGGGGGAAGAGGAGGAGCTGTAGAAATAGAGACATTTGCTTCCGGTATGGGCATAGGAGCTGTAGACATAGGGTCTGTTGCTGTAGGTCGAGACCTGCTCCCAGCAGCTGGGAACGGTGGCAGAGGTGTAGCTCTCAAAACCTTCGTTGTAGATGTCGCTGGAGGTGATGGTCATCTCTGCGCAAGCGGTGCGGAAGGTGGAGTGGTTCCAGAGGCTCAAGTCGCCGTTGCCGCAGTCGCCCTGAAGATACACGTGGTATTCGGTGTTGGGCGCAAGACCGAGAGCAGAATAGGAGTTGGTGGAAAGAGGAGTGGACACAGCAGTCTCCAGGTCGGACATGGAGAGGGCGGTGGCGCTGACAACGATGTTCCAACCGGTTTCGGTGCCGGCGGTCCAGTCGAGGTCGGCAGAGGTGGAGGTGATGTTGGAAGCGGTAGCAGTAGCAGAGAAGGGGCATACGACTTCGGAGAAGACTACGTTGTCGATGCCGGCGGGAGGCATGGTGCCGCTAGAGGCGTCGTTGTACCAGTAGAAGACGAGGTTGTAGTCGCCGTCGGTACCAACGGTGATGTTGGCGTTGGAATAGGTGTTCCAACTGCCGGAGAGGTTGAGCTTTTCAGAGCCGATCACATCGCCAGCGATGTTGGCGGTTCTGTAGCTTTCGGAGTTCGACAGAGTGGTGCTTGCAGGCACGAGCCAAACGCGCAGCACGTCCCAAGTGGACTCTCCATAACATCTCCAGTCGAAGCTGAGGCTGTAGGTGGAGCCTGCCGATAAGGTAAGGGTACGGTAAGCATAAACGCTCGAGGTGCTACTGGTGCTGTAGGCGTTGGTAGTACCGTTGTCGTTCGAGACGTACAAACCTTTTGTACCACCATTGTTGGCTGCAGTACCAATGTACCACTTGTTCGTTTGCGAACCGTTCACAAGTGTCCATTCGTCATTCTCGAGATCATCCTCAAAATCGGATGAGTAGGGGAAGGTGGTCACCTGTGCGTTCATCACGAGTGGCAGTATCATCATCGCCACAAGTGCCAAGTTTTGTAAAAACTTTTTCATAAACGTGTTAGTGTTGGTTAATAAATTATGTGAATTGGATTAATTTTCTTTTTTTTGCCCCAATTATATATATAACTAATAAACAAATATTTATAATAATCATTACACATAATTAAAGGCTAGTTTATACGTGCAAATATACAACTTTTTCTTAAAATGTGCAAACTTTTTTGCGCCCTTTCCGACTTGGCATACAAAAACTTGCTGTAGGACAGCGGTTTGCGAGAAAACTTTTTTTCTGGAGGTTCTTGCGCCGGAGCAAAGCCGCTCTTGCGTCGCTCTTGTGTCGCACCAACCTCCCGTCAGCGCCCGAGCAGCACCTGGGTAGCACCTAGGTAGCATCTCGAATTTGAGAGGCTACCCCCCGAAAAGTAGATGCTACTGAGGTGCTACCGAGGTGCTAGAGGGTTGCAAGGAGACTTCCGAGGGTAGCTCTGAGGGTTAGGCGAAACAGACGTATCACATTGATACTACAGACATTAGAAATATATAGGCCTGATCCAACGGGTCGATTGGCCGACAATTGGAGAAAAATCATCTTCCCTGGCCGTTTCCCGGAGCGATTATGGGAACGGAAGAGGAGGATTCGGCAACTTTTTTTGTTAAAATAATCGCACTCGCTCGACGTTATCCCCTTGAAAAATAACCTCGCGACGAGGATTGTTGAAAACCTGTTGATATCCTTTTTGCAAAAGTGGACCCGATTCGTTTTTGTTTTCGTATCTTTGCAACACGAAAAAGGAGCTAGGGAATATCGGTGCGAATCCGAAACAGTACTCGCTGCTGTATCTCTCCAAAAGACCTTTGCAAGCAACAACGAAGCACAACCACTGGCCCAACGCTAGGCCGGGAAGGTGCAAAGGGAATGGAGACAAGTCAGAAGACCTGCCTTTTTCTGTAAGATGATTACAAACCCGCGAGACTACGGGCATATCATCGCTCAGGGAGTCCCCCACCCTTTGCGTCGCAGTATGTCACAATCCGTGTCTCTAAACAAGCAGAAGACTATGGTAACAAAAAGTATCAGTATCGTTAAGCGCGACGGCAAGAGCCAATCGTTCTCCATCGAGAAGATCAAGCGCGCCATCCAAAAGGCTTTTATTGCAGCCGACCTTTATGCCAGCGACGAGGATCTGTCGCAGATCCTGAGCCGTATCCACGTGAGCGACGGCATGAATGTGGAAGAGATCCAGAACCAGGTGGAGGTGGCGCTGATGGCCGAAGGCTACTACAGCATCGCCAAGAACTACATGCTCTACCGCCAGAAGCACAACGAGGACCGAGACACGATGAGCCATCTGGAGTTCCTGATGTCGTACTGCAACGCCTCCAACGCCGCCTCGGGCAGCAAGTTCGACGCCAACGCCAACGTGGAGAAGAAGAACATCGCCACGCTGATCGGCGAACTGCCCAAGGATCTGTTCATCCGCGTCAACCGCCGCATGCTCACCGACAGAATCAAGTCGCTCTACGGCAAGGATCTGGCTGAACGCTACATGTATCTGCTCAACAACCACTTCATCTACAAGAACGACGAGACCAGCCTGGCGAACTACTGCGCCAGCATCACCATGTATCCATGGCTGCTGGAAGGCACCAAGCCCGTGGGCGGAAACTCTACGGCACCGACCAACCTGAAGTCGTTCTGCGGGGGATTTGTGAACATGGTGTTCATCGTATCGTCGATGCTCAGCGGCGCCTGCGCCACTCCCGAGTTCCTGATGTACATGAACTACTTCATCCAGAAAGAATATGGCGACGACTACTACCTGAACCCCGACAAGGTGGTGGACCTCTCGCTGAAGGAGCGCACCATCGACAAGGTGATCACCGACTGCTTCGAGCAGGTGGTCTACTCCATCAACCAGCCCACCGGCGCCCGCAACTTCCAGTCGGTGTTCTGGAACATATCCTACTACGACCGCTACTACTTCGAGAGCCTCTTCGGCGAGTTCCGCTTCCCCGACATGTCCGCACCCCATTGGGAGTCGCTGTCGTGGCTGCAGAAACGCTTCATGAAATGGTTCAACGCCGAACGCCAGAAGACCGTGCTGACCTTCCCCGTGGAGACCATGGCCCTGCTGACAGAAGATGGCGACGCCAAGGACAAGGAATGGGGCGACTTCACCGCCGAGATGTATGCCGAAGGACACTCCTTCTTCACCTACCTGAGCGACAACGCCGACTCGCTGAGCAGCTGCTGCCGCCTGAGAAACGAGATCACCGACAACGGGTTCAGCTACACCCTGGGCGCCGGCGGCGTATCCACTGGCTCCAAATCGGTGCTCACCGTCAACCTGAACCGCTGCATCCAGGAGGCCGAGCACAAGGGCAGAAACTACCTGGACTTCCTCGAAGAGGTGGTGGACCTGATGCACAAGGTACAGATAGCCTACAACGAAAACCTCAAATACTTCCTGCAGCAAGGCATGCTGCCTCTCTTCGACGCCAACTACATCAACATCAAACGCCAGTATCTCACCATCGGCGTGAACGGACTGACCGAGGCCGCAGAGTTTATGGGCATCGAGATCAACGACAACCCGAAATATGAGCAGTTCGTCTCCAACGTGCTCGGACTGATCGAACACTACAACAAGAAATACCGCAGCAACGAGCTGATGTTCAACTGCGAGATGATACCCGCCGAGAACGTGGGCGTGAAACACGCCAAATGGGACAAAGAGGACGGCTATATGGTGAACCGCGAATGCTACAACTCCTACTTCTACCTGGTGGAAGACCCCTCGCTCACCATCATTGACAAATTCCGTCTGCACGGCCGCCGCTATATCGAACGCCTCACCGGCGGCTCGGCCCTGCACCTCAACCTGGAGGAGCACCTGTCGCAGGCTCAGTACCGCCAGCTGCTGAGAGTAGCCTCGCAAGAAGGATGCAACTACTTCACCTTCAACATCCCCAACACCGTCTGCAACCACTGCGGCCACATCAGCAAACACTATCTGCACGAGTGCCCCGAATGTCACTCCACCGATCTGGACTACCTCACCCGCGTGATCGGATACCTCAAACGCGTGAGCAGCTTCTCCCTCGGCCGCCAGCAGGAAGCCGCCAGACGACACTACATCAACGGAACCGAGAAAGTCAACAACAACTAACAGAAACCTCACGCACGATGCTCAAATACACCACCACAGATATCGTATTCTCGGAAGTGCCTGACGAAGTGAGCCTGGCCATCACCATCTCGGGTTGCCCCAACCGCTGCCCCGGATGCCACAGCCCACAGCTGCAACAGGCTATCGGCACCACACTCGACAACGCCGCCCTCGACAAGCTGATAGCGCCCTACGAGAACGCCGTGACCTGCGTATGCCTCATGGGAGGCGACGCAGAGCCCTCGCAGGTGGTAGCCCTTGCCAAACACATCAAGCAGAGCCACCCCCAGCTGCGTACCGCCTGGTACTCGGGACGCGACCTGATGCCCCAGGGAGAGGAGTATCTCGACTACGTAAAACTGGGAGCCTACCGCGCCTCCTTCGGCCCTCTCGACTCCCCTACCACCAACCAGCGCATGCTGAAACGCATTGCCGACGGACGAAGGAAAGATATCACCGAGTTCTTCCAGAGAAAAGGCCCACGAGCCCGAGCCACCGCAACAGCAGGGGAATAACAGCTCCCACGAAGGCTGCAGGAGCCCGTTCCCAGAACTCCGACACAAAAACAAAACAAGCGACTTTTTCAACAGAAAGGTCGCTTGTTTCAAATCCAAGGTACAGACTCTTTAATATAGGTAACCTCTAATAATTAGATTGAGATGATTTTTGAATTTATGGTGACCTCTAATAATTAGATTGAGATGATTTTTGAATTTATGTCAAGTGGATTTCAAATAAAGGCGAAGAAGCATAGCCGTAGCAACGTTTGTGCAAGCCGAGGGCAGAATAAACTTGATTATTATGCCGAGGCGCAGCCAAATGTCACGATTAGTAATGGTTCGACGTTTCAAGAGAGCGAGAGCAGAGAAAACTTGTTTTTCTTTGCCGAGCCGAGGAAACGTCTTGCAAAGCAAAAGACTTTATGAAGATGAAGAAGAGCCGGTGGCTCTTCGATAGGCCAACGGCCGGAGAACAATCGCGCTCAAGTCTAATGGATTAAAAAAAACTAATTTTTAGAGGTTACCTATAATAATATACACAAAATATAGTCCAAGATAACGGGAACAGCAGGAAAGAAGCCCCCGTCCGGCAAAAAGGGGAAAAAAGAGAAACACAATATTTTTCAAACCACGCAATATTTTACGCCGACAGACGTTATATATTTATCATCAGGAGACTTCTATATAATAATAGGAAAAGGAAAGACAAACAACCCAAGAAGCCTCCTCCACAACATCTATCGCAACAATGGAACTCAAACAATCGCTCAAAGACCTCGTCTTCACCAAAAGCCTCCTCAAGCAGCAGGTTTACAACTCCACCAAAGAGACCTTCGAAATCTTCCGCTCCACCACACGCGAGCTCATCGACCTTTTCAAGCAAGAACGACAGCAGAACGGCAAGGACGTACGATTTGAATTCACCGACCGCGGCGACTTCGAGTTCGAGGTGAAGTTCGGCGGCGACGTGCTTGTTTTCATGATGCACACCAACGTCTTCGAATTCTCCCGCAACCACGAAGTGATGAAGACACCCTACATCAGAGAGAACCCCAACCGCTCCTTCTGCGGCGTCATCCACATCTACAACTTCCTCGCCGACTCGTTCCTCTACCAACGCGACAACGACCTAGGCTATATGATTGGTAGAGTGTTTGTTAACGCCGAAAAACACTACTTCATCGAAGGCAAACGCGAGCTTGGTATGCTTTACAATAACTTCAACAACTCGCTGATTTCCAGCGAAACAGTGCAAAACATAGTAGAGAGTGCTATCGAGTACACCACCAATTTTGATCTTTTAACCCCTCCCTACGACGAAGTCAAGCTCGTTTCTGTGGGTGAGATGCGCACAAATTTCGATAAAAAATCACTCGTTACCGGCAAGCGCTTAGGATTTCATTTTCAAGCAGATACAGACTAACAGAAAAAAGAAATCAACAGGTTGTGTTAAAAAAAATTTTGTCAATTCAAAAAAAGGTTGTACTTTTGCAACCGCTTTTGAGAGACAAACCCACGTGGTTTAACAGAAAGCTGAAATAGGATGGTCCGTTCGTCTAGTTGGCCTAGGACGTGAGATTTTCATTCTCAAAATCGGGGGTTCGAATCCCCCACGGACTACAAAATAAAAAAAGAAGAAGAAACAATGGCACATCACAAGTCTGCAAAAAAGAGAATTCGCTCTAACGAAAAGAAAAGAGTAGAGAACAGATACTACGCCAAGACTATGCGCAACGCTCTCCGCGATTTCCGCGCACTCGAAGATAAGGCTGCTGCTACCGAGCGTCTCCCCAAGATGCTCTCCATCATCGACAAGCTGGCTAAACGTACTGTTATCCACAAGAACAAGGCTGCAAACCTTAAATCCAAACTGATGAAGAAAGTAAACGCTATGTAATTTACAAGCGCACCAGTTATAAAGAAGCCAATCCTAACGGGTTGGCTTTTTTTGTTCATTACACCTCCCCCTTCTCCCTATCGCTCTGGGCAAATCCCACAATCCCAACAGCCAGCATACCATCAAGCACGCGAATATATAGCGAAAGCGTTACGAATTTCTTCCCGATCGGGAGGCTGACGCGATGTTAATGCGAAGCTGACCCTTCAGGAACAAAACCCATAGCCTCTATCTTCAGCCAAACCTAAGGCAGAATAAAGAAATGCCCCAGAGCATCTTCCGGGGCATTGGGAAATATAGTGATGTTTAGAAAAGTGCTATTTTGAGAACATAATCTTCTCGGAGTCGAACATCTTCTCCAACACCCATACAGCTACAAGGGTGTATATCAGATCGCTGAGCACGGTGACCACCACAGGGACCACAGTTGCGCTACGAGCGAAGATGGCACTCATACACTGCACACTATTGTAGAAGGGGAGAAGATAAGCATACCAAGCTTCGGGTACTCCGCCTCCCAACAAAGGAGAGATGCCGATACCCATGATCACTAGCATGAAGGGGGTGATGAGGGTTCCCGACGATTTGACGTCTTTGGCATAAGCCGAGAGAATAGACACGCAGGAGATCATCATCAGCACCGTTCCAAGGATGACAACAAGGATCGAGACGATATCGCCAGCAGAGTAGATGTTCATATCCATCTCAGCCGAGTCCATCTGCATCATCTTAGGCAGCGAAAGCATAATGCCCAGGAAACTGGAGCAGCCGCTCAGCAGCGTGAAAAGCGAAAGAGCAAGTATCTTGCCAAAAGCCAACTCTTTGCGCTTCAGGGGAGTGACCAACAGAGTGGCAATGGTTCCACGCTCTTTCTCTCCAGCGATGGAGGTAGGAGCGACAGCCATACAGGCCGAGAAGAGCATCATGAGAATAAGCATAGGGATGAGCTTGGAGAGAACATCGGCCAGCTCGTCGTCCTTATCCTCCTCAACAACGAGATCACAGCATTCGTTAACATCTGCGTTGATGTCGAAGATGTTGCATTGTTCATCTTCCCAGGCTTCGATGCGATACGAGATATCATTGAAGGCGGCAAGGGAGGCAGGGTTGGCAGAGTTGTAGAAGATGCGGATGTTGGGCGTTTCTGCTGTCTCTTCTGCCGGAAAAACCACATAGACGATGTTCTGCTCTTTGTCGCGGACCTGAGCAAAGACAGAGGCTGTGTCGAAACGTCCAAGCTGGATATCGAGAGAATCGAAAGCAGGAGAAATTTCTTCGGGCATATTCTCCACCATCACAGCAACAGGCTGCTGCGACTGCTCCATACGGGAGTCAAGATCGCTCTTGATACCTTTTCCCATAAGGGAATAGACAAGGAAGATGAGCAGACCGGGCATGATGACTGCCGTGAAGAGCAGAGTCTTATCGCCAAAGAATCGGGCGCATTCTTTGCGGAAAATGGTCAGGATATTGTTGTGTCTCATTCTGCACCTCCTTTCTGAGTTTTATAGATTTCAAAGAAACGGTCTTCGAGAGTAGCTCCGGCACAGATATTGTCGAGTGTGTCGCAATGGGTGAGTTTGCCGTCGATGATGATACCGACTCTGTCGCAAAGGCGCTCTACAAGACTGAAGATATGAGTGGAGAGGACGATTGTTTTCCCTTGGCCACGCAGTTCTTGCAGAAAATCGGTAACAGTACGTGCAGTAAGCACATCAAGTCCATTCGTGGGTTCATCAAAGATAATGATGTCAGGATCGTGCACCAACGATACCACTAGCGAGGTCTTCTGCTTCATACCCGTGGAGAGATTGGCTACCTTCACTTCGGCGAATCTGTCGATACCGAAACGCTCGAAAAGCGCTTTCTTGCGAGCCTGTATAGTGCCAGGCTCCACACCATGGAGCTTTGAGAAGAAGTCGAAAAGATAGTTGGGGGTGAAAAAATCCTCCAGCTTCAGCTCGCTGGTAAGGAATCCTATCTTTGCACGTACCTCTTCGGGTTCCTTGGTGATACTTGCACCATCGACAACGGCATCTCCCTGATCAGGTTTGATAAGGGTTGCTAGCATACGTAGCGTGGTAGTTTTTCCGGCACCATTAGGGCCGAGAAGGCCGAAGATTTCGCCTCGGTTGGCTGTAAACGAGATGTTGTCTACCGCAACTTTTCGGGATGAGGTTGTGCCTTCTATTTTCTGTTGTTTGCGTGAGAGCTTGAAAGTTTTAGAAAGCCCTTCGACATGCAATATTTCAGACATGAGCGGTTATATTAATGATTTTATATATAATTTCTGAAGGTTAGTTATTATTAGGGTTCATCTGGCATTCCGGTTCGGGTTCAACCTTCATCTTTTTGTATAGCGAGATAGCAAAAAGAGTTGCAGGAATCACACAAAGGGTGATGCAGATCTCGCAGACTGCCATAGAGCAGACACCACGCTGGTAGAGGGCTGGCGCAATATCGAAGATCATATGCAGGGCGATAGCAAGGAAGAGATGGATCTTCTTCGAAGAGAAGAGGGAGTAAGCCACCACGATAGTGAGAGCCACATGAACCATCATTGCCACAATTCGTTCATACACCAACAACGCAGCCATCTCACCACCAAAAGTGGCGGCACTTTCGAGTATCTGTTCCGGAGCAGACGCCTGCATATCGGGAGAGAAGGAGACGGCAATATAGACCATGATGACAGGCAAGACTACAGACCATACCTCTATGCCGCCATGACCGATGCCGTAGAAGACCATATTCTCGCGGGTTTTGTTGCGTTTCATCACCTTTCCGATGATGAGATAGCGGCCCAACTCTTCAAAAAGACCTGCCATCGTGACTCCATAGAGCACATAAGCCCAAGTGTGGCCGTTGATGAACTGCGACACAGGATTGTCGAGGATGATGCAGAACGCATGAGGTATAACTTCCAACACGCGTGCTGATACGATGAATCCGGCAGCGCCAAGAAGGATCGCCTGCCACGAGACTTTTGCACTTTGGCGATATTTCCAGAACAAGGCTACGGCCAAAGGAAGCAGGAACAGCAACAAGGCCGCAACTGCCATCCATACGATATTATGCTGGGATGTGATCATAGGTTTGCTTTGGGGAGACTTCTTTATAACTAAATATTGTCGGAACTGCTGCTATTCTCTTTCTCTTTTGGTGACACAAATAGCGAAGACAAAGCTGCCCACAGCGACGAGAGCCGCAAGGGTACTGAGGAGGATCTGCATCAACATTCTCAACGAAGGGAAGATGATGGAGCAGGAGACGAAGATGAACAGCAACGAAATGACAAAGGTCATCAGGCTATAGAGGATTTCCAGAGCGTTGGGGCTGAGAACGTCTTGGGCATTGACCACTTTCCTGTTCCACAATTTGACACGGAAGATGTTTGACCGCATGGCTGGGATTCTGGATGAGATTGCCACCAAAGCACATATTACCACATTCACAACCCAGCTAATCCAGACTGTCCAACGAGGCATCAGCTGGATGGCTTCACCTTTGTGGAATTTAGTGGGAACTTCGGCAGGGAGACCGCTATAGCTCACAGCTACGATGATGGCGTGGACAACCAACACCACAACGGCAGGAAGATAGAGGAGGATTTTATTGCTATTCTTCATGTTTGTTTTTAGTTTTGTTGACAATTGTCTCGTGCCCGAAAGGAGCAGGCTGATACTACGCCCGAACAGAGCTCATTTATTCCTCCTTGTCTCCTTTCTTCTTTTTAGGGAACCGCTTGGCTTTCTTCAACGCCTCGGCAAGAAGGAATTCTATCTGTCCGTTGGCACTTCGGTATTCATCGGCAGCCCACTTCTCTATGGCGGCATAGAGTTCTTCGTCGACGCGTAATGCAAAGGACTTTTTCATTTGTCAGGGGGATTGTTGGATTGTATGTAGAGCCGAAAGGTCGCGCGAAGAGCGACGAAAGTCAGAAGAGCGTTCCTTGTGCCAACAAATCGTTCGACTCTTCTGACTTGTAACCTTTACATCTTGATTATCCTTGGTAGAGTGTACCGGCATTCACTACGGGTGTAGCACTCTCGTCGGCGCAGAGAACTACCATGAGGTTGCTGACCATAGCGGCTTTCTTGTCCTCATCAAGCTCAACGATGCCGTCGCTGCTGAGTTTCTTGAGTGCGAGGTCGACCATAGAGACTGCGCCTTCGACGATTTTCTCGCGAGCGGAGATGATAGCGTCGGCCTGCTGGCGACGGAGCATAACGCTAGCGATCTCGGCGGCATAGGCGAGGTAGTTGATGCGGGCTTCGATAACCTCGATGCCAGCGATAGCAAGACGGGAAGCGATCTCGGCCTCAAGACGATGGTTGATTTCGTCGGCGCCGGAACGGAGCGTGATCTCGGTTGAGTTGGGGTCGATATTATCGTAGGCGTAGAGACCGGCAACCTGACGGAGAGCAGCATCGCCCTGGACATGAACGAACTGATCGTAGCCCTTCAAAGTCTGGGTGTTTTCGCCCTGCTGAGCAGGTTTGGCATCGACATCGATTTCGAAGCAAGCTTTATAGGTGTCCTTGATTCTCCACACCAGTACCAGACCGATCATGATGGGATTGCCGGCTTTGTCGTTAACCTTGATAGGAGCCATATCCATATTACGGGCACGGAGCGAGAGGCGTCTTGCAGTATAGAATGGGTTGACCCAGAAGAAACCGTTGTCTTTTATGGTTCCGCTATATTTGCCGAAGAAGGTGAGCACGCGGCTTTGGTTGGGCTGGTTGACGACCAATCCGATGAGATGGAAGAGCCACACGAGGAAGAACACAACACCCAGGCAGATGGGCAGAGCAATCCACGCGGTAGGAGACTCTGGGTCGCCGTTGTTCAACATACAATCCATCATGGAGATTTTGATGATGATGAGAACGAACGCAACGAGCATCACGACGTTCAGAATGAGATGTAAAAAACCGTTATTTACACCACTCATTTGTTTGTTAAATTCCTTTGTTTCCATAGTTTACGTTATTTATTTTGATATTATTTTGATATCGTTTTGTAATGCAAAGATACGAACATTTCCGAAACTACCAAATTTTTTTCGTATTTTTGCATTTTGAAACGAACCCTGACGAAGGATCGGGAGTAGAATATGACTTTTTGAGATCAAAAAAAAATGACTTGTCCGAAAAATAATCATAATCTCCACAAACAAATAACAATCACGCATTTACAAACGCCCAAAAGAACACACACAGCTTTTTTTTGAAAAAAAATTTGCATCAAGTTCAACTTTTTGGCCCTCTTGTTGCTCATATATATAGAAAAAACCAAAAAAGACACGCAAAGAATCACCCATCCAACCACCTTGCCCAACATTGGAAAGAACTGACATATACGAGATGATACAAGGTTGCCGTCGCGGAGAGAAGGAATGGCAACGGGCGCTATATGAGAAATACAGCCCCGGATACTATACACTCTGTCTGCGCTACACCAGCGACGAGGAGGCTGCCAAGGACATGCTGATGGATGGTTTTGTGGCTATCTTCCGATCGATAAACCAATACTCCGGAAGCGGCTCGCTTGAGGCTTGGATGCGACAGATTTTCACACATCTTGCGATCCGCCGGCACTACAAAAGCCTGCGCGAGAAGAGAGTGATGCGAGAGACGGCTCTGAGCGAGGAGCTGCCAACCGACAATATTGTGGAGGAAAGCATGATCAGAAGGGATTTGCTCTACGTCGCCCTTCACCAACTGACGGACGAGCAACGGCTGATTGTCAACCTCGTGGCCGTAGAGGAATACACGTTTGCCGAAGTGGCCGAGATGATGCACCTCAACCTCTCCACCTTGAAGAGCCGCTATTATGTGGCCTGCGAGAGACTGAAGAAGATCTTGGAGGAGATTGACCGGTAAAAAGGAATAATAATGTAATCTGACTCTTGAAAAGAAGAAAGAAATGGACAATAAAGAACTGGAACAGATGATGCGCAGCACCTTCAAAGGTGCTAAAACCCAGCCCCCAGCAGGGTTGTGGGACGAGATTGCCCGCCACGACCTCACGCCCAAAGGGATCTATCGCGAGGGCCGCGAACGCCGACGCCGCCAAATCATAGCCGCCGTGGCATCACTAATAGTGCTCTCGGGCATCGCAACCTTCTTTATCCTGCGCAACCAGAAGTCGCACGATTCCGGCTTCGTATATGGAGCCATCAAACCGGCGCAAAATGGCGACGACATCGCCCTTCTGACAAACGACACGCTCACCATTGACTCCGAAGAGACCGTTATCGAACACGAACAGGAAGCTCCTGCCAAAGAGACAGAGAAACGAGAGAAGAAAGCGACGGAGAAGGCAGAACCCCTCATGGAGGCCGCACAACCACAGCCAACCAAGACAGAACAAACTGCCGAACCCGCCAAGGCCCCCGAACCTTCCCCCATCGTAAGACCAGAGGAAAAGGCAAAAGAGAAAACCTCCCCCAAGCCCACTCCAACCACCACCAAACCCGCCTCAACAACGCCTAAACCCGCAGCCGAGAAGCCCTCAGCCCTCGCCCACTCCGAGTCCAGCCAGAAAGAGCCCGCTCCGGCCCAGCAGCAGCCCCAAGCTCCGCAGAAACCCACCTGGGACGTCCCCAACTCCATCACACCCAACGGGGACGGACAGAACGACTATTTCTACATCAGAAATCTTGAGGAATACTCGCCCGTCGCCATGTCCGTCTACACAGCACAAGGCAAGCGGGTTTATTTCACCTCCGACTACAACAACGATTTTGATGGCGGCGACCTTCCTGCCGGCAACTACTTCGTCGTCCTGCAGATCAAACAAGGCCCTTGCGCCGGACACGTACGCCGCGGAGTGCTGGTGATCAAACGATAGAATACCGCCTCTACCCCCTACTAGCGCCCCAGCAGCCTCGGTGCAGCGCCCAGGTTAAAGGGACTTTATAGGGACTTTAAAGGGACCTTAAAGGGACTTTCGCCCACCCGAAGTCCCTTTAAGTGCGTCTTTACCCATGCTTTGATACCTTTTTTTTGCGCGAAAAGCACTTTTTGTTGTTTTTTTCAACAAAAATATGTATCTTTGCATTTGCAAAAAGTGGACTTATTATTATTGAAACAAAAATATAAAACGTACAATATGAACAGAATAAAATACCTCCTTCTGGCAATCGCCATACTGGCATCGTGCTCGGTCAAGGCCCAATTCATGCAGGACAAAGGCAAATATGAGTATATGTTCAAGGCCGAATTAGGCTACATGCCATTCATTTCGAACTTCACCAACAACAAAGGCGAGAACGGCTACTATATCGAAAACCAACAGCACATCGCCAACGTGAACATCATCAACGGATTAAATATCAGCCAGGACTTCTTCGTCGGTCTCAACCTGGGCTACGGCTACGTGGCCGAGATAGCCGACATGGCCAACGGGAAGCACAACATCATGGTAGGCATCGACGCCGACTTCCGTCCTATCAACGAGGAGTTCGCCCCCATCGTCTACGGCAAGCTAGGCGCCAGCTACCTGCTCAGCAGCGGAGCCAACGGAAACACGTTGACCCCCTATTTCGAGATCGGCACCGGCCTCAACTGGTTCTTCAGCTACGCCATGCGCAACATGGAGCACAACTACAAGGCCGTCTACCTAACCGTCGGCGCCGCCTACATGCAGCAGAGCCTTTTCATCCCCGTGCGTCTGGGCTATCGTTTCTAAAACAAGCAACAGGCTGGGTACATGAAGGCCTAAAGACAACCTTCCCTCCCGGTTCGATTCCACGACTACCATCGGGACCAGAAACAGCCAGCACCAACCGAAAACGACAATACTACACAAAACACAACAACCCATAATGGAAACCACACGCCAACAGAAAATATCGCGACTCATCCAGCAAGACATGAGCGACATCTTCGTCAAAGAGATGAAGCCCGTGCTGGGCAACTCCCTGCTTACCGTCACAGACGTGCGCATCACCAGCGACCTCTCCATAGCCCGCATCTACGTGAGCATCTTCCCCATAGGCGGCGTTACTGCCGACCAGGTAATGGCACTCATCCGCGAGAACACCAGCGACCTCCGTCGCCGCCTCGGCCTGAGAGAAGGCAAGCAGCTGCGCATCATCCCCTCGCTGGAGTTCTATATCGACGACACCCTCGACTACAAAGAGCACATCGAAAAACTGCTCAAGAAATAACACACCTCCCCCGTCCATCACTCATCAGCATCCATGAAACCCTCGTCACTACTGGCACGCCGATATCTCTTTTCGCGAAAGAAGAAAAGCGTCATCAACGTCATCTCCTGGATCTCGTTGATCGGCATCGCCGTAGGAACTACCGCTCTGATAGTGGTCCTGAGCGTCTATAACGGCATAGGCCAACTTACCCAAGACCTTTTTAGCGTCTTCGACCCACAGCTTCTGGTCGAGCCTTCCGAAGGAAAAACCTTCCACACCTCCACCATCAACTACGACTCCCTGCTGAACACTCCTGGCGTGGAGCGCATCAGCCAGATCGTCGAAGAGAACGCCTGGCTCACCCACAAACATAACGAAGCCATCGTACAGCTAAGAGGCGTTGACAGCAACTATGCCGCCATTACCGGCCTCGACACCTTGCTGCACGAAGGCGCCTACTACCTCAAGGACGATCGTCCGATGGCACCCGGACAACGGCGCCCTATGTATCTCCTCTTTGGCGGAGAAGTGTGGTACAATCTAGGACTGGGAAGCTACAGCAACAGTAGCATAGCCGTGCATATCCCCCGCCGTGGAACCAGCCTAGGGATGACGATAGAAGACGCCTTCAACACCGACATAGCCTTTCCTGCCGGCTATTTCTACATCCAGCAAGACATCGACGAGCGCTACGTGATAGCCGACATCGACTTCGTGCGTTCGCTCATGGACTACGAAGAGGACGAAGTGACCTCTCTCGCCATCAGATGCTCCCATCCCCGCCAGGTGGACAAGGTACGGAGCCTGATCAAAGAGCAATTGGGAGGAGACTTCACCATAAAAGACCGATTCGAGCAACAGCCACTCTACTTCAAGGTCTTCAAAAGCGAACGACTAGGCGTGTTCCTCATCCTTTCGCTCATCGTACTCATAGCCACCCTCAACCTTATCGCATCGCTCTCCCTGCTGATTATCGACAAACGCAAAGATATCGGCACACTCAAAGCCATGGGAATGAACACACAGGACATAAGACGCACCTTCCTCAAAGAAGGCATATTGATTGCCCTGGTCGGCGTCGCCTCCGGACTGGTGATGGGTTTCCTCATCTGCCTGCTCCAGCAGCAGTTCGGCATCGTGAAGATGGGTTCCAATTTCATTACCGACGCCTTCCCCGTAGCTATGCGGCTGATTGATTTCGTGGCAACATTCGTCATGGTCACCATCCTTTCCACTATGGCCGTCGCTTTTACCGTGAAGAAAGCCAAGATATAATCACCACCCATGTCGCGACTGAGAGAATTCATCAGAAACCTTAGCCCAAACACACTTCTCCTAGTGCTATTGGCCCTGTGGTGGATGCTGAACATCATCGTAGCCGCAACAGTTGAGCTAGCCAACGACGAGGCCTACTACTGGTTCTTCTCTTGGAAGCTGGACTGGGGCTATTACGACCACCCGCCCATGACGCCCCTGCTGATATGGTTAGGACGTTGGATTCCCCGAGAGCTGGGGGTCCGCTTCTTTGCCGTACTCCTGCAACCCATCTATCTCTTCCTCTTCTGGCGGCTGATCAAACCCAAGAATCCCACACAGAGAGACGCATGGCTCTATTTCCTGATAGCCTTCTCTATACCGCTACTGCAGCTTTATGGATTCCTCACCACGCCCGACACGCCGCTGATGATGTTTACGGCATTATTCCTCTGCTGTTTCACCCGATTCTGCCGAAACGACAGCTGGAAGAATATGACCCTACTCGGGCTGAGCATCGCCCTGCTGGCCTACAGCAAATACCACTCAGTTTTGGTAGTAGCGCTAGCCTTGGCAGCCTGTCCGCGATGCTTCCGGTCCCCTAAGCTCTACATATCTCTATTGATCACATTGCTGCTATACCTGCCTCACCTCATATGGCAGTATGAGCACGACTGGGTATCGTTCCAATACCACCTGGTGGGGCGCAACCAGAGCTTTAAGGCGAGCTATCTGGGACACTACCTGCTTAATACGGCATTAGTGTTCAACCCACTCTTTCTCTACCACTACATTCTCGGATGGAGGAAGAGAAATAGCGACAACGCCCCAATGCCACCTGTCTTGAAGTCTATCGCTATTGGATTCCTGGGGTTCTTCTTCCTCAGCTGCTTCCGCGGCCCGACCCAACCCCAATGGATCATTCCTGTTGTTTTCAGCGCACTCTGGCTTCTCTTCAATCTTGGAAGGGACAACGAAAAAGCCTATAGATTCATACGTAGCGTGGGGCTGGTCAGCATGGCACTCTTCCTTGTGGGACGACTGCTTCTGATAACAAACCCGTTCCATTTCAAAGGACAGGTATGGAACAACGAAGACTGCATCCACCAGATAGAGGAAGTGGCACAAGGCCGCCCTGTCATCTTCATTAACGACTACACAGCTGCTGCTAAATATTACTTCTACTCCTCAAGAGGAGATGCCTTCACACAACCACTACTCTATAACCGCACCAGCCAATGGGCTTATACCGATATTGACGATTCATTCGTCGGGAAAGAGGTGATTGTCCAGCGCCTGCCCCGCATGGAATGCAAAGAAGACAAACCCGAAGATCCCTTCCTGAAACTCGCCAACGGCACCACCTTCAGATACAGAGTTGTCGAGGATTTTCATCCATACAGGAAAGTAAAAGTAACCTGCTTAGACTCGGGACGGATAATGGGAGACTCTATATCCTTCTCCCTACGCATCGAGAACCCCTACCCCTACCCTATCTGCAGCGCCGAGAACCGCCCCGTATGGCTGCAGCTCTTCCTGAAGCAAAGCCCAACCTCCTACCGGACGACCGACTACATTATCTCTGACCCCCTCCCTTCCAACTCCATAACAGAACGCACCATTCTATTCCCCACTCCCGAAAATCTAGCACCAGACGATTATCCTGCGCAAATTGCTCTTCGCGACAGCCTTATGCTTCCGTGGCGCAACAGCCAGATAATGGATTTCCACGTCTCTGCGATGTAAATGAAAAAAAATCAACCGCCAATACAATATTAGGATAATAACTAACGTTATTATATATTGGCAAAACAACAAACAGACTGATAACAGAAAATTCAACAACAATAAAATAATAACTCAACATGGAAATATTAAGTAATCGTATTCTCAACATGGCCGAGAGCGAGACCCTTGCCATGACTGCCAAGGCAGGCGAGCTCAAAGCCCAAGGTATCGACGTTATCAGCCTCTCCATCGGTGAACCCGATTTCAACACTCCCGACACAGTAAAGGAAGCAGCAAAAAAGGCTATCGACGACAATTTCACCCACTATCCTCCCGTTCCTGGATACGTTGACCTGAAGAAGGCTATCTGCGAGAAGTTCAAACGCGATAACGGCCTTGAGTTCACCCCCGACCAGATTGTTGTTTCTACAGGTGCCAAGCAGAGTATCTATCAGCTCTGCCAGGTCCTCCTCAACCCTGGTGATGAGGTTATCATCCCCACTCCTTTCTGGGTATCCTACAAAGAGTTTGTCCGCCTTGCTGGCGCTACTCCCGTGTTTGTAAAGACCAAGATTGAGAACGACTTCAAGGTTACTCCTCAGCAGATTGAGGAAGCCATCACTCCCAAGACCAAACTCATCATGTTCTCCAGCCCCAGCAACCCCACCGGTATGCTCTACACCAAAGAAGAACTCCGTGGCATTGCCGACGTATTGGCAAAACACGAGAACATCTTCGTTATGGCTGACGAAATATACGAACACATCAACTTTGTTGGCAAGCACGAAAGCATCGGCCAGTTCTCTGACATCAAAGACCGCGTAATCACTATCAATGGTGTTGCTAAAGGCTTTGCCATGACTGGTTGGCGTATCGGTATCCTCGCAGCTTCTAAGGTTGTTGCTGACGGATGCAAGAAACTCCAAGGTCAGGTAACCAGCGGTACCTGCTCTATCGCTCAGAAAGCTACCGTACGCGCAATGCAGATGGATCCCGCTACCAGCGAGGATATCATCAATATGCGCAATATCTTCCTCAAACGCCGCGACCTCGTTTACAAGGGTCTCTGTGAAATCCCCGGGCTCAAAGTTCGCATGCCTCAGGGCGCATTCTATTTCTTCCCCGATGTCAGCGCATATTACGGAAAAAGCTTCAACGGCAAAAAGATGGAGAACTCAACCGATATCGCCTTCTACCTCCTCAACGAGGCTCATGTAGCCACCGTTATGGGTTCTGCCTTCGGCGATGACGATTGCATCCGTCTCAGCTACGCTACCAGCGAAGATCTCCTCATCGAAGCCCTCCGCCGCATGAAGGAAGCTTTTGCGAAATTAGCATAACGACACCCCAAACAGGTAGTTCATACCTTCGTCACAACGAAACAAGCCCACGACTCTCATCGTGGGCTTGTTTTCTCTACTTTAAATCTTCAATTAGTTTATAATACCATCTTATACCCTACACTCAAAACACGAGATACAGACTCAAAGACAAATGATTGTCCATAGAACCACGACAACATTTTACAGCAACAAAAAAGCCCTCCTGGACGACAGGAAGGCTTTATGATGCAAGGGTGTAAACCAGTTACTTCTTAATGAAACGATAGTCTTTACCAAGATAGTAAGCCTGATCGCCAAGAGCTTCTTCGATGCGCATGAGCTGGTTATACTTGCAGATACGGTCAGTACGGCTAGCGGAACCGGTCTTAATAAGGCCAGTGTTCATAGCTACAGCGAGGTCAGCAATGGTAGTGTCCTCGGTTTCGCCGGAACGGTGGGAAGCAATAGCAGTGTACTTGTTACGGTAAGCAAGGTTGATAGCATCAATAGTCTCGGTAAGAGTACCAATCTGATTAACCTTGATGAGGATAGAGTTAGCGACCTTACGGTCGATACCCATCTGGAGACGCTGAACGTTGGTAACAAAGAGGTCATCACCTACGAGCTGGCAACGGTCACCGATAGTGTCGGTAAGAAGTTTCCAACCATCCCAATCGTCTTCTGCCATACCATCCTCAATAGAGATAACGGGGTACTTATCGCACCAAGTCTTCCAGAAGTCAACCATCTGGCTGGAGGTAAGTTTCTCACCGGAGCTCCACTTAAGCTGGTACATCTTCTCCTCGGGAAGATAGTACTCAGAGGATGCGGGATCGAGAGCGATGTAAACATCTTCACCAGGACGATAGCCGGCTTTTTCGATAGCCTGAAGAACAACCTGGATAGCCTCGTCGTTGGAGCCGAGGTTAGGAGCGAAACCGCCTTCGTCACCTACGTTGGTGCTCATACCTTTAGCTTTGAGGACGCCACGGAGGTTGTGGAAGATTTCAGCACCCATGCGCAGAGCCTCACGGAAAGTGGGGGCGCCAACAGGCATAATCATGAACTCCTGGAAGTCGATGCTATTGTCAGCATGGGAACCACCATTAAGGATGTTCATCATGGGGATAGGAAGGGTATAGGCGTTGCAACCACCGAGGTAACGATACAGTTCCTGACCATGCTCCATGGCTGCAGCTTTAGCGCAAGCCAAAGATACGCCGAGGATAGCATTGGCACCGAGACGCCCCTTATTGGGGGTTCCGTCAACCTCAATCATCTTGGCATCGATGTCGCGCTGGTCTTCTACAAAGAAGCCCTTGAGTTCTTCATTGAGTACATTGTTGACGTTGTTGACAGCCTGCATAACACTCTTGCCAAGGAACTGGCTCTTGTCGCCGTCGCGAAGCTCGCAAGCCTCGTGAACGCCGGTGGAAGCACCGGAGGGAACAGCAGCGCGGCCCATGGCGCCATTTTCGGTGTAAACCTCAACTTCAACTGTGGGGTTTCCGCGAGAGTCGAGGATCTGGCGGCCCTTGATACCTATAATCTGTGACATAGTTCTAGTGTATTGAGTTAAATAATAATAGAGTTATTCAGTGTATTTATGTATTTGTCGGGCGAAGCGATATAGCATGATAAAAGGGAATGTAGGCACATTCTATAGTACCCAACATCCCCCTTTACTATATCGGTCAAATCCGATGTGCTTATTCAGCCTTGGTCTCGGTAGCTTCAGCTACGGGAGCTTCTTCGGCCTTTTTGGAACGGCTACGACGGGTAGTCTTAGCTTTCTTTTCAGCCTTAGGAGCGGCGAGCATATTCTCGTTGTAGTCAACGAGCTCAATGATGCACATCTCGGAGTTGTCACCATGACGGATACCGGTCTTGAGGATGCGGGTGTAACCACCGGGGCGGTTAGCAACCTTCTGGGATACCTCGCGGAAAAGCTCATTAACAGCGTCCTTGCTGTGGAGGTAGCTGAAAACAACGCGACGGTTATTCATATTATCCTCTTTGGAGCGGTTGATCAGAGGTTCTACATATACTCTCAGAGCTTTGGCCTTAGCAACAGTGGTGGTGATGCGTTTTTCCATGATGAGAGAAGTGGCCATGTTGGAGAGCATAGCTACGCGGTGAGCGTGAGTTCTGGACAGATGATTTACTTTGCAACCGTGTCTCATATCTTTATTCTTTCTTTATTCTTTATCTAATTTATACTTAGCGATGTTCATACCGAAATCAAGACCCTTGGATGCAACCAGGTTCTCCAGTTCGGTAAGAGATTTTTTACCAAAGTTACGGAACTTCAGCAGGTCAGCTTTATTGAAGGCAACCAGCTCTCCCAGTGTTTCAACCTCAGCAGCCTTGAGACAGTTGAGGGCGCGAACAGAGAGGTCAAGGTCAGTAAGCTTTGTTTTGAGGAGCTGGCGGGTGTGGAGGGTGATCTCATCAAACTCTTCAACAACAGGCTTGTCTTCGATTTCGAGAGAGATACGCTCGTCGGAGAAAAGCATGAAGTGCTGAATGAGGATGGTGGCAGCCTCTTTTAAAGCCTCCTTAGGATGGATGGAACCATCGGTCTGGATATCAAAAGTAAGCTTCTCGTAGTCCGTACGCTGCTCAACACGATAGTCGTTAACCTCGTACTGAACATTCTTGATAGGAGTATGGATGGAGTCGATAGCAATGACACCGATGGGGTCATTTGCTTTCTTATTCTCATCAGAAGGAACATAACCACGACCTTTCTCAACAGTGAGTTCCACCTTAAGAGTGGTGTCGCTTTCCATGTGGCAAATCTCAACCTCAGGGTTGAGGACCTGGAAACTATTGAGATAGTTGTTGAGTTCACCAGCCGTGAAGACAGTCTTGCCGCTAATCTCGAAAGCAATCTTCTCGGATGTGGTTTCTTCTATCTGGCGACGGAAGCGGATCTGCTTCAGGCAGAGGATAATGTCAGTCATATCCTCAACAACGCCAGGGATGGACGAGAATTCGTGGTCCACACCTTCAATTCTTACCGAAGTGATAGCGAAGCCTTCAAGGGAAGACAACAACACACGACGGAGAGCATTGCCGATGGTGGTACCATAACCAGGCTCCAGAGGGCGGAATTCGAATGTGCCACGGAAATCGTCAGCCTCAAGCATAACGACCTTGTCTGGTTTTTGAAAAGCTAATATTGCCATTTATAATCCTTTCTCGTTTGGGTTAAAGTTTCGTTTATTTGCTGATTTGTTGATTTGACTTTGCGACTCCGTTCAGGAGCTCAACAAACCAACAAAACCATTCCAAGCTATTTATTACTTGGAGTAGAGTTCAACGATGAGCTGCTCGTTGATGTTCTCAGGGATATCGGCACGCTGAGGATAGTTCATGAACTTACCACACATGCTTGCGTTATCCCATTCGAGCCAAGGATAGTTGTTGGCGCGGGAAGCCAGCGAATCGGTAATAATCTCTAAAGATTTGGAACGTTCGCGAACAGCGATAACATCACCCTCTTTGAGAGAGTAGGAAGGAACATTTACAACATTACCGTTAACGGTGATGTGGCAATGAGAAACGAGCTGGCGGGCCTGTGCACGGCTACGACCGATACCGAGACGGTACACTACGTTGTCGAGACGAGCCTCAATGAGTTGGAGAAGTACCTCACCGGTGATACCACCACGGCGGGATGCTTCAGCATAGAGTTTGCGGAATTGACGCTCAAGGATGCCATAGGTATATTTTGCTTTCTGCTTTTCGTTCAGCTGAGTGCCATACTCAGAGGTCTTAGCGCGACGCTTGTTCTGACCGTGCATACCAGGAGCATAAGGTTTTCTTTCGTAAGTCTTATCAGGACCGAAGATAGGTTCGTGGAACTTTCTTGCGATTTTGGTTTTAGGACCAGTATATCTTGCCATAATAAATTTGTTCTGTTAATGATTTTTCGTTCGAACTTTCTAAGAAGAAATCTGTAGCGAGAGAGCCTATAGCTCTTACCCCGCCAGCAGATATCTTTCAACATAATTACACGCGACGACGTTTGGGAGGACGGCAACCATTGTGGGGTACGGGAGTGATATCAACGATCTCCATTACCTCAATACCACAAGTGTTGATTGCGCGGATAGCGGATTCGCGTCCCTGACCAGGTCCTTTTACAAAGACTTTTACTTTACGTAGGCCCAAATCATAAGCAACTTTGCCGCAATCTTCCGCAGCCATCTGTGCAGCATACGGAGTGTTTTTCTTCGATCCGCGGAAGCCCATTTTTCCAGCAGACGACCAAGAAATCACTTGACCGGCATTATTAGTCAACGAAATGATAACGTTGTTGAAAGAAGCAAAGATACATGCTCTTCCCTGAGGTTCAACTTTTACTACTCTTTTTTTAGTAGGTTTAGAAGTTTTTGCCATAATTGTTTTTTAACTTGCTTGATTTTACATTTGTTCTCCAGCTGCTCCTAATTCGATTCTGATCCGCAACTGGACGCTACTTCAATTTAATTACTTGGTAGCTTTCTTCTTGTTAGCGATAGTTTTCTTCTTACCCTTGCGAGTACGAGCATTGTTCTTGGTGCTCTGACCACGGAGAGGGAGACCAAGACGATGGCGAACACCACGATAGCAACCAATATCCATGAGTCGCTTGATGTTCATCTGGACTTCGGAGCGAAGAGCACCTTCTACCTTGTACTCATCGTTGATGATGGTACGGAGAGCGTTCTGCTCATCATCAGTCCAATCCTGCACCTTCTTCTCGGGAGCGATTCCTGCTTTAGCGAGAATCTCTTTTGCGGTGCTTCTTCCAATGCCGTAGATATAGGTCAAACCTATTTCTCCATGTTTGTTTTTGGGTAAGTCAATACCTGCAATTCTTGCCATAAACTGATTTTATCTTTTAAATTTGTTGATTATCCTTGTCTTTGTTTGAGCTTAGGATTCTTCTTGTTGATTACATAAACCACACCGTTGCGACGAACGACCTTGCAATCGGCGGATCTTTTCTTTACAGAAACTCTGACTTTCATTTTCTTATTATTTTATTTGTTTTCTTCTCTCTTTGTGTGCTAAGAGCAAGGCTTCACGCCGTTAGCTCTCGACTACTTATGGCGATAGGTGATTCTTCCTTTAGTAAGATCGTAGGGAGACATCTCAATCTGCACTTTGTCACCGGGAAGAATTTTGATGTAATGCATTCTCATCTTGCCCGAGATATGAGCGATAATCTGATGTCCGTTCTCCAATTCAACGCGGAACATTGCGTTGCCGAGAGACTCTACTACGGTGCCGTCTAATTGTATGGAAGCTTGTTTTGCCATTCTTTGAGTTTTATATGTTTTCTATTTCTTCGAAACTAGTGAGAATCTGAGGGCCCTCTTTGGTGATAGCGATGGTATGTTCGAAATGTGCCGCAGGCTTGCCGTCTTTGGTGCGGCAGGTCCAACCGTCCTCGCTGGAGAACTTGACATTTTTCGAGCCCATACATACCATAGGCTCAACAGCAATCACCATACCCTCTTTGAGAAGAGGACCGGTGCCTCTAACACCATAGTTGGGTACGTTAGGAGACTCGTGCATCTTAAAGCCTACGCCATGGCCGCAAAGTTCGCGGACCACACTGTAGCCATTCTTTTCGCAATGCTGCTGAACAGCATGTCCGATGTCTCCAATACGATTGCCAACCTTACACTGTTCGATACCAATATAGAGTGCCTCTTTGGTAACGCGGTGGAGGCGTTTCAGATCTTCGCTAATTTCTCCTACGGCGAATGTGTAGCAGGAATCGCTCACAAAGCCATTGAGTTCAACAACACAGTCGACCGAGAGATTGTCACCCTCTTTAATGAAGATGTCACCAGGGATACCGTGGACGACAACATCATTTACCGACATACAGAATGCCGAAGGGAAACCTTCATAACCCTTGCACAAAGGAATACCACCATTATCGCGAATAAATTGGTCACCAATCTTGTCGAGATATGCGGTAGTAACGCCAGGACGTATGTGACGCCCAACCTCCGCAATCGTACGACTGAGGAGATTGGCGCTGATACGAATCTTTTCTATTTCTTCCTTAGTTTTTAAAAGGATCATTGTCTCGGTATATCTTTATGCTATTTTGCTGTGTTCTTTTGCTTACATACCTGTGGAGCTGCGACCTTTGATACGACCAGTCTTAGTAAGACCATCATAGTGACGCATCAAGAGGTGGCTCTCAATCTGCTGAAGAGTGTCAAGGATAACACCTACCATAATGAGGAGAGATGTGCCACCATAGAACTGAGCAAACTGAGTGTTAACACCGAACAGACGGATGATAGCAGGAAGGATTGCTACTAAAGCGAGGAAGAAGGAACCAGGAAGAGTGATCTTGGACAAGATGTTCTCAAGGTACTCAGCAGTTTTCTTACCGGGCTTAACACCGGGGATGAAACCACCATTCTTCTTCATATCGTCAGCCATCTGATTAGGATTGATAGCGATAGCAGTGTAGAAGAAAGTGAACAAGATAACGAGGATTGCAAATACAAGGTTATACCACAAGCCATTGAAATCTGCAAAAGCTCTAGCGAAGCCACTTTCATTGTTGCCGGAGAAACCCATAATAGTGATGGGGATGAACATGATTGCCTGAGCAAAAATGATGGGCATAACACCTGCGGCATTCACTTTGATGGGGATGTACTGACGAACACCACCATACTGCTTGTTACCTACAATGCGTTTTGCATACTGAACAGGAATTCTACGAGTACCTTGTACAAGGAGAATTACGAGCAAAATAACTGCCAGAAGCACTACAATTTCGAAGAGGAACATTACGAGACCACCGCCTTCGTTCAGACGAGAAGCAAACTCTGCGGACAATGCAAAAGGCAGACGAGCGATAATACCCACCATGATGAGGAGGGAGATACCGTTGCCAATGCCATTGTCGGTGATGCGCTCACCGAGCCACATTACGAAGAGGGTACCGCAGATCAGAATGATGATGCTACTAGCCCAGAAGAATGTGGTGGGATGGCTGCCATCGAAGGGATAGATAGCAGTAGAAGAAGCGCCAAGCTGATACATCATGTTGGTGATGTAAGCAGGAGCCTGGAAACCAGTGATGATAACCGTAAGAAGACGGGTTATCTGGTTCATTTTTCTACGACCACTTTCTCCATCACGCTGCATCTTCTGGAAATAAGGGATAACCATTACAAACAACTGGATCACGATGGAAGCAGTGATATAAGGCATGATACCCAATGCGAAGATGGAAGCATTAGAGAATGCGCCGCCCGAGAACATGTTCAACAGACCCATAAGGCCTTCGGAGCCTTGGTTCTGCAGAGCCTGCAGCTGGGAGGGGTCAACACCAGGAAGCACAACGTAAGAACCGATGCGATAGATAAGTACCAAACCAAGGGTATAGAGGATTCTCTTTCGCAGGTCTTCGATGGACCAGATGTTTTTCAGAGTCGTGATAAATCTCTTCATTGATAACAGATTTGTTTAAGAAGTCGCCTGCCGTGAACGACAGGCAACTTCATTATAGATTTTTATTCTTCGGCTTTTTTAGTGTTCTCTACAACAGTAGCCACACCACCCTTCTCTTCAATAGCTTGTTTAGCCTTGGCGGAGAAAGCGTGAGCAGTTACATTGAGAGCCTGGTTGAGTTCGCCACGACCCAGGATCTTTACTCTGTCTTTACCAGAGATAAGACCGTTCTGCTTCAGAACCTCGAGATCGAAAGTGGTGATATTCTTCTCAGCAGCGAGCTTAGCCAGCATGTCGAGGTTGATACCAACGTACTCTACACGATTGATGTTCTTGAAACCGAACTTGGGCAGACGACGGTAGATAGGCATCTGACCGCCCTCAAAACCGACTTTGCTATGGTAACCCGAACGAGCCTTAGCACCTTTGTTACCACGGGTGGAAGTGCCGCCCTTACCAGAGCCCTGACCTCTACCGATGCGTTTGCTGTGCTTAATGGAACCTTCTGCGGGTTTAAGATTACTTAAGTTCATTGTCATTCAGTTTTATTGTGATTCATGATTCGCAATTGGCATTGCTACTCACTACTCACGATTCGATATTATTTTTCTACTACGGTAATTAAGTGTTTTACTTTCTCGATCATACCGAGAATCTGAGGAGTAGCTACTACTTCGCGTTCGTGGTTGATTTTACGAAGACCGAGAGCAGCCATAGTTCTCTTCTGACGTTCGGGACGGCCAATGATGCTTCTTACCTGTTTAATCTTGATAGTCTTTTCTGCCATGATATTAGCCTCCTATTAATTAACCGTTAAAAACTTTATCGAGAGTGATGCCACGGAGCTGAGCAACCATGCAAGGATCCTTCATCTGGAGGAGGGCATTGATGGTAGCCTTAACAACACTGTGGGGATTGGAGGAACCCTTGCTCTTAGCAAGCACGTCCTTTACGCCAACGCTCTCAAGAACAGCACGCATAGCACCACCGGCGATTACACCAGTACCAGGAGCTGCAGGTTTGAGGAACACTTTGGCGCCGCTGTACTTACCACACTGCTCGTGGGGGATAGTACCGTGGAGAACGGGAACCTTGATGAGATTTTTCTTAGCGTCGTCAACACCCTTCTGGATGGCAGCCTGTACTTCCTTGGCTTTACCAAGACCGTAACCTACAACGCCGTTCTCATTACCAATAACAACGATAGCAGCGAAGCTGAAAGCTCTACCACCCTTGGTAACCTTCGTTACACGATTGATTGCAACGAGACGATCTTTAAATTCAATATCGCTCGACTTTACTCTTTTTACGTTTACTTCTGCCATGACTTATTAGAATTTAAGACCACCTTCGCGGGCTGCGTCGGCCAAAGATTTAACACGGCCGTGGTATAAGTAACCATTACGGTCAAATACAACGGTATTGATTCCAGCAGCCATAGCGCGCTCAGCGATGAGTTTGCCAACCTTAGCTGCAACTTCACTCTTGGTGCCACTCTTTTCAAAGCTCTTCTCTTTGGAAGAAGCTGCGGTCAGTGTTACACCCTTAACATCGTCAACAACCTGAGCGTAGATTTCCTTATTGCTTCTGAATACGGTCAGGCGGGGCATCTCAGCGGTGCCGCTGATTTTGTGACGAATTCTGAACTTAATGTTCTGTCTTCTTATATCTTTTTTTGTTGCCATTATTCTTGGTTTTTCAGATTTGTGCCTTAGGCGATGCGTTGTAATATCTTTTCACTCCGCCTAAGCGGCACATAACCATTTTTTACTATTTAGCAGCAGCTTTACCAGCTTTCTTACGAACAACTTCGCCCTGGAAGCGGATACCTTTGCCTTTGTAAGGCTCGGGCTTACGGAGGGAACGAATCTTAGCAGCAGCCATACCGAGAACTTCCTTGTTGCAGGAGGTCATAGTAATGATGGGGTTCTTACCTTTCTCGGTAACGGTCTCAACCTTGATTTCAGGGGCGAGTTCCATGAAAATCTTGTGGCTGTAGCCGAGGTCCATTTCAAGAACCTGACCCTGAGCCTGTACCTTATAACCAACACCGATAACTTCCTGAACGGTCTTGAAACCTTCAGAAACACCGATTACCATATTGTTGGCCAAAGCGCGATAGAGGCCATGGAGGCTTCTGTGCTCGCGGCTTTCGGTAGCGCGTTCAAAATGAAGCTGACCATCCTCTACTTTCATAGTGATGGCGGGGTTTACCTGCTGGGTGAGTTCGCCCTTGGGACCTTTAACGGTCAGGACATTGTCGTCAGAAACCTTAACTTCAACACCCTTGGGCAGTGCGATGGGCAATTTACCTATTCTTGACATTTATAAATCTCCTTCTTAATTAGCTGATGTAACACAGAACTTCACCACCTACGTTGAGGTTGCGAGCTTCCTTGTCGGTCATCAGACCTTTGGATGTTGAAATAATAGCGATACCGAGACCATTCATAACGCGAGGCATCTCGTCAACGGAAGCGTACTGACGCAGACCGGGAGTGGAAACGCGTTTGAGGTCAGAGATAGCAGAAATTTTGGTTACGGGGTGATATTTAAGAGCGATCTTGATGGACTGTTCTTTGGTACCCTCGTTTTCGAACTTATAGTTCAGAATATAGCCTTTCTCGAACAGAATCTTGGTGATCTCTTTTTTCAGTTTGGATGCAGGAATTTCAACCACTCTGTGCTTTGCAGCGATGGCATTGCGCATGCGAGTCAAATAATCTGCAATAGGATCTGTTACCATTTTCGTTAATTTTAGATGTTTAACGTCTTATTAATTTCTTCTTACCAGCTAGCCTTCTTTACACCGGGGATGAGACCATTAAGAGCCATTTCGCGGAAGTTGATACGGGAGATACCGAACTGACGCATATAACCCTTAGGACGGCCAGTGAGTTGGCAGCGGTTGTGCATACGGATAGGATTCGAATTCTTAGGGAGCTTCTGGAGAGCTATAACTGCTTTCTCCACCTCTTCAGGTTCGCCCGTACGTACGATTTCTTTCAGAGCAGCGCGCTTAGCAGCGTACTTTGCCACCATTTTTTCTCTTTTGCGCTCTCTAGCTTTTATTGATTCTTTAGCCATTTATTTCTTATTTTTGTTGATTCTTAAATGGTAATCCGAATTGTTTCAAAAGAGACATAGCCTCTTTGTCAGTCTGAGCGGAGGTAACGAAGGTGATATCCATGCCCTGGATGCGATCGATCTTGTCGATGTCGATTTCGGGGAAGATAATCTGCTCTGCGATACCGAAGGTGTAGTTACCCATACCGTCAAAACCCTTGTCGTTGATACCACGGAAGTCGCGGATACGAGGGATGGAAGCGGTAACGAGACGCTCCAGGAACTCATACATGCGCTCGCCACGGAGGGTCACGCGGACGCCGATAGGCATACCGCGACGCAGTTTGAAGTTGGAGATATCCTTTTTAGACTTGGTAGCAACAGCTTTCTGGCCGGCGATCAGAGTCATTTCTTCGATACCTTTATCGATAACTTTCTTATCAGCAATAGCAGCCTTGCCCAGACCCTGGTTGAGGGTGATCTTCTTGAGGCGGGGGCACTGCATGATGGTCTTGTAACCATACTCTTTCATAAGAGCAGGTGCAATTTCCTCGTTATACTTGGTCTTTAAAGTAGGAATGTATGTCATTATTTAATTTCCTCCCCTGATTTTTTGGAATAACGAACTATTTTACCTGTTTTCTCATCAATACGACGGCCAACTCTGGTAGGAGTTTTGCCCTCGACAACCATCAGGTTGGAGATGTGGATAGGAGCTTCAACGTCAACGATACCGCCCTGGGTGTTCTTTGCATTGGGCTTGGTATGTTTCTTGTGTACGTTAACCTGTTCCACGATGGCGCGATTCTTTTCGGGATAAACCTTCAGGACTTTTGCGATGGTGCCTTTGTCTTCACCAGCGATAACCTTAACGGTGTCACCTTTTTTAACGTGCAATTTCATTTCTTTTATTCTTTTTTGTTGTTGAATTGAAGGTTTGAAGATGTACCAAACGGTTTTCGATCTTCACTTTTCCAATCTTTTTTTTATAACACTTCAGGAGCGAGAGAAACAATCTTCATGAATTGTTTTTCGCGAAGTTCACGTCCAACGGGTCCGAAGATACGGGTACCGCGAAGTTCATCGGTAGCGGTGAGGAGAACGCAAGCGTTATCATCAAAGCGGATGTAAGAACCATCGTTACGACGGATTTCTTTCTTGGTGCGAACTACGACTGCTTTAGAAACAGCTCCTTTTTTAATATTGCCAGAGGGAAGCGCATCCTTGATAGCAACAACGATGGTATCGCCAATGGAGGCGTAACGTTTCTTGGTGCCACCGAGTACGCGGATACACAGAGCGCTCTTTGCGCCACTGTTATCGGCAACGGTCATTCTGGTTTCTTGTTGTATCATATTACTTAGCTCTTTCTATAATTTCAACTAATCTCCAACATTTGTTTTTGCTCAGAGGGCGAGTCTCCATAATTCTTACGGTGTCGCCAATGTTGCATTCGTTCTTTTCGTCGTGAGCCATGAATTTGGTGGACTTTTTAACGAACTTACCGTACTTAGGGTGTTTTACTTTACGTTCAACCAGAACCACGATAGATCTTTCCATCTTGTTGCTCACTACAACGCCGATTCTTTCTTTTCTTAAATTTCTTTCCATCTTTAGATTTGGATTTTAACTAATTACTTGCTTTGTTCAGCGATTTCGCGAGCGCGGAGTTCGGTGAGGCAGCGAGCAATGGTTTTTCTACTTTCTTTAATTTTGTTAGGATTTTCGATGGGAGAAACAGCGTGGGTCAGCAGCATCTTCTGATACATTGCTCTTTCAGCATCCAAACGTTCCTTAACTTCAGCGGTTGAAAGCTCTTTTAATACTAACTGGTTTTTCATATCTTAATAATTATGCTTCTTCAATATAATCTCTCTTAACAATGAATTTGGTCGAGATGGGGAGTTTCTGAGCAGCAAGACGGAGAGCCTCTTTAGCGATATCCATAGGAACGCCTTCGCATTCGAAAAGGATAGTGCCGGGCATAACGCGAGCTACAAAGTACTCAGGGGCACCCTTACCTTTACCCATACGTACCTCGTTAGGTTTCTTGGTGATGGGCTTATCGGGGAAGATGCGGATCCAGATCTGACCTTCACGTTTCATATGACGGGTTACTGCCTGACGTGCAGCCTCTATTTGACGACCGGTGATAAAACAGGTCTCGAGGGACTTAATACCAAAGGTACCGAAAGCCAATTCATGACCACGGAAAGCGTTGCCTTTAATTTTACCCTTTTGCTGCTTTCTATATCTTGTTTTTTTAGGTTGTAACATTGTTACTTCTTCTTTTTAAGATGTTTTACTTCTTTTTCTTCGACAAAGCGTTTGTCAATTAGTCGCGGTTTTCCTGACGAGGAGCGCGGTTGTTGCGACGACGCTGACCGTTACCGGCAGGACGACGATCGCCACCCATAGGACGACGTTCCTTGTTAGCAGCCTGGCCACCAACGGTGGAAGGAACGAGTTCGCGTTTGCCATAAACGACACCACGGCAGATCCATACCTTTACGCCGATGCGGCCATAGGTAGTGTGAGCTTCTGCGAGAGCGTAGTCGATGTCGGCACGGAGGGTGTGGAGAGGAGTACGACCCTCTTTGTAGTGCTCGGTACGAGACATTTCAGCACCACCGATACGGCCGGAGATGGAAACTTTGATACCTTCAGCACCGATGCGCATGGTGGAGGTGATAGCGGTCTTGATAGCGCGACGATACTGTACGCGGCCTTCAATCTGCTTTGCGATATTCTGAGCAACCAAAACAGCGTCCATCTCGGGGCGTTTTACCTCAGAAATGTTGATCTGGACATCTTTGCCAGTGAGTTTCTTCAACTCTTCTTTGAGTTTGTCAACATCAGCACCAGACTTACCGATAACCATACCGGGGCGAGCGGTGTTGATAGTAACAGTGAGGAGTTTCAAAGTTCTTTCGATGTAGATCTTCGAAATACCGGCTTTGGCGAGACGAGCATTCAGATACTTACGGATTTTGTCATCCTCGACGATGTTCTGCTCGAATTTTCTACCTTTCTTTTCGCCATACCAATTAGAGTCCCATCCGCGGATGATACCTAATCTGTTGCCAATTGGGTTAGTTTTTTGTCCCATTCTAAAATTCTTCTTTTAATTAACTATATTATTCTGTTACAGTTTTAGCAGCGGTTTCTTCTGCGCGGCTTCCTACAACCATGGTGATGTGGTTGGAGCGCTTGCGGATGCGATAACCACGACCCTGGGGAGCGGTACGCATACGACGGATGGTGCGACCCTCGTCAACCATGATATTCTTAACATAGAGCTGGCTGTCTTCCATGCGTTTGCCCTCGTTCTTTGCCTGCCAGTTGGCGATAGCGGAGAGGAGGAGTTTGCGCATCTTAGGAGCAGATTCTCTGGGGTTGTATTGAAGGATAGCTAAAGCTTTTTCAACGTCTACGCCACGGATTAAGTCAGCTACAAGACGGGTTTTCTGGGGCGAAGTAGGATTGTTCATCAACTTAGCCACGTAGTAAGTCTTGTTAGCTTCTTTGCGTGCTTCTGCACTATTATGTTTTCTACGTCCCATTTCTTACAATTTAATTATTTTTTACCTTTATCTTTTGAACCTGCATGGCCGCGGAAGTTGCGGGTGGGAGCGAATTCACCAAGCTTGTGGCCTACCATGTTTTCGGTAACGTAAACAGGGATGAACTTATTGCCGTTGTGAACAGCGATAGTCTGACCTACGAAGTCGGGGGAGATCATGGAAGCTCTCGACCATGTCTTGATAGTAACCTTCTTATTGGACTGCTGGGCCTCAATAACTCTCTTCTCGAGTTTGTGGAAGATATAAGGACCTTTCTTTAATGAACGACTCATCTTTTTCTTTTTACTTTAATCGTTTATTATTTCTTTCTTCTTTCTACAATGTACTTGCTGGACTGCTTCTTAGGAGCGCGAGTCTTGTAGCCCTTAGCGGGGATACCCTTACGTGAACGAGGATGACCACCAGTCTGACGGCCTTCACCACCACCCATGGGGTGATCAACAGGGTTCATAACAACACCACGGTTGCGAGGACGACGGCCTAACCAACGGTTGCGACCTGCTTTACCGCCGACTTCGAGGTTGTGCTCGGGGTTGGAAACGATACCAACGGTAGCGCGGCAAGCCTGGAGGATCATACGCATTTCGCCAGAAGGCATCTTGATGATAGCGTATTTGTCGTCGCGGCTCATGAGCTGTGCGTAAGCACCAGCGGAGCGAACCATCTTAGCGCCCTGACCGGGACGGAGTTCGATGTTGTGGATGAGGGTACCGAAAGGGATTTCGGCGAGGGGGAGGGTGTTACCTACTTCAGGAGCAACGCCTTTACCCGACATAATGGTCTGACCGACTTTGAGGCCTTGGGGGCAGAGGATGTAACGCTTTTCACCGTCAGCATAGGTGACGAGGGCGATACGGGAGGTACGGTTGGGGTCGTACTCGATAGTCTTAACTACAGCGGGGATATTGTCTTTCTCGCGCTTGAAGTCAACGAAACGATAAAGTTTCTTGTGGCCACCGCCGATGTAGCGCATGGTCATCTTACCAGTGTTGTTACGACCGCCGGATTTGCGGAAACCGTAAGTAAGGCTCTTCTCGGGTACATTAGTAGTGATATCGTCGTTAGTAACAACGATTTTGTGGCGCTGACCCGGAGTTGTCGGTTTGATTTTCTTTAAAGCCATTTCTTTTTTGTTCTTTTATCAGTTTATCAGTTTAGCTGATGTACTATTGGTTAATATTTTTTTAATGGATTGAGAGGTTGGAGAGGCTCACGCGTCTCCAACCTTCAATCAGGTTTTGCATTAGATGCTTGCGTAGAAATCGATCATATCGCCTTCAGCGAGGGTAACGATAGCTTTCTTGAAAGCATTGGTACGACCAGTAAGGAAGCCGGCCTTGGTGTAGCGGCTCTTGTTCTTGCCAGAGTAGTTCATGGTGTTAACGTCGATAACCTTAACATTGTAGAACTCCTCAACAGCCTTCTTGATCTCAATCTTGTTAGCTCGTTTGTCAACGATGAAACCGTAACGATTGTGGGCAACCGAAGCGGCAATGCCTTTCTTACGCTGGATGTAGGTCTGCTGGGGAGCAGCTGCAGCCTCGGTAAGGCGGGTCATTTTCTCGCTGATGAGAGGTTTGATTATAATATTCATTGTGTTAAAAATTCTTAATCTTGTTACTCACTTAGTTTATTTGGTTGCCAAAACGCGTGCAATTTCGGAAATTGAGCCTTCCGAAATAATGACATTACTAGCGTTAACAATGTCATAAGTATTTAATTGCGATACGTTTACAACTTTCACGTTCTTCAGATTACGAGCAGACAAAGATACGAAATTATTTTGATTTTCAAGCACAAAGAGTGATTTTTTATCAGAAACTTTGAGATTGTTCATAATTTCGAGCATCTTCTTGGTCTTGGGTGCATCAAGAGTGAAGTTTTCAACCACCATCATGTTGTTGTCAGCTACCTTAGCGCTGAGAGCGGAACGGCGAGCGAGACGTTTTACTTTGATGTTGAGTTTGAAACGATAGTCGCGGGGTTTGGGACCGAATACGCGAGCACCACCGATGAAGAGGGGGCTGTTGATATCACCAGAACGTGCACCGCCGGTACCTTTCTGACGTTTCAGTTTGCGGGTGGAACCCGAGATTTCAGAGCGTTCTTTGCTCTTGTGAGTGCCCTGACGCTGGTCAGCGAGGAACTGCTTAACATCGAGGTAAACAGCGTGCTCGTTGGGCTGAATAGCGAAGATAGAATCGTCGAGGGTGATGGTTCTACCGGTTTCGCTTCCGTTGATGTTATATACTTTTAACTCCATCTTTCTATTTTTAAGATTGAACCTTTGGGTCCCGGTACAGAACCTTTTACTATCATTAAATTCTTCTCAGGGATAATCTTGATTACCTCGAGGTTTTGAACCTTCACGCGGTGGTTACCCATCTGACCGGCCATACGCATACCCTTGAATACTCTCGAAGGATAGGAGGATGCGCCTACAGAACCGGGAGCGCGGAGACGGTCGTGCTGGCCGTGAGTCATATCACCTACACCGCCGAAACCGTGACGGGTTACTACGCCCTGGAAACCCTTACCTTTGGAGGTACCTACTACGTCAACGTATTCACCTTCCTGGAAAACTTCTACGGTAAGAATTTCACCATGTTTTTTCTTGCTGCCTTCCTCGAAGCGGCTGAACTCAGCGAGATAGCGCTTGGGGGTGGTGTTAGCTTTTGCAAAATGACCTTTCATGGGCTTGCTGGTGCGGGATTCTTTCTGCTCACCAAAAGCCAACTGAATAGCCTCGTAACCATCTTTCTCGATGGTTCTTACTTGTGTTACTACACAAGGACCAGCTTCAACTACTGTGCACGGAATTTGCTTTCCGTCGGCATCAAAAAGACTGGTCATACCAATTTTTTTACCTAATAATCCAGACATTTCTTTTTTTAATGGATTGTTAAAGATTGTTTGTTTTAATTCAGCATGTTGTTACCGACTAGTGAATGTGACTTGTGAAGAGTTTGGTAAATCACATCTCACTAATCACTAAATCATCCATTGGCTGAATGTGATCACACTTTGATTTCTACGTCAACACCGCTGGGGAGTTCGAGCTTCATGAGAGCGTCGATGGTCTTAGCGCGATCGTTGATCTCGATGTCCATCAAGCGCTTGTAGGTGCTCAGTTCGAACTGTTCGCGGGACTTCTTGTTTACGAAAGTCGAGCGGTTGACAGTGAAAATCTTTTTGTTAGTTGGCAGCGGAATAGGACCGTTGACAACTGCGCCCGTCATTTTGACGGTCTTTACGATCTTCTCAGCAGACTTGTCTACGAGATTGTGATCGTAAGATTTCAGTTTGATTCTAATTCTTTGACTCACGGTTAAATGTGTTTGAGTATTTTTTATTAACTATTTCTGCTTTTCAGGATAGCCTCTTGCTGATCTCTGGTTACCTCGGCGTAGTGGCTGAACTCCATGGTGGAGGCGGCACGGCCGGAGGTGATGGTGCGGAGAGCGGTAACATAGCCGAACATCTTCTCCAGGGGAACCATGGCTTTGACGGCCTGGGCACCCATCTTGGCGCTGATGTTCTCAAGGATACCACGACGACGGTTGAGGTCGCCAGTAACATCACCCACATAAGCGTCGGGGGTGACTACCTCAAGCTTCATCATAGGTTCGAGCAGCACGGGGCTGGCTTTTCTGCAAGCACTCTTGAAACCGATTTTTGCACAGACCTCGAAGGAGAGCTGGTCGGAGTCAACGGGGTGGAAGCTACCGTCGATGATACGTACTTTCATGCTGTCCATAGGATAGCCGGCGAGTACGCCGTTCTGCATAGCCTCTTTGAAACCTTTCTCGAGGGCGGGCATATATTCTTTGGGAATGTTGCCGCCTTTGACCTCGTTGATGAACTGCAAGCCGGTAACACCTTCGTCGGCAGGGCCGATCTCGAAGAGGACATCGGCGAACTTACCTTTACCACCGGTCTGCTTCTTGTAGACTTCGTGGTGCTGTACTGTTCCGGTGATGGCTTCTTTGTAAGCGACCTCGGGACGACCTTGGTTGACTTCTACGCCGAACTCGCGACGCATACGGTCAACGATGATGTCGAGGTGGAGCTCACCCATACCGCTGATGATGGTCTGACCCGATACTTCGTCGGTCTTCACACGGAAGGTGGGGTCTTCTTCTGCCAGCTTGAGGAGTGCGTTTTCCATCTTGTCCATGTCGGCGGTGGTCATAGGCTCGACAGCGATGCTGATCACAGGCTCGGGGAATTTCATGGACTCGAGCACGATGGGGTGCTGTTCGTCACAGAGGGTATGTCCGGTCTTGATCTCCTTGAAGCCTACAGCTGCTGCGATGTCGCCGGCTTCGATACGGTCGATGGGGTTCTGCTTGTTGGAGTGCATCTGCATGATGCGGGAGATGCGCTCTTTCTTGCCGGTGTTGGCGTTGTAGACATAAGAACCGCTTTCGAGGGAACCGCTATATACGCGGAAGAAGCAGAGGCGTCCGACATAGGGGTCGGTGGCGATCTTGAATGCCAGAGCCGAGAAGGGAGCCTTCACGTCAACGGGACGGATCTCGTCGTTCTCGGTTTTGGGGTTGATGCCGTTTACCTCGGGCTTGTCCATGGGGCTGGGCAGGAATGCTGCTACAGCATCGAGCAGGGCCTGTACGCCTTTGTTCTTGAAGGAGGAGCCGCACATTACGGGGACGACCTTCATAGAGAGGGTGGCTTTGCGGATTTCTGTGAGCATCTCTTCCTCGGTGATGGAGTCGGGGTCTTCGAAGAACTTCTCCATGAGGGCGTCGTTCTCTTCGGCAACGCCTTCGACAAGCATCTGGCGGTATTCTGCCACGGTGTCTTTCATATCTTCGGGGATGGGGACCTCGAAGAATTTCTGTCCGTTGGACTCTTCGTCCCAGATGAGGGCCTTATTGGAGATAAGGTCGACGACACCTTTGAAGAGGTCTTCCTGTCCGATAGGGAGCACGATGGGGATGGGGTTTGCGCCCAGCACCTCTTTGATCTGCTTCACTACGCTGAAGAAGTCGGCGCCTGCACGGTCCATCTTGTTGACGAACGCGATGCGGGGGACTCCGTATTTGTCGGCCTGACGCCATACGGTCTCGCTCTGGGGTTCAACACCACCTACTGCGCAGAAGATGGCGATGGCGCCGTCAAGCACACGGAGGGAGCGTTCCACCTCAACGGTGAAGTCCACGTGGCCTGGAGTGTCGATGATGTTGTACTTGAAGCGTTTCTCATGCCAATCCCAAAACACGGTAGTGGCAGCGGAAGTGATGGTGATACCACGCTCCTGCTCCTGGGCCATCCAGTCCATGGTTGCCGAACCCTCGTGAGTCTCTCCTAGCTTGTAGTTCTTACCGGTATAGAAGAGGATGCGTTCGGTCGTCGTCGTTTTTCCGGCGTCGATATGGGCCATGATGCCTATGTTACGTGTATATTTGAGATCTGCCATTGAAGATTGTTATAGTTTGTAGTAGTGCTTGTGTTATTGCTTTGCGCTTTATAATATATTATATTGTATATATCTTATTTTTATATTATGCCGCGCATCTGGTTGCAGTATTATGCTCTGAAGTGGGAGAATGCCTTGTTAGCATCAGCCATGCGGTGGATATCCTCCTTACGTTTGAAGGCGGCACCTTCCTCTTTGTAAGCTGCCTGGATTTCACCAGCGAGCTTGAGGGCCATGGTCTTCTCGCTGCGCTTGCGGGAGAAGTTGATGAGGTTCTTCATACCGATGCTCTGTTTGCGCTCGGGACGGATTTCGGTAGGGATCTGGAAAGTAGCACCGCCGATACGTTTGCTGCGTACCTCAACAGAAGGAGTTACGTTGCTGAGTGCTTTCTTCCAAACTTCGAGACCGTCTTCTTTGGTACGATCGGCAACAACGTCGATTGCCTCGTAGAAGATCTTGTAAGCAGTGGTCTTCTTGCCGCCCATCATAAGGTTGTTCACGAACTTGGTAACGAGTACGTCGTTGAACTTAGGATCGGGAAGGATTATTCTTTTTTTAGGTTTTGCTTTTCTCATTTTTCTTTTTCCTTGTAATTTGTGATTTGTTTTCGGCGATTCGTCATCGCGACGCCTTTTCGCCGATCACTCATTCACCATTCACTAATTTATTTAGCTGCCTGTTTGGGACGCTTAGCACCGTATTTGGAACGACGCTGACGACGACCGTCAACTCCGGAGGTATCGAGAGCACCACGGATGATGTGATAACGTACACCGGGGAGGTCTTTTACACGACCGCCACGAATCATAACGATGCTGTGCTCCTGCAGGTTGTGGCCTTCACCGGGGATGTAAGCATTGACTTCCTTCTGGTTGGTGAGACGTACACGAGCAACTTTACGCATTGCCGAGTTAGGTTTTTTAGGGGTGGTGGTGTACACACGGGTGCAAACGCCGCGGCGCTGGGGGCAAGAATCCAAAGCGGGGGATTTGGACTTGTACTCCATTTTCTGGCGTCCTTTGCGAACTAATTGTTGAATTGTTGGCATTTTTAAATTTTAATTATTTTACTGATTATTAATATTTTCTATTCATTCTCAAGGGCACACTATGCCCCTTTTAGAGACTGCAAAATTACAACCTTTTTTTGGACTGACCAAATATATTAACCAATATTGTTCTTAAAAAATGTTAAAATTCTTCGTACACCATGAATCATAGCATTTTACAGCATGCGATAGTGTACCTTTTCCTGTGCATAACTTTTGCTTATTATATAATATCATTTTTAATGTGTCCGCGGACGCCTCTTCGAAGAGCGCTAACCGGAGCCTACGGGGAGGGTGAAAGTCCAGCTCCGAGGGGAGGGATTCTGACGGAAGTCTGCCGAAACAGACTCCTAGGTTGGGCTAGAGGGTTATCTCTGTGTGTACCTGGATTGGGTGCAGCCCGACGGTTTCGGGCCAAGGGCCGTTTAGGTAGAGGGTCTGGAAACCGGCCTTTTTTGCCAGCACGATGGTGCCGGGGTGGGCTCGGGCATAGGCGGTTACGGCGGCCTCGAGCCGCTCGGCGGGAAGGGTGCTGGTGTCGATCTTGCGGCGCGCGAAATCGATCGTGTTCACCTTCACCTCTACGGGAAGATCCTTGTAGGCCGAAGCCAGGTCGGCATTCTTCTGCTCTTTGAGCGACTCCATATGCTCGTCGAGCAAGGGGCGGAAGGCTTCGCGCAAGGCTGCTTTGTTGAGTTTGAAGAAGATTTCGCTTGCCTCGCAGCCGTCGACGCCGTCGAAGTTCTTCTGGATGGAGGCGCGATGCAGGCCAATATAGCGCGACATCATGCCGAAGAGAGCCGAGCTATAGCGTTGGGCTCCGGAGCGGGATGACTGGCCGTTTTGGGGTTTACGGCAGACGATAGTTCTGCCACGATAGGTTCTGTAATAGACTCCGTCAAGGAGCGATGCGTTGATTTCTGCCATATTTTTAGAATTTAGTTAGACGATGCAAAGTTACACACTTTTTTTGGATTATGCCCAACTTTTTTCGAAGAAACTTTTATCTCTCTCGTTTTCAACGCAGTTGCAAGGATATCAAGTCGCCCTTGCCTCGATATGCGTTCGGCTTCCGTTCGGCTTCCGTTCGGCTTGTGTTCGGCTTGTGTTCGGCTTTCGTTCGGCTTTCGTTCGGCTTGCATTCGGGGAAAGATGGGCGCTGGGAGCCTGCTAATACTTGCCAAAAACGACAAAAAATAGGGGCAAGACTAAAATTGTCATTGCCATATCAAGAAAAAAGTGTAACTTTGCAGCGCCAAATTCAAAATCAAACACCCATGGAGAACGCAAAGATTGACCGCATTTTACGCCTCATGCTCATCATGCAGCGCCAGTATCTCACCTATGAAGAAATCTCTGAACGCCTCGACATCACTATCCGCACAGCCTACCGTTACATCGACGCCATGAAGGACTGCGGCTTCGCTATCGAGAAGAAAGGCGACCGTATGCGCCTCATCCGCGACACACCTCAGGCGCGCCAGTTCAGCAAACTCATCAACTTCTCCGACGAGGAGGCTTTCGTCATCAACTCGATGATCGACAGTCTCGTTGCCGACACCCGGATGAACGAGCGCCTCAAACGCAAGCTCTCCACGGTCTACAACTGCACCTCTATCCTTGAGCGTGTGGTCGACAAGCAGCTTGCCACCCTGGCCCACGAGGTCCAGCTGGCCATCAAGCGCAAGCAGCAGATTAGCGTCGACTATATCTCCGCTTCCTCTGGCCGCAGCCAGCGCCTGCTCGAGCCCTATCAGTTTACCGAGGCTTTCGACATGGTCTGGTGCTTCGACTGCGAAAAGAAGGAGAACCGCCTCTTCAAGCTCTCGCGAATGAACTCGCTCGAACGCCTCAAGAGCAAATGGGCCTACGAGCCGGAACATCGTGTAAACCAGGTGGATGCGTTCCGAATGCAGATCCATACCCCCCATCCCGTCAAACTGCTGCTTGAGGAGCAGGCTCACCAGCTTCTTACCGAGGAATATCCTATCTCGCGCAACTTCATCACCCAACAGCCCGACGGCCGTTATCTCTTCGACGCCAACGTGGGCGATTTCGCCGGCATCTGCCGCTTTATCGTCGGTCTTGCCGACAAGGTTGAGATTGTCGAGAGCGACGAGCTGCGCCAATATGTCAAGGCGTTTGTTGCCAAAAACCTCGCTACGTTCTAGAACTCCACGAAAGGAAAAACCTCCACGCCTCCCTCGTCTATCGGCAGCTAGGGAGGCGTTGCTTTGTTGGGGGGAAACGGCAGGGTCCGCCAACTGAAACAACAACAGATCCGTCTCCTGATTAATCTCTTATAGAACAACCAGATAATGGCCCTATCTTGGGATTGTCTAATGTTAAAAAAAACGAAGAAAAATCGTTTTGACCGAAGTTGTCAAAGCCCCGATGTATCTTTGCATCGTGGTTGAGGAGAACAGGCAGAAGGGCCATATCCGTTCTGCGCTCTCGACCACAACGAGTTAACAAAAAGAAAACAGGAGAACCAACTATGCAGAAAGACAGACTAAGCACACTCTTGAGAAGCCTCTACTTCTCGCGCCGCCGACTCCAGGGACTTAACCCTACCGAGGCCGATTTCCAGCAATGGATCAGAACCCAGCAGCTCCTCCTGCCCTAGGCCGCCACCATGGCCCGCAGGACCGATCCGCACGCCCCCGCGGACAAGGGCTCCGGGAGGATGCCGCACTTTTTTCGAAGACAAACCCTCGTCGGTTTGAAAAAAAATGCTATCTTTGCAAAACTTTTGCTCAGGCAAACTGAGCCCGCCCTCCCCTATCCGACCTGTTAGAGAACAATAAAAGAAATAATAAAATAGAATCATCCTATGTTACAAAAAGGAACCAAAGCGCCCGACTTCTGCGGCACAGACGAAGAAGGGAACGAACACAAACTGAGCGACTACGCGGGGAAGAAACTTGTGCTCTATTTCTATCCCAAGGACAGCACTCCCGGCTGTACGGCAGAAGCCTGCAGCCTCAGAGACAACTACGACCGTTTTCTGGCCAAGGGCTATGCCGTTCTGGGCGTGAGCAAAGACAGCGCCGCCTCGCACCAGAAATTCATCGAGAAATACAGCCTCCCCTTCCACCTGCTGAGCGACCAGGAGCTCGTCATCCTCAAGGCCTACGAGGCCTATGGCGAGAAGAAGATGTACGGAAAAACCACTATGGGAACGATCCGCACCACCTACGTCATCGACGAAAACGGCATGATAGAAGACGCTATCGGCAAGGTCGACACCAAGAACCACGGGGTTCAGCTGCTCGGAGAATAGTATCGTTTCTGCCCGTCAGAAGGGCGATAGAGGCTTGCCTCCTGATACGTTTTCGGCCCGGGCATCTGTCTATAGGAAAAAATAAAATGTTAAAATTGCATCTTTGCACAATAATTCCACAAAAAGGCAGTTATTATTAGCACAAAGGTCGAGAGGAAATACCTAGAAAAATAAATGTCTAACTTAAGGAAGTGCTTATGATGCAAGACTATGATTTCAGCCCTGCGCTAAGGGTGAAAAGCACAAATACATCTACGAAATCGGTAAGCATCTGCCGTCCTTCCCAACGAGTTATCCAGAACATTCGCACCTACGCACGTTGCATCCAGCACGTGAACATGGGCGATGTGAAGATCAAACTCCACTTAAACTAAAACAAATGGAAACACGGGCAACCACCCACACCAACGAGGGGTTGTCCGTGTCTCTTCTGCCTCCTCCGCGAAGGCGCCAAACCACAGAAAGCAACGACTATGGGACGAAACAAATACTCGCAGAAAGAAGTTGATGCCATACGCAAGCTCCTCCGCCTCAAGCTTAGCGGAAACCGCGGCCAGCAGTCGCAGGTGCGCCACACCCTCAGAGTCGACTACGAGTTCAATATCTCCGACTTCAATATCCCCGGACAGGGGTTCGGTCCCGACGACCTCGATGCCGCCATCAAACGCGGAGCCATCAAAATCCTCGACGACGCCACCATCGAGTCGATGAAAGCCAAACGGGCCCGCGACAAAGCCCGCGACGCCGAGCTCCGCGCCCAGCAGGAACCCGAGAAAGGCGAGGAAAAGACCGACTGGCAGGAGGCCATGAAAGCCTGGAACGAATACTACGAAAACGAGGGGAAAGAGGAGAAGAAATAGGCGGCGCCGCCATATAAAGACAACAAACAAAAAACACATCCTGGCAGGAATCATCCACCCATCAACGTCGCTATTGGCTCGCGACTGGCCTGCATTTTGGGGATTTTTGGCCCCCCTTCGCCTGCTCCCGCTCCGCGAAAGGGGAAAAGAAAAGCCGAAAACGGAAGTCGTTCTCGGCTATATCTGAAAGAGGCGTTGAGGAGCTAGCCCCCGATGGCGCTATTTGCTCTCCAGGGCGTTCACAGCCTCGTCGGCGGCCAGGAGAAGCGGCTTGGTGCTCACCTCGCTGCCGACAGCATGGCGCATCCAGTTCTGAGGCGTAAGACGGCCCACAGGATAGATGCGGACGATCTCATCTGCGATGTTCTTGCCCTTGAGCTGTTGCTCGAGCTGGAACTGGATGATGTGACCGTAAGGATAGTTGGCCAGATAGAGAGGGCTGTCGATCATATGGGAGTAGATGGCCAGGATAGGGCTGTCCTTCTCTCCGAGGACGGGCTCGTAATACTGGTTCCACACATCGCGGGCAATAGCCATCACCTGCTCCTTAAGCTCGGAAGCCGAGGCAGAAGGGTTGGCGTACATCCACTTCCACACGCGCATATCGACGAGAGCCACGCCCATAATCTCGTAGCAGCCCCAGAAGATATCGAGGGTGTTGAGAGCCTCCTGATTGGCATCGGTGCTCTTGTAGCCGAGCAGCTCGAGGTCGCGAGTCTGGAAGACGAAAGCCAGAGCCTCGGTAAAGGCTGTGTTGGGAACGCCACGCATGGCATAGTTGTCGACATTATAGAGAGTGAGCGTCTGCTCCACGTTGTGGCCGAACTCGTGAACGGCAATGTTATAACCCTTGTAATCCATGCCATTGGCTCCGATACGGGTGCGGAGACGGGCCTTGTCGCCTTTCATGGCAGCCTCCCAAGCGTGGCCGGCGCCACGAGAGGGGTCGACGGTAACCTTGGAGCAGATGTACTGAGCCATGTCGGGAGTGAAGCCGAGCTTGTGGAGGATGGTAGGAAGACCAGCCTGCACAGCATCGCGGTTGGGATAGAGCTTCTGGGTCTGGGCGGTAAGCTGGTCCTCGCTAATGGCGCTACGCGACTTAAAACCGTCGTACCAGATATCGAAAGGCTCGAGGTCGCGACCGAGACGGTCCTTGATGATGTAAGCCACACGCTTCACCTGGTTGGAGGATACAAACTCGGTAAAAAGCTGCTCTATCTCGTCGCAGCTCACCTCCATGTCGCGATTGAAAGCGCGGTCGAGGGCGGAGGGATAGATGGGATTGTACTTGTCAGCAGCCTGCTCGGCATGGAAGTTGTCGAGAAGGAACTGGTAACGGGTGTCGGGCTCGGAGGTGAACTTGACAGCAGCACCATCTTTGGTGAGCTTGTTGGTGACGGGGTTCCACTCATACTGGTCGGAGTTGATCACTTCCTGAGGGATGGTCTGGTCGATGATGCGTTGCATAACCTGATAGATCATCCTCTGCTTGGCCAGTCCGTTGGCGGCGTCGGCATAATCGGATTTGAGCTCATCGCGCAAGCCCCAATGGGTGATGAGAGCTCCCACCTCGGGCGAGAAAAGGTGCTTGCCTTGCTCGTCGACGAGGTTGCCCATATAGATATTGTAGGCGGAGATATAGTTGTCGGCCAGAGAGAGCGCCTGAGCGGCATTCTGGTTGACGGAGGCAGGAACACGACTGGTATAGATGTCGCCCAGGCGAGCATAAGCCCATTGCTGGCGGGTCCAGCTCTTGCCCATCTCGTTCTTCTCCTCAAGGGTGTAGAAGGGGAAGTTGAGCACGGTTACGAAAGCGAGCTTGCTGCCGTACATATCGTCGTCGAGATGTGCCGAAGGGTCGAAAGCGCCGAAGAGCTCGTCGACAGCAGTCATCTCAGGTCCGTCGACGTGAACGGCGAGCTTGAGGTCGACCCCGATCTTATTGTAGCAGCCATAGAGGCTCTCGAAGTTATGCTGAAGGGTGTTGGCCAACTGGAGCAACGCAGCCTCGTCTGCAACGAAATACTCTTGGCAGAATGCCGTAAACTCCTCGGGAGTGCCGTCCTCGGCGGTCCAGAGGGCAGCTGTCTGGGGAACGGAGCGTTCGAGACGTGCTTGAGCCTCGTCTGTGGTGGCTGTCTCTTTGAGGAGAGCGATGGTCTTCTCGATGGTGGTTTGGTCGATGTTACTCATAGACTGTGATTTCTTTTCTTTGTTGCAAGCCGCGAGGAGAAGGATTCCGGCGGCCAGGAGAGTGAAAAGTTTCTTCATGGTATGATAATTGTTTGGGTTATTCTCGATAGTGTGACGCAGCAGAGAGGGCGATGGGAGGCTGCAGCTTCGTGTTTGAGCGACCTTGATGCGAGCCTAGGAACTTTCTTGCTGCTGTGGCGGGGTTTAGAACTGGAAGTAGATGAAGGGCTGCAGATCGGCGGTTATGAACTGGTAGATGATGAAGACCGCAGCTACCGTGGCCAGAGTCATAAGCCATAGCGGCATAGTGGCAAACCAGAGGCGATAGCGACGTTTGAAGTGCTCGGGAAGCCAATGGATGATCATTCCTACGACGAAGAGGATGAAGACATTGGCATAGTTGTCAAGGATAGCAGGAATGTGCTCGAACTTCCAAGGCGAGCCGATCATATTGACCATCTCGCGGGCAGTACGCCAAGCGACCTCATTGGCTTCGGCAGGATTGAGGTTGCTGCCCGAGCGGAAGAAGAGACGGGTGAAGGAGATGAAGAGGAAGGTCATGGCGATATTCCACACCATCTTGAGCGGATTGCCCTGACCGGTATCGCTCTTGCGGTCGTTGCGGATGATGTTGAGCTTGCAGATCAGCATTACAACGATGGTTCCTATGGCGAAGATGGCGCCCCAGTAGAAGAAGAGGTTCATGGCCGGGGAAGGCCAGATCATCCGAGCAAGGAAGAGGAGGACGAAAATCGAGGAGAGGACGATATAGCGTATGGTGTTGCCCCACTTCTTCCAGTATTTATAGACGAAGATGCCCGCACCATTCAACGCGCCCCAAGTGATGAAGTTGAACGAAGCTCCATGCCAGAGACCGCCTACGAGCATAGTGTCGAAGTTGTTGATGTTGGTGGCAAAGGTCTTGCGATGGCCAGGGAAAAAGATATAAATAGCCATCAGTATGGCGATAACCGAGGAGACGACGAGAGACACCCAAGTGGTTTTGGCCATCAGAGCTACCGCCACGAGGGCGCCGCCGAGGATGAGATACGAGCCGAGGCTTCCGTTTCGGTTGCCGCCCAGAGGGATGTAGAGATAGTCCTTAAGCCAGTTGGAGAGGCTCATATGCCAGCGCTTCCAGAAACCGGCAGGATTGGTGGACTTGTAGGGCGAGTTGAAGTTCTTCGGCAGATAGAAGCCCATAAGCATAGCTACACCAATGGCGATGTCGGTATAGCCAGAGAAGTCGGCATAGACCTGGAGCGAATAAACCAACAGGGCAGAGAGATTCTCAAATGGAGTGTAGAGCGTGGGATTGTCGAAGACGCGATCCACGAAGCTGACTGCGAGATAGTCGGAGAGGATAATCTTCTTCATCAAGCCGTTCAGAATCCAGAACATAGCGATTCCGAACTGACGACGGCCGAGGAAGTAGGGTTTGTACAGCTGAGGGATAAACTGGTCGGCACGGATGATAGGGCCGGCAACGAGTTGGGGGAAGAAGGTGGTATAGAAACCGAAATCCAGGATGTTTCCTGCGTGACGGATCTTCTGTTTATAGACATCAACAATATAGCTGATGTTCTGGAACGTGAAGAACGAGATGCCGACGGGAAGAAGGATGGTTTCGGCGTTGAAACGGGCCGTGGCAGTAAAATGGTTGGCAAAACGGCCAAGATGGTTGATCACCACGTAGTCGGTATTGAAGATGGTGTTGTAGATGTCGGTAAAGAAATAGGCGTATTTGAAGTAGAAAAGCACGGCGAGGTTGATCATCACAGCCCCAAGCATCCAAGCCTTTCTCCTGCCGTTTCTGGCGCCTTTGTCGGCCAACGAATCCATCCTGATGCCGGTAACGTAGCCTATCAACGTGGAAAGGATAAGCAGCAACACAAAAAGGCCCGATGTCTTATAATAGAAAAAAAGGCTCACCAGGAACAAGTACGCGTTGCGGACAGTCTGCCTGCCCTGATACTTATTGACGATAACGCAGAAGGGAATGAAGACCAATAGAAAGAACGCCCAGAAGTTGAACTGGGTGAAGAGCAACGGGTGCGACTGGTCGAAAGAGAAGAGATCAGTAAGAAATGTAAATATGTCGTTCATCGTTTGCGTGTCTGTTGGATTGTTGTTTGGTATTAGGGTTGCTAGGGCTGGGGAGCGAAAGCATCACTCCTTGATGGGATTGGGAGACTGTATCCTGAGAGACAGGAGTGCTGCTATCGGTAAAATGAAGGTAACTTTCGAGAATGGCGTTGGTCAGGAGATTGCCCACCATCTCGTAGCCTTTCCGGGTGAAGTGGACACGGTCGCTCTGCGCCAGTTTGGCAAGACGCCATTTGTCCATCGACTTGAGCCCGCCCATGATGGTGAACTGGTCCCACACGGCTCCATGGGTCTCTTCTGCCAAACGATAGCAGACATCGCGCACCTTGGGCCCGTTCATATTGACGTTGTAGGCCCGACGATGCTTCTTGAAACTGTCGTTGTTGGTGACAAAGATGAATGCGCAGTTGGGGTTTACCTTGCGGATAGAGTCGCAAAGAGCGATATAATTATCATGGAAAGTCTCAGGACTGAAATTAGGACCGGCAGCATCGTTGATACCTATACCGAAAATCACGAGATCGGGCTTGACGAGCTTCAGATCCTGGACGAAGTAAGGACATCGCAGATAGTCGGGTACCGCAGCTCCGTTGACTCCGATAGAGTGATAGGTTATTCCTGGCTTCTTGTTGCGGAGATAGACGCCGGTAAGCGTGAAAGACTGACCCGAATCGCAAGGCATAACAATACGGAAAGAGTCTGCTGCGCTAGCAAGATTGAAAAGATAGCGGCGCTGGATGGAATCGATACGAGAGGGGACAAGGGTGTTCCCTCCACATTCGATCTGGGGCACCACCCCTTCGGGAGACTCGCCAAAAAGGATAATCTGTCGAGTGTCGAAATCGAACAACGGCTCGTTGAGCACTATATCGATAGTAGCCATCGAGTCGCGCGCAGTAACGGCAATTCCGCAAAGACCTAGTTTCTGCTCGGGCTCCTTATACACATTACGGGTCAACGCAAGAGCATGGGACCGGATGGTTTTGTAGTCGTAGGGATTGTTACATTTTTTAGCGGCAGAATAAGGGAAGATCATTCCACGGCTGGCCACCATGTCGGGATAGTAGCTGAGGAGATTCCTACGCACCTGATGAGGGAAAGTGCCGGCTTGCACATGTGAGCCGCCGATATGCATGATGGTAAGATTTCCTTTGCACTCTGTGGTGACAGCCTTCCATTTCTTGAAGAAGGCACGCATGAGCGAACTGTCGGAACCGATAAAAAGGTGGTTTGTGTCGTAATTGATAAAAGCGAAAGTGGTGTCGACCTTGACAGGTTCCAGAGGAGGGCGCTGGGGGATCGTGCTCTCGGGCTTACGCGCCGCGGTACACACCACGATCACAAACGTGCCCACCAGCAATGTGACGACGCCTAGGATTAATGATAATTTGTGCTTCTTCATCGGGATTAGTTGTTTTTTGTTGCTGTTTGAATAGGTTCAGCTGCCCAGATGCTGTCAAACTGAGCCTTGCTGAGGCGATGGTGAAGGTGGTAGAAATCGCTCATACGCGTGAACGACTCGGCCAGACGGTCTCCCATAAGGTTGGCGCCCTTCTGGGAGAAATGGATATAGTCGGCGCTGGCCATCCCCTTGTCAACCCAGTTGCGCATAGTGTTATATCCACCCATGGCGTGATAGAGGCTCCAGAATGCGGCTCCGTGCTGGTTGGCGGTTTTCTGCAGGCTTTCTACGATACGGGGAAGATCGGGATAAGTCACACGCTCGCCATTGATGGTTGTGCTCATATCGGAGGGTCCTATGAACAGGATTTTGGCGTGGGGGCAGGTCTCGTGAATACGGTCTATCTGTTTCCCTATGCTGGTACAATATGTCTCTATGGATTTCTCCCCCTTGAGATAGGGAACACTATTTCCGCCGAACTGAAGGATGATCAACCCGACGTTGAGCTGCGCATAAGCACGTTCGAGCTGGTCTTGATTGATCATGCAGAACTGCTGGCCCGAACAACCGCGAAGGGCGATATTATCGACATTCACACCAGCACCATCATCAACTGTCACACAATAAAGATCGCCCGTTCCTTGGACGGAGAGGTTCAGATCTGAGGCACAGGTGTCGAGCGTCCACGTGAAAGAGCTCACGCCACGGCCGCTACACGTCTGACTTCCGGCATTGGTGATGCGTGCTGCGCGAGAAGAGAGCGTTGCGGAGAATGGGCCGTCGCTAGTGTTGTTGAACACCAATGTGACGGTAGAGAAACGGCAGAAACTCTCGGGAAGGTCTTTATGGATACTGGCTTTGACGCCCATGGAAGCGCTACCAGAGACGTGATAGCAACGAGCCATGAGTCCGTAGTTTCCGTCGGCACGATAGTTGTTCAGGCTGTCGCTACCGTAGGAACTCTGCAAGGAAAGCGCTCCATTGGCCCATTGGCTGACAGAACGGCTGGGGATGGTCTGCAGGAAGGGTAACATTCCTGGTCCTCCACCTCCATAGGTCTTATGGAAGGCGGCACGAAGACGGTCGCTCAGACGGTCCATCTCCAACTGGGAGTCGCCATAATGGATAACGCGGACAATCTCCCCCTCCTCTTGTGCCTTCTCCATACGATCGAAAAGAGCATCGAAGTAGGTGGGATCGTCGTTGGGGAACCAAAAACGTTGGTCACTAGTGGAGAAGAGGTCGCGGTAGAAATAGATGGAATCGCAGATTCCCTGCATCTCCTCAAGGCGCTTGGTGGCTTCCTCCTGCGCCATAATCTCCTCTAGCGAGAGCTGCTTCTCACGCACAAGGACTTTATGAAGCGAAGGCATATGCAGACCCAGGATTCCGTTCTTCGGGAAGATGGCGCATAAGCCTGCCAGAAGGAGGAAGACGATGCAGACGAAGAGTAGTGTTTTTTGTGCTTTCATGTGTTTCTTATCTCAAGATATAACGACTCGGAAGGAGCCGGATAAAAACAAAGTCCCTTTTCTGAGAAAGAGGGCTTTGCGTTTGGTATGTGTTCCCCTATGTATAGACAGGTTTCAAACTCGGTTTCTCCTCGCGCTAACGTCGTTCCTTCCATAGCCTAGCCAGCAGAATTTGCCTGGCTGCAACGAAGGTGATGCGACGTAAGTGCGACGCTGATGCCTGCCTAGCCCGAGGGACGAGGGAGAGGACTGGGTTGAAGAGGCCTCTCCCTCTGGTTCCATCTCTTTTATTTTGCCGACTCGAGAGCTGCAAGCTTCTTCTCGAGCTCGTCGACGCGGTTGACCAGCTTTTCGATGTTGCGCTGGTGGATGTAGTTGCGGCGCTGCTGCTTGGCATCGATGGCCGGGCTGCCGAGGAGCGTGCAGTCGCTTCCGATACTGCGGGTAACGCCACTTTGTGCTGCAATGACGACGCGGTCGCCCACTTCGATATGACCGACGACGCCTACCTGTCCGGCGATGACACAATTGGCGCCCATCTTACCCGAGCCGGCGATAGCGCTCTGAGCTGCCATAACGGTATTGCTTCCTACAACTACATTATGGGCGATCTGGCAGAGGTTGTCGAGCTTGACACCCTTGTGGATGACGGTAGAGCCCATAGTTGCGCGGTCGATACAGGTGTTGGCTCCTATCTCTACATTGTCCTCAATGACTACGTTGCCGATCTGGTCCACCTTATCGTAGGAACCGTCAGCCTTGGGAGCAAATCCGAAGCCGTCGCTTCCAGCCACAGAGCCAGCATGAAGGATGCAGTCCTTGCCCACGATGGTGTCGCAGTAGAGTTTGACACCTGCGAAGAGCGTGGTGTTGTCGCCTACAACTACATTGTCGCCGATGAAAACCTGAGGATAGATCTTGACATTATTACCGATTTTGGCATTTTCACCAATGAAAGCGAAAGGACCGACATAGCAGTTCTCACCCATGGTAGCGCTGGGAGAGATGAAAGCCCGGTCGGAGACACCCGTCTTGTTGAGCTTCATCTCGTTATAGACTTTCAGCAAGGAAGCGATGGCGAGATAGGGATTCTCAACGCGCACAAGGGTTGCGCTAATGGGCTGTTCGGGTTTGAAATCGTTGCTAACGATCACAACAGAAGCTTTGGTTCCGTATATGTAACTTACATATTTAGGATTGGCCAAGAAGGAGATTCCGCCTTCTTCACCTTCCTCTATCTTGCAAAGTTTCCACACCTCAGCATTGGCGTTGCCTTCGATGGTTCCGCCAATCATGCCTGCAATCTGTTGTACTGAGAATTTCATCATAACTAATTAGGTTTGTTCGTTTCGGGGGAGGAGGGGCTGCGAGAGCCTGCCTTTTTCCGTCCCTTAGAGCATTATATATGGGTTGATTTTGTTATATGTTTCCTGGTCGATGAGGTTAACCTTGAGGAGGTCTTCCTTTTTGTTGAACTTGCCACACTTCTGACGATACTGCATTATTGCTTTCACCTGATGGTAGTCGAGATAAGGGTGGTTGTTGAGTTCCTTGAAAGTGGCGGCGTTGAGGTTGAGTTTCACGAGGGTGGCAGTGTCGATAGTCAGGTGTGGCGCCACTCGGTTGTAGAGTTCCTCGGTCATTCCGTAAACCTCGCGCAACTGCTCCTTCGAGTAGAAACCTCCGAGCTTCGTGCGGTAGTTGCAGATTCTTCTCGCATAGGCGGGGCCTATACCGCGGAGCTGCTGGAGATCGAGGGTGTCGGCGTTGTTGAGGTCGAGGGTTATTGTTGGTTTTTCATATCTGCGCAGCTGATGGGCTGCTGTGTCTCTATTTATTTGAGCCGGTTGAGCTTCGCGCGAATAGCGAGGAGCAGATGGGTAGGGGTTGTTATTGGTTCTGTAGTTTCTTCTGTATTGGCTTCTTCGGAGCGAATCGGCTTTGAGGGCTTGTCGCGCCAACGTGTCTTCGTATCGGCTTACCAGCTGCTCAAATTCTTCCTGGCTGATATTCCTGCTTCCCGGCTTGCTGCTCTGGCTCAGGTGGAGCACAAGAAGCACCACAGCCACAAGGAGAAGCAGCACCAGAAGGGTGAGATAGCCACGTTTGAGCGTCTGATTCATCTCCTACTCGTTTATCACCACGGTTCCGCGTTGATGGAGGATGCGAGGCGTTTCAAAACTCTCGTCGCTTTCAAATCCGTCGCCATAGGTGACACGCGGACCGTTGATTGACTTCACAGGGTTGTTAGAATAGATGCGTTTCTCGCTCGAGTTCCAGTAAAGGTCGTCGAGATAAGAGGTGTCGCCCGTTCCGTAGTCGATGATCACCACGTTCTTCTTGGCTTCCATCATGTCCTTATCGTCGTAGGATATGGCATAATCGGCACGCAGGAAGGCTTTCTTTGTGTGGTTCTCGTTGTAGAAATAGATCTGGACACCTTGTGGATAGACGGTCTTGTTCTCGGGCTTGTTGTAGATTTCGATAATCGGAGCTTGCATCGAGATCTGGAGATCGCCTCTTGCCGAACGCACGATATCGGCCTCTTTCACCTGCTGTGTGGGAAGGTCTTTCCTGCTGAAGAAATTCACCTTCTCCATATCATTTACGCAGGAGCAGAAAGCCAGACAGCACAAACCAAGCAGCAAGTGGAGCGTTCCTCTCCACTTGCCGCAGGATGTGTTGTTGGTGTTGTTACAGAGCATTCTTTAGCGAGTTCTGATAGTGGTGGATTCGCCGATCCAGCCGGGAACCACATAGGAATGGCCGTCGATGAGGTCGAGCATGAAAGCGTCCTGTTTCTTGGGATAGTAGCCGCTGTAGGAGCTGATCATACGGTTGGCAGCTTCAACATTCTCGGGGCTGTTGTCGACGTTCTTTGCACGGATGGCTTTGTCGACAGCTGCCCAGTAGGCGCTGCGGCCGTTGAGACCGTCGTTGATGCTGCGGCTGCTGCTTGCATAGAGGCTGGCGATCATGAGGTAGGGCTCGCCTTTGGTGCCGTCGAGCTCGGCAGCTTTGTAGTAAGCGCTACGGGCTGCGCTATAGCTGTTGGCGCCTGCATATGCACGGCCGAGATAGAGGTATGCTCTGTAGAGGTCCTTGGTGTCGGTAAGGCCTTCGGTGGCATCTTTCAGGTAGCGTACTGCTTCGCTGTATTTCTCGTCGCCGAGGCACATGGCGCCCATCATATAAGCGGTCTTGGGAGTGGGTTCGAGAGCATAGAGGTTCTTGGTAGCCTGGAAGAAGAGGTCTTCCTTGGTGCAGCCTTTAGCGGACATGATCTTGGTGATCTTCTTCAGAAGGTCGAGATTGTTGGGGTCGGCTTCAAACTTCTTGCTGTAGATAGCCACCAGCTGGTCGCAGGAAGCATAGGGGGAGAAGGTACCTTCAACGCTGGCGATCTGAGCGCGGATGGAGGCAACGAGGATGCTGTCCTTTGCCATCTTAGCGGCATCACCTTCCTCTTTGGAGGCGTTGTATTTTTCAACGCTCTCGGTCAATTCGTCGTCGAGCAGAGTGCTGGCAATGTCGTAGCAGTCGATGATGAGGGTGGGCTCTGCAAAGCCGGCCTTCACATAGTCGACGGCGGCATTGAAGTAGAGGTATACATATTTAGCTTCCATCTTGGCACCAGCCTTCTCGATAGCGTCGGCATAGAGGGGATAGTATTTGTCAACACCCTTTTCGCCTACGAGTTTCTCGATATCGGCGGCTTTGTTAGCGAGGTTCTTCTCGGGTTTGCCATAGTACTGCACGCGCAGGTCGTAGAGCTGGCAGATGCTGTCGATATAGGTGGCCTTGACGGCAGGATCGGTTGCGGCATTCATACGGATCTTCATCAGCGCAACGCCATTGATGTAGAGGTTCTCGCCTACGTTGGGGCAGTTGGCGATACAGTCTTTCATCATTACATAAGCCTGGTCGTAATCCTTGTTACGGTAGGCGTCCTTGAAAAGTTGATAGTTCACTTTGCATTCAGACTGAGCAAGGGCAGTCATCATAGAGCTGAGCATAACTACAGCTACCAGCGCAATCTTGATTGTCTTCATCTTTTTGTGTTTATTTTTTCTAATTTTGTATTATTTTCGGAGTGATTATTGTATTCTTGGCTTGGAATTAATCTTTGTTAACAATATAGGCCACGATCTTCGGCACGATTAGTTATATTTTCTCTTCATAAACCAGCTCTCGCAACTTCCTATGGAGATTCCGAAAGAGAAGCTCTCGCGACGGAGCAGCTCGGCTGTGCCGAAGTTGTTGTAGGAGAGGGAGAGGGTTAGTGCCGAACGGCCTTTGCGCATAGGCAGGGTGGCGCCGAGACCGATGCCCCATTCGTTAAGGGAGTGGGCCTGGTTGTCGACCATCTTGAGACAGAGCTTCCCGCTCTCGTAGTGGAAGCCTGTCGAGTAAGTGATGCGACGCATATACTTGGTTGCGTCGGGGTTGCCTAGGAGCTGGAAGCCCAGAGCGGTACTGATGGCGTTATTGTACTCGACGGCAGTACTGCCGAAGATATTGCGTTCGTCAACATATTTCATTCCGCCAAAGGAGGCATAGGTTGCGTCGAAGGCGATGTTCCAGTAGTTGTTCTTCTGGAAGTTGAGGCCGAGGCCGACTTTCATAGGCTGCTCGAGGGTCGACTCATACTCGCTCTCCTGGCCGGGGCCGGGGAAGATGGTGTCGCGCATATACTCGAAACCTTGGGAGGTGACGAAGGTGTAGATGAGCGCGTTGTCGGTAATGGAGAGTTTCTGGTGAGGGACGAAGGTGAGTCCGCAACCGAAGGCGTAGTCCTTGCCTATATCGTGACGATACTGCAGACCGAAGTCGAAGGTCACGTTATGAACGGTAGTGTTCTTTCCGCGACGGGAGTCGATAAAGTTGGAGGTGTCGTTGTTCAGGAAATCGTAGGTGATGGCTCGGGAGATGGAGCCCGTGAGATAGTTTACATTGAAGCCGGCCGAGAGGTCCTTGGTGATGTTGAAACCGGCACCCCAATAGAGACGGCTGACGCCGCCGGCTCCGTCGTAGATATTCTTCATGCTCCCGTAGAGAGAGTCTGACATCATACGGACCGACTCGTAGCTGACGTTGGTCATGGGGAGAAGGCCGAACGAGGTCTTGAACCATTTGGCCACGGGGAAGGCGATGGCTATATATCCGATGTTGCCGTCGGCATCCTTGAAGGAGTTGCTTTTGTCGGTCTGACTGACCATATCGATGTTCATTCCCATATCAAACACGAAGCTCTGGGACTGGATGGCGGCATAGGAGGCGGGGTTGAAGGGGTTGACCATATTGCTGGCCGAACGGGTATAGACCACACCACCCAGCTGTGCTGCATAGGGCATATTGTATGGCAGATGGGAGAGCCCGATGCCGTATTGGGAATAAGGGGTGTTGATGCCGTTCTGAGCCTTCACGCCAAAGGCGAGGGCTGCCAGGAGGAACATCACTATAGGTTTGAGGTATCGCATATGCTTTCTTTTGATGATATTATCGGTTGAGATTCTGTTCTATGTTGGCCAGTCCTTCCAGAAGCAGATACTTGTGCGTCTGATGAGGAATGGTGATATATTGGCTGAGGGTTTCTGCATCGCCTCCGGTAAGGATAAGGACGGGAGCCTGAGCCTGATCTTTGGCGAGCGAGGTATAATAGCCTTCGATGGCGAAAGCTGTGGTGCGGATGCTGCCGCTATACATACAGCCCCGGGTGCTTCTGCCGAGAAGGGGAAGCGACTCTGCCATAGCGCTCTCCAGCATGGGGAGCTTGGCTGTGTGGTTGTGCATGGCGCCGAGCTGGAGCCGCAGGCCGGCCATGATTGCGCCGCCGAGATAGGTGTTCCTCGAGTCGATGAAGTCGAAAGTGATGCAGGTTCCGGCATCAACGACCAGGACATTGCCCTGAGGCTGGTGGTTGAGCGCTCCGGCAACAAGGGCCAGGCGGTCGGCGCCGAGGGTGTCGGGCGTTTCGTAATCGACCTTGAAAGGAAGCGTGGTGGCCTTGCCGAGGATATGGAGCCTGCCCAACAGGGATTCGGGAAGGAGCGCCTTCCACTCGGGCATCGCCCCCACTACCGAAGCGATGGCTCCTTCCACCTCATAATGGCGGCAGAGCGTGGCGACATAGGCTTCCAGCTCGGCCTGTGCATAGTCGGCGTTGGCGCGGTTCCAGAGGTCAACCATCTCGCCTTGGGCGAAGAGAGCGACCTTGGTGCGGGTGTTTCCTATGTCAAAAACCAGATTCATCGTTTCGTTGTCAGTTTCTAATGTTCTGTTCTAGTCCTATTGTCTTTCTGTTTGTGCCTCAGGACGCTCTTGCCTGTCGTCCTGCCGAAGCCTCGTGCGTTTCTACTTCTCGTTGCTTGTCTCTGCCTTTTCCTGAGCCTCTTTCTTGGGCTTCTTGTTAAACATGTTCATTGCCCGGTCGGGACCCACAGTACAGAAAGCCTTCACAAACTCGGCTGCCTGCTCCAACGCAGGATCTAATACCGCATGCTCTTCGGCAGAGAACTGGCCGAGCACATAGTCAACCTGCCGGCCACGGCTGAAGTTGTCGCCTACGCCAATGCGCAGACGGCAGTAGTTGGGGCCGATGAGCTGCTCGATGTTGCCAAGACCGTTGTGGCCGCCACCCGAGCCCTGCTTCTTCATACGCAAGGCACCTACGGGAAGGGCGATATCGTCGACCAGCACGAGGAGGTTCTGCTGCTCGATCTTCTCCTGCATCATCCAATATTTCACAGCCTTGCCGCTAAGGTTCATAAAAGTGGTGGGTTTGATGAGCACGAGGATACGTCCTTTGTGGCGCATCTCGGCGCGATAGGCGTGACGGTCAAGCTGAAACTTCACATCCGTTCCCTTCACCAATGCGTCCAATGCCATAAAACCACAATTGTGGCGGGTGCCTTCATACTCCGAACCTACGTTGCCAAGACCAACAATGAGATATTTCATTTCCTTTTCGCCGTTATTTGCATCAATTTGCGCTCCTTTCGCCACGCTTTCGCATTGCGAAACAGATGCAGACCGATGTGATTTGCAGAACTTTACTATTTTCTCAATTATATTCATATATAATTAACAAACATGCAAAGGTACGAAAAAAAACTGTAATAGGACCTATTCTTCCCGCCTTTTTGCATAATTTAATAATTCATTCCACAACCGAGCGCTCCCTCCTCCCCCACTCTGGCGACAATTCCTGTCATCTCCAGAGCCCTAACCCCAGAAACTCCTATAGGCAATCAATATCCTTCTAGCGCCCCATCAACGTCGCACTAGCGTCCCATCAACGTCGCATTAGCATATCACTAGCGTATCATTAGCATATCACTAGCGTATCATTAGCGCCTACAATTATAGACCTTATATAGGCGCTATATAGGCGCAAGGCTATGCCTCCTCCATCCTACAGGAGTGAAAACGAACCACCCTCTGCACAAAGGCAAAGGGTGGCGCAAGGTGTTTGATATGAACGAATTAGAGTGCTAGCTTCGACTCGTCGGAGAGATAGTCTACAGCATATTCGTTCGTAACAGTATCGATATAAACATCGCGGATCAGACCTTCGGCAGGAGCTTCTCTGTCAAAGACCTGACAGAAATGGCCCTCTTCGTCGAAGGAAAACATCACACAACGACGTTCAGCATACTTGTTCTGGAAGATAACTACCATGTCGGGATACTTGGAATCCTGATGCACCATATGCTTGAAGAACACAGTATTCAGCTTAGCGTCAGCAGGCAGAACATTAACCTTCCATGCCTCACGTTTGGACTTGTTCTTCATATAGCTGAGCAACGCGCGACGGCAATGGGACGAGGTGATAGCCTCTCTTGCCTCATCGTTGCCCCAAACACGATCGAGGCAATGGAAATCGGCGCTATCCAGAAGCATCCAGGTAGGAGCCATACAACGGCGCAAGCTTCTCTGATTCAACGAAACAGAGCTAGCCTCTTCGCCATATTCGAGCATGAAGACCTCGCTACCATAGGGCAGAGTGACGATCTTATCCTTCCCAAAGATCGTATGGTTAGCCAAACGAGTCTCCGAGACGGTATAATAGCGTTGCGCATGAGCTAAGAGATTCTGTCGTTTGCACATCTGCAGGACAAACAGCACAACGACGACTGCCACTAGCGCCAGCACGATCCACAACCAGATAGGACATCTCCTCTTGGCCTTCTTGCCATTCTCGCTCTCGGTTTGATCCTGCGATGCCTCTACGACAGGCTTTCCTGCCTCGCGAGAAGCCTCTTCCCGAGCCTCTCCGGCATTTTCCTTGCTCGGAACTTCGGGGGCGTTATTGGGCTCGTTCTGAACCTGGGCGGCAGAATTCTGCTGGACAGGAGCCTCTGTCTTGGGAGCCTCCTTCTGTGCCTCTAGTCGTTGGATTGCGGCCTCTACATCAGCCAGTTCGCTGAGAAGGCGGTCGCGTTCGCTAGCATTTCCGTTATTGGGAAGATTGTCTGTGTTATTCATTTAACAAGGTTCTTTTGCGATAGTTTAGTAGGGAAGAGTGTTCAGCACATCCTGGGTCTTAGCCTTCTCGGTACGTGCATATTTGATGAGCTGGGCATTACCGGTATTCTCGCCCAAAGTGATCATCGAATTGTAGCCGCTCAGGATATTCTGCTTGAGCTGGTTCATGCGAGTGATCTGCTGGGGAGTGGGAGCGTCGAGATATTCCAGACGGTTCAGCTCCTCGATACTGCGGTTGATCTGTTCCTTGATGCGGGTGATCTGGTCTTCTGCAAGGTTGCTCTCTTCGTCGATGGGGACATAGACGGTTTGTGCAGTTACCTTCTCTGTGAAATCATAGATGCTGTTCACCTTGGCTTCGCGAGAATAGGCTATGGTTCCGGAGCTGCCCTGGGAGCTCTTTGCCACAGGTCTCTCGGCAGGTTTTGCAGCAGGGCTTTCGGCTTTCTTGACAGGCTTTTCTGCCACCACTTTCTTCTCCTTTGCCACAACAGTATCTTTCTTCACCTCAACGGGCTTCTGATCGACTAGGAACTGGCTCTCGATGCGGATATTCTCATTCTTGGTATCCTGACATTTCTGCCAAAGATCCACCACATCATCGTTCATATTATAGAACACATCGCGCTCCTCGTAGGTGATCTTGATAGAGTCGCCTTCCCAACGACGGGTGAGAAGCTGGGTCACCTTGATCTGATTATCCTCGGTAAAGACAGCATCTCTACCATAGTCGAGATAGTGAGGCAGGCTGTTGAGGAAGTCGATATAGACTACATCATAGGCGTGTTTGGGATTGTTCTTGAAAGGCTGAAGGATGAGGAACAGGTTCTTGTCGGTCATCTTATGATCAACAATCATATAGTCGACGACATCGTGTCCTTCGACATCCTTGCCGCCATAAAGAAGCTGGCCGCCCAGTTTCTTGGCGAGATTATAGGAGAATACTCCGGGATTGGTGATGCTCTTCTCGGCATAGTAGACCGTACTCTCGCGATGGTCGATATTGGTACCGAGAACCACGCAGTCTTTGGGAAGGGAGGCGCAATATTCTTTTGCCAGTTTGGCATAACGGACATTGCTGTTCATGTACCATTTGTATCCTCCAAAGCCCAGCAGACAGGCGATAATCAGAGCCAAAGCAACCCACATGACGATTTTCTTACAACGGGTGTTATCCTTGCAGGATTTGTTGTCGGTCATACAGTCACAGGTATTGGGCATAACTTCTTCTTTTTCTTCAGCAGGCTCTTCCTGCGCGTTCTTCTCTTCCTCCTCCTTCGTTTCGGGTTCGGGAGCGGCAACAGGTTCGGGTTCTGCTACAGGCTGGGGAGTCTCTGTTTCCACGGCTGCAACGGGCCCTTCCTCCTTCATCTCGGGTTCGGGAGCGGGCTCTGATGCTGCAGGCTCTTCAACAACCTCGGGAGCGGGAGCTTCCTGCTGCTGTTTCTCCATCTCCGCCAGCCGTTGTTTGGCCTCTTCAAGGCGCTGGCGCAGCTCCTCGTCGCTAGGGCCGAGAGGCTTGGGGGCCTCTTCTGCCTGGGTACGAGTGGTGCGGATTGTGGGTCTGGGCAGCGGGGTTCCGCAATGAGGACATTGGGGCTCGGTATTCTGGAAGAGTTTCCCGCACGATTTGCAATATACTAGTGGCATAATTCTGTGTGTCTTTATGATACTACTGATAGAGTCTCGTCTTATTAGAGCTTAGCGGCGGTATTTCTTGTTTTGGCTGCGCTTTCGGTAGTGGTTTCTGCAGGAACAGCTACTTTCTCGATTGCGGGAGCAGCCACTTTGACGTTCTCCTGAACGGGCTCTTTCTTGACGGGAGTCACAACCTCTACTTTGGGAGCTGCGGCAGGTTTCACTACCTCATCCTTGGCTTCGGCCTTCTTCACTACGGAGTCAACCTTAGGAGCCTCTTTTACGGCTGTGTCGGTCTTGGGAGCCTCTTTCTTTGCGGTACTGTCGGTCTTAGCGGCCGGCTTTGCTGCAGGTTTGGCGGCAGCCTTGGGCTGAGCCTTAGGCTGGGCTTTGGGCTGCTCGATAGCGGGAGTGCTCTTGGTCACCTTGGAGGCGCTGAGAGAAGCCTGCTCTACGCGTTTCATATCGGAGGGGATACCCGACTTGATGAGGGGAAGGATGGAGTATGCGTGCACGTTGCGGATGACGTTTTCGCTACCTTCGCCGGGGTTGATACCATTCCAACGGGGGATGTATTCCTGCTTGAAGTGGTTGCGGGTATAGTCAACGTAGAGAACTACGAGATTGTCGTTGGTGGTGATGAGGAATCCGAGGACGCCATCGCTGCTGAGGTAGAGGTTCTGCTTCTTGTCGTAGGTGAAGGTCACATTGTAGAGAGATTCAAGTTTCTCCTTGAAAGCCTTGACGATGATCTTCTGCTTGGAGGCAGCAGTATTTTCGAAGCGGAACACGTAGGAAGTCTGGCCGATGATAGCTTTGAGGTTGTATCTTTCGAGCTTGCTACGACGGAGGCTGTCGGTATTGTCGTTGGTCTTCTTGTAGATATTGTCCATGAACATGTAGCCTTCTCCCTCGAGAGTGATGTCGTTGGTGAGATGACGGAACTGACGATCCTCCATGGTGTAGCGGTTGTCGATAGCAACATACTTGTGGTGGGATTTCACCAGAGCGTTGAGAGTAGAATCAACACCAAAGCCGTCGAAAGTAGTAGCGTTGTCCTTGTATACGATATCAAAGAATGCTTTGAGGAAGGGATGGCAATCGTAGTAGTCGGAAGCAATCACGTTGATGAGAGACTCGGGGTTGAGAGCGTCGAACTGAGGATTGACAAGATATTTGCCTTCCTTATTAATGATACCCCAACGGCCATCCATGCGTACGAAAGCATATTCGCCATAGAAACGGGTAGCGTCGTCGAACTGGGGATTAATAATAATGTTACCATCAGTATTAATATAACCATTGCGATGGCCCATATTCACCAATGCAAGACCGCTGTGGAAGCTGTTGTCCTTTCGGCTAGAAGCGACCTGGACGCTATAGCTGTGGTCGGTCTCTACGTTGATAGAGCTCTGGGACTGGGGAGTGTAAGGAATCTCATCAACTTCGTTATAAAGAGGATTAACCTCTACGCCATCAGCCTGAGCGATAAGGGAGACTCCTTTTTTCTGCTCTTCCCAAGAGGCGAGGATGAAACAGATCTTACCCTCTTTGTTAATGTACCCAGTCTTGTAGTCTTGATAGAAAGCAGCAAGACCTTCGCTGAAGTTAGTACATCTCTCCAGCTGAGGATTGATAGCATAACTGCCGTTTTTGTCGATATAACCCCAACGGTCATCACGACGGAAGAAAGCCAGGCCCTCGTTGAAGGCGCCAACCTCGTCGAACTGGGGATGGATAACCATGTTACCGTCTTTGTCGATGAAACCCCACATGCCATCTTTCATAACGGCAGCAAGACCCTCGGAGAAGATGCCTGCTGCATCATATTCGGCATTGATGACGGTCTTACCCATATCGTTGGCATAACCGTATTTGTTCTCTTTGTTCATGAAAAGGCAACGGCCCTCGGAGAAACCCATTGCAACTTCGGCCTGGGGAAGAACGAAACGAACCTCACCTTTGGTGTCGATACACTTGATGTGTTCTCCTTCGACCACAACAAGAGCAAGACCCTCGCTAAAGCTGGTGGCTGCTTTGAACTTAGGCTGCATGACATATTTGCCCTTCTGGTTGATGTAACCCCATTTGCCGGTTTTGTCGCAAACGGCGGCAAGACCCTCTTTGGTGAAACAGCAAGCAACAGAGAACTGAGGATTGATGACATACTTGCCTTCGAGGTTGATGTAACCCCAATCGCCAGAGAGCTGCACGGGGACGAGCTCCAATTCCTCTTTGTTGAACATTTTAGAATTGCACGATACACATACCAATGCGAGTGCAATCAGCATAAGCTTCATTACTTGACGGATAGTCTTCATGTTATTTATGTACTTTAATATATTATTTCAAGTTGGATTTGATACAATATTACATGCTTATTAACGCAAATAGCGAAAAAAGGTTTCAATTTTTTACGATTTTTTTATTCTTTTACTATAAAATCACCTCTCCCGAGGCTCAAATCCACACATCCCCCTCGGCCCTATCCCCCTCTCTGCCCACAACAATCCCCCCTCGTCCGCTTCGTTCTCATTCTAGCGTCGCTCTTGCGTCGCATCAAGGTCGCATCAAGGTCGCACCAAAGTCGCTCTTGCTTCGCTTCAGAGTCGCTCTAGGACCAACCATTTGCGAGGCTGCACTATGGCTAGAGCGAGGCTACCGTAGCGTTGCTATGGGGGACAGACAAAAAAAGGATCCCCGTTTCACAACGAGAATCCCAAAACAACTAAATCAAAAAATATGAAAAAAAAGTGGTGATTCCGCTGCGATTCGAACGCAGGACCTACTGCTTAGAAGGCAGTTGCTCTATCCAGCTGAGCTACGGAACCTTGTTTAGCCAAAACCTACTGGCTGGTTTTTTCAAGGTTTCTTTCTGTCTGGGAATTGTCATTCCCAATTTTAAGGAAAACCTTTTTTTCAAGGACCTCTCCTAAACAAAGAAAGCTTACTACGGTAAGCTCTTTTCTGCGTCGGGATAGCAAGATTCGAACTTGCGACCTCCTGCTCCCAAAGCAGGCGCGATAACCGGACTACGCTATATCCCGAGTCTCACCTCCTTCGTAGGTTCTTTTCTTTTGCGGAGAAGGGGGGATTCGAACCCCCGGTACCCTAATCGAGTACGACAGTTTAGCAAACTGTTGGTTTCAGCCACTCACCCACCTCTCCGTTAGCTGTCAAACTGTTGTTCAATCTTGCTGAACAAATCGAGTGCAAAAGTACTAACTTTTTTTGTATTAGCCAAAAATATTTTTCTTTTGACAGCTTTTTTTTGCTAATTTATTTCTTTTTAGCCTGATTAGCAACACCTTCAATTTTCTTACGAATTTCTTCAGGATCGCCCAAGAAATACTCTTTTTGGAGCTTCATGTCGTCAGAAAATTCAAAAATGTAAGGAACTGCGGTAGGCAGATTGAACTTCAAAATCTCTTCGTTGCTCATACCGCGGAGCTCTTTAACAATACCACGAAGGCTGTTTCCATGAGCCACGATGATAATCTGGTCGTTCTTCTCCATAGCGGGAAGGATGGTCCCTTTGTAGTAAGGCATGATACGATCGATAGTGTCGCAAAGAGCCTCAGTAGCAGGAAGGAGCTTGGGGTCTACGCCAGCATAACGCTCCTCGTTGCGAGGGTTGCGGGGATCGTTGTCCTCGAGGGCAGGAGGCTGCACATCATAGCTGCGGCGCCAGAGGAGCACCTGATCGTCGCCATATTTGGCAGCAGTATCGGCCTTGTTGAGGCCCTGGATAGCGCCATAGCTCTTCTCGTTGAGACGCCAGTTCTTCTCTACAGGGAGCCAGTCCATGTCCATAGCGTCGAGAATCTGGTTGAGAGTCTTCACAGCACGCTTCAGATAGGAGGTGTAGCACATCTGGGGCTTGAAACCCTCCTTCTTGAGGAGCTTGCCAGCCTCAAAGGCCTCTTTCACACCATTCTCGGTAAGGTCAACATCGGTCCAACCAGTAAAAAGATTCAGTTTATTCCATGCACTTTCGCCGTGGCGAACTAAGATAAGTGTCTTCATTGTTTATTCAATAGTTTATTAATATATTCGTAATTAATGTATATTCTCCGTCTCTACAACACGCGTCCTGCGGCTCATCAGTTGCTCTGCACCGAATAGATGGAGTCAACCACATAGCGGCTCATTCCTCGCCAAGGCAACATCCCTTTGTATTCCTTGTAGTGGAGCTCGACAGTCTTGCTGGTGCAACGCATCAGCGAGTCAGCCACTCTCTGGTCGGCCACCGAGAATTCGAACTCATAGGACTGTATAGCTGTGCCGGCCTTGCCTTTGAATCCGCTCTGGATGATCTTCCCCTCGTTAGTCTTCCATATATAGCCCTTGTGGACCATATAGTTGAGCTCGCCAGCCTTCACGCCTTCGCCAAAGACGAAGTAGAACTTGAAGTAGCACAGGCCCACCAGGAAGAGGATCACGACCAATATCGTCCATACAAAGAAACGTTTGGCTTTGGATCTCGCAGGTTTCTGCTGGAGTTGGGTCTCATTTTCCATAATACTACGCGCGAAAGACTCGGTTATTTTACTTTCTTCTCAACAAAAGGCCCCTGCTTCAGTTTCCCCTTATACCCCAACACGAGCATCACCACTCCCAACAGGACGAAAGGCATGCTGAGCCATTGGCCCATATCAAGCAGCATTCCCTGTTCGAAAGCCACCTGCTCTTCTTTGACGAACTCGATGATGATGCGCATCCCGAAGAGAGCGATGAGCCACCACCCGAACATGACACCCGAGCGGAGCTTGGCGTCCTTCTTGACATAGACGAGATAGGAGACTACGAAGATGATGAGGTAGCTCAGCGCTTCGTAGAGCTGGGTAGGATGTTTGGGAACCGTCTCGCCATTACGCTCGAAGATGAAACCCCAAGGCAGGGAAGTCTCAACGCCGTAGATCTCGCTATTCATCAGGTTGCCCAGACGGATGAAACAGCCGCCAAGGGCGATGACGATGACAAAACGGTCGAGCATCCACCAGGGATTGATGCGTTTGTTGCGGTAGAAGAGCCACATGGTGAACAGGATGCCTATCGCAGCACCATGGCTGGCGAGGCCTTGATAGCCGGTAAAATGCCCCGTCTTGAGGTCGATCGGCAGGAAAATCTCCAGCCAATGATCGGAGGTAAGGAAATAGTCGGGCTCATAGAAGAGGCAATGGCCCATGCGTGCACCAACGAGCACGGCAAGGAACATATAGACGAAGAAACTGTCGAGGTACGACTCCTCGACACCTTCCTTCTTGAACATCTTCAGCAAGATGAAGTATCCGCAGAGGAAAGCGAAGAGGAATCCCAACGAGTACCAGCGCAGCCCGAAGCTTCCGAGCTGCACCAGCACAGGGTCGACGTTCCAATTGATGAACAAGTTCAGCATGATGATTCGAACTTTGTAGTTTTAAGTTGCGAGCTTTCTGACTTACTTGGCGTAGTTGACTGCTCGGGTTTCACGAATAACAGTAACCTTGATCTGACCAGGATAGGTCATCTCGTTCTGAATCTGCTTGGAGAGATCGTAAGAGAGTTTGTTTGCTTCGGCGTCGCTGACCTTCTCTGCGCCAACGATAACACGGAGTTCACGACCGGCCTGGATAGCGTAGGTCTTCACTACTCCGGGGTAGCTCATAGCCATCTCTTCGAGTTTGTTGAGGCGGTTGATGTAAGCCTCTACAACTTCGCGACGAGCGCCGGGACGAGCGCCGCTGATGGCGTCGCACACCTGGATGATGGGAGCGATGAGGCTGGTCATCTCCATCTCATCGTGGTGGGAACCGATGGCGTTGCAGACGTCGGCATTCTCTTTGTATTTCTCAGCAAGCTTCATACCGAGGATTGCGTGTGGCAGCTCGGGCTCGGTCTCGGGCACTTTGCCGATATCGTGGAGCAGGCCAGCACGTTTAGCCAGCTTGGGGTTGAGGCCTAGCTCGCTAGCCATAGTGGCGGCGAGGTTGGCGACCTCGCGGCTGTGCTGGAGGAGGTTCTGGCCATAGGAGGAACGGTATTTCATACGACCGACCATGCGCATCAGTTCGTGGTTCATGTTGTTGATGCCGAGGTCGATACAGGTGCGCTTACCTACTTCAACGATCTCCTGCTCGATCTGCTTGCGGGTCTTAGCCACCACCTCTTCGATACGTGCGGGGTGGATACGGCCGTCGGTGACGAGCTTGTGGAGAGAGAGGCGTGCTATCTCGCGGCGTACGGGGTCAAAGCCGGAGAGGATGATGGCGTCGGGGGAGTCGTCGATGATGATCTCTACGCCGGTCAGCGACTCGAGGGTGCGGATGTTACGACCCTCGCGGCCGATGATGCGGCCTTTTACCTCTTCGTTCTCGAGGTTGAAGACGGTGACGGTATTCTCTATAGCGGCCTCGGTGGCGGTGCGCTGGATGCTCTGGATGACGATCTTTTTGGCCTGTTCGTTGGCGGTCATCTTAGCCTCTTCTACGATGTCGACGATGCTGTTGGCGGCTTCGGCCTTGGCTTCGTCGGTGATGGCGTCGATGAGCTGCTGCTTGGCCTCTTCGGCGGTCATGCCGGCGATGTGCTCGAGCTTGGAGACACTCTCGCGGTAGACCTTCTCTACTTCGGCCTGACGTTTGTTGAGCACCTCGATCTGGTTGTTGAGGTTTTCGCTGGCATTCTTAAGCTCGTTGCTTTTGCGCTGGAGGTCGTCAACCTTCTGGGCGAGGGTCTGCTCGCGCTGCTTGAGCTTCTGCTCTACTTCGTGGAGCTTGTTGTTGCGTTCGTTACATTGTTTGTCGTGCTCGCTCTTGAGCTGGAGGAACTTTTCCTTGGCTTGGAGGATTTTCTTCTCCTTAAGCATCTCGCCTTCCTTCTCGGCGTTTCTGAGAGCCTCCTGGCTTTTGGCGGTGAGTTTGTTTTTCATTACAGTGGTCGAGAGCCATACGGCTACGCCGCCACCTACTACGAGTCCCCCGATTGCTACGAGGATTGGTACTATGATACTCATGTGTGATAAAGTGTTGTTAGGGGGAACGTGCTATGGGAATCGGGTTTCTCTGCGTGAGTTAGTGACAAGGATTCAAACGTGAACTGATGGTGTTGCTCTTTCTCGTTGTCTGCCTGCTGTCTCCCATGCTTTTGAAAAAAACTGCATCTCATCCTCCGAGAGTTATGGTAAACTCTGAATTGTTAGGATTTGAGTGCCGGGTGTCTCAGCTATCAATCGTACCCCATATCGCTATGTCCGCACGATGGCCCTCTAGGCCAACCTACCCACCCTGAGTCAGCTCGGTTTGTAAAAGGTGTTGAGTTTACAAACTGTTTTGGATGGGATGCAGGTAGTTATCGAGGGCGGAGTCTATCTCCTCCATTTTCTTTATCAGTTCGCTGTCTTTAAACTTCAGATTTTCTTGTATCTTGATGAGTTCTGTTGCCTGACCGAGCGCTGCCATGGCCAAGAGGTCCTGGTTGTCGCGTCCGACGTAGCTCTTCCCGTACATCTTTGCTTGCGCATCGATGGTCTCTGCTGCCTTTCGTAAGGCTGCCTCCTGACTACGCGCTGCCTTGAGCTTGTAGTTTCGCCCCAACACGGTGACGGTTACAGGTATGAGTTCGTCGTTAGCATTCATCGCCTAGTCGATTTTGTTCAGTAAAGATATGCTTCTATCTATAGTTCTGATCAACTGATTGATCTTGAGTTTTATTTCAGCCGAATCGCCCTTTTCTTCTAGCGTGTTCCTGAGTTTTAGAATTTTATTTTGTTCTTTGAGTTTGTTTATTTCGAGTTCTTGGTTTTTGATGATCTCTTTCTGTTCTTCCTGACGTTCGATCTGGCGCAGCTTGTCCTCTTTGAGGCGTTTGTTCTCCTCAACAAGAAGACGGATCTTGTATTCTATGCCTGCCAGCTTGGTTTCGTAGTCGAACATGGGAGTTTGTTATCTGTTTTTTCTTCAAGTGCCGGTCTCGGGGCTGGGGAGTTGTGGCTCGGGGCTCGTGTGGATTTGGCGGCGGGAGCGGCTCCTGGCTCCTGGGCCGGGCGCTTGAACTTGCTTTCTATCGGGTTTTAGTGTTCGCAGTTGCATCCGCAGTCGAGACCGAGGTCGTGACCCATGCGTTCCTGCTTGGTCTTGAGATATTTTTCGTTGTACTGGTTGGGTTTGATGACGATGGGCACGGTCTCCACGATCTCGAGGCCGTAGCCTTCGAGGCCACTGCGTTTCACGGGGTTGTTGGTCATCAGACGCATCTTGCCGACGCCGAGGTCGCGGAGGATCTGGGCGCCGATGCCGTAGTCGCGCTCGTCGGCTTTGAAGCCGAGCTTGAGGTTGGCTTCCACGGTGTCGTAGCCCTGCTCCTGGAGGTGGTAAGCTTTGAGTTTGTTCACGAGGCCGATGCCGCGGCCTTCCTGACTCATATAGACTACGAGGCCTTTGCCTTCTTTCTCAATCATCTTCATAGCTTCGTGAAGCTGGCCGCCACAATCGCACTTGCAGCTGCCGAAGATGTCGCCGGTGGCACAGCTGGAGTGGACGCGCACGAGCACAGGTTCGTCCTCTTTCCATTCGCCTTTGCGGAGCACCATATGGGTGGCGCCGTTGTCGAGCTGGGTGTAGGCAATGAGGTTGAAGTTGCCGTGCTCGGTGGGGAGGAACACCTCTTCTTCTTTGCGGATGAGGGTCTCGTGGGCCACGCGGTAGGCGATGAGGTCTTTGATGGCGACGATCTTCAGGCCGAATTTCTTGGCCACTTCCTGCAGCTGGGGCATGCGGGCCATGGTGCCGTCTTCGTTGATGATCTCGATGAGGGCTGCTGCGGGATAGAGGCCTGCCAGGCGGGCGAGGTCGACCGATGCCTCGGTGTGGCCGGCGCGGACGAGCACGCCGCCATTGCGGGCACGCAGAGGGTTGATGTGGCCGGGACGGCCCAGGTCGCTGGGCTTGGTGTTGGGGTTGGCCAGAGCGTTGATGGTCATAGCACGGTCGTGCATAGAGACGCCGGTAGTGCAGCCCTCGAGCAGGTCGACGGTGACGGTGAAAGGAGTGCCGAGCATGGAGGTGTTGTCGTGAACCTGCATGTCGAGGTTGAGCTCCTTGCAGCGGTCCTCGGTGATAGGTGCGCAGAGGACACCACGTCCGTTATGGAGCATGAAATTCACATGTTCGGGGGTGATTTTCTCTGCTGCGATGATAAAGTCGCCTTCGTTCTCGCGGTCTTCATCATCGACCACAATCACGAATTTGCCAGCTTTGAAGTCCTCGATTGCTTCTTCTATAGTGTTGAGTTTGAAATCCATAATTTATTATATATATAGGCCGGACACCATTATCCGGAACTGCAAATATACGATTTTTTTTTATTTTACAGCCACTTTTTAATAATAATTAAAAATATATTAACCATCTCCCCGTCTCTCGCCAGAAGGACGCCAGCGCCGCATCAGGCTCGCACCAGCGTCGGACCAAGGCCTCACCAGCCATAGTCTCCCTATGGCCCTGGACTACGCTCTAGCGAGAGTGTAGCGGACTTGTCCCTTGCCTGCATCAGGACAAGGGAGGGTCTCCTGCAGCCTCGGCGGCCATAGGAAACCCTTCCTCTATCGGGCCACCCCAGGTTGCCCGACTTGCCTCATATCCTATTTGGCGCCAATCTGGCCCAGGCAGGCTTTCAGGCTCTTCTTCACGCCCTCGGAGGTATAGGTGGCGCCAGCCACGGCGTCGACCTCTTTCTTCTTCGCTTCGCCGATGGTGAGACCGTTCCACCTGTCGAGGAAGCCCGAGGCGACGACATGGTTCAGATAACCGGGGGTCTCGCTATTCTGCAGCAGTTTGACGCTGGTGATGCGCTTCTGGGCGTCGAAAGTCACCATGAGAGGCGTCTCGCCGGCATAGCCTCGGATGCCGTTGCTGGCAGGCTTCGAATAGGCCACATAGCCCAACAGGGCGTTGCGCTTGCCATACACCTCGGTCCAGCCTTTGGCCACAGTCACCTTCTTGGCGCCGGGAAAGATCTGGGCGATATCTGCTGGCACCTTCTGGGCACAGCCCACGAAAGGCACAAGAACGGCCAGGGTCAATACGATTGTAAGTAATCTCTTCATGTTGGTTTTTCTTTCTTCTATCTATTAGATTAGTACGCCGGGAAATGGTTTTCTTGCATGCGCCCGAACTTAATTCCGGTCTCTTTGTAGGCGACGTCTAAAGATTAGTTCCCTCAAAACCCTCAGAGGTCACCTTTACAGCAATTTCCACCTACACCCCGTCTTCCAGCTTACGCGTGCGGTAGCGCTCGATGCAACGAGGCAGCTGATGTTCGTATTCCGGATCCTTGAAGAGGCCTGAACGGAAAAGGAAGTCGGCCGTAGAGGCGTTGGTGGCGAAGGGAATATTGTAGAGCGAAGCCAGTCGCACCAGACCTTGGATGTCGCTCTGGTGTCCTTGCACTATCAGATTGTCGCAGAAGAAGATGAGCATATCTATCTTCCCTTCGGCAATCATCGCTCCTATCTGAGCATCGCCGCCCAGCGGACCGCTGAGAAGTCGGTTCACCACCGGAGCTTCATCGCCCAGCTCATCCTTCAGAGCCTCGCCGATGAGCCGGCCCGTAGTTCCGGTGCAGAACAACACGTTATCCATCATCAGACGAGCGTTCTTACGCACCCAGTCGGTCAGTTCGACCTTACGCGCATCATGCGCCACAAAAGCAATATTCTTGATCATAGTATATGTTTAGGTGACCTCTAATAATTAGATTGAGATGGATTGCTGCTTATTTTTGAGCGAT
>JAKSMR010000070.1 GCA_024400495.1 Bacteroidales bacterium
TGAATTTTTTATGACTTCCGGCAGTCCCATGGTAGACGACGAGCGGTTCGCCGTTTTCGTCGACGATTTTCGACACGTCGGACGGGTTGACAGAAAACAGGGGCTTTGATAGAATGTTGCCGAAATCGCGGGACGGGACTCCTTCGCCGTCATCGGCTAGACCCGATCGTAATCCCGCGATTTTATTTTTTTGCACGGAAAGCGGGGACACCTCGTGCAGATAGAAGTTCTTGTCGCCGTTCTGGTGGCATCTCACGACAACAACCGCAACATGTCCTATACCTCCTATCGAGATTGGCGCGGCAATGACGTACGTGTTGTATCCACGATGTTTCCAGTCGTTCTCAGATCTGACGACGCGCCCCAGTTCGATTATCTTTGGAACAAGCTTGAATGCTGCGTACTTCAGCCTTCCCATCCCTTTGCGCATCGTGTCGTTTATTCCTCTGTTTGTCAAATTGACAGAGCCTATTGCCATGTTCTCGACATGTCCTCCAATCGACTTGAAGTAGGCCTCCATTTCACGCTCGACGTCTTCGCGTTTCATTCCGGCAAACTCATTTCCTATAGCCTCTCCGACTGGTTCGGATTCAAGAAACTTCTGAATGTCTGCGGACTCCCAGTCTCCGAACCATTTCTTGAACGACGGCGTCCGGACCTGCACCCACTGGCGCTCCGTCAGCTTTGTCGGCTTCCCGTTCGGGGCCTTCATCCACAAAGGCGTGCCCTTGTACTTGCGGACGACTTCGTCGTATTCGTCTTGCGGTCCCCAAGAGTCCTGCCTTGTCAATTGCCCCAACAGCTTCGGCCCGTGGTTTCCGCACTTCAACGGCCCTTCCGGACAACGACAGTTCTCAATCGGAACGTCACCCCCGGAATCAAACGTTGAAGAATACTTGTTCTTCAAATACTGGAAGTAGTTCACGACAATCCCCTCTCGTACGCTCTACAGCCGCCTTCTTTCTTGACTGGAAACGCCCACCTGTACTGCGGACGCTCACGGTTCCTGTCGTTCTGGCACCACAGCCACTTCGGCCATCCGCGAATCGCCAGATCGTGCTCTCCGTGCGGACATTCGCCCCAGCAGAAGTTCTCGGCATAGATACGAACCGGAATCTTCCTGTATCCAAACTCCTTCATCAGAAGTGCTCGATGCCGTCCGTCGTGTCCATAGACTTTTGCATTCTCGCCGTCCTCCATCTGGCGAATTCGGAGCATCGGAATCGACTCAAACCTTTTGATCTCTCCGCCGTCAACCTTCTCCCTGAGATTGACGTGTCGCGAAGAATCGTCTGACATGAACGGCTCGCACAGACCAAGATATTCTTCGACTGGAAGGTCGACTATGATGTTCTGTGAAGCGATGCCGCCTCTCCCGTATTTGACAAAGTCGTCCTCGGCGAAGTAGTCGTACACGGACTTTGAAGGAGTCTTGGAGTCGCGATTCCGGAGATGCAGAAAGTCGTAGTAGTTCATGCGCTGTCCTTTCGGACAATGCCGAACCGTCAAACAACGACCGGCTCTCCGTTCTCGTCTAGATCGACGCAGACACGTCCACGGCTGTCCTCGCATGCGATCAGCGATATGACGAGCCTTGAAAGAGACGAGCACGGATTGACGAGAGACTGTTCGACCTTTTCCTCCGCCTCCACCTCATGCAGATAGAAGTTCTGCGAGTTCGGAAGAGTCTTCACAATCACTTCGCATACAAACCTTCTGCCGGCGATCAGAATCGGAGCACCTATGACGGCCGTCTCCCAGCCTCTGTTCTTCCAGTCGTAGGATCGGTTGAAAACCAGCCCCTTCTCTATCGTGTCGTGAACGGCGGTGAACGCTGCGGATTTGAGTCTTCCGATTCCATGCCCCAGGTCGCTCTGAACCCCTTCGATGTCAAGGCACACCCTTCCAAGCTCCGGGTTTACCGCGCACCCGCCGAACATCTGTTCGAAATATTCGGGAACCTTGTCCGTCAATTTCCGTCCGTCTGGTCCGAAGTCCGTTCCAGATATCGACACGACCGGCTCAGACGCGAACAGAAATGACTTCATTCTCTTCACATCGGCAAGACGCTCCCAGTCGCCGTACAGTCTCTTGAAGGTCGGAGTTCTCACGCGCACCCAGTCCTCCTCTGACAGATTCGACTTCTTCCCGTTCGGAGCCCTCATCCACCATCTGTCGGTCATCGTCCGGCTTCCACGGAACAGTCCGACGATCTCGTCGACTTCCTTCTGCGGAATGCAGGACAGATCCACCATCCCCTTGTCGAGACAGTCCGAATCCAGCTCCTCACGCACGGAACACGACATCGTTTCGGGATCGAACGAACCACCATGCTCCCTCCGGTCATGGTCGGCAAGAGATTCAACAGACGAATCCAGACAGCGGGCGAATCGATATTCGTAGAAGCAGATTGTATGTAGACCCATACAATATGCAAGACCGTCAATCTGTTGCAAATGCACCGTCCAAGCATGGCAAGAGACTGTGTATAAAATGTGTATAATATATGATTTATTTTAGTTTATTTTGGCTTATTCAAAATAAGCATAAATGCCAATATCAACAAAATAACAACTTTTTATCTCATATTTAAGTCTTTAGGAGAATTTTACCATAAAGCACGAAGCCGCGTCAAATAAGGATTTTATTGATTTTTGTGTATAAAATGTGTATAATACGAATTACAGACTGACAACGGCAATGGTTGTGAGTTGATTTTAGTCCATATATGTTTATTACGGTTTACCATACAGAGGAAACAAGACTGAATGAAACAGAAAAGACCGAATGGAATGGGAACTCTCTTCAAGAGGGGAAACATGTGGTGGGGAGGCATTCTATACCATGGGACTCTGCATAGGATGTCGCTTGGTGTGCATGTGTCCGACGACGGCACGAAGACTTCCGATCTCAAAGCCAAGGCTCTGAAGAAGCTGGCTGGAATGACTTCCATGTATAGACTTGAGACCGAGTCCGATACGCTGACCCTGATAAAAGCAAAGATTGAAGGCTTAAAAGAAGAACTGTCCAGAGGACCGACGACATCTATCACAATGGCCGAAATCTACGACGCGTTCGTCAAGTCTAAAAGAAGACGCGAGATCGAATGCAAAAGGCTGGAGCAGTACAAGTCCCTATGCGACGACCTCGTTAAATTCAAGGGTCCGACGTTCCAGGTGTCTAGATTCACAAATCATGACGCCGAGGAATTTGTCAGGATAATGGACGATGTCAACGGGAACGCTCCTTCGACAATCAATCTTAAACTGGCAGGTCTTGGATACTTGTGGAAGATTCTATCCTTTTCGTTCGACGTCAAACACAATCCATGGGAGTCCATCCCCAAGCGCAAGACCGACATAAAATCCCACAATACATTCTCCGACGAACAGATTAAAATGATCAAAGAAAAAGCCGGAGACAATTTCGGAGGAGACCTCAAGCGTTTAATCATTATTGGAGCAAATACCGGAATGCGAATCGGAGACTGCTGCACGCTGAAGTGGGAACACGTAGACTTCATCAATGGATTTGTCAGAAAAAAAACTCGCAAGACAGGAGCTTTGATCTCGGTACCTCTACTAGAAGAATTGCGTTCCGACCTTGAATGTCTAAAAAACAGCATCAGCGGAGAGCCAGAAGGATTCATCCTTCCCAGTATGCAAGAAGCGTATTCTCAGAACAGCGACATTCCATCGAAACGTTTCATCCATCTTCTGACAAAATGCGGCATCGAATCTTCCACGAAGGTCGGGTCTTCGAAACGCAGGAGACAGGTACTTGGATTTCACAGCTTCAGACATACGGCAGCTACGAGATTCGTTGAGGCCGGCGTTCCTCTGGAGATCGTAAGATCCGTGCTTGGACACGCGACGGACAATATGACGAGACACTACACGCACGTCCGGGAGCAGGCGATCAGGGACGCGTTTGACAAGGCGGGAATCAGATAGAAAAAACTACGGCGAACGAACTGGGGAGGGAAATCATACGTTCGCCGTAGCTGACCAAAGTGTAGCACGCAACTTGCCAGAAGTCAACAGGACTATGTTTATAAAAAAAGCGGAGATCCTTTTGGGTCTCCGCTTTTTTAATGGCGCGTCTGGCGGGATTCGAACCCACAGTCGACATCTTAGAAGGATGTTGCTTTATCCAATTGAGCTACAGACGCATTTTCATGGACACGGCGGCGGGATTCGAACCCGCATGAGGACCGCGCAGACTCGTATATGATGAAGGAATAGGAGGTGACTTTACGAGTCCACGCGGCACGGCTGCCATTGCCGCTTCGACGGCGAAACCCTTTGACGTCCGTCTCATCCACACGCCGTGTGTATTGTTAAAAAAGAATTGTTAAAGCCGAATCGGGAGCCTCGTGCGATCCAGTCGTGTTGGAGGGAAGTCTGCGCATCTTTCCGCTTCTTGCGCTATCCGCACATCGCTCCGTCTTCGGCAGTCCGGCTATTACCACAGCCGGCATGGGCTCGCATGGCAATCCGGAATTTCCTAACGGTCTGCGAGCTGACCATGCTCCAAGGTCCTATTTGGACCTGTTTTTCTTGTCGTGTTCGCGCAGACGCCATACGACGAGGAATGCTGCGAATACGACGACAAACCACAGAAGAGCCATAATCACTTCTCCTTCACCTTGTCGATGTTGATGAACGGAACCGCTCCGCCTCCGAGCATCTGGACCGGAAGCTTTCCGTCCCACTGCTGCGCCAGCGTGTACTGGATGATCGCAGGAGACGCCGCGAGACTCTTGTTCTTGAGATCGATTGCCTTCGCCTCGGCCTCCGCTTTCACGAGGATTGCCTTCGCCTCGGCCTCGGCTGTCAGCTGCTTGATCTTGGCTTCCGCCTCTGCACGGACGATCTCCTGCTCGGATCTCTCCTTGATCTTTAGCGTTTCGTTCTTCTCGCGCTGCGCCTCCTGCTGTGCGACCTGTTTCGCTTCGACGGCTTTCTCGTATGCGTCCGAATAGTCGATGTCAGTGATGTTTACCAGCGACACGATGATTCCATGCGGCATCAGAACCTGCTGGATCGTATCGAAGATCGCCTTCGTCGCGCATTCGCGCTTCTCGACGATTTCGCCGGCTTCCATCTTTCCGAGAACGTCCTTCGCAGAATTGAGAACGGTTGGTGCAATCAAAATTTTTGCAAAATCTTTACCGGTCTTCGAATGAAGGTCGATGATTTTCGTTCTGTCCAGACAGTACGTGACCGTCATCTCGAGCTTCATGGCCTGGAGATCCCGCGTGAACACTTCCGTTTTGACGACGGACATCTGGTTCTTGATGTTGTACGTGATCAGATCGGTTCCGAACGGCTCGTAGAAATGGAGCCCTTCGGAGAGAGGTTCGCGCGAGATGATTTCGCCCCAGCGCGTCAGAAAGCCCGCTTCTCCGGTGTCGACCTGACCGCAACCGCAGATCAGAGACGCGACTGCTGAAGCCGCGATCAATTTTGCCGCATTAGGTTTCTTTTGGTTCATTTAAGTTCCTTTCGTTTCTTGTTTCTTTTGAATTGAATCCTGGCGGAGACGGAGGGATTCGAACCCCCGGAGGGATCGCTCCCTCAACGGCTTTCAAGGCCGCCACCTTAAACCTCTCAGACACGTCTCCGTACCATCTGCTACAGAATAAATTAAAAATGGTGGACCCGCCGGGACTTGAACCCAGGACCAAGGGATTATGAGTCCCCCGCTCTGACCGACTGAGCTACGGGTCCGAAAAAACGTCCTTCGTCCAATCCGACTGAGACCTCCTTCGAAGCGGAGGCATCGCAGGCTATTTGCGGACCGATAGACCGCTCTCGCATCCGGCATGCACCGGTCCCGCGACTTTTCCTGTATCCCATTTATCATTCATCCCGTGAGGGGTAGATTTTATTTCGGGTACGCACCGTCATGATGGACTTGAACGCATCAGTGC
>JAKSMR010000071.1 GCA_024400495.1 Bacteroidales bacterium
TCTGGAAGAAGATGTCGGCGAAGCTCCGAGCCGAGTTCGGCGGATGCACGATCCGTCGTCGCGGGCCGAAGATTCCGCCGGAACGCCATTACAACGAGTCGGAGAGCCGCATGTGGATGTGCGGACTGTTCGACGAGGCCGACCATGCGCGGAACGCGAGGCTTGCGGAGAAGGGTCTTGTCTGATCAATTGGTCGAAAAAGTGTAAATGGAGAGGACGGGCTGAGGTGGCAAGACGACAAACAGAAAGAAGTTTGAACCGCTTGAAAGCCGATTGGATAATTTCCGCAGATTCTGCGAACATAAAGGAAAGCGAGGCGACGTGATGGAGACGATTGAGGACATCGTGCGCGATATACAGGATAAGTGGGCTGTAAATTACTTTTGCGAAGGCTGTAGGACTATGAATGGAGACTATCCCAAAGTCGTGGTGATAGACACAGCCGAACTCGCCGACCGCATCAATGTGTCTCACAGGCTCGAGATTGAAAAGCTCCGTGCGCTCGTTGAAGGATTGCTTGACGCGGCCACCATTGAGTGCGCGTCATGCACATACGATTGTGGCCCGAACAGGGAGAACTGCATCCGCGAACAAGCAATAGACTGGCTAGGAGGTGAAGTGAAATGAAGAAGGAAGGAGAGAAGGAATGAAGACGATTGAAGAGCTTGGAATCTCGCCCACGCCGTGGAGCGTGGAAGTGGATCCTGAATACGGAGATACAGAGGTCAAAGACATAAACGGTCATACCATTGCTCTTGTGTTTAGCTGGGATACGAAGATTGACGCTGACGCCGCGCGTCTCATCAAAGCCTCTCCTGAACTGTACGAGGCAGGGGATTCCGCATATGATGCACTTGAAGGGTTGTGTCCTTGGTTTGGGAAATGCGTAAAGTGTCTGCATGGTTATAGGGTTGCAAAAGACGGAGAGTGGTTAGACTCAAATACTGTTTATTGTAATAAGTCTGACCGTGAAGATTGCATGGTGTACATCGCTCTGTCCAAACTTCGTGCCGCTCTCGCCGAGGCAAGCGGGGAGGTGGTTAAATGAGCATACCGAAGGTAAAAGCTGTCATTGAGTTTGAGGGTAAGAAGTACCGAGTGGTTGGTGACATATCGTGTTGGTGCCAATCCACGAACGGGAAACTTCAAGCAATTTTGACAGATGGAAAAATCCACAAGGTGAAATTGATTGATGAGGTTGAGAATGAAGGCTAAAGTAATCGTTGAGTTTCGCGGTCGCAAGTACCGACCAAGCAAGGGCTTCGTCTGCAAGTCGAAGAGGTACTGCTCATTGTTCGTCAAGGGCGTGTGCAATGCTGACGCTTTCCAAAAAACTCTTCCGTGTGATGATTTAGCATCTGCCATGCACGAAGCTACTGGAAATTGGTTTAATGGCGGATTCAAGGAGGTGAAGTGATGATGTCCAAGTTTAAGGTAGGCGAGTTCTACAAGGTTCAGCCGTTTGCAGGTAGATGCCTTGACAGTCGCAAAATCGATTGTCTCTGCGTGAGGCGAAGTAAAAGAAAGGTTTGGTTTCAGCACATCAACATGGATTTTTATGGCATGTTCGAGATGAGGCAATTCTCGCGTTGGGTGAAGACATATATTTCTCAAGAAAAGTCTGTGTATGATGAAGTTGAAGAGGCTTATTCCCCCCGCATATGGGAGAGTGTGGCTCCAACTAAGGCAACCGAGGTCGGTGCCAAGCCGAGGATTTGGGACGATTTCAAGGAGGTTCGGAGATGGTCGGCGATGTTGAAACTTGCGCTAATGAGGATGAGTTCCAATGGCTAGGAAGAGTATATCCGCAACACTGAAAAGCCACCGGGTGGATGAGTTCATTCGTTATCTTGAAGAATTGAGGAAGCGATATGGAGAAGAACTGTATCTGTGGTCTTCCGATATCGATCTAGGATCGTCCATCATCGTTATGGGAGACAATGTGGAAGTGTTCATTCACGATTGTGATGGCGACGAGTTGAAAGAGGAGGAGGTGACAAATGGCTAAACAGTACACGGCGTACCAGATGCGCGTCGCTGCCAAGGCCTGCGAGGAGACTGGGCAATCGATGGTCGCAGGGATGCTCCGCCAGGCGGCGGAAGATATTGGTCATAACGAGAAAATACGCAAAGAGGTGAATCTTTACAAGAAAACGTTCAGAAAGATTTGCGGATGTCTCAATAAAGACATTAAAGTAGGCGTGTCGTTTCACACGATTGATGGAAACACTACATCTGTCATTTCGGATTGTGGAGCCCTGTCTGTCATTTCTGAGATGGCAGAGATTCTAAAAGACACAGTAGAAGGGGGCGAAGAAACGAACATCGTGGAAAGTCCGAGGATGTACGAGTATTCGCTGAAAGAACCGGATGGAAACATTTCGTTCCGACACTTTGAAGACATTGAATCGATTGGATGTGATTACCAAGGGGACGGATATAAAATCGTCCGCCGCTCCGTAGGAGAGTGGGAGGAGGTTGCAAATGGCTAGGAAGTACACGGCGAAGGAAATGAGAGAGGCGGCGGACAATTTAGATTCGGTCTATGTCGCACCTGAATGCGAAGACAAGAAAGAGCAATACGGGTATTTGTCTATAGCCAGCATGATGCTCCGCAGGGCGGCGGACGCGATGGAGCGCGAAGAGCTCGAGAAGAAGTACGAGTATAAGATATTGTACAGATTCAATGGGTACTTATACGATTCCATAAGACATTCTCAGAATATCCAGTCGGCGCAGAAAACCCTTGGCGTATACAGTGGCCATGAAGATGCTCACATCGTCCGCCGCTCCGTAGGCGAGTGGGAGGAAGTGGAGGAATGAAAGGAGGAATAGTCGGTCTTGAAGACTGGGGATATGATGAGGTGGGCTACTGTCTAGAAGAAGCAGGACTCATATCGATTACAGGCCGGCCGTATCTCTACAGGTGCGACGGACGTGATTCTGTTGATGTCTTCATCGTAATCGAACGTCTCTATGATGTGGAGTTTTCAAAAACAGAAATCAACCAGTTGTTCCACATGATGAGTCGTGGATTCATCGGAAGATGTTCATTCATGAATTGGCTGTTGAAATGCAACTCGAAACCGAAACGGAAGCAGAAGTCTGTGACGCAGGAGATGCCGCTATTCGCGGAAAACAAGAATTGCGAGGTGAAGTGATGGAGACGATTGGCGACGTCGTGAAAGAGATCAGAGAAATTGGCTCCAACCCAATTTTAGGTGTCAAAACAGACAGGGAAAAAGAGCTGGAAAAATTCCTGAAAGACATACTGCTTGAATACGCAGACCGCATAGAGCATGCGAACAAGGAAATGTCTTCATGTCTGAACGACATCCTCGTCGTCTTGGGTGAAGGCAGTCAAGTCGGAACTGGATTTCATGCAGGCGATGAACGTCCGGGCATGAAGCCGTTTCCGCTCTTCGAAAGATCTCTGTAATTCTAGGAAAATTCAAGCGAAAGGAACTGTAATGATCTTCTTCCTTGTCACGAGGCTCTTCATGGCCATTTACGGAATCGAGATCTGCGACTTCGTCAAATATTTTTTCTTCATCGTGTCTGTCTGCGAGACAGTCGCCGAACTTGGGGCTTTCATCGGTTTCTTGGTCTGCAGGCAAGATGAAAAACGGTTATCGAAAAGGACAGGGCAATGAGCAGCATATTCGGAAAATGCGGACCGCGCATGTCAGCGCATAGGGCGAAGTTCGGCATCGGAAACGCCGACCGGCGCGTGAAGGTCAACGAGGCGATGTACTGGAACGACCGAGGACAGTTCGTGCAGGCGTTCCTGGCGACCGGACACACGTACGCGGAAGCAATAATTGAGTGGAACTGACTGCATCCAAACAGGAGAATCGGGAAATGAAAGAAAAAGAGAAGATTCTATTCAGAGTTCGCTGCTACGACGGATTCGAGATCTTCGTCCGGGCGAGATACGAGGACGAGGCAAAGGAGATCGCCGGCGGAATGGACATCTGCAATGGACACACGGTGGCGTCCGCGCTGCCGGCAGACGACGCGGACTACTATGACGAAATCGACGAGTACAACCATCAGATGGAGGCTCTATGAGCAGGAATGCGTACGAAATGCTCGTGAAGTGCGGGTATTCGACGGAAGATGCGTCGCGGATCAGCGGCTGGCATCCGTCTCCGACCGACGTTGCCGCTGAAAAGCGAGCGGAGCGTCTCCGGATCGCGGCAGAGAACGAACGCCGCTACGGAGGTCTTCGTTCCGAACTCGAGGACGTGTCCAGATTCCGAGGCGCGGACACGTCCATCTCTTTCAGGTACGACACCATCGAGCGATGCAAGCCCGACGTCGGCGACTGCACGACGCGGAAGGGCGTCTACCGCAGGCTGAAGTATGGGAAGGGGAACATGACCGAGCGGAGCTGGATCCGGGCCGGATTCGAGCGAAATCTGCGGGAGGCGCAGTGATAAGTAAATCCATCGCGCAAACCCAATCCCTTTAGGGTTGGGATAGCGAGTGGCGTTGACACAATGGCAATATGCGAAGGTGGCACTTCATGAACAACTCGTATGACAATCCAATTTCGGCTACAGAGGCCTGCGCGACGAGCGCAAGTGCCACCCTCTGTAGCCGCTTCATTTTGAAGTCATACAGGTTCCGCCTCTACCCGAACGCGGAGCAACGCGAACTTCTCGCCAAGCACTTTGGGTGCTGTCGGTTCGTCTACAACCGTTATCTTGCCGAGCGAAAAGCGGCTTATGAAACTGACAAGACTTCGCTTGGCTACTGCGCAAACGCCCATTCTCTTGCCTTGCTCAAGAAGACCGAAGAGTTTGCTTGGCTTGGAGAAGTGTACAGTCATGCGCTTCAGGCATCGTTGAAAAATCTTGATAGTGCATATCAGAAGTTCTTCAAGGGACAGAACAAGTTTCCGAGGTTTCACTCCAAACACGACAAGCAGAGTTGCACCTTCCCGGACAATGTTTCCGTCATTGAAGGTAGACTTAAGTTGCCGAAGTTCAAGAAGCCGATTAGGATGCGCGGCGGAGTTCATGTTGTTGGCAAGGTGCATTCCGCAACGATAAGCCAGACGATAACTGGCAAGTATTTCGTCTCGCTTCTTTTTGATTGTGAAGTAGAGATTTACGAACCGAACGGAAAGTCAATCGGCATTGACCTCGGCATCAAGGACCTTGCAGTCGGCTCCAACGGAGAACGGATTGCAAACCCAAAGTTCCTTGAACGGAGTGAGAAACATTTGAAGCACCTTCAACGTCAGGTGTCACGAAAGACAAAGGGGAGCAACAATCGGAGACGGGCGAGAGGAGTCCTCTCCCGTTTTCACGAACGGATCGCCAACCGTAGGAGCGACTACATCCACAAGTTCACCACGCGCATGGTCCGCGAGAACCAAGCGGTGTGCGTTGAGGACTTGAACGTGAAGGGGATGGAGTCGAACCACTGTCTGGCGAAGAGCGTGTCCAGCGTTTCGTTCGGAGAGATCGTGAGACAGTTGGAGTACAAGTGCCGGTGGTACGGCAGGTCTTTCGTGAAGGTGGAGAGGTTCTATCCTTCCTCGAAGACGTGCCACGAATGCGGGCACGTGAATTCCGGTCTCACCCTTGCCGACCGCGAATGGGTTTGTCCGTCATGCGGAGCGGTCGTGGACCGCGACCTGAACGCGGCGCGGAACATACTGGACCGAGGAATTGAGATTTTGTCTGGTTGCGGGACGCAGTCGGACGTTAAACGAAAACGTGCGGAGGCGTCGGGGCTGCCCGAGTCTGTGAAGCACGAAGCCCACGTGCTTTAGTCGTGGGTAGTTCACGTACGAAGTGACCATGCGAATCGGGGATTCAGTTTCTCGACGAGAGACAGCGACGTAGGACCGGCGCTGGATTCGGCGAAGCGAATGATTCGCCAGTGGATCTCCGACGGTCCGTTCCAC
>JAKSMR010000072.1 GCA_024400495.1 Bacteroidales bacterium
GTTTGCAGTCACGGAGAGCAAGTTTCTACCACGGTGCCAAAATCCGCAATTCTGCAGTTTTGCCCCTCGCGGGAAACTTGTTGGGGAGTGCCTTCCCCAAACCCTGCTCATGCGCCCTTACGGGCGAGAAAGGAGGTCACACCATGCGAAAGAAATACAACACGCCCCACCGCAGCCGCGTTGTGAAAACCCGGCTGTCCGAAGATGAGTATGCCGACTTCACAGCGCGGCTTGCGCCCTATGGTATCAGCCAGTCCGAATTTCTCCGGCAGGCGATACGGCGGGCGACCATACGCCCGGTTGTCCATGTGTCGTCGGTCAATGACGAGTTGCTTTCCGCTGTCGGGAAGCTGACAGCCGAGTACGGCAGGATCGGCGGCAACCTCAATCAGATTGCCCGGTATCTGAACGAATACGGCGTACCCTACAACACCCTTTCCGGCGAGGTACGCGCCGCCATATCCGACCTTGCCGTCCTCAAGTATGAAGTCCTCAAGAAAGTAGGTGACGCGGTTGGCAACACTCAAGCATATCAACTCTAAAAACGCCGACTACGGAGCCGCCGAGCAATATCTTCTCTTTGAGCATGACGAGTTTACCATGAAGCCCGTCCTTGATGAAACCGGCAGGCTTATCCCCCGCGAGGACTACCGGCTGTCCACGCTGAACTGCGACGGGGAGGATTTTGCCGTTGCGTGTATGCGGGCCAATCTCCGCTATCAGAAAAACCAGCGGCGGGAAGATGTGAAAAGCCACCACTACATCATCAGCTTTGACCCGCGGGACGGGCCGGACAACGGCCTGACCGTAGACCGGGCGCAGGCGTTGGGGGAGCAATTCTGTAAAGAGCATTTCCCCGGCCACCAGGCCCTTGTCTGCACCCACCCGGACGGGCATAACCACAGCGGCAACATTCATGTGCATATCGTCATAAACAGCCTGCGGATTGAGGAAGTGCCGTTCCTGCCCTACATGGACAGGCCGGCCGATACGAAAGTCGGCTGCAAGCACCGATGTACCGACGCTGCCCTGCGCTACTTCAAATCCGAAGTCATGGAGATGTGCCACCGGGAGGGGCTTTATCAAATCGACCTCTTGAACGGCAGCAAGAACCGCGTCACCGACCGGGAGTATTGGGCGCAGAAAAAGGGACAGGCCGCGCTGGACAAGCAGAACGCCCCCATGATTGCCGATAGTATCACGCCCCGGCAGACCAAGTTTGAAACGAACAAGGAGAAGCTGCGGCAGACCCTACGGAAAGCCCTTGCCACCGCCGCCAGCTTTGACGAGTTTTCCTCTCTGTTGCTGCAGGAGGGTGTGACCGTCAAGGAGAGCCGGGGGCGGCTTTCCTACCTCACGCCGGACAGGACAAAGCCAATTACCGCCCGGAAGCTGGGCGACGATTTTGACCGCGCCGCTGTCTTTGCCGTTTTAGAGCAAAACGCCGCCAGAGCAGCCGAAGCGCCAGCCAGATCCCCCGATCCCCCACGCACCATAAAAGACCGCTTGCAGGTTGCCAGAGCCGAGATAGCCGCCCCGAAACAGGACGGAGTGCAGCGGCTTGTGGACATTGAGCAGAAAATGGCCGAGGGCAAAGGCCGGGGCTATGAACGCTGGGCGAAGATACACAATCTGAAGCAGGCCGCCAAAACGCTGTCCGTCTACCAGCAATACGGCTTTACTTCCCCGGAGCAGTTAGAAGCCGCCGTTGACACCGCCTATCAGAAAATGCGCCAGACCAGCGGCGAACTGAAAGCACTGGAAACGAAGCTGCAAGGGAAAAAGAAGTTGCAGCGGCAGGTGTTGGCCTACGCCCAGACCAAGGCCGCCCGCGACGGGCTGCGGGCACAGAAATCCGAGAAAGCCCGCGCCGCATACCGGCAGGCCCATGAGAGCGATTTTATCATAGCCGACGCAGCAGCCCGGTATTTCAAGGCGCATGGCATTACCAAGCTGCCCGCCCGGAAAGCGTTGCAGGCCGAGATCGAGCAGCTTATCTCCGAGAAAGACGGCCTGTATAACACCTATCACGAACAGAAACAGCGGTTCAAGGAGTTGCAGACCGTCAAGCGGAACATCGACCAGATTTTGCGCCGGGACGAGCCGCACCGCAGAAAGGAGCAGAGCCATGAGCGATAACCTGCCCCACATGGACTACCGCCAGCACCGGCGGGCGCGGCGGCTGGTACATGAGTGCTGTAACTACGATGAGGGGAACTGCCTGCTGTTAGACGACGGGGAGCCTTGCGTGTGCGTCCAGAGCATTTCCTTTTCCCTCATGTGCCGCTGGTTCCGTGTGGCTGTCCTGCCCCTTGACGGGGAGCTGGCCGCAGCCCTCTTGTGCCGGGGAAGCCGGAAACGGTGTGCCGTCTGCGGGGCGGCCTTTGTCCCCAAATCCAACCGGGGAAAATACTGCCCCGACTGCGCCGGGCGCATGAAGAAAATCAAAGCCGCCGAGAGAAAGCGGAAACAAAGGCAGAGATGTCACGCTTTAGAGCCTTTCAAACCCGCATAAATCAAGGCTTTTTTCGTGGGTGTCAAAGGGTACGCGATACATTTATCCTTTTCCCCCGGAAACGGCGTTTTAATGCGTGACAATACGCCAAAATCAACCCGAACACAGGGAGGTGATCCTATCGCTGATTATATCAGGGCAGACACGCGGCTGCCCGCCTATCTGCCGTATCCCCGTTTCCTGCTGAAAATGGAGATTTCACAGACCGCCAAGCTGCTGTATTCGCTGCTGTTAGACCGTTCCACCCTCTCCCAGAAAAACAAGTGGCTGGACGACGAGGGCAGGATTTATATTATCTATCCCATCGCGGAGATAGCAGAAATACTGGATAAAGGCAGCACCACCATCAAGGGGGCGCTTAATGAACTGGACACGGCGGGGCTGTTGGAACGGGAACGGGGCGGCTTCTCCGCACCGAACCGGCTTTATGTCAAAGTACCGCCAGTGCCACAGGTACAGTTTTCAGACCAACTGATGGCCGGAAGTCCGCCCCTCATAGAGCCGGAAAACCGTCCTACTGATGGTCAGAAAACCGACCTTATGATGGTCGGAAAACCGTCCCCTAACCAAACTACTATAAACAACCTTACAGAGAGCCAAACAAAGGGAGTGAGTGGGGGGCCGTCCGCGCCCTATGGCCGATATGGAAATATTTTTCTGTCACAGACCGAATACGACGAGTTGCAGGCAGAGTACCCTGACAGGCTGGAACGGTTCATCGAGGAAATGAGCCGCTACCTTGCCGCCAACGGGAAAAGCTACCAGAACTATGCCGCCGCCCTGCGGATATGGGCGGGGAACGACAAAAAGGAAGCCCCTAAAAAGGGCATACCAGACTACTCATGCAAGGAGGGCGAGAGTTTATGAAGAATGAAATCAACGCGGTTTTGGAGAATATGACGACCACCATCCCGGAGCCGGAGGACTACACCGGCGAGGACGGTTTACTGTACTGCGGCAAGTGCCGCAAGCCGAAAGAAGCCTATTTTGCGCCGGATAAGGCCGCTATCTTCGGGCGCGACCGCCACCCGGCAGAGTGCGACTGCCAGAGAACCGCCCGCGAGGAACGGGAAGCCGCCGAAAAGCGGCGCAGACACCTTGACACCGTGGAAGAACTGAAACGCCGGGGCTTTACCGACCCCACCATGCGGGACTGGACTTTCGAGAACGACAACGGCAGGAACCCGCAGACCGGGCTTGCCCGCCGGTATGTGGAGCATTGGGAAGATATGCGGACAGACAATATCGGCTGCCTGTTCTGGGGCGGCGTAGGCACCGGCAAAAGCTACCTTGCAGGCTGTATCGCAAACGCCCTCATGGAGAAAGAAATCCCCGTCCGCATGACGAACTTTGCTCTTATCCTCAATGACCTTGCCGCCAGCTTTGAGGGGCGCAACGAGTACATTTCCCGCCTTTGTCGTTATCCGCTGCTGATCCTTGACGACTTCGGCATGGAACGCGGGACGGAATACGGGCTGGAACAGGTGTTCAATGTGATTGACAGCCGTTACCGCAGCGGCAAGCCGCTGATCGTCACGACCAACCTTACGCTGGACGACCTGCACAACCCGGAGGACACCGCCCATTCCCGGATTTATGACCGCCTGCTTTCCATGTGCGTCCCGGTACGCTTTACCGGCGACAACTTCCGGCAGGAAACCGCCAAGCGGAAAATGGAGAGCATGAAGAAACTGATTACCGACTGAAAGGAGTATTGCCTATGGCAGATAACAAGCAGCACGACACCCGCACCACCCGCCGCCCTGACTGTGTGACGGAAATCCGCATGGGCAATTCCGTCCTTGTCGTGTCCGGCTATTTCAAGAAAGACACCACAACCACAGCCGCCGACAAAATGGCGCGGGTACTGGAAGCGGAAGCCGCTGCTACACAGGAGCCGACTTATCCGGCGTGAACCGGGGCATGGAAAAGCGGCCATGCCAGGGAGCATGACCGCTGGAACGAAAATCGGAAGTGCTTTAGCAATTCTTAATCTCATTCTCTATAAAATAATTTGCAATTTCAAAGGCTTTTATTCTTCTCTTTGCCAATGTGATTTGTGATTTATAACGCTCGGAATTATCCTTTGATTCAAATGTTTTTACTGTTTCTCTTAGCTTGTGCAGAGTTGAATCAATTTGCCTTTTGGCCGCGGTTAATTCATCTATTGTATACTTCATGTTTTCTCCTTTAACTTCTGATTTTTTTGTTAAATCAGAGTATACCACGGAGTTATGAACTTTTCTACTGCAAATATGGGACGACAACCCATACCATAAAAATCGGAAAATTGAAAAGCTGTAAAGAAGCAAATTTAACGCTTTTGCCGCTGTACAGCCCCCGCCGTTCCGTGGTACAATGAAACCACGGAATAGTGGGGCTGGCTGTCGGAAACGGAGGATTTTATGTTAAGACAAGCCACCCAAAACCTCATTACCGCCCTTTATCCGAGATTGTCCCACGAGGACGAGCTGCAAGGCGAGAGTAATTCCATATCGAACCAAAAAAGGATACTCGAAACCTACGCAAAACAGAACGGCTTTACCAATCTGCGCTGGTACACCGACGACGGTTTTTCCGGCGCGAACTTCCAGCGGCCCGGATTTCAAGCCATGCTTGCGGACATTGAAGCCGGGAAAGTGGGTACGGTCATCGTCAAGGACATGAGCCGGTTAGGGCGAAACTACTTGCAGGTAGGGTTTTACACGGAAATGCTGTTCCCTCAAAAGGGTGTGCGTTTTATCGCTGTCAACGATAATGTGGACAGTGCCAGCGAGGGCATGGACAACGATTTTACCCCGCTGCGAAATCTGTTCAATGAATGGCTGGTGAGAGATACGAGCAAGAAAATCAAGGCAGTGAAAAAGTCAAAAGGCATGAGCGGCAAGCCTGTTACCAGCAAGCCGGTTTACGGCTATGTGATGGACGAGGACGAGAATTTTATTATAGACGAGGAAGCCGCCCCGGTGGTGCAGCAGATTTACCAGCTTTGCCTTGCCGGGAACGGCCCGACCAAGATTGCCCGTATGCTGACGGAGCAGCAAATCCCCACGCCGGGGACGCTGGAATA
>JAKSMR010000073.1 GCA_024400495.1 Bacteroidales bacterium
CAGCGGCCACGGATGGCAACGGCTTGCCACCCACGCCCCCACCCCCCGGCGGCGCGCGCGCCACTCCCTGCCACTACCCGACACTCTCCTGCATTGTGCCCGCGCGCACCCCGCCCCCACCTGCGGCAGTGCCCCCGCGCCGCCGAGTGACCGCCGCGCGAGCCCGCAATACCGCATACCCACGCCGACACCATGCCGCAACGTGTAGCCCTGCCCGCCGAGTGCGTCCCGCAGTGTGCGCCCGCCGACACCATGCCGCAACGTGCAGCCCTGCCCGCCGAGTGCGTCCCGCAGTGTGCGCCCGCCGACACCATGCCGCAACGTGCAGCCCTGCCCGCCGAGTGCGTCCCCCAGTGTAATGGTATAGCAGCCGGAAGGAAGCGCGGCCGGGCGTGCCCCCCGCACGCCGCGGCAATGAAAAAAAAGGGGGGCACGCCCGGGCGCGCCCCCCCGCCGCCACCACCACCACCGGGGACGCATCCCGCAGACATGGCCGCATGTGGCCGCATAGATGCCCGCATACGCATGCCGCAGACGCATGCCGCAGACATGGCCGCATGTGGCCGCATAGATGCCCGCATACGCATGCCGCAGACGCATGCCGCAGACATGGCCGCATGTGGCCGCATAGATGCCCGCATGAGTGTACGATACTGCATGCCCGTGATTGTGGCAGCAGGCGCGGGGGCACTGCCGCAGGTGGGGGCGGGGTGTGCGCGGGCAGCGTGCGGGAGTGTGTCGGGTAGTGGCAGGGTGTGGCGTGAGTGCGCCGCCGGGGGGTGGGGGCGTGGGTGGCAAGCCGTTGCCATCCGTGGCCGCTGCGGGGGAGCGGGTCGGCGCGGGTCGGCGCAGCGGCGGGCGGGTCGGCGCAGCGAGGGCGGCGGGGCGCGGGTCGGCGCGGGTCGGCGCAGCGGGGGATGCGGGGCGCGGGTCGGCGCAGGAGCGGGTCGGCGCAGCAGGGGAGGCGGGCGCGGGTCGGCGCAGTCGCGGGTCGGCGCGGGTCGGCGCAGCGGGGGATGCGGGGCGCGGGTCGGCGCAGGAGCGGGTCGGCGCAGCAGGGGAGGCGGGCGCGGGTCGGCGCAGTCCATCAAGAGAGGGGCAGCGGGGAGGCAGAGCCGCCGCGCTCCCTCTCCGTTGCCCCTCCGTTGTCTCTCCGCTTCGCGGCGGGTGGCCGCTGCCCCATCTAATCCTCCCCCCGCCTACAGCTCGGCCACCTCTTCGATGGCCAGATGATAACGGCGGGGTCCCTTCGAAAGCTGCGCGGCCTCCTCCTTCGAGGCCGCGATGATGTACTCGCTATAGATGCCGCCCAGGAAGACTTCCTTGGTCGTGCGGGTGCGGCGGTTGCACCCTTTTTTGAACACGCGGAATTTACTGATATACAATGGCATAGGTCGCACGGTTAAAGCTAAACAACACGGAATCGGTAAAGCCAGGTACTGCCGTGCATCGGTACTGCAGTAACGGCGTGATCGAATAGAGATCGATGCAGTAGCATGGCCTCAAAAGCTCGCGCCTTGGCGGCATCGTCAAATCGTAAAGATATGCTGTTACTATCATGCGCGAACTTCGCGCCGTAACCACCTGCTAAATTATTGGTAATGTCGCAGATATGAAGGAAACAAGATTGTGTCATAGATTGCCAATTTTACAAATTATACTCACATAGGTAACACTCCCCGGTGTCGGCCATCGGGCAGTGATCGCAGGCGCAGGCCTTGGCGATTTCGTCCGTGTAGAGGCTGACCCATGCCGTCCAATCCTCGGGGTGCATCTCCTTGATGGTCGCACCCCATCCGCACGTATCTGGACACGATGGCCGATGCGGACATGTGCCCTGCCGATAGTGCATGCAGAGTGTAGAACACCATTTTTTGCCCCAAATGGGGCTCTCTGCGGGGGGAATAGCCCCAAGAACCTGCCCCGGTATCATTTCGCGCCCTCCTGTCTCATTTTGGCCAAAAAGAAGGCATCCGGGTGGTCGGGTTTGAACTTATCGCGCTGGATACGCTTTACGAGGTCGACAAACCGCTTGTAAGCTGGGCTCTTGAGGTTAGCCGAGTTTGTGAGCTGCACAAGCTCCTCATACGTGCCCACGCTCATGTGGTACTGCCAGCAGACGTGAGCAATATAGCCATGGGCATGGCCAGCCATGGTCTGCAGGGCTATCTCGTGCATGGCTTCCTCCGTCATAACCTCCTCATTTTGAGAAAGTTGAGAGACCAACGCACCCATACCCGCGCGTGTAGCTTGCGTAGGGTTGGGTCTCTTTTCGTCTTGTAAAGTAACATCTAATGCTGCGGCCTTGTTTTGGGGTTGCTTTAGGGTGGCTTCGGGGTGGCTTGTTGCTTGATGTATCGAAGCTGCACGGCGTTCTGCGCCCTTGCGTCCAGCCTCTTGCAGCCTTGCCTTGCGGTTGTCGTACTGCTCCATCGCATCCGACAGCCAGGGCGAAAACAAAAGGCCATCATCATCTACGGCAAAGAGGCCGTAAGACGTGGTGACCTTTTCAATGGCCGAGGTGTCCGGCTCATTTATGGCGAATGCAATGGTGCGGGGTGAGTTCTTGAGGCGGTAGCCATCAGCGTCCCGGAGTAGCTCCAAAATCATCCAATAGATGCCGTAGCCAGCCGAGCCAAGTTCTTGGCGCAGTTCAATGAGTGCGCCATCTACCCTCGCGTTGGAGGGATGGGGAAAGTAATTGTACATAATGTTCGCACGTCGCACTGATAATAAAACCGCCCGGCGGGTAGCTACTCCCGCGAACCCTCCGTGCGACAATAGAGGCGGGCGGCTTAGGAATACGCCGGCAAAGTTACGAAAAAAAATCGGAACGGCAAACAGGTTGCCGTCCCGAAGTTGCGAAAGAGGGGCTAATTTAGACCCGCGCTTAATTACTCCAGGCCTTGGGTAACGGTTGAGAATTTAATCTCGTGGGTTACGCCATCAATCATAATTTTGAATGCCTTGATAACCTCGGTATCAGTCAACGTTTGTGCAGACGGGATTGTGAAAGAAACCTTATCACCCATCAGTTGAATGTTGGACGCGTCAATAGTGCTCTCCGTTGTAACAACCTGCACCTTGCTCGGTGTGATAGTCACCTCTGCATTGAACAAACCGCCAAGCACATCGTTTCGCACAGACTTAGCTTTACCGATATAACCGCCAGCCATAAATGGCCGGTTGCCCACCAAGCCATAAAGCAGGCTTAATTCAACTGCCTGGCCCTGGCCATAACCAGCAGTAGTGGAAGAGAGGAAGACATCTTCACTCTCGCCGTATGAGGCAATCGCACCTGCAATCTGCTCAGCAGAAGAGTAAGCTGCCAGCATATCATCCATGTTGACTATCTGGAGCTGCTGCGTGCTTACCATGGTGCGGCCGCTTGTTGTGCGCGAAATGATAATGCAGAATGCACCAGAAGCTCCGTTGTTGATAACCTCCAGCTTATAATTATCAGGTGAACCTTCAAAACCGAGAAGTTCCACCGGAAGGTAGTTTGAAGCCAGGTCGTTGCTTTCCGGGTCCATGAGTATCTCGTACTTGCGCAGAATCACATACGGAATGCCAGTAGTGCCATTCACCATCTGCGTGAGGCGAATGAAGCTAATTTGGTCTCCTCGCCTAATGCCGGGGTTGCCGTTAATAACTGCCTTTGCGAACTCGCCCACGGTAGCCCCTGCCCAATCGTCAAATTCACCCACGAAGATGTCAGTAACCCATCCTTCATTGGATGCAGAAAGAGATACCGCGGGCAGCGAGCCGCGCGTGATGGTGTAGGGAGCCACCACGCATGCACCAGCTGCGGCCTCCTGCTTAGTCAGCGCAACGGGGCTGTTGGTAATGTTCGCAGACATGAAAGCGTTGTAATCGCTCTGCGTGCGCTTCTTGCCCTCGTAGGCGTACTTCATCATGGGCTTCAGCACGCGATAAAGGCTGACGATGTTCGACCATCGCACGCGCTGCTGCATCTGCGCCTCAGTGCGAGGGTTTGTAACTTGGGCAGCGAGCTCACGCTGGATGGTCTGCCCCATTGACTGATAAACTACTGTGCCCGCCAGGCGCTTCTTTGTGCCGCGCAGCCATAAGTTGTTAACAATAGCCATAATTTGGAGTTGTTAAAGGGTTAAACACATTATATTATATATAAGAGACGCAGCAAAGGTACAGCTTTATGCGGAATATTCATGCAGACTTTGCCGAAATTTAATCTATTTTGGCTAAATTTGCACCAAAATTCGGGAAGATCCTGGCAAGAACCTCTCCCATGGGCGCAGGATCGCGGGAAGATCCTCGTGGAACACCGCATAAATAACCTAACTAAATATGCAGAACCTATGAAGCAAATTAAGTACATCATTGTGCATTGCTCCGCTACGCGAGCAGGGCTAAACTACAAAGCTGCCGATATTGACCAATGGCACAGGGCAAGAGGCTGTGCAGGTATAGGGTATCACTATGTCGTAGACCTTGACGGCACGATAGAAATCGGCCGCAAGGAAACCGAGCAAGGAGCGCACGCGGGAGCCTTATACAACCCCATCAGTATAGGCGTATGCTACATCGGCGGTTTAACCCAAGACACCGAAGAACCCGCCGACACAAGAACGCCCGCCCAAAAGGCCGCGCTGGAAGCCTTGCTGCTGGAGCTGCTGCGCCGCTACCCGGACGCGCAGATTATAGGGCATAGGGATGTAGCTGCCAAGGCTTGCCCTTGCTTTAATGCTGCGGAAGAGTACAAGCACCTGCGTGAGATGGCCAGCGCAGAACCTAACACTAACCACTATGACCAGGAAGAGAAGAAAGAACCTGCGGCAGAACCTGCCGAAGAAGAAGCCCTGCCCCTCGCTCAAGGCTTGGAGAAGATGGGCACGGAAGAACCCGGAAAAGCTTGCCCTGCTAAACCTCACGCTGTCCTGCCTCCTGCGGCTGCTCCTGCGCCGGATGGGGTAGAGAGGGCAGAGACAGCCCTCGAAGCTGCGGCTGCTGCCGTAGACGTGGCCAGCCTCTTTGCCAGGGGCAAGGCCAAGGGTATCCTCTTGCTGGTGGGTGCTGCCATTGGTATCGTCAAAGGCTTCGTGCAGAAATTGCGCAAGCCAAAGAGCCGCCCCTAAACCCCTGCGGCGCGCGTCACGCTCTGGGCATGGTGGGTGACTCTCTGCGGGGTAGTGTACATGCACGCACGCCGTGGGCAAGTCTTGATGATGCAAGACCGGCTCACGGCGTGTACGTATC
>JAKSMR010000074.1 GCA_024400495.1 Bacteroidales bacterium
TGGCCATCGTGGGAAGCAGAATGGCCAGTCTGATCACCCCCGACACAATCTTCTTCGCCGCCTCTTCGCCTCCCCTCCGCCTCTCCTAGGACATCCCGTTCTTGTCCATACGCTGTCGGCTCGCTGTTGCTCGCTCTTTTATCGAAAAAGCAGCGAAGAGATGGCCTATGGGAGGGGGTGAAGGATCGGCACTCCGACAGCGGTGCAAGCCTCCACAAGTGAAGATTTCGGGGGGTGTTTTTTCGCGGTGATGAAAAAAATTGAGGTCGGCTGTAATAAAATGGGGTGTTTATGCGTCTATAGAGTAAACAATCGTGAATGACTGGCGAAGAATACAACCGAAATGTGGACCTGTGGGCCGATAGTGCCTATCGCTTTGCAAGGCGGTGCTGCAACGACGACGAGTGTTGCCGCGATGCCGTTCAGGATGCCTTCGCCAGCCTGTGGGAGCACCGCCGCGGGGTGGATGCCGACAAGGGAAAGCAATGGCTGATGAGCACCGTGCACAATAGGCTGATGAGTCTCCTCCGCCACGAGCAGTCGGCCACCAGGGCGGCCGAGAACAGCCCCCCGCCCCGAATGGTGGAGCCCGACGTGGGATTCGACCTGCGCGAGGCCATCGAACGGGCCTTGCAGTCGCTACCGTCCGTCCAGCGCCAATGCCTTCAGCTGTGCGACGTGGAGGGTTACCACTACAAGGAAATTGGAAACATACTCAACCTCAGCGACCAACAGGTCCAGGTCTACATCTTCCGGGCCCGCGTCGCTTTGAGAAAGAAACTTAAAGAATACCAGATATGATCAACACCGACAACTACGAACTCTACTTCTTCCAATATCAGGAAGATATGCTCGACGAGGCTGCCCGCCGCGAGGTAGAGGCCTTCGTGGCTCTGCATCCCGAGCTGGCCGAAGAGATGACGCTCTATGCCGAGGCGCCGGTGCTGACTGCCGAGGAGGTCTCCTTCCCCGACAAGAATTCTCTCCGACGCACGGTGGCGTTCCCCTGGTGGCGCTACGCCGCTGCTGCCGCCGTGGTGGTGGGAATAGGAACCACCGTGATGCTCACCTTGCCCCGCCAGGAGCCGTCGGCCGACCAGCCGCTGGTGGCCAGGGTGGAGAACGTGGCACGTCCAACCCAGCAACCTCAGCCCGACACGATTCTTGTGGAAAAACAGGCTGCCCTGCCCTCTGGTGCCGAACGCCAATGCACTCAGAGACCGACCGTACAGCCAGCCGAATCCATAGCAGAATGCGTTCGCGAACAGGTGGCACAGGAAGTTGTCGGGGAGCCCGAATGGGAGATCATGGAGGTTGATGTCTTCGACTCCCAGATGCTCGTGGGCGAGCCCTGCGAGCCTATGCTAGCTGCTGTGGAAGAGCCTCAAACGCAAGAGTCCGTCGCATACCAGCACCCAGAGATCGTTTGGGTGGATTACTCCACCACACGGAGCGAGTTCCTTGTGGAAGTGGTCACCGACCTATACCCCGAGCAGACCATGCAGGTAGTGACCAAGCCTGGCCGACTCGAACGTATTTCCAAAATAGTGAAGTTCTTACAATCTATCGTATAACACAACAAAAACATACCCCATTATGAAAAAGACCCTTATACTCATTGCAACACTCATGCTGGCCGTCGTACAACTGAACGCACAGGAAGAGCCGTACAACTACAGCAGCATGACGGCCGTCACCATTGGCAAAGAGATTATGATCCTGGCCGAATGGCACTATCCTGACGACATTCAGAATGTCGTGGTCAACGGCTCTGCCCGGTTGGCATGGGTCACCGATACCGCCAACTATATCGAGTTCTTTCGCATGTGGGAGCAGGACAATGACAACAGATATCCCGACCTCGATGGCAATACTCTCACAATGAGGCCGTCCAGCCGCACCATCTACCTGCTCCACACCACGCGCCACAGCCTCAACATCCATTGCGTCGACGATGCGGTACCCGCCCGATTCGACGATGCCGAGACCCTCGACAAATGCGCAAAGGCAATCAAGTCCATGGCCATGTCATGGTCCAAGTTGGAGACGCCTACTTTTGCCAAGATGTTCTTCCGTACCGGATTCAAGCAGGACATCAAGCAGATGATATATAGGATAGTCGCCGTAGACGCAACCACCAAAAACATGGAGGAAATCCTGCGAGAGGATGCCCCGAGCGACAATAAAGCGCCGATCCTCGCCGGCTATGCCGACAACGCCATGCTGCACCACTACGAGCTGCCTATGTCGAAACCAGTGCTCGATATCCTTGTTGACGGCAACTGCATCGTGATGGTTGTGGACGACGACGAATACTTTGTGGAATCGCTCCACACCGACAACACCCACGACCCTGCCTCCTATATAGCCCTCAACGGACAGAAGCTCCAGATCAACGACCCCGATGGAGGCATCTACTACGTACACACACCATCCAGCAAGGTGGTCAACCGCAGCATGGTGGCCGGCTGCAACTCATTCCTGGCAGTCCCCGGCAGGATAGTGTCGTGGGGCGACACCTTGGGCGCCCACGATGGCGGCGGCATCTCCGACCAGCATCTCAAAGAATCCGTAGCCCGATATCTCGACAACGCGGCTTCCGGCGCCGACTGGAATAAGCTGATCAGCGACAATCAGGAATATATGCGCAAGGTGTGGAGTCTTCCCCAAAAACAGCAGAAGCTGCACATGGCCGAGACACCCAAGAAGAAACACTCCAAGGACTATGACCGCACCAACTTCGACTTCCATTGGGGTTTCAACAACTGGGGCACCTCGCCCGTCAACGGCCTGGTGGGTATGAGCGACCCCGGCTACGACCTCCGCACCAGCTTCTCCAGCTACCAGCTCAGCTACAACTACAGATTGCTGATGACCAACCACTTCGAACTATCTATGGGCTTAGGCTATGAGTCCGACGTGTATAAGTTCAACAAACCCTATGTCGACTATTCCGACAAGGCCTTCCAGGCCATCGACACCACTGGCGCCAACGGCTATTTCAGCACCCGCTTCGTTACCCGCTACGTTCAGCTGCCCATCGGCATTGCCTATAGCGCCAAGGCCAATCGCAAAGGCTACAACCTCAAGCTCAGCGCCATACCCGCCCTCGGATGGTGCGGCAAGCACACCGGCCTCAAGCACGAGCTGCACCAGAACGGCTCCAACCCTCAGGACTACACCAACCTCAAAGAAGCGCTCAATCCCTACAAGCTCGATGTGCGCCTCGACATGGACTTCGGAGGCTTGGGCGTGTTCCTCCAGGTGGCCACCTTGCCCGTATTCGTGGAAGGCACCAAGATCTACCCCATCAAGATTGGATTTAAGCTATAGAAATGTTAAAATCATAATCGGCGGCAATAAATGCTTCATTGTCGCCGTTATTTATAGAAAAAAATCAGCTACTTATGAAAAAGATAATCCTCACCCTCGCATTGGCCATGGCCGCCATGGTAGGTATGGCACAGAACATGACTGAAAAAACCGACAAGCAGGACACGGTCAATCGTGTGAATGCCGACATTCATCTGGGTGTCAACTATTCGTCGATATCGTTCCCCGACGTAGGCCTGAACTCCAACGGCCAGGCAGGCTGGTATGGTGGAGCATCCCTGCAATACAATATAAGCGACTGGTTGGGTGTCAAACTTGGATGCGACTACAGCCTGAACCGCTCCTATGTGCCCGACCCCGCCGATGTGTTTGGCAACCGACTGAACTATCAGCAGTCCTCCGTCGTCGTGCCTCTCACCCTCCAGCTTGGATATAACGGAGCGAAAGAGCACTTCACTATCGGCATCGGCGGTTATGTGAACTACAACTTCAATCAGTCGGGAGCCTTCACAACCCTCGGCGTCAAGAAGAATTTTGGCGGCGGTGCGCAGTATTCCCTCAATATGGGATTTGAACATTTCTACTACGAAATGGTATTACGTGCCGACCTCTCCGAACTCGGATTCCATACTCCAGGCGTCAGCGGCACATACCCATCGGCCCGACTCTTCAGCTGTATGTTTGGCATCGGCTACAGACTGTAGTGCACACAATAATTAAAGGGTTTCCTTAGTCTCATGACAAGGCCTATGGAAAGATTCCTCCTTATCTTTCTTTCAGCCCTGATGCTGTCGGGCTGCGTAGCCATCCGAATGGAGAAACCTACGGTGAAGAACTACAACAAGGTGATGGCTATGAGCGAGCTTACTCCCATCACCGTGGAGCAGTTGCGCCAGATGATAGCCACCGACACTACCCACTACAAGGTGGTGGTGATCACCAGCGCCACCTGCGGTCCCTGCCTCACGGCCATGCGCGATACCTATCCCCAAAAGATGGCCGAGTGCGACACCAGCCTGGTGCGCTGGTATTTTATAGAGGAGGACTACAGCTCGGCCCAATTTCTGGACGAGACGTACCGCCGTCTCAACATCAGCCACCCCCGATACTGGATCAACGACACCTTGCCCCAGTATCGTCCGCTGATGGTCAAGAGCATGTGGCAGATGGTATGGTTTGTCTTCCGCTACTGGGGACAGGATTGTTCGGCCGCCGGCATCGAGGTCGACGACAACCGACTGACCAACATCATCAACGCCCTTGCCCCGTCGGAGCCGCATCCCATCAATGCCTTAGGCACTCCTACCACGATGATGTTCAGCCCCTCCGGCAAACTGAAATGCACCCTACTGCAGGACTACTATGGCTACAATGGGCTCTACCCCACCGACATCCGCGATATCTCCGTGCCCGTGACACAGCTGGACTACATGGCGGTGGACACCCTTAGGGGGCCCTCTTCCGCCAACCCCAAACCCAAGGTCTGCACCCCCGAGGGTTGCCAATAGCCGAAGCCCAAACTCATCGTCATGACGCTGGGCATAATTTGACAGGTGATTATATATCTGTTACTATTACAAGGACAATGCATCAACTCAAGGTAGTGGCTGCTATCCGGATTGCACCTTGCGTGTTAATTCCGCCAACGAGTTTCTAGATAATAGAACTTAAGACCGCCTGGTGGGACTAATGTCCTTAACCCAGAAATCGAATCTAGGCAACCGCTAAAATGAGACATCATCTTTTGGCGGTTGCCTTTTATTGAACCCACCGAAAAGAGAAATAGCATTTTCAGCAGAATATTTTCGTTATTTGTGCGTTATTATAAGTATGGAGAACCCGTTGGCGGAATTAATCTAGAGCATACTTGATATGACCAAGGGGTTTGTCC
>JAKSMR010000075.1 GCA_024400495.1 Bacteroidales bacterium
TATAAGATTATCAGAGGGATAACAATGGAGGGATGGTGTTCCGCCCAGCTCCACTCAGAAAAAGAAAAGGAAGAAGAAAAGAGAGCCTGCCCGCCGCGCGGAAGCAGGCTCTCTCTCTTTTTTTGCCTCCCTTGTGTTGTGGGGGTTATGCCAGCATGGACGTGCAGGCTACCGTTGCTGCGCCGCCCAGGGCGCCGAGGATGGCGCTGAGGATAGCGATGACCACCTTGATGACGGTACGGGTCTTCTGAGGATCGATGTTTTCTTTGTTGTTCATGATGATTTTGAATTAAGAGTTAGTTAGTAATTAGGGGGGGAGGGAAATAACGTGATGACGTGATGACGCGATAACGTGATTGCGTGGATTCCGTCATTGCGGATTTTGAGTGGCCGTCATTGCGGGCTCCGACCCGCAATCTAGACTGTTAAGCATCCCTGTCGCAATAGATTGCGGGTCAAGCCCGCAATGACGTCTACAAGGAGCCCGCAATGACGGCCTCACGACGGCCTCACGACGGCCTCACGACGGCCTCACGACGGCGCCACGACGGCATCACTCATCACTCCTCGCTCCTCACTCCATCATCGGCGAGTGACTCGCCGATGGTGGTTTTCGATGGTGGTTTTACTCGCCGATGGCGTCGTCGTCGTTGCCCTGAGGGGGCTGACCGGGGGTGGTGCCGGAGGAGGAGGCGCCGTCGGGGAAGACGGTGGTGCTCACGCCCTTGTTGGTGTGGACGATGGTGGTGCGGCTGCCGCTGGCGTTGGAGAGGGTGATGGTGGCGGGCCAGGAGCCGGTGAGGAACTTGAGCTCGTAGGGGCTCTTGTCGGCGAGCACGATGGCGGTGGGGTTGGCGGTGGCGTAGGTGGCGATGGCGTTCTCCACCTCGGTGGTGCTGATCATGTCGCCGGCCACCATGCGGTCGGCCAGGGTGTCGAGGGCGGCGCGGAGGGCCTGGGCGTTGCGTTTGTGGTAGGCGTTGGCGGCGGTCCAGGAGGAGCGTTTGTCGAAGAGGTGGTCGAACTCGCCGTGGTGGAAGCGGAGGTGCATGCCCACGAGCTTGAAGAGCGACTGGCGTTTCTTGGCGGCGGGGGTGTTGAACATGGCGCGGGGCATGATGGGGCGCTTGCGGGCGTAGGTCTTGCCGTTGACGGTATAATAGACTACGTTGTCGAGGGTGGCGCGGAAGCCGAGGGTGTTGGTTTGTCTTACTTGTGCCATAGATGATTTAAGGGTTTAAAGGGTTAATAGTTTAAAGGGTTAATAGTTTAAAGGGTTAATAGTTTAAAGGGTTAATAGTTTAAAGGGTTAAAGTTAAGGGGGTTGGCGGCGGAGACCGGTCATTCCGTCGGCGGCCCTTTTCCTCTCGCCTCACAATTACTAATATACGAAACTTTTTTTCCGACCCTACCGATTTCTCCCGTTAGGTCACAATAACGTCCAATAACGTCCAATAATGAACGATAGGGGACGGACAAAACCGCCTACGGGTCGCCGAGATATCTGGCGATGAGCTTGATCTCTTTTGGGCTGAAATATCTCGCCTTCTTGCTGTAGCCGCTCTTTTCCAGCTCTTCGGCCAGCCTTGGGTTCTTTCTGATCCAGGCCATCAGGTGGTGCCGTGCCGTGTCGGGCGACGACCCGGGGAAGTACATCATGGCCAGCTCCGACTTGGTTACAAAGGTGTTCTTCATGTGTGTGGTTTTAGAGGATGGAGGGGTTGTTGATGACCTGGCGCCAGTTGGAGGCTATGCCTTGGGTGCGGAGTATGCCGGAGGCGTTGGAGGTGAAGAGCATCTGGTGGCGGTTGTAGCCGCGGTGGATGTAGCTCACGTGCACCCAGGTGGTGCGGGCGAGGGTGTGCTGTCCGTCGGGGGTGGGGATGTTGCGGAGGCGTTCCTCGAAGATGAGCTGGTCGAAGGAGAGGTGCTCGGCGATGAGCTTGAAGAGGAGTGCGTTGTCGCGGCCTCCGTCGGCGATGATGTCGGCGGCCTGTCCTTTGGTGTGCTGGCTGTTGGGGGCGCCGCCGAGGGCGGCGTTGAGGGCCACGGAGCGGAAGCCGCTGGTGATGGTGATGGGCTTGCCGTAGCGGTCGCGCAGGGGCTGCAGGAGGTGGATGGCGAGCTCCTGGAGGGAGGCCATCTGCTCGAGGTCGGGGTGGTTGGAGATATGGAGTTTATAGGCTGTGGCGGAGTGGAGAAACTCCTCGATGGTGAAATTCTTTGTCATGATGGTTGAAGGGTTAAAAGGTTAAAGGTTTAAAAGGTTAAAGGGTTAAAGGGTTAAAAGTTAAGGTTAAAGGGTTTTGGGTGGCCGTCATTGCGTGTAGCCGTCATTGCGGGCTCCGACCCGCAATCTAGACTGTCAAGCACGAATACATCCCTGTCGCAATAGATTGCGGGTCAAGCCCGCAATGACGAGGTCTCTTACGAAAGTTTTGTCTTTGCTTTTTGTCCAAAACCGCGAAGACCGGCCAATGGCCAAAAGCCAATAGCCAAACGCTCAGCTCCGCTGCCGGAGGTAGTGTTCTGCGAAGTCCTTGCAGCCTGGGGGGAGCTGGTGGTGCTGGAGGGAGGGGATGATGTCGCGGAGCTGGAGGAAGAGGCGTTCGCCGGGGAGGTCCTGGTCGGGGTACATGTGGAAGGAGAGGCCTCCGTTGTCCGTCAGGGCGCAGAGGAGGCGGAGGAGCTCCTTGTCGCGGGGCGAGAGGAGTGTGGCGCTGGGGATGGCGATGGCGCGGCGGCCGGAGGAGAGCATGGCCCAGCAGTCGGAGCAGCCTTCGGTGATCCAGAGCTCGTCGTGCTCTTTGAGGCGTGCGAGGACGGGCAGGTTGTAGATGGAGCAGATGCTGCCTTGCGGGAAGCGGAAGCGGGGTGTGTCGCCGCCTCCTTTCAGTCGGCGGCTCTGTATGCCGACCAGGCGGCCGTCAGCGTCGCGGTAGGGTATCTGCAGCCATTCGGCGCCCTGACGGTCCTGCCACGATGAGAGCTGGCACCATCGCACCACTCTCGGGTCAAGCTTGCGCTCGTCGAAGAGGAAATGGCGTGCCGTTTCGCTCAAGGTGGGGTTTTGGAAATAGGGCTCGTAGCGCGAGGCGGAGAAGGCCGTCCTGCGGGTGTCGGCGGCGGGTTGCCGGGAGGTCCGTTCCGCCGCCCCTATGGGGGCTTGGGGCGGCGGGGCTTCGCCTTCGGAGAGCCACCTCACGGCCTCTTTGAAGTCGAGGTTGAGGCAGCGCATCACCAGGTCGATCACGCCGCCGTGGGCGTCGCAGACGAAGCAGCGGAAGGTGTTCCTCCGCGCGTCGAAGGAGAGGCTGGGATGGTGGTCGGCGTGGAAAGGGCAGAGAGCCTTGTGGCGTGTAACTCGGAGGCCGAGTCGCCCGGCGACCTCCTCTATCGGGAGGTCGCGGAGCTTTTGCAACTCAAGCCTGTCCATTACTTGTCGCGGTTGAGATAAGCCTCGGTCTTGGTGTAGAGCCCGGTCTCCTCGCTGAAGGTGATGAAGCCGCGGCTCTTCCATTTGTCAAGCTGTTTCTTCGTCCCCTCTTCGTTCTTGCCCAACTTCAAACGCAGGGCAACAAGCTGAGTCTGGTTGAAGGAGTCAGGAAGTTCTACTAGCATCAGCTTTGGACCGCGACGCTGGCCGCTACTTTGCTCTTCGCTCTCTTTACATAATTGGTCGCCGAAGAGTTGCATCTTGCTCCAGATGTCGTGGTAGACGAGCCACTCCACGAGTTCGCCCATGTGGTTGGTCCAGCTCTGGTTGTTGAGCACCCACATCACGCAGCCGGCTTTCCAAGCCGAAACGAGGGCGCGCTTGGAGACATCCCACACGTTGTCGTCGTCGGCAAGGTCGGCAATCTGAGCCATCTCGTCGGCCAGCTGGTCGATGAGCTTATTGAGGCGAGGGATGATGAAACGCCCGCGGCAGTTGGCGAGGGTCAGCAGATACTCGTCGAGGCTCTTCAGGAATGCTTCGTCATATCTGCCTTGGCGCGGGATGCGTCCGTCGCGTCCGGCACGTGGTTTGAAGGAGAAGACCATGCGGCCGAAGGTGCCGTTGAAGAGGTCGTTTCGGTAGAACTTGCGCGTAGCATAGGGCGTGGAGGAGAGGGTGAGGTTCGTGCGCAGGATGGGGTTGCCGGTAATGCCTTCGGCCGTTGCACGCAGAGCCCCCGCACGCTGGCGGTCGTAGATGTTGCGCAGCATCTGCGAGATCTGCTTGTGCCCTCCACACATGCGGTCGGCCATCTCCACCTCGGGCATGTTGAGGTACTGGGTCAGCCCGCCTTGCGATTCGCAGGCCATGGCGTTCTGCAGGAAGGCGGCGCTGGTGACGTCGGCAGGAGGGAAGAGGAAGGCCACCTCGGGGCGGATAGGCTTCTCCTTGTTGGCCGAGCGGGTCTTCATCTGCCTCTGCCAGGCCACCAGCTTCTGCAGCTCGGCTTCGTCGTGGGTGCGGAAGTCGCGGCAGATGGCCTCTACGAGATTGGAGAGCTGGCCCTTGTTGCAGCCCGAGTCGCCCACCAGGTTGGCCATCATTCCGCATGGCTCCTTCCACGACAGGTCGGGGTATTGGAACTCCGTTCCGCTGAGGTGTGCGCCCAAAATGGGGAAAAGCATGGGCACGATGGGTTCTTTCATATCTTTCGACACTTGTTTGAGGAGGATTTGGATGCATTCTGTGCCCTTTCCGAGGACAGGCATCTTGGGTGAGTGAGGTTTTGTGATATCGTATTTCATTGGTTTATTGCTTTTTAGAGAGAACTAACTGAGTCTTGGAGACAAATGACAATTGAGACAATTAATTTTTGAGGGGTACAACTAGCACCTTTGGATTATATATCTTATTAATAATTAATTAGTTATATATAGTATATAGGGGTTGGTGATGCATTTTTTTTTAATTGTCATTTGTCATTTGTCTCCACTTGTATTTTCTATAATCTTTTAGAGACTGGTTTAGAAGCGTTTGAGGACTTACATCTCTACAAGGCCAAAAGTCTTCTTGTGTTTGGCGACGGCCTTTTTGGCAAGTTGCAGTTCCTGGGAGAGGGTGGTGAAGCTTACGGGAGGCATGTTTTCGTTGA
>JAKSMR010000076.1 GCA_024400495.1 Bacteroidales bacterium
TGTTGCTCTCCGCTTTGCTGACGAGACTCACATACGAAACCTCGCGCGGTCTCGCCATCGCGATGGCGCTGATGTTCGGCGTGCTCGCCGTCATCTTCCGCGCGGGAGCGGTTCGTAAGTTCCTGCCGTCACTCTTGGCGATCATCGCCATGCTCGGCGTCGTGCAACTTTCGGAGGGTTCGATCAATCTTTTCCATTTGATCGCGTTCTTCCTGTTGGCGGGGATCTCGATCGATTACACGATTTTCATTCACGGCGCTGAGGATCGACGTGCTTTGTTTCCGATTGTGTGTTCGCTATTGACGTCCATGGCCGGCTTCGGAGCACTCTATTTCGTTTCCTTCGAAGTCGTCAAATCCTTCGGTTTGGTTCTGGGATTGGGACTTCCGCTCGCGTTCATGGCGGCGTTGGTATTGAAGAAGGGCGAAAAGATTAAGGATGGGACGGAAAAAGCCGCGTCGCCGCTTGGACTCGAAATGCTCTTATTCTGCTATCGACTGTTGGGACTTCGGGCGCTCCATTTCGGCGCGGCGGTTGTCGGCGTTTCCGCCTGGCTTTGCTCGCGCGGCGTTCGCAAGGCCTCGCCTTCGATCAAAAAGACGCTCCTCTTCACGCGCTCGCTCGCCGATAAGCTCGTCATTATGGCCGAGGGTAAGCGCCTTCCGAAGGTGACGACGGACGGCTCACCGGATGCGGAAGAATTCGTCCGCGCCGTGCAGGCGAAAGAAGGTGTCTTCATTCTCTCTTCGCATTGCGGGACGGTCGAGACGCTGGTCGCGCTCGGTGAGACGGACGTTACCTTCCACGCCTGGATGGATATCGCGCGCACTTCCGTTTTCAACGCCTTCTACCTTCGTCACTCCAAGCGGCGGCGCGTCGTCATTCATTCGATCGGCGAAATCGGCATGGAGACGGCGTTCTTTGCCGCCGATGCGCTTGAGCGCGGCGATTCGTTGGTAATGGCGGGAGATCGTGGACGCGGCGCGTTTCGCTTCGCCAATTCGCTCGATTGCAAGGCGTTCTTCGTTGCCTGCGTCGCGACGGGTACCGTCAGTTATAAGGCGATTATCCGTCGACTGCCTGAGGGATCGAAGGCGATGGAAAAGGAATATCAGCGGATTTTGGCGGAAGTCACCGCCGAGTATCCCGACCAATGGTTTGAGTGGGAGAAATAAGAGATGAAACCGATATTGACTCATTTGGGCATCGTTTCGGCGCTTGGCTGCGGCGTGGAGGAGACGGAAAAGCGACTTTTCGCGGGCGATGTCTCGGGCATGCAGAAGCTCAGCGGCTTGCTCGGCGGCGAGGAGACGGTTTTCGGGAGAGCGCCCGCCGGTGAGAGCACCGGCGGTACGGACTTTGGAGTGGGTAAGCTCGTCGATGCGGCGATGGCGGAGATCGCGTCCGCACTGGAGGATCTGAAGCGCGAGTTCGGAGCCGAGCGTATCGGCGCGGTGATCGGTACGAGCAATTCGACGATGGAAGAGTTCACCGACAATCCCGATCGCATCGACATGGCTTATCCCGCCGAGCGTTTGCGCGAGAAGTGGGGCGTGAAGGGTCCGGTTTGGACGGTCTCGACGGCCTGCAGCTCAAGCGGCAAGGTCTTTGTGTCCGCAAGGCGACTACTCGAGGAGGGGCTTTGTGACGCGGTTCTCGTGGGCGGCGCGGACGCCTATACGCGCACCGTCGTCGAGGGTTTTCACGCGTTGGAGGCGCTTTCGCCGACGTTGACGCGTCCCTTGACCGCCGAGCGCGACGGCATCAACTTGGGGGAAGGCGCGGCGATTTTCATCATGCGGGCCCAAGGGGAAGGCGCAGTGCGTCTTTTGGGTGTGGGAGAGAGCTCGGATGCGCATCACCTGACTGCGCCGGATCCGGAAGGATTGGGCGCGGAAGCGTCGATGCGTGCGGCGCTCGAGGATGCGGGGATGAGCGCCGAGGCGATCGACTACGTGAATCTCCATGGCACCGGCACGACTTACAATGACTCGATGGAGTGCAAGGCCGTCAGACGCGTTTTCGGCGATCGTGTCGCCTGTTCGTCAACGAAGCCGATGACGGGACATTGTCTCGGCGCTGCCGGTGCAATTGAAGCGGCGATTTGTTATCTCGCCTTGAAGCGCGGCAGGGGGATGCCTCCGCAGGTCGGCGGCGAGGTTGATAAGGCGCTCGCGCCGTTTCCGATTCCGCGCGTGGGCGATGAGACGCCGATCAGGACGGCGCTTTCCAATTCCTTCGCCTTCGGCGGCAGCAACGCGACGATAATTCTCAGTACTGTACGCGAGTAACCGTTGCCTATTGCACAACCTGAACGGTTTTTGATATACTACGCGCCCATGAAAACGATTATGACATTCGCTGTGGCGCTCGCGTGTGGCGCCGTGTTTGCTCAGGAAGAGGTTGCTCCCGCCGAGGAAGTTGCTCCTGTTGAGGAAGTCGCTCTCGTCGAGGAGACTGCGCCTGTCGTGGAAGTCGCTCCTGTTGAGGAGATTGAAGTCTGCGAGGAAGAGGAGTCCGAGAAGTGCTGGAGTGTCGGCGTTGACGCCGATCTCTTCTCTGCTTACGTTTGGCGCCATGCGGTGCAGAACGATCAGATGGTTTTCCAGCCCGCGGTTTGGACTGAGCTCAATCTTTTCGGTCCGCTCTCGATCGGCGGCTTCATTTGGCAGAACTGGGATCTTACCCATCACCGCACGAGCGATTTCTCCCGCTACACCACCAATGAGACCGATTATAATCTTCACCTCGGTCTTGAGGCGTGGGCGAGCGAAGAAGGCGAATACAAGCTCGCGTTCGAATTCGGACACGAATGGTACACCTACTATGGCGTGCAGGACCGCAATTCCAATCCCGAAACGCGCGAGCTCTACATTAAGGCGACGTTCGAGAATCCCTTCGTAAATATCTACGGTCAGTGCTCGTGGCTCTATAAGGACTTCGGCAACTACAAGCGCGGTTGCTACTACGAAGTCGGCCTCAATAAGGAGATTGAAGTCGAGCAGGTCGAAGGTCTTACGCTCGGCGTTGACTGGAGTCTCGGTTTCGGCGACCGCAATTACAACGATTACCTCTATGCCGCCGACAGCTACGGCGTCAACGGCACCACGGTCAAGACCTACGCTTCTTACGCGCTCACCGATTGGGTCTCGATCAAGGGTACGCTCGCCTATTCGGGTCTCGTCAACGCGGCGATGCGCAAGACGATCGGCAACGAAGGTGACGACTACGATTTCTACGGCTCCAACTATCCTCGCGATCTGCTCTGGGGCGGTGTCTCGCTGAACTTCGAGTTCTAAGTGATAAAAGCGACAAAATCGCAAAATAAAAAAGACCCCCTTGCGCACAGGGGGTCTTTTTTGATATACTACGCAAAAATTCGACCACTCTAAAGAGAGTAAACAACAATGAAAGTACGTAGTTCCGTTCGTCGCATTTGCGAGAACTGCCGCATCATCCGCCGCAAGGGCGTGGTGCGCGTGATCTGCACCAACCCGCGTCACAAGCAGTGCCAGGGTTAAGAAAGGTAAACAAAAACTATGCCTAGACTGATGGGTGTGGATATCCCGGGCAAGAAGCACATTCGCTTCGCCCTTCGTTATATCCATGGTATTGGGCCGAAGCGCGCCGATGACGTGCTGGCGGCGGTCAAGGTCGATCCGATGAAGAAGGCGGACGACGTCACTCAGGACGAGATCCACGCGATCACGACGTACATCCAGGACCATTTCCGGGTTGAGGGCGACCTCCGTCGTGAGGTTTCGCAGAACATCCGCCGTCTGATCCAGATCGGGTCGTACCGCGGTCTCCGTCACAAGAAGGGTCTTCCGGTGCGCGGTCAGCGCACGAAGACGAATGCCCGTACCCGCAAGGGCGGCAAGCGCGTGTCGATCGCGATGCCGAAGCAGGCCGCTCGCTAAGGAGATTTAGAAAATGAGCGAAGAAATCAAGAAGGAAGAGGCGCCCGTCGCGGCGCCTGAGGCCGCTGCCGCCGCTCCTGCGGAAGGCGAAGCCGCCGTCGAGAAGGCGAAGAAGTCCGGGAAGTCGATTCCCGCGGGCATCGCGTTCATCCGTTCGACGTTCAACAACACCCAGGTCTCGATCGCGGACGCCCGTGGCGGCGTGATCAGCTGGAGCTCGGCCGGCAAGGCGGGCTTCAAGGGTTCGCGCAAGTCGACCGCGTTCGCGGCGACGATGGTCGCGCAGGACGCGGCCCGCGTCGCGGTGGCGAAGGGCATGCACGAGTGCGAGGTGAGGATGCAGGGCGCCGGCGCCGGCCGCGAGAGCGCGGTTCGTGCGATCCAGGCCGCTGGAATCCGTGTCACGCAGATCACCGACACCACGCCGGTTCCGCACAATGGTTGCCGCGCTCGTAAGCGCAGGAGGGTCTAATCATGGGTCGTTATACTGGTCCCGTTTGTCGTCAGTGCCGCCGCGAAGGGCAGAAGCTCTTCCTCAAGGGCGCGCGTTGCTACATGGCCAAGTGCCCGATCGAGCAGGGTACCGGAGCTCCCGGTATGCACGTCGGTCGCCGCGCCAAGAAGATGTCCGAATACGGCAGCCAGCTTCGTCAGAAGCAGAGCCTCCGCCGTCAGTACGGCATGGGCGAGCTGCAGTTCCACCGCTTCTTCGAGGAAGCCCTCCGCAAGGAAGGCATCACGGGTGAGAACCTCCTCCAGATGCTGGAGATGCGTCT
>JAKSMR010000077.1 GCA_024400495.1 Bacteroidales bacterium
AAGGTGCGGACCGTTTGGCCCGCACCTTTATTTAATTCCGCATTCCGCGTTTTGCATTTTCTCGTTACTGTCTGATCAAAGTGAAGTGACCAGTGTAAGTCTTCTTGATCTCCTTGATCTGGATCTCGTACCAGTAGTCGGTAGACGGCATAGGGTGTCCGTTGTAGATACCATCCCAGTCCACGTCGTCGCCAGCCTTGTAAGTGGCGAGCTGCTTACCCCATCTGTCGAAGATAGTCACCTTGGCGTCAGGGTAACCCTCGGCAAGACCCTTGACGACGAACTTGTCGTTCACACCGTTCTCGTCAGGCGAGACGATGATAGGGATGATGATCTTCGGCTCCTTGATAGAGAATGTTGTCTCAGTGACGCATCCGACCTTGTCGACAACTTTCAAAGAGTGAGTCGTGTAAGTCAGGTTGTCTCGGATAGCCTCGTTCAGATAAGGGTCCTCAGTGTTTCCGTCGATGATGAACTGGAACGGAGCAGAACCGGCGCCGCTCTCAAGAACGATCTCGACCTTTCTGTAGTCAAGAGAGTCGACAGTCATCACAAGAGGGGCAGTAGTGACCTCCACGAACTTGAATGTGTCGAGAACGCACTCGCCTCTCTCCATGTGAAGAGAGAAGTTGGCGTAGTATGGCTCCGGAACAAGCGAGAGGGCAGGGCCGTTGAATACAGCTCCGGTCTCGTCGTAAGTCCATTCGTATGAAGTGGCCATATAAGAAGACGCGTCAAGGTCAAGCATGTCGAACTGGCAGATCGAGTCCTTGGCGACGATCTCGCCGGTGATAGGCTTGTCGACGGCGACGCTAGTCTGAACAGTCTTAGGGTTACAGTATTCGTTGCTTGCTACGGCCTTGTAGGCCTTGATCTGTCTGGCGATTCCCGGACTGCTGTGCACAGGAGTGACAGAGATGGCAAGACCGTCGGCGGAGTGCACCTCGACCTCCTGGTTGTCGCTGTCCCATTCGAGAGTCGTTCCCGCAGGAGTGACTGTGATGTTGATGTCGACAGGCTCACCCTCGCACACTGTTCTGACAGGAGGGAAAGTGACGTTGATAGGCGGCACGACCTCCATAAGCAGAGCCGCTGTAGGAGCGATGCTCTTGTCCTGGCTCACACCGGTCGTAGGGTTGCTGTATGTGTACACCACGCTGTACTGGGTCGTCGTAGAAGGCGACACCACGACACCGTACGCCTTGTACTTCTCGCTGTATGCCACAGGTCTGCTTGCGGATCCCTCCACGACGTGAAGGTCCATGTTGGCAGGGTGAAGCACGTTTCCGGTAGTTCCCGAAGTGTCGACGTAAAGGAACATCTCGTCGCCGACACACATGATGTTCTTCTCGAAGTGCGCTTCGATGTCAAGGTTGGCGTCGACAAGGACGTCGATGTTGATCTCCGCCTTACAGAAGTCGACCTCCCTCTCGTCGGCCACGACAGTCAGGTGGTAGTCCTGCTCGACAGGGCTGATCGACACCTGTGCGCTTCCTGACTCGGAGAAACCTACGTTTCTGTCGTTCCACTTGACGCTAGAGACGATGTCGGACACATTTGAAGGGACGTCGAAGTCCACATCCATGGTCACAGGCTCGCCGTAAACGATCTCGTAATGAGTGTTGATGCCGCTCTTGAACTTGGCGTAAGGCTTGACCTTAAGCGGAGCGCCTCTCGCTATCTTTCCGTCGAACACGCATCCTGCGGAGTACAGTTTATAAGAGTAGACACCGCTGTGCGCGATCTGTGCGGATGGAGACAGCTGGTGTTTGTCGCTTGACGCACCTGTGATGAGTGTGTTGTCGAGATACCACTCGATCTTGTCAGGTGCAGGGCCCTGTATGTCGATGATCTTGGCGTACCAATCCTCGCCCTCGCAGATAGAGAGGTTGTTGGTGTGCTCCTCGTCGGCGGTGTTGTGCATGTCGATGATCTCGAACTCAAACTTTGTAGGACACTTGTTTGTGAATTCCACGACGTACTTTCCTGCCTCCAAATCCAAAGAGGCGTTGCCGCTGGCGTCAAACTTGCCATCCACAGGAGATCCGCCAGGAGTCTTGGCGTATGTGAACTTATGGTTCGCGTTGTCCTCGTCCTTGACGTTCTCAAGCTTCACCGCTACAGATCCTCCGCAAGAAGGGAAGGCGATGCCGGCGTCGCTGATTGACTTGGAAAGAGTCTTTGAGTTGTCTCTCTCGGAGAATGAGATGCTACCGTCTAGTATACCCTTTCCGACAGTGATGTCGTGAGTGGCCTTGTGAGCGGCCATTGATGCCGTACAAGCCGCGGTAGTGACCTCCAGCTTGACGTTGCCGACAGTGCCCTCGTTCTCAAGGCCGACGCTTGTTGTGCTGAATTGATTTGCCGATCCTGTCTCCGAGTTGAAGTCAGTCGACCATGAGTAGATAAGGTCGGACGGGTCCACGCTGTTGTCATTGATGTCAACTACAGCAGTGATGTCATCCACGCTCACTCCCGGACAAGTGGTGTGCGAACCGTCTGTAGAGACAGAGTAGTCGTGGAACTTCAACGTCACCGAGGCGGTGTTTGACTTGCATGTCACGCCGTCTTTAGTGTATTCTCCCACCATGTCGTACACACCAGACTCACCCACGTGCTGGTAGTCCGAGATGGCGGAGCTTGAACCCGACTGGTACCATGTTCCTGTCACATTGTCGACGTCACATGTGAACATGTCCTTCAGGTTGATGGTCTCACCCTTACATTTCACAGCAGGCGGATTAGCCACGAGCTGAGGGTTCGCGTAGACAGTCACCTTTACAGGAGCCGCGCTACTCTTGTTGCCTGGGTTTCCTACCTCGCGCTGAAGCACCCAGTATGTATACTCAGTTATCTCCTTCTGTACGCCACCTACGACATCTGTCTTCTGGATTGTAGGGGACAAAGTGATAGACGCAAAACCGTCACCGCTGTTTGCTGTAAGGTCGGCCTTTCCGTCAGCTCCTGTCTCAAACCATCTTAGCTCGAAGTTTCCAACAGTGGCTGGATTGAGAGCCGCGTATGCGTCAAGGTTGGCAGGATAGCTCACTCCGTCGCACAAGAATAGCGGAGTAGGGACAGGCATCGGTGTCGCGCTGACAACGATAGTCACCTCCAGCGGATCACTCTCACAAGGCTTAGCGCTCTTCTGTGTGACATAGAATGTGTACGGCTTGTCTGTTGTGGCAGACGCATTATATGGAGGTATCGCCTGAGACTCATTGATAGGATCCATATTCTTGTCATACCACTGAGGAGTGTAGCTTGGGTCGAACACGATGGCTGAAGGGTCTTGAAGTGTAGGCAGTTTAGGACTGCTTGCCAAATCGTCCTTCAGATATTGGATGTAACCGCTTCCTGTAGGTTTGTCTACCGATTGCACGTCAACAGTATATTTAGTGTCTTCGCCGTAGCAATATTTAGTTATGCTTTCCGCAGGCTCGCTGATCTCCAACTGGAAACGGGCGAAGTAGTCGGTCTGTCCTTTTGTGTCGTCAGTTATCGCCATTGTAGAAGGAGCCGCAGTGGCAGGAGGCACACCTATGGTAGGCTGTGTTCCCTTGAACAGCTCAAGCACGTATGGAGTTGCTGCGTTTGTTACCTCGTCCTCAAGGGCAACTGTAGGAGTCTCGTTAAGACAGTATACGGCTGAAGGGTTGGCAAGTGTCACTTTAGGCACATCGTACACGGTGATAGTGATCTTTGCGGGAGCCGACTCGCCGCTTGTTGCAGAACTCTGTGTCACCCAATAATCCTGAGGCCCTGCCTGTGTCATGTCAGGCTTGAATGTGGAAGGGTCGGAGATAGGCTGAGTCTTTGCCTTGTCCTTATAGAAATTAAGGGTTACGTCTGTAGCGTCTACAGGGTTAGTCTCCGCGTATTGGTCTATTGTCTTGACATCAGCGTCAGGAGTGTTGATACAGTACACGTCGTTATGAGGTGTAGGCATTGGAGCACCCTGGATGATGGCCTCAAGGCGGACGGTGTCGCTGTGACAGCCGTTGCCATCCACCATGTATGCCCAGTACCATAGGTATTCCGGATCCGGATCATCCTTGTCAGCCACTGTAGGTGTAGGCACTGTCTCAGACTCTGTTCCCAATGTTGCGGTCGCAAGGTCAGGCTCAGACTCTGTATTCGCGCCTGTGATATCACCGTAGTAGTATTTGTTCGCTGACGACATGGAAGCGAACAAGGTAGGCTTGTTTGCCTTCAATGAACCCCATTCGCTAGTTCCGAACTCCACCTTCTTGTATTCGAAAGAAGTCTTGTCTGCGATAGGGAATCTATCAGCCTTGTTGACAGTGACGTCATAAGTCTGGATACCGCTGCGGCAGCCGTCGTCGCTTACAAGGACATAGTAGAAAGACTCCGTTCTGTTTGTGCTACCTGCGGCAACCGTAAGGTCTTTAACCGCTGGCTCTGGAATAATGCTGAATGATGTTGTCGCTGTAGTGTCAGCGTCATACCATACGATGGAAGCACCTGTAAGGCCAGCGATAGTCTTTGTTGGCTCGCTGTTTCCAAGTGTTCCCTCGCAGAACTCCTCTGGATCCAATGTGCCTTCTGGCGTTGGGTTTGCGATGACAGTGATTGTGTCTGTCATATCACAAGGAGTGCT
>JAKSMR010000078.1 GCA_024400495.1 Bacteroidales bacterium
TGTTGCATCTTCATCCTGATAACTCCTTTCGATGAAGTGACAATCTATCATAGGATGTCAAGTCCGACTCTTAGGTTGTCACTTTGAAGCGTAGTGGAAAGTGGTATTCTGCAAGGGTGTCTAAAGCGGGCTTCAGCCGCAGGCTTTGTTGATCGAGGAGGACGTCGACGCAGTGTGCGAGGGACGCGGGGAGCGGGCGTCCCCGCAGGGGCGGCGCGTAGCGCCGAGCCCGCTCCCCGCGTCCCTCGCACGTGAACAAGGCTTCCACGGCCCATTCCGGCGAAACGGCTTGCCCTTAGCCGGTTGAAGCCTCCCGTGCCGGGTTACGCCGCGTTCCTCAGGCGGAACTCATGAGGTGTGATGTAACCGAGCGCCTCGTGCCGCCTGCGCTTGTTGTAAAGACGAATCGCCTCGCGGACGGCCGCAAGGGCGGCGGCCTTGCTGACGAAGTGCTGGTCCAGGTAGAACTCCTGCTTGAGAATGCCGTTGATGCGCTCCGCGACCGAATTCTCGTAGCAGTGGAGGACCTCCGTCATGCTCGACTTCCAGCCGAAGCTGTCGAGCAGCTCGCGGTAGTCGTGGCAGGCATACGTCGAGCCGCGGTCGGAATGGTGGATCAGCTCGAGACCCTTCGGCAGCGCACGGTGTGCCATCTTGGCGGCCCTGATGCATCCCGCTGCGTCAGGATGGTCGCCGAGGTCCCATCCGACGATGTCCTTCGCCCCCTTGTCGGCGACAAGCGCAAGATACAGGAACCCGTCCCCGCAGCGGATGTACGTGATGTCCGAGATCACCACCTTGTTCGGCTTGTCGACGACCATGTCCTTGACCAGGTTCGGCGAAACCGGCAGCGACTTGTCCTGCTGCGTCGTGTGGGGCGCATACGGCTTCCTGCGCTTCACGAGGAGATCCGCGTCCCTCAGGACCTTGAACAGCTTGTCGCGCCCGCACCTGACGCCTGCCGCCTTGAACTGCCCCTTGAGTTCCGCGTAGAGTTTCCGTCCGCCCGTCATTGGCAGCTCGGCGCGGACCCTGAACACGGCGTCGATGACGTACGCCTGGTCGACTTGTCGAGACTTGCGGGCGCGGTGTCCCTGCCGGTAGGCCTGCCGTGACTTGCCGAGCTTCCGGCAGACGGCTCTCTGGACTCGGTCCCGGTTGTCCCCGATCGCTTCCTTGGCGATCTCGAGCCAGGCTCTCTTCTTGAACGTCTCAGGATCCGTGCCGACCTGCTGGCAGAGGACCTTCAGCGCGGCACGCTCGACACGGCTGTCGAGCTCCACGTCTATGATCTTGTCCCTCAGCCTCGCAACCTCGGACTTGAGCCCGCCCGTTCTGGTGCTCCAACTGCGCGTCGCCATTTCTCGCCCCCCCTTGTGTCAACCCTGTAAAACGGCCTTCCTGTACGTCTCGGGGTCTGCGCCAATCTGCTCGCAGGCGACCTTCAGCGCAGCACGTTCGATGCGTTGGTCCAGCATGACGTCGAACAGCTGGGCCTTCAAGCGCTTTATCTCGGCCTTGAGCTCAGCTTCCTCGTTGATTTCCTTGGGGGTACTCACGTGTATGATCCTTTGCCTGAGGTGTCCGAAACCGAGCGCGTCCATCCAGTTCGCCACGGTCAACGGCCTAATATTATACGCTCTTGCGGCCTCTCGTGTCGACGTCCACTTGCCATCCTTCAGCTCATTGCAGACGTGAAGCTTGAAGGCGTCCGAATAGCGCATCTGTTGCATCTTCATCCTGATAACTCCTTTCGATGAAGTGACAATCTATCATAGGACGGGACACATGCTCGGTTGGTCCGTTGATCAGCTGTTCAGATGAGCGCTCCTTTCAAAGCCGCCTCAAACGAAAGTGCCGCGCGGCTTCCCGTCGAGCTTATCTCCACCACTTGCCTTCACCTTCACCTTTATCCTTCACCTCATCTCTTCCCATACGGCTTCTCCGGCCGATCTTCCTCCGTCGCGCCGAACCCGATCCTCCGCCGCGGCGGTTCCTGCGGCGCCGAGATCTGCTCGATGAGGTAGGTGACGCCGCCCTTGATCTGCTTTACGTCCTGTTCGATCGTGTCGACGCGCTTCTCCAGCTTGCCGATCCGGCGGATTTCGTCCAGCCGGTTGAGCAGCATCTCGCGCAGCACCCGTGTCGCCCACTGGCGGAAGCGCACGCCGGCAACGGATTTGACGCGATAACCGACGGAAATCACCATGTCGAGGTTGTAATATAGCACCTCTCGTGTTTGTGTCTTTCCTTCAATGGCGCCATGCAAAGTGGTATGTGCAAATTTTGCACATACCTCTTTTTCTTCCAGTTCTCCTTCCTTAAACACATTCCGAATGTGTTTCGTGATGACCGACCGTTCCCGTCCGAAGAGCAGGCACATTTGCTCCTGTGTGAGCCAGACGGTCTCTCCGTCCATCTTGACTTCCATCCTGACCCGTTCGCTCGGCTTGTAAACGACAATCTGCTGTTCCATGCCTATCTCCCGTTTTGCCGCAAAGCCCATTCCCCGCAGCACGCCCGTCATTATGGCAAATCATCCGAAATCAGACCTCAAGCGAGGCTCAAGATTTACCTCAAGATTTCTTGAGGTCCGCGTCCGTACTGTCACGTCCGTACTGTCGCTGTCTCGGCGATCAGCGCTGCCCAGTCACAACCAAGAATCAGCTCCGCGGGCCACACATGTTCGGCACCCCATCTAGCGATCCCTTCGGGCGCCTGCGGCGGGGGATACGGTCGGTTGATCCGTTGTTCGGATGAGAGCTCCTTTCAAAGCCGCCTCCAACGAAGTGCTTTTGGCTGCTCATCGAGCTCCATTCATAAGGCCTCAATTTTCAGCCGATTTCACTCCAACCTCAAAAGATTTTGCACCAATCACCGCCCACCAACCACCGATTATGCTATACTAGCCCTGTTCGGCGGATGCCGGAACGGGAAGTAGAGACCCCGAACCGCGAATCCAAAACAATTTGCGCCCGTCTTTGTCGGCCTATCCTCGCGGATAGTCTCTACCCGACAAGGGCGGGTGCTTTGCAAATGGATGTAGAGACCCATGAGCAAAAGATTCAATTCACGGGCTGCAGGTGCAGCTCATGACGAGGGCGGTTGTTTCAAGCTGGCAAAAGCTGTTGCCGGGGAGCTTGCCGGGAGGCTTGCGGGAACCGTAAGCGGCGAGGAACGGCGAAAGCATTTCGACGCGTTTGCGGACGGTATTCGGCGAATACACGATGACGTGTGTCGCCGCGATCTCAAGATGCTGAAGGATTCGTTGAATGCGGTTGATTTCTACCGGCCGATCACGCAGCGCAGGTTTTCGCGCGAGGCATGGGACTTGCGTCCCGACACGTGGGACGATCCGCGTTTCGAATTTGCAGTCGGCTTGGATCGCGTACGCTCGCGGCACACTTCCCGTAGGCTGGGAGCGTCGCCGTTCCCGCTATTGCGGAAGGCCCGTGAATGGCTGGCGGCAATGGACGAAGAAGTGCCGCGATTGAGGCGATTGCCGCTCCGTGAAGCGGGAGCGCGGTTGCCGGATGTCTTGAAATCCTGCGTTTCCGCATTTGTCGCGGCGGTTCATGACCAAAATGCGGATATGGATTCGATTGTCTCGACTTGCGTTTCTACGCTCACAAGTCTCATTCAGCGGGCGAACCTCCGCTCGCGTGCGGCATGAGAGCTGTTTCCCGTTGGCAAGACGATTGAGACGGTCAGGAAGTTCATCGGCGCGGACATCGAGCGGTGGAATTGCTGGGACGAGGTGGTGTCGCTCTTGCGTTCGCGGACCGCGGGCGAACTCGCCGGCGACCTGATGCGGAAAACCGTGGCGCGCATTTTCGGCGAATATGAGGCGGAAGCGCGCGAGGCCAATACGCTTTATCCCAAATGGCTGGTCCTCTGGAAAGAAATAGAGAGAAGAGGTCTGACCTGTCGAGTCGAATTATGAGACAAAAGAAGATCGCCCGAGGGATGAAGCTGACACTGGCTGCGAAGCCTGATCGTAATTCTGCCGCGGCCGGAGCTGGACCGCAAGAAATCTTGAGGTAAATCTTGAGCCTCTGCATTGTCATCACCTGATCAGCCGCATCGCGCACAGTGTCTCAAAATCCACCTCGATAGGTCTGACCTCGTTTCTCTATTTTTGAGACGATTTTGCCAAGTTGCCGGATTGAAGTTTACCGAATGGGAAAATTGAGGGGACAGACCCCGCCAACTGTCCTACAGTTTTCCCTTTTAGGGAGGGGGCTGTCCCCATTTTCCGCGGAAGCCTTGCCTATTTAACAACGAACGGCATCGTCCCAGACATCTTCTGGTGCGATATCAATATCATTCGGCCAGCAAAGCATCCCGCATTCTGCTTTGACTTGGCGAAAGTAGGAAGGTCGGCGAA
>JAKSMR010000079.1 GCA_024400495.1 Bacteroidales bacterium
CCGACCAGCGGGAGCGGTCCGACTCCGCGAGGAGACGCAGCTTCGACAGCATCCTGCCGACGGTGCCGCGGGTGGCATAGATGCGGTGGGGCCTCAGCCACGCGCCGAGGAACTCCGCGCCGTGACGCGCCGTCGTGACACAGAGTTTGCCGTCGTGGAACGCGAGACCGAGCGTCGTGAGGAACCGCCTCACCGACGGCACCACCGACGCGAGCCATTCCCTGTCGGCACTCACCACGTAGAAGTCATCGACGTAGCGGCCGTAGTGACGGCACTTCAGCTCGCGCTTCATGTACTGGTCGAGCTCGTTGAGATACACGTTGCTGAACAGCTGCGACGTGAGGTTGCCGATGGGGAGACCGCAGCCCGCCGGACTGTAGTAGAGCGACTTGTCGTGCGGCAGCTCGTCCCACTCCGACCGCTCGCCCACGATGTGGCAGCCCTCGATGGGGTTGAGCGTCACTATCTCGCGCGTGAGGTACTCCACGAAGCCCATGTCGATGACGTCGCGCCAGCATTGCGGGCGGTGTTTCGACACCTTGTGGTTCGCCATCCTGCGGAGCGTGCGCAGGCATATTTCAAGCAGCCTTTCCCTGTTGATGTGCATGAAGTAGCCGCGGATGTCCATCTTCATGATGTAGCACGGACGGGTGTAGTTGCGGCTCTCGCTGCGGATGTGCTGTTCGAGCCTTGATATTCCGAAGTGCGTGCCGCGGCCCTTGATGCAGCTGTAAGTGTCGTGGACGAACGTGCGCTCGAAAAGCTCGTGCGTGTAGTTGTAATACAGATGGTGGACGACCCTGTCGCGGAACTCGGCGGCGAACACCTCACGGCGTTTCGGGTCGGTGATGATGAAGCACGACGACGGGCGAGGCTTGTACGTGCGGTTCAGAAGCTCGTCGCAGAGGGCATCGAGGTTGCGCTCCGCATGCGCCTCGAAACGCTGCTGGTAGGGCTTGCTGCGCTTGTGGCGGCGGGCGTCGATGTACGCCACATGGAGGTCCTCCAGAAGCTGCTCGCGAGTGAGTGTGTATGGCATGATGGATCTTTTAATTGAAAAAAGAGAAAGGGAAATGGAAGGATAAGTGCTGCAAACGGGCGACTAGCGCACGAGGCGAACCGAGTTTCCGTTGTTCCGATTGTCGTTGTTCGTGTTCACATTGCCCGAATTGAAGTTCATGTTGTACGCGTTGTCCTCGTTGTCCTCGTTGGGAGTACTCGACCAGTAGTTGCCGTTGGAACCCGCATTGTTGAGACTCGTCCCATTGCGGTAGCCCGCAGCCGGGAGGAAGCCTGGCGTCAGCAGCCCGTTGTTTGCGGGACGGAAGGAGCCTTTGGGTATTTTGAGCCAACCATCCCCTATGTTGATGTCCTCCGCTGTCGGAGGCCGGCTGCCTGTGAACTAACCTTTGTCTGTTTTCTTTACCTTTTGACGTTCATATAAGTTTTGACACCTGCTGTTTCAGCTCCGCCAGAAACATCATGCACTCCATCGGGGTGCGCTGTTCTACCGGATAGGAGAGGATGCCGTGTACAATGTCGGTCAGCTTCATGGGGGCACCGTCCGGGTACAGCCGCTGCTCTTCGAGCTTCTTCTTCGATGACTCGGTGAGCGGCACGCTGCGCTTCCAGTTGGCGAACTCCTCTGCCATCGTCTCCGCGCCGCCTGACTCTTCCAGAAGAGACTGCGGCAGGCGTATGATGACGCTCTTGTCGCCGTTGAACGACACCTCAGCGTCCTGCGGCGTGTATTTCTGGAGGCTCGTGACAGGGAAACCGACGAAGACGATGCTGTCTTCGCTGTCCTTGATGAGCCTGTGGGTCGGCTTGAATTGCCTGATATAACGGAAGCACAGCCACGCGCTCCACTCGTACGCACGGTAGAACGTGCCCTCTTGAAAAAGGTTAACCACACATTGCGACTCAGCCGTGTCTCTTTTTTTCTCTATCTCCAGTATTTCTGACAATTGTGACATTGTTATTATTTTTAATTTCGCCGCCTCCGGCGGCTCTGTTTTTTTTTCTGAAAGAAATTTCGGGATGTCGGCTCGGTAGCTCGCCTGGGGGCGAGCGCCGACACCCTGAAATTTCTTTACTCTTCGCGTCTGCGCGCCTCGCGGACTGACAAAGGTCAGTTCTGGGGCGGGCAGACTGGCCGCACCGTGCAACCGTAGTACCGAAGGTCGCCGCGCATGCGGAAATCGTTCGATTTGAAGCGCAAGTTGCGACCGCCCTCCGGAGTGCCCGCATCGAGCGAACTCGACCAGTAGTAGCCGTAGGAACCCGCAGTGTTGAGACTCGTCTTATCGCGGTAGCCCGCAGCCGGGAGGAAAATGTATTTCGTGGCATCCGACTTATTAGCGCACTTCCATCCGGCAACGCCGTTGAACTCTGTGTTGCCTTCGTCGTACCATGTCCGTGTGGTGTTGTCTATGAGCTCGGTGAACTCCGCCTCAGTGGGCATACGCCAACCACTACCCCATGCAACGGTGGCGGCATCGTCATCAGCATCCAATACGATCTTGTCATCGTAGAAACCACCATAGCCATAAGTGGCGGCTTCATCCTGCGGAACGTACTTCGTGAAGACCGCCTCGTTATCGTCGTACGTACCGTTGGTGAACGGACAGCCAGCCCAGCCAACGTTGATTTCTGTCGATGTCACATGCGTCACACCACCCCACTGGTAATAGTCACCGTAGTCATAAGGGTGTTCAGCGCCAAGGTTGCATGTGGCCCATTTCACCGACAGGCCGAGGTCAACATACTCATGGGTCGGGGCCGATGCCGTCAGAGTGACAGCGATGGGTTCTGTCTTACCGTAGAACTTGTTCGACTCAAGGCCCGGAACCTTGCCTTCGCCTTCATCCGAACTGCCGGTGAATGTCAGAGTCTGCTCAGTAGCGTCGCCCGTGGGAACAAGCATAACGTAACGCTCCGCATTGCCAGAGCCGAGGGTGATATTGCCAGTCGTCTTGCCTTTGAACGTCCCATCGAAATTCACCGTCATCTTGTTGAAGATGTTTGTGCCGCTCAGTGTGAGTGCGTCTGTGTAATCGGCACCACCCTTCGTGAAGCTGAAGCGGGCAAGGGCAACCTTGCTGACAAGCGTCACGTTGATGCCTGTCACTATGCCGTCTGTCACCGTGCCCTTCGCACTGCCGTAACCGACATGCTGGGCACTCGCATTTGCCAGACTGCCATCCTGGCTCGAAAAATCAACGTCAACCGTTGTCGCACCAGCTGACAATGTACGCTCGGCACTGCCTAAATAGTAGAAATGGAACGTCTGCTCGGTGCCATCCGTGATGCCAGTCAGCGCAACGTCGCCGCTGAACGTGCCTGTGGCCGAGCCGCCTGCGCCCTGAAGCGTGAGGCAGCCGACATATTTGCCGTTGTAACCCACATATAGTATGTCGCCGCTGCTCCATGTTATCGCACCCGCGGGGGTGATGTCTGTCTTGCTGCCAGGGCTCGCCGTGACCGTCATCCTGACGGTGTTTGCCTCCGGCATCACAGCCGACATTTCCTCTTTCCTGCACTGCGTCATAAGAAGCAACGCAGCCGCCATGATCATAATTGATA
>JAKSMR010000008.1 GCA_024400495.1 Bacteroidales bacterium
GAGGCATGAGGTGGAAGCCGGTCACCGAGTCGCACGTCGTCCCTGTGGAGGGTGTATAATTCGTAGTGTCTATGATGGGGAAAAGGCAGATGAAACTCGAGTGTGTTTCCCAATGCCATAGAGAGTCAAAATTATGAACTGTAGGATGGTTCCATCTGGTTTGCGTGATAATCAATGGAAAATCAGAGATGGGGAATGAAGGTTGGGGCTGATAATCCATATAAAAAACATCAGGATTGGCTCTTCCTATTCGGCGTCCGGTCGAATCGAAACAATCATAGGCATTATTATTGGTTTCGACAATATAGAAAGAATCCTTTAGGATAAAGGTATTGTCAAAGTATGCCTCACGGATAGCTGTGGTGACGACACGTGGCTGCCCCATACGTGTGCCTTCCGACACATAGTAGTGGCTGGGCGGTTGGTTGTTCCACTGGGCTTCGGCCAGTTTCACCAGACCGGAGGGAGTGGCGTCCCAGAGCTCCAAGTACTCCGGGAGCATGTTCGAGGTGTCACTATTACAGTAGTACCATGGATCGGTCATAAATCCTATTCGTGCGCCTATGGCGGCACCGATAACACGAAGAGTGGTGTCTTCTGGTATCTGGATCAGACGCCCGACTGCACATTTGTTCTGGGAAGGTACCCATGTAGAAACCACCTGTCCAGAATAGGCGTCCGCCCACTTGTTGCCCCAATAATAAAGCTTGGGGTCGCGGTCTCTGTTGGCCAGATAGAGGGTGGGTATCTGCTGGGCGCATAGGTAGGACGACATAACCTGCGCGATGATGATCATAAGAGAGAATAGTATTTTTTTCATAAGTGGTTAGTTTTGACATTCGCGATTAGAAAGTATCAATTCCCCGAGTGGGCTGTTTAACGAGAAGAAGGTGACGATGTCGGTGCCCGTGGTCAAGGGCGAATTCTCCATCTTAGCATCGATAGGCTCGGCGTCGAACATGGAATCTGCCACCTCGCTGGCACATCGGGCATTGACGGGGTCTCGTTTTCTGTATATCACAAGCTGTTTGTCATCACTTCTTTTGTAACCTTCTGCAATGTATTCATCTCCATATTGGAAAGGATAGAGGCTGACGAACGAATAGTCGGGTACAAAGGTATGTTTGCAAGCGATGGGGGTAAGTCCACCAATCGGGATAGACAAGATGGAATGCTCGTAGTTATTCATGATGTAGTTCTTCGAAAGCAGAAAAAGTGTTTGCTTGCCGCGATCGCTACACAGGTCAAAAAGATGAGTTTGCGATCCTACCTGGGGGGTGCTGGTATAAAGGGTCCTTATGCATCCTGCACTAGTGGTGGCGGTTGTAATGGTGGGGATATCCACAATGTTGACCAGCAAGCCGTCGTAATCCAACCGAGGGTCGTTATTTGGTCCTTGCTTCCAGGCTGACGCTATTGCGATGGTGTCGTATATCAGCGGTGAGGCTACAGCCCTATTCAGAGGGGAGAAAAAGAGATCCGGGGCAACGCAAGGCAGATAATGGACAATGTCTTGCGGACCTGAGGCGGAGAATATATTATTCTTATAGTGTGCACGCAAAGAAACTCCTTCGAAAAGAGAAAAATATCTTCCCGTAGTAACAACATAGCTATTGGTAAGTATTATGTCATCGAAGTACTCGTTTCTCCAAGTTGAAACTCCGTGTTTCACCGTCCAGCCGCTGGTATCAGGGAAAACCCCAGAAAGTTCTATGAGACCACAAAGGCTATCATTGGTTTCTCCGATACATACGATACAAGAAATCTCTTCGTCCTCACGGGTGAAAACCTGAAGTTTTTGCAATGATGAAAACCATTGATTCCTACTCAAAGAGAAATTGTCTTGGATATGGTAGGTGATCAGTCTTGACATCAGTCCGTTTGCCTTAAACCAACCGACGAAACCATGAGATTCATTTTGACAGGTGCCACACATCACAACAATCTTGTCGTTGTATATCTTGAAGTCGAGCACGCGATAGTCGGAGTCAATCTCTACTTTTATCATGCCGACCTGACCGTCGTGGAGGGCGAACCAATGCTTGCCTCCTTCTTCGAAATAGCTGACAGACTGCGTCGGCGTCAGTCTGCGGATAATGGTATGGGACACCGAGTTCGGCTGGTAAACCGAAGTGAGTTGCTCGTTCTGAGCTACTGCCGTGAGGGCTAATAGGACTACGGCTGCGAGAATTAGTATCTTTTTCATAGGTATCAGTTTGCGATGGGTTTCATATCGTGGGTCTTTTTAGTGTCCTACTTTATCACCAGCTTGCGGGTGACGGTGCCGCGGATGGTGTTGATGGCGATGATGTAGGTGCCCTGGGGGTGTCTGCTCATGTCGATGGTGGCGCTGATGGCGTCGACCTTGTTGCGCTCCAGCAGGATGCCGTCGAGGGTGTAGAGGGCGTAGTCCCTGATGCGGAAGGAGGAGAGGAGGGTGGTGAGGCCGGAGGTGGGGTTGGGCCAGAGTTTGGTGTAACGGTCTGCTGCCGAGGTGAGGATGCCGACGGTGGTGTCCTGCGGGGGAGCGGTGGCGACACGGAAGCGGAGGCTGTCGCTCCAGGGGCTGGTGCCGTCGTCGCAGACGTTGCGCACATAGGCCACATACCACTGCGTGCTGTCGAGGCCGTAGAGATGGAAGAAGGGCGCCGGCGTCGTCAGTATCTGCCCGGCGTCGGGCTGTGTGCCACTCACGCCGTAGGAGATATCCCACCGGGTCTGCGACCCTTGGTCCCAGGCCAGGGACACGCTGCCATCTTCCGAAGGAGGCATGAGGTGGAAGCCGGTCACCGAGTCGCACGTCGTCCCTGTGGAGGGTGTGTAGAGCGAGGTGTCGATGATGGGGATGAGGCAAAGAAATCGCCTGCCTGAAAGGCCATTTTCACGCCAAAGCCAGTTTGTATCGTTCCAATCATCGGTAATATAAGGGACTCTAAACAAAAAGACTTGTACGTCAGGCCACCCGGATTCGCTTGCATCGTCAATAACAACCCATGCGGTGCGGAGATGGGCGGGGTAGCCCGTAGAGTCGTAATTGTTGAAAGACGTAAACCCCAGATAAAAAGAGTCTTTCACGAAATATTTGGTGTCGAAATAGACTTCGTATAGCGGAAATGATTTGGTAACCATTCCCATGCCATAAGGGAGTCGGGATGGCAGTATGATGGTGCGGGGGGTGGTGTCGTTGCTCCAGCAGCCCTGGGCCATGAGTTGCGGACCGTTTTCAGTAGCATCGTAGAGTTGGAAATATTCAGGTACTCTGCCCTTGAGCGAGGTGTCCATGTAAATGGGGCCCTGATTAACAGAATCGATGACGACGGAGCCTGCAATCCCGATGATAGGCAGCGAATCCGGGGCCCAATGACGCTGGGCCTCGAGAAGTTTGAGACTAGTATATATTGTTATTGCATTTGGTCTATCGGGGGAGACATCCCACCAGTCATCATAATAATAGGTGCTTATTCTCTGGGACAACTGTATTGTGTCGGGGGTCTGGGCTATTACCGGTGCTGCCGAAAGGAACGACAGGACGATCAAAAGGTGCTTGATGTATTTCATGGTTATTCTTCTTCGCATATTGTGGATGTTTCTTTTTTTATCAATTTCGACAGCAGAAGCACGTCGTAGTAAAACCAATCCGTATTCACTTCGAACTTTTTAGACATATCCTTTCTAATTTTTAGAGGTTACCTTCAATCTCGGGGAAGTAGATATCGCCTTACTTCACCACCACCACCTTGCGGGCAGCGTCGTTGCCCAGCTGGACCATATATACGCCGCCGTAAGGCATACGGTATCGCTTGCCGTCTGAGGCCTTCTCGCGTACGATCAGGCGGCCCTGAATGTCATAGACGGAGAGCATCTGTCCTTCGGCACCGCTGAGGAGAAGTTCTCCATTTTGACAAACAAGAGAAAATGATGTACAAACATCTTCGATGCCAGATTCTACAGGCATAAAGAACGCAATAAGAACGGTGTCGCTGTCAACCGTCAGCGAGTAGGGGTTGTCGGTCACCCCATTGCTCCAATGGTCGAAGCGGTAGCCTATGGCCGGAACGGCGCTGATTACAGCCTGGGAGGTGCAGGTGGGCTGTGTCAGCACAGAGACGGAACCCATTGTGGAATCGTTGCTTGTTGCGCTGAAAGTAAACCCTAGGACTTCGTTAAAGTTACTGAAATCGCTCCAACCGGACATATAGCTCGCCATACTTCCACACGGAATATTGACAGGGATTTGCGTGTTTACGTTGTCAAAAGTATAAATACCCAGGGAGGGCGCTGTCTGAGCAAGGGAAGTTATTTCCGTGAGGCCGCTGCAATTAGCGAAAGCATACCATTCGATGGATGTCACCGAATTGGGGATGGTGACGCTGGTGAGGCCGCTGCAACCATAGAAAGCATAATCTCCGATGGTGGTCACCGAATTGCCGATGGTGACGCTGGTGAGGTCGCTGCAATTCTCGAAAGCATAATCTCCAATGGATGTCACCGAATTGGGGATGGTGACGCTGGTGAGGCCGCTGCAATCAGAGAAAGCATAACCCCCGATGGTGGTTACCGAATTGGGGATGGTGGTATTCTTGCAGCCTACGATCAAGGTGTTGGAGGACGTCCCGATAATAGCATTGCAGCCATTTCGACTATCATAATGCGTGTTGCCGGTAGCAACGGTTATGCTGGTGAGGCCGCTGCAATCACGGAAAGCAGAACCTCCGATGGAGGTCACCGAATTGCCGATGATGACGCTGGTGAGGCCGCTACAACCCCAGAAAGCAGCATGTCCGATGGCGGTCACCGAATTGGGGACGGTGACGCTGGTGAGGCTGCTGCAACCATCGAAAGCAGAACCTCCGATGGTGTTCACCGAATTGGGGATGGTGACGCTGGTGAGGCCGCTGCAACGAGAGAAAGCATAACCTCCGATGGAGGTCACCGAATTGCCGATGATGACGCTGGTGAGGCCGACGCAATCTGAGAAAGCAAAATTGCCGATGGTGGTCACCGAATTGCCGATGGTGACGCTGGTGAGGCTGCTGCAATACTCGAAAGCAGAATTTCCGATGGAGGTCACCGAATAGGTGGTGCCATTGTAGGTGACGGTAGATGGGATCTCTAACGCACCGGTAAGATTGGAGTATGTCGGAGAACTTGACGAATATGATTGGTTTTGACGGGTTACCTCCGCATTTCCGCTAACAATGTTGTAGCACAGCGTATGCCCGCTGGGGGATACGGCGCTGAAGTCGTAGGCCCACAGGTTGGAGAGGCCTATCGCCATTAGGGCTAACAATAAAAGTAGGTTTTTCTTCATGGTCTGTCTGTTTTTGGGCACTTTTGGCTCTGATGCCGCCTCTGATTTTCACAAATTGCAAGAAAGTGGAGCCATCCACCCGAACCGTTATCTCTAACCGAAGGGTCTGGACTCCCTGAAAGTATAAAATAAAGGTGACCTCTAATAATTAGATTGAGATGGATTGCTGCTTATTTTTGAGCGATTCTGAGAGGAAGCGCGCAGGTGCATAGCGGTGCACCGTTTGTGCAAGCCGAGAGCAGAACAAGCTTGTTTGTTATGCCGAGGCGCCGCCAAATGTCACGATGAGTAATGTGCCGCCGTTATCTGCGGAGTGAGAGCAGAAGCAGCTTGCTGATTTTGCCGAACCGCAATAACGTCTTGTGTGCAAAAGCGGTTACGCTTGGAAGCGCCAGAAAGAAGCAGCAAGACGCTCAAGCTAATGTTGCTCATTTTTCTAATTTTTAGAGGTTACCAATGTTCACTCCGCAGCAGTACACCGTATTCCCTTCAGATACCTCAAAATCGCGTACTTCGAGGGAAGAGGGCCATGCCATTGTCTTTGAGGATACCCCGTCGGTGATGACAAAACTTTTATTGGACGCGTATTCAATGTAGCTGACTACATTAGGATAGCCGAACTCGCGTGAGATCATTCTCGTAATCTGATCGGGACACACTGGTTCCGTTAGTTTCCCTGTCTGCGCCTGTGTGGTGAATGCTGCTGCAAGAAGCAGGAACAGGACCGCACGAAGTTTCTTCTTTGTTTCTTTCATGTTGCTCATATATTTTATGTTCGCGATAACTGTACTTTTATTTGGTGTCGGCAATCTTCAGGTGTGTTCTATGAATTAATAAATCCTGAAACGATTATCTCTTGTGCTTTCGGACTCTCACTTGCACCTTTCTCCCTGAGTCTTTGGGCAGTAGCTCGCAACAGCCCTGCAGCCTTAAAAAGAAATCTGCTGCGCGATAGCCTCGAAATCATCAAAAGCTAATTTATATAACCCACCTTCATTGTTATCCTTGTCACTATATAAGAGCAACAAAGAGGCAAAAAAGTTGAAGGAGGTGGCATTTTTTAAGTTTTTTTAAGAATTTCCGAGAACCAGCAACTGGATAAGAAGCTCCCCAAAGGGACCGGGAAAACCTGACGACCTGACACCGTCATCGGGGTTACGCTCCGACGCATCGGCTACGACCGCCGACTTGCCCGGGGAGAGGCAAGAGGATATGACGCTACTTGCGGGCTGTGGAGGTGAGGTCGACACGGAGCTCGGCGGTCACTTCGGAGCAGGGGACAACCTGGAGGGTGGCGCCGGCGGCGTCCTGGAGGACGATGGTGTCGGGCCAGGAGCCGTTGAGATAGACGGGGAGGCAGCCGCTGCGCTGGGAGATGCAGATGGCGCCGGGATGGGCGGCGGCATACTGGGTTATGGCTTCTTCGATACGGCTGACGGGGAGATGCCCTTTCTTGATCTTCTCGGCAACGAGGGGCTCGAGGGCGGCGGTGAGATGGGCGCCGTTGAGGCTGCTGTAGATGTTGGTTCCGAGGCGCATCCCTACGCGGTCGAAGGTGAGGTTGAGGGTCTTGCGATGGAGGCCGAGATGAGCTTGCACCATGGCGAAGATGGCCATCTGGCGCTGGCGCAGGGGCGATTTGAGGGTCTTGGGCGAGTATTGGGCGGGTTTTGAGCGGGAGTAGCGCACGCCGTTGACGTTGTAATAGATGATGTTGTCGAGGGTTCCGCTGTCGGGAACGAGGGGGCTGTCGGATTTGATTCGTGCCATGGCTGAGGGGGTATTAGGGTTGTTGGTCTGATGGTTTTCAGGTGCAAAGGTACGTCTTTTTTCGCAATCGGCCAAAACTTTTTTTCAAGCTCTTCATTGCCATAGGGTTGGCAGGCAGTAGCGTCGCACTTGCGCCCTATTTGCGTCGTATCAAACCCGACTCAATTCCGGCTCAATTCCGACTCAATTCCGGCTTTTGTGGGAATTGAGTGGGATTTGGGTGGGAATTGAGTGGGGTTTGATAGCCTGCTGATATATGGCTGGTATATGGTTGGTATATGGTTGATGGGGCGAAAAAAGAAGGAGTCTCCCCGACGAGGGGGAGACTCCTTGGTGGGAAGGCCCTTTGTATCTTTCTTTGGGCAACCTCTATTTGTTGCCGACGATGAGTTGGGTGGTGGTGCGGCTGCGTTGCTGGAGGAGGATGGGGCGTCCGGCAACGATGGAGTCGATGATCTCCTGGGTGTAGTAGCGGATGGTGATGAGCTGGAGGCCTTCGTTGTAGCGGAGGCGGAAGGAGTGGGCGAGCTCTTCGCGCAGCTGCTTGAGGAGGATGGGGTTGTTGTCGATACAGAGGCTGAAGCTGAGGGCGGAGTTCTGCATGAGGTTGACACGGATGCCGGTTTTGGCAAGGGCGGCGAAGATGGTCTGGAGGTTGTCTTCGGCGATGAAGGAGAAGTCCTTGGGCAGGATGGAGAGAAGCACCTGGTCGTTCTTGAAGATATAAAGCGGGGTGCGCGGTTTTATGGTGCGGAAGGGGCCGATGGCGGAGCCTTCCTTCTCGGGGTCGAGGAAGGATTTGATGTGGAGAGGGATGCCTTTGTTCTGGATGGGTTTCACGGTCTTGGGATGGATGACAGAGGCTCCGTAATAGGCCAGCTCGATGGCTTCGTTGTAGGGGATCTGCTCTATCTTGACGGTATTGGCGAAGAACTTGGGGTCGGCGTTGAGGAAGCCGGGCACATCTTTCCAGATGGTCATGCTCTCGGCGTTGAGGCAGTAGCTGAGGATGGCTGCCGAATAGTCGGAGCCTTCGCGGCCGAGGGTGGTGGTGTGGCCGTCGGAAGTGCCGGCGATGAAGCCCTGGGTGATCACCAGAGGCGAGTCGGGCATGTGGCGCATATTGGTCTCGGTAATCCCCCACACGACCTGTCCTTCGCGATAGTGGTTGTCGGTACGGAGGAGCGAGCGGATGTCGAGCCACTCGTTAGCAAGTCCTATGTGGTTGAGGTAGTGGGAGACGATGGTGGTAGAGATGATTTCGCCGAAGGAGACGGTCTGATCGTAGTCGAAGTTGTAGTTGGAGGGCCGCCTCTCGGTCTGATGCTGGAGCTGGAGGAAGAGCTCGTCGAGACGGGGGAAGATGGCGTTCTGGGGGTCGTCGGCAAAGAGAGCGCGCACCATGGTATAATGGTAGTCCTTGAGCTCGTCGAGATGCTGCCGGCGGCTGTCGGCCGAAGAGATCACGCCCGGGACAAGCTGCTCGAGCTTGTTGGTGGTTTTTCCCATGGCGGAGACGACTACCACGAGCTTGGGGCCGTAGTAGCGGCGGACGATGGAGGCCATATTCTTTACTGCTTCGGCGCTATTGACGGAGGCGCCACCGAACTTGAAAACTTGCATTTCGTATGAGGGTTTAGGCGTTGGGAGGGGGATGGCTGGCGCTTTGAGACCTTTCTTGGGCCCGAAGGCTATCTTGCCAGCGAGCGCTCGAGGTCGCGCTTGGAGTCTTTCTCTTTGATGGTTTCGCGCTTGTCGAAGAATTTCTTGCCTCGGGCAAGGGAGATGTTGAGCTTGGCGTAGCCGCGGGAGTCGACAAAAAGGAGGGTGGGGACGATGGTGAAGCCACGTTCCTTGATCTTGTTCTGCAGCTTGTGGAGCTCGCGCTTGGTGAGAAGCAGCTTGCGGTCGCGCTTGGCGGGATGGTTGAGGTAGGAACCGAAACGGTATTCGCTGATGTGCATCTGTCGCACGAAGAGCTCGTTGCCGATGAAAACACAATAGGCATCGGTAAGGTTGGCTTTGCCGTCGCGGATGGATTTGATCTCGGTGCCGGTGAGCACGAGGCCTGCGGTATAGTCATCAACCAGGAAATACTGGTATTCGGCTCTTTTGTTCTTTATCTCTATAATATTCTTTTCCATGAGGATGATAGGGAGGCACAAGAAAGGGTAGAGGCCCCTCTTGGCACGAGGTCCCCTACCCTTTTCTGCGGCTAGGCTTTATTTGAAGCGTTCTTTGTACTTGTCGATCTGGACACGCATAGCGTCGACGCACTCGGCGAAGGCCTCTTCGAAGGTGTCGGCTTGTTTGGAGTTGAACAGGGTCTGTCCGGGGAGCACGAGGGAGATTTCGGCAATCTTGTTGTTGTCGCTCTCGGGTTTGTCAACCTTGAGAGTCACCTCGCATTTGGTGGCATTGTCAACGATGCGGTCGATTTTGGCAATCTTTTCGTTGATGAAAGCTTCGAGCTTTGCATCAGCCTTGAATTTAACAGCATTGATGGTAGTGTTCATAATTACCTCCTATATTTTAAGTGGTTAATGTGCTTTAGGGTTCTTTCCGGCCCTTGCCGTCTTTCTTGGCCCGGGGGTGGGCGTGTTTGTAGGCCTCTTTCAGATGCTCTCGCGTCACATGGGTATAGACCTCTGTAGCCATAAGGTCGGCGTGGCCGAGGAGCTCTTTGATGGCGTTGATGTCGGCACCTTCGTTGAGCATATGGGTGGCGAAAGAGTGTCGGAACACGTGTGGGCTTATCTTGTCGGCATTGGAGAGCTGAGCCATGTATTTCTTCACCACATTATAGACCACCGATGCCGAGAGGGCCTTGCCTTTCTCCGTAACAAAGAGAGCCTCGTCGCAGGCTTCGATCTTATTCTTTAACGCAAGATATTCGCGAATATTGTGTGAAAGTTCATTTTCTATAGGAATAAATCGCTCTTTGTCCCTTTTCCCAAGCACTTTTACCGTGCCGTTCACGAAATCGAACGAGCCTTCGGTAAGGCCGAGGAGCTCAGCCCGCCGCATGCCTGTCTCGTAGAGGATCTGCAGTATCAGACGGTCGCGATGACCCACGAAGTCGTCCGAGAAGAGCTCGTCGGAGGTATAGATCTTCTCTGCCTCGCTCTCGCGGAAGAAGACCGGCAGCTTTTTTGAGAACTTTATCGTAGGGACCTTGGCCATGAGGTCGGAGTCGATCCATTTCTGCCGCCTCAGGAATTTGAAGAAGGAACGCAACGCCGCCATGCTCTGGGCTACGGTACGAGGAGCGCTGCCAGCCTCCATGAGCGCCATCTGCCACTCCCTGATGTCGAGAGAGGAGATCTGCTCTATGCCGTCGATATCGCGCTCCTTGAGGAAGCCCAGGAAAGCCGACAGGCAGGAGCCGTATATCTCCGCCGTGCTCGCCGCCAGCCGGCGTTCGGTCCTGATATAGTTGATGAAATGCGCTATGGCCTGATCCATTTTCATGAGTGCAAAGGTACGCAGTTTTTTGCAAAGAGACGTAATTTATTTTCTGAATAGCCGATACAAGCCTCGCTAGCCGCCACACCCTCAGGCCGTTTGGCTGCCGGCGATTTCTAAAAACCAACAGGATGGGATGCCTGAATATAGGGGGCAAACAAAAAAAAGACTTCCTGAGGTAGGAAATCTTTTTTCTTTCAATGTCGAAACTAAAGTATCTCTTAGTTGTCGAGCTCTTTCTGACGGAGCTGCTGAACGTAGATAGCTTTGAGTCTCTTTTCGCGGTTTTCTACGGAAGGTTTGGTGAACTGCTGACGACGACGGAGCTCTTTCACTACACCAGTTTTTTCAAATTTTCTCTTAAGTTTCTTAAGAGCACGTTCGATGTTTTCGCCTTCTTTAATAGGAACTACGATCATTGTAAATACCTCTTTCTTGTTTAGGTTAATAAAAAAATGTTGTTATTGACTAGATCAGTATTAGAACTGAAGATGTCCCTGAGCAGCAGCATCCTGCAGAGCAGCTACGATGCCTTTCTTGTTGATGATACGCATACCTTTAGCAGAAACCTTAAGGGTGATCCACATGCCCTCTTCGGGGATGTAGAACTTCTTGGTCTGGAGGTTGGGAGCGAAGGTGCGCTTGGTGTGGATACGGGAGTGGGATACGTTGTTACCGGTGATTACGTGCTTGCCGGTGATTTCACATACTTTAGACATGATATTATACTTTTTTAATTATTGACTGATTTGAGCTCTGTTTTCTTGCCGAAAACGGGTGCAAAAGTACTACCTTTTTTCATACTGACCAAATGTTTTTTGTTTCCTGAAAGGGATTCTGGATTTTTTTAACATTTCATCAAACAGACACTCCTATATTTCAACGATTTACAAATTTGTAAAAAATGAATTTTAACATAGTATTATGAGGTAGTTACAACGTGTTTTTGCTGTTTTTTTGCAAAAAAGTGGATGAGAATTTTCGTTTTTGCAGACTATTTGTACCACTTTTGCGTTATATTGTAGTGGAAGAGAGTTGTGTGTGACTAATTATCAGCGCGATAACACATGTTTAGCAAGAAAATAACAGACTGGTACAACGACTTTGGTCGCTCGCTTCCCTGGCGCGGGATCGATGACCCTTATAAGATCTGGCTCTCGGAGATCATCCTCCAACAGACGCGCATCGAGCAGGGGCGCGACTACTACCTCCGTTTCATCGAAACCTTTCCTACGGTAATGGACCTGGCTCACGCCAGCGAGCAGGAGGTGCTGAAGCTTTGGCAGGGGTTAGGCTACTACTCGCGAGCCCGCAACCTCCATGCTGCTGCGCGATACATAGCCGACGACCTCGGCGGCGTTTTCCCCAACACACACCAGGGGATCCTTGCCCTGAAAGGGGTGGGACGCTATACCGCAGCCGCCATAGCCTCTTTCGCATTCAAACTCCCCTACCCTGTTATCGACGGGAACGTGTACCGCTTCATCTCCCGCCTCTACGGGATCACCACGCCCATCAACAGCACCACGGCCTACAACGAGTTTGAGACCTTGCTGAACAAACTCATCGACCGGAAGAACCCCGACATCTTCAACCAGGCTATCATGGACTTCGGCTCCCTATGGTGCAAGCCCACACAACCGAACTGCAACGAGTGTCCGTTCCGCAACGAATGTGTAGCCCTGAAGCAGAACAAGATCGACCTCCTGCCTGTGAAATCGCCTCCCGTGGCGGTTAAGGAGCGCTGGTTCTACTATTTCCATCTCGAGTGGCAGAACGGGAACACCAGACAGACCCTCATGCACCAACGCCAAGGGAAGGACATCTGGAAAGGGCTTTATGAATTCCCCCTCTACGAGAGCCCCCGCCAGCTCACACCCGAGGAGGTGGAGCAACAGACGCTTGCGTTCCTCAAGTCTGTCCATATCGCCAATGCCGAAAAAACCCTTGTCTCGGAGGTGCTGACACACAAACTCACCCATCGCACCATCAGAGCCTCCTTCGTCCACGTTTTTTTACCGCCAGAAAGCAATCCCGCTCCCCAAGGCGACGCCGTTTTTTCCAACGAGGAGATAAAAAAACTCCCCATCTCTCGTTTGATAGACAGGTACTTGACTAAATTGTGAATAACTATTCTTTGACGTATCTAGAAAAAGTAGTATCTTTGCCAAATAATTAACGTATAAACTTATTAGTATAATGATCGGATTGAACAAAGTTATTTTGGTAGGAAATCTAGGCAAGAACCCTGAAATTATCATCTTCCCTCAAGAATCACATCGCGACGACGGCTCCCAGATAGTGGTGAAGAAAGCCACTTTCCCCCTCGCAACTACCGAGGTACGTCGTGGACGCGACGGCGAGAAAATCGAGCAGACCGACTGGCACAACGTAGTGTGCTGGCGCGGTTTAGCCGAGATTGCAGAGAAGATTCTCAAAAAAGGCTCGCAGGTCTATATTGAAGGCAAGTTGCAGTCCCGCTCTTGGGAGGACCGCGATGGAAACAAACGTTATATCACCGAGGTAGTGGCCGAGAACTTCACCGTTCTGGGCAACCGCAACCGCCCCGAGGACAACAACATGCCTCCCGCCAACGACCCCTTCGCCAACATCCTCAACGAAGAGACCGACCCCCTCTCCGGACTTCCCTTCTAAGAGAATATAGGCATAGGCCGCTCCACCAACAGGAATCGGACTTCTTCCACAAAGGAGTCCGATTCTTTTTTCTCCCTCCAAGGAGGCAACACTACAACACGAAGCCCTCCAGCCTCAAATAAAAAAAACGGCTAGCAGGAACCCTCCAGCCAGCCGTCAATGACGCTATTAACAACCGTTAGAGCTTATATCCCGGTTTGCCGAGGAGGGCAAACATATTCTTCTTATAGGCCTCTACGCCAGGCTGGTCGAAGGGATTGACATCGAGCATATATCCACTCACGCCACAAGCAAACTCAAACATATAGATCATCTGGCCGAGGATCTCTTCATTCACTTTAGGGAGCTCGAGACGCAACACAGGAACGCCGCCTTTCTCGTGAGCCAGCACGGTGCCTTGCTCAGCACAATGGTTGATTTCGGTGAGGTTCTTGTCAAGGAGATAGTTCAAGCCATCGAGGTTCTGCTTGTCGTTGGGGATAGAGGCACGATAGTTCGATTTCTTTACACTCATCACGGTCTCGAACATCAGGCGCTCGCCTTCCTGGACATACTGACCCATAGAGTGCAGGTCGGTGGTGAAGCTGAGGCTATGAGGCAGGAGACCTTTGCCTTCCTTGCCTTCGCTCTCGCCATAGAGCTGTTTCCACCACTCGCTGAAAGTGCGGAGAACGGGGGTGAAGTTCACCATCATCTCCACTTTCTTACCTTTATTATATAGGGCGTTGCGCACAACGGCATAAAGGAGAGCGGGGTTCGCCTGGATGGTATTAGCCTCGATGCAGATCTTGCGCATATTTCTTGCCCCACGCAACAGAGCGCTGATATCATAACCGGCCAGAGCGATGGGGAGGAGTCCGACTGGTGTGAGCACAGAGAAACGGCCACCTACATTATCAGGAATCACATAGGCGGGATAGCCCTCCTGATCTGCGATGGTCTTGAGAGCTCCACGGCTCTTGTCGGTGATGGCGACGATACGCTGTGCGGCACCACTCTTGCCATATTTCTTCTCCAGATGGCGTTTCAGCATACGGAAAGCTACTGCGGGTTCGGTAGTGGTTCCGGATTTGGAGATAACCACGACAGAATAGTCGGCGGTATTAATCTTGTTGAGCAACCACGCATAGTAGTCCTCATCCAGCGTATGGCCTGCATAAAGGACCTGGGGGAAGCCGGTATTGTTGAGGTACTTATATTCTAACGCGTCGATAACGGCACGAGCGCCGAGATAAGAGCCACCGATGCCTACCACCACTACATATTGGGAGATAGAGGCGAGACGATCCACATCTTCGCGCAGATTCTTCATCATCTTTGCCGAAGTTTTGGCAGGAAGATCGACCCAGCCGAGAAAATCATTACCTTTCCCTTGACCCGAAAGCAAGGTCTCCCTGGCCTTGAGCGCAGCCTTGGTCTGTTGCTCCATCTCTTTCTTGGTGACGAACTTTTGGATATGCTCAATGTCGAAACGTATTGTCTCCATAGTGTGTCTGTTTTAGTGTTATTTAGATATAACGTGCGATAACATAATATATTGTGTGCCGGCGTCCTATTTTTTCTCAATCATCGGATTGACAATATTTATTGTCTTGAAAGAAGAAGCGAGCGGCTGATAATACCGCTCGCTGTAATATGTCCCCGATAGATTAATATCAGAATCAGTCGTCGTGATGATGGCCTCAATCGCGATGGCGCTCGGACTCATCCTCTTCTTCGTCGTAGAGAACATCGTCCTCATCAATATCGTCGAGATAATCCTCGGGGTTGCCGTCGCCAATGTATTTTGCCATCCAGTCGAGGTCGCTGCTGTGACGAAGCTCTCCCTTATAGAGGTCGGGGTCAAGATATACCTCGAGGAGCTTGGCGCTGCCCTGAGGATGGAGCTCTACCTGATCGGCGACAGCAGGAATGAGCACACATTCTCCCTCGTGTATGGGGACGATATGACCCATGGCGTTTACCGCAGCAATGCCTTCGACGCAGAGATAGACCACGAAACTGTCGAGCTCAGCGAAATCTTTACTCACCGGCTGGGTGAGCGCGATGAGGTTGGTGGTGAAATAGGGATTCTCCTCAATGGCAACGGTGCTGTTCTCTTTGTAGTTGTAGTGGGTCTTGCCGTCCTTGAGCTCTGAGAAATCGATGGCTGCCAACGCCTCGGCGGTATGGAGTTCGCGGAGCTTTCCGTTAGCATCGGGACGGTTGTAGTCGTATATGCGATAGGTGGTGTCGGAGGTCTGCTGGATTTCGGCCAGGAGAAGGCCTTTGCCTAGAGCGTGCACACGTCCGGCGGGAATAAAGAACACATCGCCAGGCTCGGCCTTCTCTTCGTGCAGGATAGCCTCAAGCTTCCCCAAACGCAGGAACTCCTGATACTCTTCGGGGGTGACACGCTTGGAGAATCCGTCGATAAGCCTGCTGTCCTTGTCGGACTGGAGGATGTACCACATCTCGGTCTTCCCGTTCTCAAGACCTCGCTGCTGAGCCAGCGCATCGTCGGGGTGAACCTGGATGGAGAGGTCGTCATTGGCATCGATGATCTTGATGAGTATGGGGAATTGGTTGCCGAAACGACGGTAGTTCTTCTCTCCTACCAACTCGGCCATATAGATCTCGAGAGCCTCGGAGAGGGTGTTCTCCGACAGGAAGCCGTTGGCGATGATTGACTCGTTTCCCGGCACTCCGGAAAGCGCCCACAGCTCACCGCAGTTGGGCAATGGGTCGTAGTTGAAGCCCAGTTCTTTGATCTTGTTGCCTCCCCATATCTTGTTCTTGAAGAGAGGCAGGAATTTCATGGGATAGAGGTAGGATTCTTCCATAGTATGGTGGATGTGTTATTTCATTTCTTTGCGAAGGTCACGCAGAGTGCGTTCAAGCTCCCAATAGCGTAAGTCGCGGAAGAGCGTCTTCCCTTCGGGGTCAACGATGATGATGTAAGGTATATATTCGACGCCGAGCTGGCGGAGCATAGGGTTGTCCCACTGGCGAGGGTCCTTGTCGATGGTCACGGGACACAGGCGCACCTTGTGTTTGTGCTTCTTGATGCTGACATTATGTGCCTTTATCACCCCTTCCATCTCTTTGTTGGCCTTTTGGCAAGAGGCGCACCAGGTGGCGCCGAAGGAGAGGACAAGATAGGTGCTGTCTTTCTGCAACGAGTCAAAATGGATGCTGCGTTTCTCGGTAACGGGGATAATGAAATCGGGCAGTCGTTCGCCACATACGGTGGCGCTGAGCAGGCCGATCCTTTTCTGCAGCAGACGATAGTGATAGGCCGATACGGCGTCTCCCGAAAGTTGTGCGAAGGTCTCCTGAAGGATCTTGTAGTCTATCGTGGAGGCCACATAGTTCAAGAGGAAAGGAGCGTAGAACGCGGTAGGGTTCTTCTTGATATGGTCGACGAGGCAGGTTTCGTAGCCTTCGCCCTTACAAATCTCAAGGGCGTAGCGGAGCTGGCTGGTAGGACGCGAGCCAGTAATCTTGGATGTCCAAGTGTCGTCTTTATTGATGTCTATAGTGATCTGCGACGCATCTAAGAAGAGCGGGATGGGGCGAGAGATCTTCGACTGCTGGATCTCTGCGTACACCGGTCCTTGGGCACCTTTCAGAGAGCCACGGAAGGAGAATGGACCCCCGTTAATCCGACAGGAGATCTGTCGTGGTGTGCTGTCGTTGTCATAGATAATGAGCCATATCTGCCCCTTTACCCCTGGCAAGGTGCCTTTGATAGAGAAATCCTGGGCCAGGGAGGAGAAGGCCATCATGAGCAAAGCCAGAACGAGGAGGATCTTGCGGAGAATAAGGTTCATATATCGGTAACGCAACGGCAGCAATGGATTAGTGAAAACAAAAGGGGAGAGAAAATGGCATACCATTCCTCTCGCCCTTTAGCATTTTGATGAAAGCCTATTAGTAGGTACGATAGGTTGAATTGTTGCGCTGGTTGTCGCCACGCACACGATAGTTGCGATGGATAACCTTTGATTTGGTTCTTTTGGTAGTGTACATGGTGGTACTTTTGCTCGATTTGCAAGAGGTAGTAAGGCCACAAACACCAGTCATCCCCACCAGAAGAAGGAGCGCCATAAGTATCTTTGCTATCTTTTTCATATCTGCGGTATTTTTATTATCCTATTATTTTTCAGCCATTTTCACGCAAATCAGCGCACAAAAAACGACTAATATGGAAATACAAAGTAACAACTTTTTTCTGAAATTTGCAAACAAAAGCACGATTTTTTTCTCTATTTTTAATAATTTGTGTACTTTTGCAGTCGCTTATGCGCACTTTTTTGTGCTCAAAAAGCACCCTCCTAACAAACTAAAACGCACCTAAAATGGACAACAACACAGCTTCAAAAATCTACGAATGGGGTTCCTACATCCTTATCGTCGCCGCCACTTTGGTGTTCTTCCTGATGGACAAGAATGTGCAGCTGACCTTGCTGGTGCTTGTCATTGCCGTTTACCTGCGTGTGATGATGTACCGCTCCCGCTGCAAGTCCTTCGAGGACGAGAACGACGAGCTGAAGGAGGACCTCCGCAAACTCACCCAGCTCCTCAAGGAGAAAGAGGGAAAATAAACACCGACGAAAACAAAAACTTAAAATATCAAAGCTTTATGGCAGACACAACCGACATTAAGAATGGTCTTTGTATCAACTTCAACAACGACATTTACACTATCGTAGAATTCCTTCATGTAAAACCTGGCAAGGGTGCCGCTTTCGTCCGCACCAAGATGCGCAGCGTAAAAACCGGCCGCGTCCTTGAGAACACCTTCCCCTCTGGTGCTAAAATCGACGTTGTCCGCGTAGAACGCCGTCCCTACACCTATCTCTACAAAGAAGGCGACATGCACGTTTTCATGCACACCGAGACCTTCGAGCAGATCTACATCGACGAAGCTATCATCAACGCTCCCCAGTGGCTCCGCGAGAACCAGTATGCTGAAATCACCGTTCACGCCGATACCGAGACTCCTCTCATCTGCGAACTTCCCGCTATCATTGAAACCGTCATCACCTACACCGAGCCCGGTTTTGCAGGCAACACCGCTACCAACGCCATGAAAGACGCTACCGTTGAACCTGGCGTAAGCATCCGCGTGCCCCTCTTCATCAACGAAGGCGACAAGGTTCGCGTAAACACCTCTAACAACGAATACAGAGAGCGTATCAAATAATACCCACTCCCTTATCCTCAATGCGTAATTGCGAGGAACAGTCCCCTGTGGCAGTCCAAGCAATTACGCTTCTTTTTTCGGTTATGAAAAGAACTTTCCTTCTACTCCTCGCTCTTGCTCTCAGCTGTCTGGCTATGGTTGCCTGCGGCGGCAAGAACAGCAACACCACCACCAATGCCGGCACCGACTATGCGGCAGTGGAGATTCCCTCATTCTGTGCCGACTCGGCCTATCAGTATTGCGCCGACCAGCTGAGCTTCGGCTTCCGCAACCCCGATAGCAAAGGCCATGATCAATGTGCCACCTATCTGGCAGCAAAGATGAGACAATGGTGCGACACCGTAATCGTGCAGAACTTCAGCGCCACCTTGTGGAACGGGAAAGAATGCCGCGGAAAGAACATCATCGCCAGCCTCGACCCCGAAAAGAACAACCGCGTCCTTCTGGCCGCCCACTGGGACTCCCGCCTATGGGCCGACCACGATGCCGACGAGGCCAACCATAAATCGCCCATCCTCGGTGCCAACGACGGCGCCAGCGGTGTGGCAGCCCTCATGGAGATGGCTCGCGTGATGAGCGAGAAGCGTCCCTCCATGGGCGTCGACTTCATCTTCTTCGACCTCGAAGACCAGGGACTGCCCGAATGGGCCGACACCTATAAGGACAACACCTGGTGCCTCGGCTCGCAGTATTGGGCCCAGTATCCTCACCGTCCCTTCTACAAGGCCGCCTACGGCATCCTGTTCGACATGGTGGGGACCGAGACCGCCCGTTTCACCAAAGAGGAGGTCTCCCGCTCCTACGCCCCCGGCCTCACCAAGAAAATCTGGGACTGCGCCTCCGCCCTCGGCCATGGCGACAAGTTCGTCAACCAGAACACCGACGCCATCCTCGACGACCACCTCTACATCAACCAGATTATCGGAATCCCTACTGCCGACATCGTCCAGAACTCTGTTGGCGGCAACTTCTTCCCCTACTGGCACACCATCAAGGACAATCTCGAATGCATCAACCGCCAAAGCATGAAAGCCGTGGCCGACGTGACCATGGCCGTGCTCTATGCCCAATAACAACATCCGGTGGCTTCTATAAATCAGAAAGACCAATGACGTCAAGAGCCATCATCCAAGCATCAGCCATGCATCTCCGTCGCATCATACTCTGTCTTATCCCCCTGTTCCTCTTCTCCTGCAAGGGAGAGAACCTCTGCAGGACCAGCATCGGCATCACCAACTTCTCCCTCGAGCCCAACAGCGCCGCCTATAGCGGACTGAACACCGTGGGAGGCTACGAGTATCTCACCGGCGGCAACCGCGGCGTGGTGGTAGTGCGGACGGCACTCAACGAGTTTGTCGCCTTCGACCGCACCTGTCCCGAGGACAACACCTCCCAATGCTCCTTCTCCGAAGGCTGGGGGGGCACCATCATGGAATGTCCTACCTGCCACACCCTCTTTAACCTCTATGCCAACGGCACCCCTATTGATGGCGGCAGGACCACCTGTAACCTCTACGAGTACAGCACCACCTACGACGGCTACCGGCTCTACATCTACTAGCATATCAGGGAATCCTCTTCGGGTTCCCTTCTTTTTGCCCCTACCTTCCTCCTCAGCCAGAAACACCTAAGGAGAGGCTGATGGACTTGTTACCGACACTCTTCTCGCAGCCGATACAATATATTAATAGTTGACACAATATATTAATAATTGTGACGTTATATATATACAAATAATATCCAAAACCATGAAAAGAATCACACTCATAACCCTCCTTGTGGCCGTCGCCGCCAGCATCTCCCTCTCGTCCTGCAAACGCTACGCCAGCATCTGGACCGGAGAATGGCAGGTTGTCAAAGTCGACGAACAAGTGGTGCTCGGCGACACCTATGGCGTGCTCCACATGAACGAGGACAACGAATACCGCTACGTCGACCGCGTCTATACCTCTACCGCCGTTGTGGACCATATCCGCGAGGGCATCTTCACCAACCAGGGCGACTCCATCTACTTCCACGACCGCAGCAGCGAGACCACACAAGCCATGGAAGTCCTCACCATCAACAACAACGAAATGATCCTGCGTGGTGTGCTCAACAACTCCGGCCGCAACGAGGAGGAACCCTTGACGGTGATGTTTGAGCGCATCAGCTACGAGTGGTAACCCTCCCGAACGAAATGAATCAATAAAAAAATAATTACGATACATGAAGAAACTCTTTACCTTACTCTTTGCAGCCCTCTGCGCCCTTTCGGCCATGGCCGACGAAGGCATGTGGATCCCCCTGCTGCTGCAGAAGAACGAAGCCGCCATGCAGAAATCCGGCATGCGCATCACAGCCAAAGACATCTACGACATCAACAACGCCTGCCTCAAGGACGCCATCATCCTCTTCAACCAAGGCTGTACCGGCGAATATGTGAGCAGCGAAGGCCTCTTCCTTACCAACCACCATTGCGGCTACTCCTACATCACCAGCCACTCTACCGTGGAGCACGACTACCTCACCCATGGCTTCTGGGCCATGACCCGCGAGCAGGAGCTCCCTTGCCCCGGCCTTACCGCCACCCGTCTGGTAAAGATGGAAGACGTGACCTTCCAGGTGCTCGACGGCATCACCCCCGAAACTAGCGAAGCCGACCGCACCGAGATAGTGGAGAAGAACATCGCCGCCATCACCAAAGAGGCCACCAAAGGCACCCACTACAAAGCCATCATCAAACCCTTCTACTACGGCAACCAGTACTTCATGTACATCAACGAGGTCTTTACCGACGTGCGTCTCGTAGGAGCACCTCCTTCCAATATCGGCAAATTCGGCGGCGACACCGATAACTGGATGTGGCCCCGCCACACCGGCGACTTTTCCATGTTCCGCGTCTATGCCGACAAAGACAACAAGCCTGCCGCCTACAGCAAGGACAACAAGCCTTACAAGCCCCTCAAGCACTTCGACATCTCCCTCAAGGGCGTTGAGGAAGGCGACTTCACCTTCGTCTTCGGCTATCCCGGCACCACTCGCCGCTATGTGACCTCCGACCAGGTCAACCTCTCCGCCAACCAGGAGAACCCCATCCGCATCGCCCTTCGCGACATCCGTCTGCACCACTACAAGAACGCCATGGAGCAGTCCCCCGCCCAACGTCTCAAATACGCCAGCAAGGTAGCCTCCATCGCCAACGGCTGGAAGAAATGGCAAGGCGAGACCCTCGGCATCAACCGCCTCAAAGGTGTAGAGCAGAAGAAAGCCCAGGAGGACGAGTTCCAGCAATGGGCCGAGAACTACAAGCGTCTCCGCATCCGCGACTACGACTACACCACCGTGCTTCCCGAGCTCCACAAGAACTACGAAGCTCTCACCTCCGTCGACCTCGAGTGGACCTACTTCAACGAGGCCGTGATGGCCAGCGACTTCATGGGCCGTGCCCACCGTCTCTACGCCATCGCCCAGATGAGCAACGACTCCCTGGCACAGCTCCAGATCCGGAAATTCCTTAAAGACAACGAGAGATACTTCACCGACTTCGCCGAACACACCCTCGTTGACAAAGCCATCTTCGTAGAAACCTTCGAGTATATGCACAAGGCAGGCTATGCTCCCTATCTTGACAAAGCCGACCTCGGCAAGATCTACGACAACTCCATGCTCACCAAGAAAGGAGCAGTAGAGAAATTCTTCAAAGGCTACAAAGCCTCCGAGAAGAGCGCCAAGAAACTCCTCGCCGACCCTGCCGTCGACCTTTTCAATGTCGCCTACTCCTACTCCTACACCCCCGAGAAGCGCAGCCAGTATAAGGAAGCCAACCAGAACATCAACCGCCTCATGCGCATCTATGTGAAAGGCATGATGACCCAGTATCCTGACTCCAACTTCTTCCCCGACGCCAACCTCACCCTCCGTGTTGCCTACGGCCACGTAGAGGGCTTCACCCCCCGCGACGGCGTCTACTACAAGCCCTACTCCACCCTCGACGGCATCATGCAGAAGGAGAACCCCGACATCTACGACTATGTCGTTACGCCACGTCTCCACGAGCTCTATAACAAGAAAGACTATGGCCGCTACGCCAACGCCAAGGGAGAGATGCCCGTAGCCTTCATCGCCACCAACCACACCACCGGCGGCAACTCCGGAAGCCCCGTGCTCAACGCCGACGGACAGCTCATCGGCATCAACTTCGACCGCTGCTGGGAAGGCACCATGAGCGACCTCCTCTTCGATCCCGGCTACTGCCGCAACATCAGCCTCGACATCCGCTACTGCCTCTTCATCATCGACAAGTACGCCGGTGCTCGTCACCTCGTCGACGAGATGACCATCGTCAGATAAGCATCATCCCCCCGCATATAGCAACGACAAGGGCGACAGACCACTCTGCCGCCCTTGTCTCTTTTTTGGGGCAACCTCCAGAAGCTTAGTTTGGGAATTCTGTAGAGGTTACCTTTTATCATTCCATCTACCAGCCTCCTCCCGAGGCGCAGGCAGCTTACATCCTCAGATGCATGCCAGCCAGGAGGGTGTCGATCTTGAAGTCGAAGACGCTGCGCATCTCGCCAGCCATGCCGAAGCCACATTGGTCGCACACGCCGGCGGTCTTTCCTGTGCATTCGGTAAGACGGGTGCCGTCGGGGAGGATGAAGTTGCTCACCCAGCATTGTTTCTTGAAGCGGGCGGTCTTCATCAGCTTCAGTCCCGACACCGAGTTCATAATCGGGTAACCCTGGCGTTTCATCTCGATGATCCTGTCGATGACGTCGGCACGCTTCTGCCAGTCGAGGAAGAGGTGCTCGGTGCCGGCGTAGGGGGTGTGGAAGCCGAAGGAGATGAGCCGTATGTTAGGGTTAGCCTTCACGTATCTTATCGCCTCCTCGACGTTGGTATAGTTGCGGTTGTTCACCGTCATGTTCACGCTGACGGCAGGATGGCCGCAAGCCGCGATGTTCTTCTCCAGCTTGGCGAAGGCGCCGTTGCCGCGGATGTCGTCGTGCACCGGTCCCACGCCATCGAGGCTCACCCATATGCTGTCGGCAGCGCTGCCCGCGAAGTCGGTCTGCGCGTTGGTGGTGATGGTGCAGGAGTAGAAGCCTATCTCCTTGGCGAGGGCTATGAGGTCGTTGACGGTGAGCGTCCTTCCCTCCTTCTGGCCACGCCACATGGTAGGTTCGCCGCCTTCAAAGTCGACGAAGCGCGAGCCGAGGTTGTAGGAGTATTCCAGCTCCTCCTTTATCTGTTCGTAGCTCTTGTGGAGGTTCGTTGTCCCGTTCTTTTCTGCGTCCTGAGCCAGCGCACAATGTTTGCAGCGGAGGTTGCAGGCGTTGGTGATGAAAAGCACGGTCTGGAGGGGTTTCTGGCGGCCGAAGAAGCGGGCTCGCACAAACCACCATCCGAGGTATGAGAGTCTTCCTATGCGGGTTTTCATATGTTGTGTGTGTTTTTTTTGTTTTCTAGTGACTGTTGACGACCTTGGGAGCTATAGGGGAACCCCATTGCGTAGAGGTGGGCTACCTGCCCTGTCCGCCCTTTTTCAGCAGCGCCTCCACATCCCAGTCGGCCTTGATCTTGCGGAGGATCGACTTCACCACGGTGTCCAGCTCGCCGCCGTCGGAGTAGTCGGCCAGGCAGGCGAAGTTGGCGCGGTCCTCACGGATGAGGCGCTGCGCTGTGGCGGGGTTGGCGGCGTCGCGGTAGACGGCGATGGCGTGGCCGCCGTTGGCTTTGGCCATCCTCATGCTCGGGACGTCCGTCTCTCCGTCGCCGAAGTAGATCATGTGGCGGAAAGGTACCGGACGCTCGTCCTCGGGCATATACTGGTTGATCTTCACGTTGTCGCTCACCTCGTTGATGCCCTTGTTGATCTTGTAGAGGAACTGGGTCTTTGCCGTATAGTCTACCGCCACAGCAGGCCAATAGGCGATGCCGTCGACGTCGTAGAGGAACGACGAGGCGAAGATATTCTCGAACTCCTTCGCTATGGCGGTCCCTTCGATCATCTCCTTGAGGCCCGAGGAGTTGATGAAATGCCTCACCTCCAGCCCTTGCGAGCGGCCATAGGCGTTGATGCGGGCAAACCACTCCTTCACTCCGGGGAAGAGCTCCACCATGGCGCCGAAGCGCTGGAACGACTCGCGACGGAGGGAGATGTTGTTCGCCTTTGCCTGATGGATCATACAATACATATAGCAGAGGATTCCCGAGGCGTCGTTTTTTTCCGAAAGTTCGCGACTGCGGGTCCAAAAATCGTCAATATCGCGTCCGATGGCTTGGATAAAACCAAATTCTTGCATATTTCCCGGCGACAAAGTTCCGTCGAAGTCATACACCAAAGCCACCACAGGCAGTGGCTGTTGGAGCTGTTGGAGGTTCTCTTTCTTGTTCATTTCGGAATAATTTGCGGGTGCAAAATTACGAAAAAATTGTCGCTTTCAAGAATTATTAGTATTTTTGCACTCTAATTGACACCGAAAACCGACATGGACATTCTCAACGATCCCACCCCCCACGAGCTGCTTACGTCGCAGCTCAGGAGCCTCGAGAGCCACGGCACCGACGAGTACCGCAAAGCCCTCCAGGAGGTAGAGCAGGAGCCCCAGTCTGCCGAAGCCTGGTTCAATCTCGGCTGCGCCCTGGACGGCATGGTCTCCATGCGCAACCTGCTCCTCAGCCAGCTGGCGATGCTGGAGGCTGCCGGCGACGACCACGACGGCGACGCTGCCGACGGCGAGGGCCACGACTCCTGCGAAGGCTGCTCGTGCCACCCCGACGACGATGCTCCCCTCGTGCTCGACGACAAGGCCGTCGAGCTCTACCAGCGAGCCCTCGAGAGCTACGACAAGGTGCTCTCCCTCGACCCCTCCTACTATGGCGTCCATTGCCAGAAAGGCCTCATCCTCTCCTACCAGCAGCGCAACGACGAGGCTGTAGCCGCCTTCCTCAAAGCCATCGAGGCCGACGAGGACTACTCTGCCGCCTACTATCTGGGACACCTCTACAAGGAGATGGGCGACGAAGCCCTGGCCGACAAGTACCTCGCTATGGCGCAAGAGGGCGAAGACAGCATCGAAGATCTCGAGAAATGGTAGGTCGCCCCTCCCCCGCGCAACAGAGACAGTAACACCCAAACGATAAAAAACAGAAAACCTATGAATATTCTTCTTCTTGGATCTGGCGGCCGCGAGCACGCCATCGCTTACAAAATAGTTCAGTCGCCACTCTGCAGCCTCCTCTTCGTGGCTCCCGGCAACGCAGGCACAGCAGGCTGCGCCACCAATGTCGACCTCAAGATCGACAACTTCGAAGCCGTCAAAGCCTTCGTCCTCGCCAACGACGTCAAGATGGTCGTCGTAGGTCCCGAAGCCCCGCTGGTGGCCGGCATCGCCGACTATTTCGCCGCCGACGAGAGTCTGAAAAACATCATGGTCATCGGCCCCAGCAAGGAAGGTGCCGAGCTTGAAGGCAGCAAAGACTTCGCCAAAGCCTTCATGCAGCGCCACGAGATCCCCACCGCACAATACCGCACCTTCACCAAAGACACCGTCGAGGACGGCATCCAGTTCCTCGCCACCCTCAAGGCGCCCTATGTCCTCAAAGCCGACGGCCTCGCTGCCGGCAAGGGCGTGCTCATCCTCCCCACCCTCGAAGAGGCCCAGCGCGAGCTGCGCGCCATGCTCGAGGACGCCAAGTTCGGCGACGCCTCCTCCAAGGTCGTCATCGAGGAGTTCCTCTCCGGCATCGAGCTCTCCGTCTTCGTCCTCACCGACGGCCACCACTACCTCCTCCTCCCCTCCGCCAAGGACTACAAACGCATCGGAGAGGGCGACACCGGCCTCAACACCGGCGGCATGGGCTCCATCAGCCCCGTGCCCTTCGCCGACAAGACCTTCATGAAGAAGGTGGAAGAGCGCATCGTCAAGCCCACCGTGCGCGGACTGGCCAAGGAGAAGATCAGCTACAAGGGATTCGTCTTCATCGGCCTGATGAACGTCGGCGGCGACCCCTATGTCATCGAATACAACGTACGTATGGGCGACCCCGAGACCGAGAGCGTCTTCCCACGCATCAAGAGCGACGTCGTAGAGCTCTTCCAGCACACCTGGAACGGCACCCTCAACGAAGCCGTCCTCGACGTCGACCATCGTACTGCTGCCTGTGTGATGATGGTTGCCGGCGGCTACCCCGAAGCCTACGAGAAAGGCAAGGTCATCTCCGGCCTCGACCACTTCGCCCTCGGCGTCGACCCCGGCATGCAGCCCATCGTCTTCCACGCCGGCACCAAGACCAACGACCAGGGCCAGGTAGTCACCAACGGCGGCCGCGTGATCAGCGTCACCTCCTTCGCCGAGTCGCTCCCCGAAGCGCTCCTCAAATGCTACCAGGGCGCCAACCTCATCCAATGGGAGGACAAATACATGCGCAACGACATCGGCCAGGACCTCCTCAAACTGATGATGTAAGGTAACCTCTAAAAATTCAGTTTCAGACGATTTTTGATTATGGGCGAGAGTTGCAAAGCCGAGAGGAGAGCAAATACATTTGCTATTCCGAGGCCAAGCAACGTAGACGAAGTCAGCAGGTTTCTTCTTTGAACGAAGGCGCAACACTGCAAAAATCGAGAGCAGAGCAAGCTCGCTTGCTTTGCCGAGATGCGGCAGTGTCAGAGAAACTAATGCGGTGCATTGTAACGTTGCGCAAAGTGAGAGAAAAGACTGCTTGCAGGCTTTTCCGAACCCAAGCAACGTCTTGTATCTTCAAAACTGAGTGAAAAGAAGAAAGATGCCGTTCAGAATCGAACATTGCAATAGTCGAAGGCAATATCAAGCTTGCTTGAATATTGCTGAGACGCGGCAATGTCAGCGAAGCTAAAAGCGTGAAAAAGTAATATTTTTTAATATCCTTTATCATTACGTTGAATTTTTAGAGGTTACCTTGAACCCTCTGTTAGAGATAAGACAACCTCTAAGATTAGAAAATGAACAACATTAGAGGTTGCCATAATACTGCGAACTTGTGGCCGGCGGGGCGTCTCCTAGGTCTTTCGGGCATGGGCAAGGAGCAGCACCGGCCGACAGCACATCTGGCGGGCGGGCTGCCCTCTGCCTAGCGCCACATTTCCCCTATATTATCCCTACATATAGGGGCGCTACAGGGGCGCTGGCCGGGCGAGAGAGAGAGAGGAGGGAGGCGGGATGGGCCGAGGGGGCCTTCGGAAGCATGCGGTAGGGTGCACATTTCCAGCGCATTGGAAGGGCGGAAGAAATATTTTCGGCAAGGCTGCAATATTTTTCGTTCTCTGACGTTATAAATATAGATAACCTCTAAAAATTAGAAAAATGAGTAACATTAGCTTGAGCGTCTTGCTGTTTCTTTTTGGCGCTTCCTCTCGGAATCGCTCAAAAATAAACTGCAATCCATCTCAATCTAATTATTAGAGGTCACCAAGAATGAACAACATTAGAGGTCGCCTAAAGAATTAGAAACACGACAATGGACAAGCATAATAAAGTCTCTTTCTCATCCACCCATTTGCTGCTGGCTATCCTCTTCGGCATCCTTGTGGGCATGCTGCTCTTCCCGCCCAGCCACAGCCGCCGCGACGCCCGCAGCCTGACGAAGCTCGACGAGGCGATGGAGCTCATCGAACACTACTATGTGGAGGATATGGACCGCGACACGCTCACGGAGCAGATGATCGAGGCGATGCTGGCCACCCTCGACCCCCACAGCCGCTACCTCTCGGGCGACGAGCTGAGGCACGAGACCGAGCAGATACAGGGTGGCTTTGAGGGCATCGGCGTGGTGCTCCACTACGAGGGCGACACGGCCTGCGTGGGACAGCTCATTGCCGGAGGCCCGGCAGAGAAGGCCGGCCTGCTGCCCGGCGACCGCCTGATGATGTGCGACACCGTGAAGCTGAGCGGCGTGGGCATGAGCAACGAGGAGGTGGTGAAGCACCTGAGAGGACGCCACCATTCGCGCGCCAAGATCGCCGTTAAACGCTATGGCGAGGAGGGGCTGCGCCACTTTACCGTGGTGCGCGACCTCATAGGCACCCCCAGCCTGAGCTACAGCGGCATGATCGACGCCCAGACGGGCTACATACGCCTCACGCGCTTCTGCGAGACCTCGCACGAGGAGTTCTGCACGGCGGTGAAGGAGCTGAAGAGGGAGGGCATGAAACGCCTCATCTTCGACCTGAGAGACAACGGCGGCGGACTGCTGTCGGCTGCCATCGACATCGCCGACGAGCTGCTGCCCGGCAAGGAGCTCATCGTCTACACCAGCGGCGACAACCAGCGCCGGCAGAACGTCCACTCGAACCGCGGCGGCCTCTTCTGCGAGGGCGAGCTGGCGGTGATGATCAACGAATACTCGGCGTCGGCCAGCGAGGTGGTGACGGGCGCCATCCAGGACAACGACCGCGGCGTCGTGGTAGGCCGCCGCTCGTTTGGCAAAGGCCTCGTGCAGCGCCAGTTCGACCTCAACGACGGGTCGGCGATATGGCTCACCATAGCCCGCTACTACACCCCCTCGGGACGCTGCATCCAGCGCCCCTACGACAAGGGCAACGACGAATACTACACCGACTTCCTGAAGCAGATGATGGTGAAGAACCTCAGCGACTCCTCCCTCATGCAGATCACCGACAGCACCGAATACCACACGGCAGCAGGACGCGTGGTGTATGGCGGCGGAGGCATCTACCCCGACAAGGCGCTGCCGCTGCGCACCGACTCGCTCTACACCTACTACAACCTCCTCTTCAACAAGCAGGTTATCGGACGCTACTCCTTCGGCATCATCACCAGGCACTACAACGAGCTGAAGAAGAAATACCCCACGAGGGAGGGTTTCCTGAAAAAATACCAGGTCACCGACCACATGATGCAAGAAATGTATGCCCTGGGAGACCAAATGGGTGTGCGGCGCAACCCCCGCACCATAGCGCGCTATGGGGAGGAGATCAGGCAGATGGTGAAGGGCACCATCGGCGAGTCGCTCTTCGACATGAAAATCTTCTACCGCACCATCCTCGACACCGACCGCGAGGTGAAGGAGACCCTGGCCTTCATGAACAAAAAGGGGACCGCTAAAAAATAGAAAGAAAGACAAACGATTATGAAACGAACCCTACATATCCTCATGCTCGCCCTCCTCGCCGGAGCGGCAACCTTCGCCACAGCGCAGAACGCCTCGGTGAAAGGCAGGCTCGCAGGCATGCCCAACGCCAAGATCTACCTCAACGAGGTGAAGAACAACAAACTTGAAGCCCGCGACACCATCACCCCCAACAGCAAGGGCGAATACAGCCTGGAGCTGAAGGTGGAGAAGGACGCCCTCTACATCCTCCGCTTCAACATCGAGCGCAGCAACGACATCCACCTGCTGGTGCTGCCCAAGGAGAAGATCACCCTCGACCTGGAGATGATGAAGGCACAGCCCTTCGTCCGCATCGCCAACGCCAAAGGCTCGAAGAACGTGGAGGCCTACGCGCAGTTCAACCACGCCTTGAGCGCCAACCTCGACGCCCTGAGCGCCATCGACAACGAATATGTGATGCCCGCCACCACCGAACAGCGCAAGATGGAGCTGAGCAACCAATACCAGAACCTCATGCTGCAGCAGAACCTGGCCATCCGCAAGATCATCGAGCAGAACAGCAGCTGCCTCATCTCCGCCTTCCTCGTCACCTACTTCGAGCAGGACTTCGCCACCTATGCCGACCTCTACGAGAAGGTCTACGAAGGGCTGAAGAAGGACCATGCCGACAACGGCTTTGTGGCACACCTGCAACAGAAACTCGCCGCCAGCCTGAAAGAAGGCTCGCTGGCCCCCGAGATAGAGATGAAAGACCCCCAGGGCAACACACGCAAACTGAGCGACCTCAGAGGCAACATCGTGATGGTGGACTTCTGGGCATCGTGGTGCAACCCCTGCCGCCGCGAGAACCCCAACGTGGTGAAGCTCTACCACAAATACCACTCGGCAGGATTCGAGATCTATAGCGTCTCCCTCGACAAGGACAAAGCCTCGTGGCTGCGCGCCATAGAAAGCGACGGCCTCGTGTGGCCCAACCACGTGAGCGACCTGCGCGGCTGGACCTCCAGCGGCGGAGCCACCTACGGCATCACCTCCGTCCCCTCTACCGTGCTCATCGACAAGCAGGGCCGCATCATCGCCAAAAACCTCCGCGGCCCCGACCTAGAGCGAAAACTCAAAGAACTGTTCGGATTCTAAAAAGCTATGGGAGAATATACATACCGATACCCTAGACCGTCGCTGACGGCCGACAACGTGCTGTTTGACCTGGAGATGAAACGGGTGCTGCTCGTGCTGCGTGGCGGCGAGCCCTTCAAAGGCTGCTGGGCTCTGCCGGGAGGATTCTTCGACTTCGCCGACACCGACATCGAGCATACCGCAGCCAGAGAGCTGGAGGAAGAGACGACCCTCACGGGAATCCCCCTGCAGCTGGTGGGCGTCTTCTCCAAAGAGGGTCGCGACCCCCGCGGACGTACCGTAACGGTGGCCTTCACCGCCAAAGTCGACCCCCTCAAGGTACACCCCAAAGGCGGCGACGACGCAGCAGAAGCCCGCTGGCACGACCTCGACAAGCTGCCCCCGTTGGCCTTCGACCACCACGAAATCATCGCACGCGCAAAAGAAGTGTTGGACAATTAGAAAAAAAATTGTATCTTTGCACGCCTCCTCCAAAAGGAGGCACGAGCCTAACAGATTGAATAAAAAACAATAAATATATGAGCAACATCACTCAAACCATGATAGAAATGGCGTTGTCGCACGTCAACGACCCCGATCTGGGACGCAGTCTCACCGAGCTGGGCATGATCAGCAACATCGCTATCGACGGAATGAAGGTCAGCTTCGACCTCGTACTCACCACCCCCGCCTGCCCCATGAAACACAAGATGGCCGACGACTGCACCAACGCCATCCACGAGCTGGTCGACCGCAACGCAGAAGTCACCATCAACTTCACCGCCAAAGAAGTGAAGCCTATCGACAAGAGCACCATCCTCCCCACGGTCAAGAACGTTATCGCTGTGGCCTCGGGCAAAGGCGGCGTAGGCAAGAGCACCGTAGCCGTGAACCTCGCCATCTCGTTGGCCAAGACCGGCGCCAAAGTGGCTCTGGTGGATGCCGACATCTACGGCCCTTCGATCCCCATCATGTTTGACGTCACCGACGATCAGATCTACGGCGAACAGCACGACGAGAAGACCTTCATGACCCCCATCGAGAAATACGGCATCAAGCTGATGTCGGTAGGCTTCCTCGTTGAACCCACCAAAGCGCTGGCATGGCGCGGCCCCATGGCCTCCAACGCCATGAAGCAGCTCGTCACCGAGACCTGGTGGGATGAGATAGACTACATGGTGGTCGACATGCCTCCCGGAACCGGCGACATCCAGCTCACCATCGCCAACACCCTGCCCGTCACCGGCGCCATCATCGTCAGCACCCCACAGCAGGTGGCCCTGGCCGACGTGGTGCGCGGCGTAGAGCTCTTCCAGGACGAGAACGTCAACATCCCCGTGCTCGGTTTTGTGGAGAACATGGCCTACTTCACCCCCGCCGAACTGCCCAACAACAAATACTACATCTTCGGCAAAGGCGGCTGCTCGAAACTCGCCCAGGATATGAACATCCCTCTGCTCGGCGAGATCCCCCTGGTGCAGAGCATCGCCGAGAGCGGCGACGCCGGCAAGCCCGTCAGCCTCGAATATGGCAGCCCCGAGAGCGAAGCCTTCCGCACCCTGGCAGAGAACACCATCAAGGAGATCTGCCGCGTAAACGCCACAAAAGAATAACCCCGAACAACATAGATATCACATGGAAAATAGAGAAGAAGTTATCCGCAAAGTACAAAACGCCTTACAGCAGGTGCGCCCCTACCTCCAGCAGGACGGCGGCGATGTAGAGTATGTCGATATGACCAACGAAGGAGTGGTGATGGTACGCCTCAAAGGCCACTGCGGCTCCTGCCCCCACGCCCTCCAGACCCTTAAACAAGGCATCGAGGTCGCCCTCAAAGAGGCCATACCCGAAGTGAAGGCCGTAGAACGCGTATAACTCCGCAGACCGATGGTATATACCAAGACAGGCGACAAAGGAGAGACCTCGCTGGTTGGCGGCACTCGCGTGAAGAAGAACGACCTGCGCGTAGAATGCTACGGCACCATCGACGAGCTCAACGCCCAGGTGGGCGTGGTGGCCGAATGGACTAGGCCCATCAGCGACAAGCACTACCTCTCCTTGAAAGAGATCCAGAACAGGCTCTTCGTCATCCAGACCCTTCTGGCTACCGAAGACAAGGCTCTCTACGCCAAGATGCCCCAGCTCCCCGCCGACACTACCTCCAGCCTGGAGAAAGCCATCGACGCCATCGTGGATGAACTACCCAGAAACAACGCCTTCATCATCCCCGGAGGCAACATGGCCGGAGCACAATGCCACGTGGCGCGCACAGTATGCCGCCGCGCCGAACGGCTACTCGTGGGACTCAAAGAGCATGTGGAGGTGGAGGAGAACATCTGCCGATACATCAACCGCCTGAGCGACTACCTCTTCGTCCTCTCGCGCCTGATGGTCATCGCCGATGGAAAAGAAGAAAATTTTTGGTCGGCAAAATAATAATACCGGCCCTTCTGCGTTAAAGAGAAGAAAGACTTCATACAATAACAATCGTAATTAGAACCTATAGAACTATGTATTGGACACTTGAATTAGCGACTAAACTGGAAGATGCTCCTTGGCCCGCAACCAAAGATGAGCTTATTGACTATGCACAACGTACTGGAGCACCCATGGAGGTCATCGAGAACCTCATGGAGATGGAAGACGAGGGCGACACCTACGACAGCATCGAGGACATCTGGCCCGACTATCCCACCAAAGAAGACTTTTTCTTCCAGGAGGACGAATACTAGGCCTTCTTACCGGCCTTCTTTCCCTTAAAAGAACAGCTCCCATTGTGGGCTGTTCTTTCTTATACTCTAGGCAAGCTCTAAACAAACCTTCTTATGAAAATCACCATCCTAGGCTCTGGCAATGTGGCTACTCATCTGGCTCTGGCTCACCGCCAGGCAGGCCATCAGATAGTACAGATCTGGTCGCGCGACTTCGACCATGCCGAACAGCTGGCCGACCTGGTCTATGCCGAACCCACCAACAGGCTGAATCTGATCTATCCCACCAGCGACATCTACATCCTCGCCGTGAGCGACGACGCGCTTTTTGATCTGGCACTCGACTTCCAGATGAGAGAGGCCCTAGTGCTCCACACCAGCGGCTCGGTATCGATGAATGTGTTGCGCCCGATGAGCAGGCACCACGGCGTCCTCTACGTCCCGCAGAGCTTCGTGCGCACGGTGGCTATGGACTACAGCCAGCTGCCCTTCTGCCTTGAAGCCAGCGACAACGAATCGATGAAGAAGCTAGAGACGCTGGCACGCTCGGTATCGGAGAACATCTACCACATCTCCAGCGCCGAGAGACAATGGCTGCACATAGCTTCGGTGATGGTGAACAACTTCGGCAACGCGCTAAATGCGCTGGCTCAGGACATGTTGAAAACGCAAGGTATCTCCTTCGAGATCCTCCGTCCGCTTATACAGATTACCGCCGAGAAAGCGATGCTCTCCATCAAGGCACACGACAACCCCAAGGAGGAGCCGACCCTATGGCGCCTGCAGACCGGACCTGCGGTAAGAGGCGACGAGAAGACCATCAGCCGCCATGTAGCCATGCTCAAGGGAAACCCCGACCTGCAGAGGCTATATGAGATGATGACCGAAATCATCATAAACGCAACCTCAAAAAGCAAATAAGCAATGGCAACCAGAATTTCGCGCAGCAATGTCAGCAATATGTTCGACAGTATTGCTCCCACCTACGACCTGATGAACCACCTCCTCTCCTTCGGAGTGGACCGCGGCTGGCGACGCAAGACGGTAAAACTGATAGGACAGGGACGCCATCAGACTATCGCCGACTTCGCCACAGGCACCGGAGACCTGGCTATCGCCCTAGCAAAGAAACTCTCTCCAAAGCAGATCTATGGCCTCGACTTCTCGGCAGAGATGCTCAAGATAGCAAAAAGCAAATGCGAGAAGGAGGGTGTCGGACAGAGGGTAGAGCTGCGAGAGGAGAACTGCGAACATACGACACTCGCAGACGGAGAGGCTGAGGCTGTTACCTGCGCGTTCGGAATACGCAACTTCAACGACGCCGAACAGGGCCTACAGGAGATGCATCGTGTGCTGACCCGGGGAGGACAGGTTGCCATCCTCGAGTTCTCGACTCCACGGAAAGGCATCGTCGGCGCCCTCGTGAGGTGGTACTATATGCATGTGATGCCCTTTGCCGGGAAGCTCATCGCCGGCAACAAGGGCGCTTATACCTATCTGCCCAAGACCATCCTAGAGTTTCCCGACGGCGAGCGCTTCTGCGAGATGATGCGCCAGGCAGGCTTCGTGGAAGTGGGTTTCCGCTCGCTGACCTTCAATATGGTCAACCTCTATTTCGGAAAAAAAGCATAACCCAGCCTTCGGTAAGGGAGCTTTCATCTTCCGCCCTCTTGTGGACGGACGTACACCTGTGTTATGCAGGTTTGCATTCCTGCTGACGAAAAACAACTGATATCATTCCTACAGACCTCTCTCGTAGCGGCGGATAAGGCCACTATACCAAACAAGAAGCAGTAAAGAGACAACGGCGCCGCTAAGAGCGAAATACAAGATAGCGCCGGCAAAATCGCGAGCTACGATTCCATATACCACGGCCGCTATGCGCAGCAGAAGCAGCCCGATATAGAAGAAGAACTCGGTACGCTGACGGAAGAAGACATTGCTCAAGAAAGAGAGGCTGGTACTGGTCAGCATCACATAAACCCACGGCAAGAGACATTTCACATAGAATCCTATGCCCTCCCATCTCCCTCCAAAGAGGAAGGTGAAGATCTCCTCAGCCCAGACAAAGGCAATAAGGAACAGAGGGAAAGCTATCAGGTTCAGCCAGATCGCGAACTTACGGATGTCGCCCCTGATACTCTCGCGGGCCTGCACCTTTTCGGTAGTACGGACGTAGAGCAGTTTTTCGAAAGCCGAATTGAAGATATTGATCGGACGGAAGGTAAACGTGAGAGCAAGGCCGAACAGTCCCACAACGGCATCCTCGGCAAAATAGAGGGCAAGCCAAAGGAACGGGAGGTTGTAGGAGAAACTGTTCATAAGCTCTTTAGGCATCGTGTAGAGAGGGAAATTCTTATGCTTCTGCGCAGCCTCTCTCCTTTCCTGACGTGTGATATCTTTGGGGAGGTTGAGCCTCCTCAGACGCAGGAGATAGTTGAGGTTGCCCAACATCTTTCCCAGGACCGTTCCGAGAGGAAGTCCCACAGAATGCAGCAAGCTGCTGAAAGCAAGACCTACTTTGGCCAGCACCCCAGAGGTGGAGGTAACGACCTCGCTGACAGCTATCTGTCCAAACTCCTTGAACCTATTGAACAGGAAGGTGTAGACTCTGGTGGTTCCGCAGAAAAAGACCATGAACGGAATCATCAACGCCACTCCGGCAGGAAGGGAGGAGGTGATGGGGAAGAGATAGTAGGCGACGAGGAGCGCGGTAAGGATGAGGAGCGAGAAGATGGTGTTCATTCGCAAAGCCAGACGTGCAGAAGCCGCTGCCTCGCGGTCGCTTCGGGCGATAACAATAGAGAGCTCGTATTTGCAAGTGCTCAGGATAATCAGCACTTCGATGTAGCTATAAAAGATATTAAAGACCGAGAAATCGTCGGGCGTATAGATGCGGGAGAGGACAAGATAGGCGACAAAGGAGATGAACTGCCCCCATACGTTGCCCGAGATGAGCTTCAGTCCGTCCTGGATGATGCGCGGCAGTTTCATATCTCTCCGTTATATTTTCGGGTGAACCATTCGGCGCCGAGCAGCAGGACAAGAAGGATGAAGATCCAGGGAAGGTTCAGCAGCTCGGAATATTTCGTTTGGGTGAAGATTACCGACTTGATGTCGTCGCGCTCTTTCAAAAGGGCGGGAATCCTCTCCAGGTCGGCAGGATAGAGCATGGCTCCGTTGCTGTTGTGCGCCAGCGTGTTCAGGAGCGAGTGGCTGGCCACCAGATCGAGATCTTCCAGCTGCAACGCCTCAACGACAAAGGTGCCGCTTTTTGTCAGTTTCTTACCAGCCAACGTGGTTTCGGCCGAGAACGTATAAGTGCCGGCGTCGAGGTTGCCGAGCTTGAGGCCATAGGCGTTGGAAGTACGGTTGAAGGAGAAGGAAGAGACCTCGTTGCCGCTATTGGAATGGAGCGAGAGAAGGACCTCGGGCTCGTTCACCAGCTCGTAGTTCTCGTTGTAAAGCATTGCTTCTACAACCACCTCTTCTCCGGCACGATAGAGCGCCTTATGCTCAATATGGAAACGCTCTTTGTCGGCTTTCATCGAGGTGTAGACGACACTCTTATTAATAAAGGTATTGAATGCGTCGTGGGAGTTGTTCTCGCGGAAGTCCTCGAGACGCCAACGCCAGAGTCCTTCGCCGCAGATAAAAGCATATCGGACGCCTTCTTTCTGAGAGAAGGCAACAAGAGGAAGACCGCTGTTTACTGTGCCAATTTTTGACAAAAAGAGACTCTGCGAATTACTGGACAGACGATAGTCGCCGAAAGGAGCTGTGAGAGGCGGCATCTTCTCGAGGCGCTTGACGATATCGTCGCTAAGGGTGAAGAAGGAGAAGGCGTTGTTGTAGAGCGGGAGCGACTCGTTGATTTTGTTGAGTCTTGTGGAGATCTCCAGCCCTAGATGAAGGCTGCTGAGACGGGAGAGGTCGGTCAGGCTTCCGACGACGAACATAACCGGCACATCCTTGGGGAGTTGCGCCAGCTGCGAAGGCATTCCACTTCGGGTGGGGAGGTTGTGAAGGATGAGCAGGTCGTAGTCGGCGGCAGAGGCGCGGAAATCGCCCATGAGAAAGCTCTCAACCTCGTAGTTCTGGTTGCTCTGCAGGCTCTGGCGAAGTGCGGCCACATCGGGATGAGGAGCGGCGGCTACGATGGCCACTTTCTGGTGTCCGTCGATCACCTCTACCGAGAAGGAACGGCTGTTGTTCTTCGTGGAGACTTCGCCCGAGCACTCGGCTATATGGACCGTATAATGCTGTACGCCAGCCTTCTCTGCATCGATAAGCAGTTGTTCGGTTGTGGAGAAATGGTCGGCGTCGTAGACGAGGGTTTTGGAGAAGATGGTCTTGCCGTCGTGCTGGACGGAGATCTGTTTCTGCTGGCCTTTGAGTTTGTTGGCGACGATGGTGATTTCGACAGGGAACTGGTTGCCGAGATAGGCGATCTTGTTGAAGCGGAGGTGGCTTACCGAAGCGTCGGCTCTTAGAGTGGTGTCGCCCAAGGCGATGGTGTAGATCGGATAGGGAAGTCCTTCGGCACATTGGATGGGGTTGAGGCCAAGGTTGTAGATGCCGTCGCCCGAGAGGATGACTGCGCCGACGTTGCGTCCTTCGTAACGCGACTTCAAGTCGCTGAGCGCGGCCGACATATCGGTTGCTCCTTCGCTGAAATCCAAGGTGTTACCTTCCTTAAGGCTTTCGCCGTAGGTGTAGGTCCGCACCTCGTAGTCTTTGCTTAGCTCGGCTACGAGATCGGCGATCTTCTCCGGATATTGGCCGCGATAGAATGCCGAATCTCTGCTCAACGAAAGCGACTGCGAATTGTCCTGAGCGAGCAGGACGATCGGGCGTTCCTTCTCGTGGCGCTCGCGCTTGACCAGAGGGGCGAGCAGGAGGGCTGCGATGAGCATGATGGAAAGGAAACGCAACGCCGAGAGTGTCCAGCGCAAGGGCTTGGAGAACTTGGCACGATGCTCTTTCCCAACAAGATAGAGCGCCGAACTGCCCAAGCCTCCGAGCAGAGCACAGAGCAGGAGGAAGTACCAGGGGAAGTCGCTAATCAGTTGCATACGAATGATAACGCGGAAAGTGGTTTTTTATTGTCTGAAGTCGAAAATTTCAGGAGGACGGGCCCTTCCCAGCTTCTGGTTTCCGCCCAGGAAGGCAGCAGCCGGAAAGCGTCCAGCCTCCCCCTCCTGCCCTATTTTGCGGGGCCGATCTAGGCGCTAGATAGGCGCTACCCATATGCTAGATAGGCGCTACCTATACGCTACCTAGGCGCTACTCCGGACTTGACGGCTGGCTGAAGCGAGGCTGACGGGAGAGAAGAAAGAGACAGAGAGGCCCCGCGGAAAGCGCCTGGAACGACTGCCGGAAAGCGGAAGGAGCGCCTTCGGGACGAAAAATTTTCTGGCTGGCTATCAGCCCTTTCGCATTATTCTATATAAAAAATATCGCGCCCGCGCAATAAATGGGCAGAAACGGCGTTATAGAGATATAAGAAGCAAGAAACAGACATAGATGAAAATCTTCAAGAAATATATCGTCCTCCTGTTTGCAGCCCTTTCCTTTGCGGGGATGGCTCAGCAGAAGTACCCCAGCAAAACGCAGAAAGACACGTTGAAAGAGCCCCAGTATGGAGTGTCGCTCTTCACCGGCGTCTGCTCGGGATGGGGCAGCCCCCATGCCTATGTGGGAGCAGCACCCCGCTTTCAGCAGCAGATCAACGACCAATGGAAGATCAAGGGCGGCTTTGCCGTGATGAGCGATGTTGCCGACAACTTCGGCCGCCAGCCCGCCCGCGACCTTGCCCCCTACCGTCATCCCAAACGTCTGGCAGCAGCAGCCGTGAGCGCCGAATACCATCCTACCGACCGCGTATGGATCTCGGCCACCGGCTTCTTCATCGGAGGACAGACCGGCTTTGTGGGAATGAACCCCATGCCCAACCGCGGCGGCCTTGACATCAGCGCCTACGGGGCCTCCATCTCGGCACGCTTCAAGGTGACCGAAAAGAGCTTCGTCGACGTCAACGTCGATGTGGTGCGCGACAATACCGGCTTCCTCGCTCCCATGCTGTGGAACCCCTACTGCTACGGCTACGACACCTACTTCCGCCACCACAGCATCGGCGGCGCCATCAACAACGGACTGCTGCACTTCTAAACACCCACTCCTAACGACAACAAGAGAAATAAGATGCAATACAACACCCAACGACAAAAGATGGTGATCAACGACTACGGACGCACCGTCTTCAACCTCATCCAACATTGTAAGACCATCGACGACCGCAACCTTCGCACCAAGGCCGCACACAACATCGTCCGCATCATGGCACAGGTCAACCCCCAGGCCAAGGACGGCCACGACTACGAGCGCAAGCTGTGGGACCACCTGATGATTATGTCCAACTGGGAGCTCGACGTCGACTGCCCCTACAAGCTCGAACGCCGCGAAACCGTCCACTTCAAGCCCAACGTGATGAAACGCGAGCGCAACCGCATCCGGATGCGCCACTACGGACGCAATATGCAGAACGCCATCGAGAAGATCAGCCTCATGGAAGAAAGCACAGAGAAAGAACTTCTCACCGCCCAGATCATCTCCCACATGCGCCGCAACTACAACAACTGGAACAACGGCTCCACCCCCGACAACCCCGGCAACCGCGACAACGACCTCATCGTAGCCCGCCAGCTCATCGAGCTCTCCGGCGGCAAGATGCGCGTCGATGGATTCCAGCTGCCCGTCGACATGTCGCTCATCCCCCTGCGGCCCAACGCCCAGAACGCCAAAAAGAAGAAAAAGAAGAAGAAAAAGAGACCCGCCTTCCAGCAGCAAAGCTGAGGCACGGCCCCCTTGTCCATCTCCAGTTCCTAAACCCTAACCCACATCTGAAACAATGAGCTCATTCGAAATAGTAGGTGGCCACAGACTAAGTGGCGAAATCACCCCCCAAGGCGCCAAGAACGAAGCGCTGCAGGTCATCTGCGCCGTTCTGCTCACCACCGAGAAGGTGACTATCGAGAACATTCCCGACATCCGCGACGTGAACAAACTCATCGACCTCCTGCGACTGATAGGAGTGAAGGTGAACTGCATCCACCAGGACGAGAACGAGCGCACCTTCGAGTTCCAAGCCGACGAAGTGAGCCTCGACGCCATGCGGAGCAAAGAATTCGCCCAGCAGGCAATGGCTCTGAGAGGAAGCATCATGCTCGTCGGCCCCTGCCTTGCCCGTTTCGGCTGGGCCATCGTGCCTCAGCCCGGCGGCGACAAGATCGGGCGCCGACGCCTCGACACCCACTTCATCGGCATGGAGAAACTGGGAGCCACGGTAGAATACCACCGCTCGGGCTACGAAGTGAAAGCCCCCGAAACCAACAGCCAAGGCTTCCGGCTCAAAGGCTGCTATATGCTCCTCGACGAAGCCAGCGTTACCGGAACCGCCAACATCGTGATGGCCGCCGTGATGGCCGAAGGCAAGACCACCATCATGAACGCCGCCTGCGAACCCTACGTCTACCAACTCTGCCATATGCTCAACCGCATGGGCGCCAAGATAGAAGGCGTAGGCTCCAACCTGCTGCACATCGAAGGCGTGAAAGAACTCAACGGCTGCCAGCACCGCCTGCTGCCCGACATGATCGAGGTAGGCAGCTTCATCGGCATGGCCGCCATGACCCAAAGCGACCTCACCATCAAGAACGCTAGCGTAGAGCACCTCGGACTCATCCCCCAAGTCTTCCGCCGTCTCGGCATCGAGATCTGGCAGAACGGCGACGACCTCTACATCCCCAGCCGCGAGCACTACGAAATCGAGCGCTTCATGGACGGCTCCATCATGACCATCGCCGACGCCCCCTGGCCCGGCTTCACGCCCGACCTCATCAGCATCGCCCTCGTGGTGGCAATACAAGCCAAAGGCAGCGTGCTCATCCACCAGAAGATGTTTGAAAGCCGCCTCTTCTTCGTCGACAAACTCATCGACATGGGCGCACAGATCATCCTCTGCGACCCCCATCGCGCCACCGTCATCGGCCTCGACAACGAGCACGCGTTGCGAGGTGTGAGAATGACCTCTCCCGACATCCGTGCCGGCGTGGCGCTACTCATCGCCGCCCTCTCCGCCAACGGCGTCAGCCGCATCGACAACATCGAGCAGATCGACCGCGGCTACCAGCACATCGACGAACGCCTCCGCCGCCTCGGCGCCAACATCAAACGCATCGACTAACCTCACCATATAGAAAACAGCAAACAAACCAGACAATGTTCGAATTCTTCAAGAAATATAAAAAAGCCGAACCCATATTTGAAGCCCTCGTCACCGACATGCACAACCACCTCGTCCCCATGGTCGACGACGGGTCGCGCAGCATGACCGAGTCGCTCCAATGCATACGCACCATGCAGGATCTAGGCTATAAACGCATGTACATCACCCCTCACTTCCAGTTCCCGCGCTTCCCCAACAACGAGGAAGACATCAAACGGCGCTTCGAGGAAGTGAAAGAAGCCGCCAAGAACGAAGGCCTCGAGATAGAGCTCATCGCCGCTGGAGGAGAATACCGCATCGACGACTCCTTCGAGAAACGCATCGACGACCCGCACTTCCTGCTCATCAACGACCGCTACGTGCTGGTAGAACTCTCCCTCCATCAGCCCCGAATGGGCATGGAAGAAGTCATCTTCAACCTTCAGATGAAAGGCTTCGAAGTCATCCTCGCCCATCCCGAGCGCTATCCCTATCTCAATATCCACTCCAAAACAGCCGAACACCTGCGCGAACAAGGCGTACTCTTCCAACTCAACGTCCTCTCCCTCGACGGATTCTATGGCGAGGCAGCCGAACACAAAGCCCAGGAGTACCTCAAAGCCGGATGGGCCGATATGCTCGGAACCGACCTGCACAACACCAAATACGCCGGAGCGCTCATCGAAGCCTCGAAGAGCTGCAAAGTGCGCAAAATCCTTGAAAAATATCAATTCCTTAATACAGAACTTTAAAGTCCTATGAACACATTGAATGCCATATCGCCCATCGACGGTCGCTACCGCAACAAAGTCGAATCGTTAGCCAACTATTTCTCCGAAGGCGCACTCATCAAATACCGCGTCCGCGTTGAGATCGAGTACTTCATCGCCCTCTGCGAGATGCCCCTTCCCCAGCTGAAGGAGATCGACGCCACCTTGTTCCCCAAACTGCGCGCCATCTATCAGAACTTCGCCGACAAAGATGCCGAGGAGATCAAGGAAATCGAAAAGACCACCAACCACGATGTAAAAGCCGTCGAATACTTCATCAAACGTCACTTCGACGAGCTCGGACTGGCTCAGTACAAAGAGTTCATCCATTTCGGACTCACCTCGCAAGACATCAACAACACCTCCGTTCCCCTCTCCATCAAGGAATGCCACGAGCAGGTGCTTTATCCTAAATACAAAGCCATCCTCGACCTCCTCGAAGAGAAAGCACAGGAATGGAAAGATGTGCCCATGCTCGCCCACACCCACGGCCAGCCCGCCAGCCCCACTTCTCTCGGCAAGGAGATTGAAGTGTTCGCCTACCGTATGCGCCGCCAGATGGAACAGTTCGCCACTATTCCTTTCAACGCCAAATTCGGCGGAGCCACTGGTAACTTCAACGCCCATCTGGTAGCTTATCCCACCATCGACTGGCGCACCTTCGGCAACGAGTTCGTGAAGAACCACCTCGGCCTCGAGCGTCTCCAATACACCACCCAGATCGAGAACTACGACAACATGGCCGCCTATTTCGACCTCTGCAAACGCATCAACGTCATTCTCATCGACTTCTGCCGCGACATCTGGACCTATGTCTCCATGGAGTACTTCAAACAGAAGATCAAAGCTGGCGAAGTAGGCTCTTCCGCTATGCCACACAAAGTCAATCCCATCGACTTTGAGAACGCAGAAGGAAACCTCGGCCTGGCCAACGCCATCTTCGAGCACCTCAGCCACAAACTCCCTATCTCCCGTATGCAACGCGACCTTACCGACTCTACCGTGAGCCGCAACGTAGGCGTTCCCGTCGGACACACCCTCATCTCCCTCGCCTCGCTGGAAAAAGGTATCGGCAAACTGCTCCTCAACGAACAGGCCTTCTACAACGACCTCGAGAACAACTGGGCCGTTGTTGCCGAAGCCATCCAGACCATCCTGCGCAGCGTTGGCTACCCCAACCCCTACGAGACTCTCAAAGGCCTCACACGTACCAACACCAAAGTAACCGCTCAGACCATAAGCGACTTTGTCGACACCCTCGACGTCGCTCCCGAAGTGAAGGAACGCATCCGCGCCATCACTCCCCACAACTATCTGGGCTACAAACTCTAAAGACCCTCAGTCGGGACAGAGCCGACAACCCGTCCCGGCAGACACTTGACAGACTACAAAACCGCTCCTGCCATACTCTAGCATCGCTCATTTGCGACGCTAGAGCGGCGCTAGGGCGACGTTAATGCGACGCTAATGCGACGCTAGAACAGCTTTACAGCAAAGAAAGAGACTCTTAAGACCAACAAACTCTCGCAAGAATGAACACCAGCAGAACACGACATTTCACCCCACGCCACATCAAGCCCTATTCCTTCAGGGCCGCCGTGTATGGCATATGCGTGATATTGAGTGTAGTGTTCACCATGGCAACAGCCCTGTCGGTTGCCGACTTCCTTAAGATCCTCTTCGATCCAGCAGCCGAGAGCGCCACGGCAGCAATCCCCACCTCGGGCAACCTCATCAGCCAGGCCCTTTCGGGACTGTACGTGTGGCTCATCCAGTTTGGAACTATGAAAGCCCTGCTCTATTTCTCCCTGATAGTCTTCGGCCTCTATAGCTTCAAAAACATCTTCACCTATTGTGCCGCGGTAGAGAGTTCCATCATTCGCGTGAACATCGTGAAGGACATACGTAACGAGCTCTTCTCCAAATCGATGCGACTGCCACTCTCCTACTATGGATCAACACGGAAAGGCGACATTCTTGCTCGTTTCAGCAACGACACAACCGAGTATGACGAAAACGTGTTGGGCTCGTTGCAAACCCTTATCACCTCGTTGATAGGCATAGTGCTGTACCTATGCATGCTGTTCTATCTCAACACCAAGCTCACCATAATGGTGCTCTGCATGCTGCCCATCGTAGCCTTCGTCATTTCGAGCATAAGCCGCAAACTGAAACACAAATCAAAAGACATCCAGGAGAGAAACTCCTTCCTGATGTCGATTATAGAAGAGACGATGACCGGACTGAAAGTCATCAAAGCCTACACAGCCATCGACTTCTCCAACGACAGGTTCCGACGCTATAATGCCGAGTATAACAGGCTCCGTGTGAAGATGTTCCGACGCATCTACCTTGCCTCCCCGGTAAGCGACACATTGGGTAACTGCATCGTTATCGCCATCCTCCTTTTCGGCTCATATCTCGTTTTCAACAACGACGCAGGACTTACCGCCGAGCTCTTCATCTCATACATCATGATGTTCGTCCTGATGATTCCTCCGGCCAAAGACCTCACCACGGCCATTTCGCAGATGAAGAAAGGACGCGCTTGCGCCGACCGAATCGGCGAATATCTCGATATTGACGAAAAAACCGAACCACGCCCCATAGCAGCACACATGGACGGCGAATTCCTTCAGCATGAGATTGAGTTCCGTAATGTGAGTTTCGAATACAAAGAAGGCATTCCCGTTCTGGATAACATCAGTTTCACCATCCCGCGCGGAAAGACCGTAGCGCTAGTCGGATCGTCAGGTTCTGGCAAATCAACTATCGCCGACCTTCTGGCACGATTCTACCAACCCACGAAAGGAGAGATTCTGATCGACGGCACACCTATCTCGATGATTGACATTGCCGACTATCGAAGACATATTGGCATTGTCGACCAGGAGACAACGCTCTTCAACGATACCGTTGCAGGCAACATCGCCTTTGGCGTTGACGGCGATAACGCCAAAGACAACGAAGCCATCACGACAGCCGCAACGATTGCCAATGCACACGATTTCGTCAAGAATCTTCCTAACGGCTACGACACCAATATCGGCGACGGAGGAGGCCGACTCTCTGGTGGACAGCGCCAGCGACTCAGCATCGCACGTGCCATCTTCTCCAATCCCGAGATCCTGATTTTGGACGAAGCCACCTCAGCTCTCGACACCGAATCGGAACATCAGGTACAGGAGGCCTTGAACAACGTTATGCAAGGACGCACCACTCTTGTTGTTGCTCATCGTCTGAGCACCATCGCCCATGCCGACGAGATTCTCGTCATTGAGAAAGGACGCATCGTAGAACACGGAACCCATCAGCAGCTTACCGAGAAGAAAGGGCGCTACAGCCAGTTGTTGGAACTGCAGAAACTACAAGGCTCTAATCCTACAAACGACAGCAGGGAAATAACAGTATGAAGAAACTGATTCTTTTCATTTCTATTCTTTCTGCTATGCTCCTGCCGTGGAGGGCGGCAGCACAAGTTACCGACACCACACGGCTAGTTCTACAGGCAATCAACCCAAACAATTTCGCCAGCCAGCTGACTTGGAGTAATATCGGAGAGGGAGTAACCTACCAGATCTTCCGCAAACTTCCCACCGAGAACGGCTACTCACTAAGAGCTTCCACCCAACAACATATCCTTCTTGACACAGTAGAACGCATCATCTGCTATGATACAGTAGCCTATTATCTCACCTGCCATAGAGACGACACCTTGTTCGTATCAAACAAGATAGGGCTTCTCTTCCAAGACCCCTATCCCACCACAGTCCCCGAGCTGAGAGTGGTCTCTGTGGATGAGGAGTCGCAGAAGATCCATTTCTCGTGGAACCCAAGCCCCGACGCCGACATTCTAGGTTATTTCATCTGCCATATCGAAGAGCCAGGCGCGCCATGTATGGGACTAGATACAGTATGGGGTCGGGAGAACTGCGAATATATTGCCGAAAATCTCAGCGCCACACAAGTGCAGTCGTTCAGAGTCTACGCCTTCGACTCGTGCTTTACCGCAAGCCCTCTGACGGACAATTGCAACAATATTGTATTGGATATTGACATCGCCAATTGCCAAAGAACAGCAACAGCACGATGGAACGCCTATATCAATATGCCTAGCGGAGTTGACAAATATCTGCTGATGGTACGCTATGGATCCGGGAGCTATCTGCCAGTAGATAGCGTGACTTCCAGCGACGGTCTGGCATTGTCGTTTGATGTTCCCGAATGGGCGACAGAGACGGCATTCAAGATTGCTGCAAAGAACAACGACGGAACCTTGACCGCTTTTTCCAACACGGTTCATCACAATTTCACCTTTGCCGACACCGCCCAGTATGTGAGGATCAACCACGCCGACATCAACGAAAATGCCTCTGCGGTAACGCTATACTGCAGCGTTGACCCCTTGTTCGAAACGGCCAGATACTATATATATAGAAAGGTCGGGAACAGAAACTATTCCTGCATTGCAGAAATACCCTACTCATCTTCTGGGAATTTCAAATATACTGACGAGAACGTCACCCCCTCCTCCAGATGCTATTCCTACAGAATCGGCGTATTTGATGCTTGCGAAGGGGAACAGAAATATAGCCACGAAACCACGCCCCTTTATCTGAAGATGGAGACTCTGGCAGATGGAAATCTAGAGTTCCATTGGAACCGATACCGAGGAGAAGGATTTAACGGAGAATATCACCTCCTTCGCAAAAATGAAGGAGACTCCCTTTGGAATATTGTCTGGAGTGGGACCGACACATCCTCGACTGAATATATATCCGATCAGGTATTTATAGAGACCCAGCACTACCAGATTGTAGCACTTCTGCAGCACGACACCTTAGGTGCCGACAGCGCCCGTTCGAACCAACAGCAGTATTACCGCGAGGCCACGGTATGGGCTCCCGATGTTTTCACTCCCGACCAGAGTGAAAACAACAGATTCTGCCTGTCCTTCTCGTTCCTTCAGGCCTCCGATTTCTCGCTTCGTGTCTTCAATCGACAGGGTCAACAGGTCTTTTCCTCCACCAATCCTACAGAATGCTGGGACGGCACAAACAACGGAAGGAAGCTGCCCCAAGGTGTCTACACATACATAGCTTTCTGCCAACACGCCGACCAGACAAGCAAATACTACAAAGGCACTATCCTTCTGCTAAGATAGACTCAAAAAAATCCTACAAAGACCGAAACAGCCGGAAGAGTGAGAGTTTTTCACATCGGGATGTTTACAAATAAGTTGAGATCATTGAGAATATGAAAAAGAATAGCTATATATTTGCATTATCCTATACTAGATGTTCAATATCCATAAATTATTGAACATCAGATATAGTACACCGGAATAACATAACTCACATCGCATGAAGATCGCCCTATATCACCGACAAATTGCCGCCGATTCTCAACAACATCTTGATGAACTGATCCATATACTTGAAGAAAAAGGTGTGGAAACTGTTGAAATCGACGCCAATAGTCCCTCTGTTGAACAGCAATGGAAGGACTGCCGCCCCGTGGACTTTCTTCTTTCCGTTGGTGGAGATGGAACATTGCTCAGTTCGGTCCATCTCATTGCCAATAGCGGCGTGCCTGTAGTAGGTGTTAATTTCGGCCATCTAGGGTTCCTGACAACTGTAGGAAGAGGCAACCTGGCCAAGTTTGTAGACGATCTTCTCGAAGGGAACTTCACCATAGAGGAACGCGCACTCCTTCATATCGAAGGCACAAATATGCCACCCTTTGCCCTCAACGAAGTAAGTCTCCATAGAAGAGAAGAAGTGGCGATGCTCCGCACCAACCTCTATGTAGACAATGAGTTTGTAGCCACCTACGATGGTGACGGATTGATCGTGGCCACCCCAACAGGCTCAACCGCCTATAGTTTGAGTTGCGGAGGTCCGATCCTCACACCCGACAGCGGCTGTTTTGTCATCACCCCCATCGGCGTCCATACACTTACTTTACGCCCTATGATAGTGCCCGACACCGCAAGAGTACGGCTGGAGATTGCTCCTGGGCAGCCCAGCTTCCACGTAGCTATCGACTCAACTACCGTCATCGTGCCAGGAAGTACTAAAATCGAACTCTGCAAGGAAGACTTCACGGTCAGACTGGTTCGTATGCACGAACAATCATTCTTTACCGCCATCCACGAGAAGCTCTCCTGGGGTACTGGTTTAAGATAAAAAAGAAGGGGAAAAAGAGGATTGAAAAAACCGCCGAAATTGAAAAAACAAGAGTTCTTAACAAGTTATTAACCGATGCCGGGACACTAAAAAATAAGCAATTTAACAAATTATAACCATTTTACACACCAGAACCCAAGACAAAGAAACAAAATATTGATTGTCAACAATAAAGAGCGATCATATCTAGAGAAAAAAGAAGGAAATACGCACAAATTATAAAAAATCAATCACGCCATATATAAAATTATTTTATTATTAGAGAAAAAATTTGTACTTTTGCAAAATATTTGTGTAAGCAAATAGTACCGAAATTAAAATAATCAACTTATAAATTTAACAAACTATGTTCAAAAAACTCTTACAAATCGGAATGCTGGCAAGCGCTATGATGCTGGCATTTGGTGCCAACGCACAGGAAGAGACCAAGACTGCACGTCCTGACTTTCCTCGCGTAGGTTTTTGGAGCAACTGGTCACTCGGTGGTGAGGCTTCCCTCGCATACCAGACCTTTGCCGGTAAAGATGAAGGCAACGGTAAGGGCGTAGGTCTGAACCTTATGGCTCAGAAACAGCTCAACTGGGGCTGGACCTATCGTTTATCCATGGGCTTCCCTCTCGCTTTTGACGCTTTCCATCGCGAAGGTGGCAAGAGCTTCAGCGGCGAAATCATCCCTGGTAACCGTTATTTCAGACTTACCACTGGCGTTGAATACTCCCTCCTCAACGCATGCCGTTTCAACCCCGAAAGACGTGCTGACCTTTACCTCCTTGGTGAAGTAGGTGCTGCTTTCAACACCGCTTACACTCCTCAGGATGCTGCCGAGAAAGTTGACCCCAACATCGGTATTCTCGCTGAGGCAGGTATGGGTTTCAGCGTTAAGGTTTGCAAACACAGCAAACTCTACACCGAAGCTCGCGTAAGCCGCATTGGTGATATCTCTCTGGGCAACTTCCCCAAAGGTATCCTCAGCCCCCGCAAAGCAGGTCACATGAACATGAACATTGCTCTTGGCTATCTCTACAACTTCGGTCTTACCAAGGCTGACGAAGAGATCCTCGCTCAGAAAGCAATGCTGACCCAGGAGAACTTTGACGCTCTCAACGAGCAGATCAACCAGCTCCAGCAGGAAGTTATCACCTCCAAGAACAACGAGAAGAAACTTCAGAACCAGGTTGAAGACCTCGAGCGTCAGCTCGCTGAACGTCCCGTCGTTAAGGGTGACAATGGTCGCGCAGACAGCCTTGCTAAGGTTATCGACGACATGAAGGGTGACCAGCTCAACAGCTATGCTCTTCCTTTCTCCATCACCTATGGTGTTAACGAGTATCAGGTTTCCGAAGACCAGTACGGCAAACTCCAGGCTATCGCAGCTTACATGAAATCCAACGAGGCTAAATTCAAAGTTGTTGGTTTCTGCGACAAGACCGGTAGCGATGCTTACAACATGAAACTTTCCGAGAAGCGTGCTAACGAAGTTAAGCGTCTCCTCGTTAAGAAATATGGTATTGCAGAAGACAGACTCAGCGTAGAAGCTAAGGGCAAATCCGCTCCTTTCGGCGATGCTAAGTTTGACGTAAACCGTCGCGTTTCCGTTTACCGCGCTATGTAATACGAAACATACATAACGATATAAGAGAGGCATCTTTCCAGATGCCTCTCTTATTTTTTCTATACCTATGGAAGGACCGTAGGCTTTCTTTCCGCTTGAACCTGTTTGAAAGCAGAACGCAATACTGCGACAACTCTACAACCGTCATCTGACGCGGCTACCGCGGCGCGCTCATCCAGTAGAGCAACGAGTTTGTCTGCTTTGTAGAAGAGGAGACCCCGGGCGCAGTTCCAACAACCTCCCGCTCTATCGAGGGCGCTGCGTGGACGTGGCTACTCCGCCGCCACGGACGCTACTAGCGGTATTCATCAACGAAAATATGCCTCCGCGACCTTCATCGATCTCGCAAAAAAAAGCTCCAACTCGCCAAAAAAGACGTCAAAAAAGCACAACTGTTACCTTGGCCTTGTAGAGAAGTGAACTCTCAACACTCTCTGCTATAGCTCGTTATGATCTTGACAGGAAAGGGGAAATGGTTACAAGATACAGTTACAATTAGAAAAAAATGGTACATACACTTCTCTATATACTATATAACTAATTAATTATTAAATATATATATAATCCAAAGGTGCTATGTAACCCTCTCAAAAATTAACTGTAACCTTTGTATCTGTAACCAAACGCAACAACTCATTCCTCTAAAAAGCAAACAATCAATGAGGTACGATATCGCAAAACCCTAATCATCCTTTTTGTCTGTCCTCGAAAAGAGGACAAGATGCCCCCAAAACACCCCTTTTCGGGCTTAAAAAATCACGAATCGGACTCTTCTACGAATGCTTTTCTTTCATTTTGGGCGCATATTAAACGAAATAGCGTTTCTGTGTCTCGACCAAAATCGGAGAAACCTACTGCCGACAAGTATATGCCCCCCTAATAATAAGTATATCTATAAAAACAGAAGGGAACACTCTCTACAGTATCGGGTGCTCCCTTTTCAGGCTCTAAATAGGCGATCTGAGCGGCTTATTCCGCCGAGAAAACAAATTGTATCGTCTTTTTGTATTTGTCGCCTGGGGCGAGCGTTTGGCTTGGAAAATCGAGTTTGTTTGGTGAATCGGGAAGGCCCTGGCACTCTAAAGCCACACCATCATAATCGGAGTAGCTATGCTCGCTCTTCGACATAGGACAGCCCTCAAGCCAATTCCCTGTGTATATCTGGACTGCAGGTTGGTTGCTGAGAACATTAAGAGTTATTCCCGTTCTGCTGCCCTTCAGGCTTGCCATATGACGTATCTGGCTATCGAAACACGTCTCCACCCAGCTGTTGTCATAGCCTTTCCCATAATTGAGAGCGGGGAAGTCCTCCTTGATATTTTGTCCTATAGGTTTGGCTGTAGTAAAATCCATTGGTGTTCCGTTCACTTCGGCAAACTCTCCTGTAGGAATGAGTGTGCTGTCTGTCGGGAGATAATGCTTCAGAGGGACCTCCAGCAAGTGGTCGAGGACTGTTCCAGAACCGTGACCGTTCAGATTGAAGTATGTGTGATTTGTCAGGTTTATGATGGTCTTTCTGTCGGCAGAGGCGGCATACTCTATCGCGAGTTTGCATTCGTCGTCCCAAGTATAACAAACCTCCGCGTCCAGATTGCCCGGGTAACCCATTTCGCCATCTTTGCTCTGGTAGGTGAACTGTATCGTATTGGCGCTTCTGATATGTGACTCCCATATCTGATTCTGGAAACCTTCAGGGCCTCCATGGAGCGAGTTTGGTCCGTTGTTGATGGGGAGTTGATAGTACTGACCATCCAGCGAAAATTTCCCTGATGCGATACGATTGGCGTAGCGCCCTGGTGTCTTTCCCATGCAAGGTCCGTCATAGAGATAGTCGGAGATATTCTTGTATCCTAATGCAACATCTACCAGATTGCCATTCTTATCGGGAACAATGACAGAAAGGGTTCCCGCGCCTAGAGACGACAGTTCGACACTTGCGCCTTTCGTATTTGTGAGGGTATAGATCGTTACCAGACCTTTGATGGTGGAGACTGTTCGAGTATGAATTTTCATATATGACCGATTAGAAAGGAATTCATCTTGACGATAGGTTCTATTTCCGGGAGTAGAGATGAGGCTCAGGCTTCTCTATGGGCTCCGTTGGAGATGACTACCGGAATAATCTCGGGACGGACATTATATTTCTTAGGGAACTGATCCATCACAGCAGCAACGAAGGCTTCATATCTCTCCTCCTTCACGAGGTTGATGGTGCAGCCTCCAAAACCGCCACCCATGATGCGGGAACCTGTAACGCCACACGATTTAGCTATGTTGTTCAGGAAATCCAGCTCCTCGCAACTTACCTCATAGTCTCTGCTCATACCCCAATGGGTCTGATACATCCTCTCTCCCACAGTCTCATAATCTCCACGTTCAAGGGCTGCGCAAACGTCGAGCACACGTTGCTTCTCCCCTATCACATAACGGGCGCGCATAAAATCCTCTTCCGAGATAGAACCTTTTATTTTCTCCAAGTCATCCATCTCTGCGTCACGAAGTGTCTCCACACCTAGCACCTTTGCTACGTTCTCACACGACTGACGACGTTTGTTGTAAGGAGAATCCACCAGCTCGTGCTTCACCTTAGAGTTTACCAGAACCAAACGATAGCCGGCAGGCTTGAAGGGGAAATATTCAAATTCCATAGAGCGGCAGTCAAGACGCATCAGGCACTCTTCCTTTCCGAAGATGGAGGCAAATTGATCCATGATTCCACATATCACACCCACATAGTTGTGTTCGGTACTCTGGCCGATACGAGCCAGCTCGAACTTGTCAATCTTTCCTTCGTTGAAAAGATCGTTCAGGGCGAAAGCGAAGCAGCTCTCCAGAGCCGCCGAAGAGGAGAGACCTGCTCCGAGAGGCACTCTTCCTGCCATAACTGCGTCGAAACCTTTCACCAAGAACCCTCTCTTCTGTATCTCGCGACAGACGCCGAAGATATAACGGGCCCATTGCTGGGTGGGAGCATCCTCTTCCCGAAGGCCAAACTCACAATAGTCCTTCATATCCACCGACTCGACACGGACCTTGTCCAACCCGTTGGGCTGGATGGCAGTCATCATATACTTGTCTATGGCGCCGGGGAACACGAAACCGCCATTATAGTCGGTATGTTCTCCAATAAGGTTTATGCGGCCGGGAGCAGCATAGATGCGGTATTCTTTGCCGAACCGTTGTTCGAAAAGCTGGCAGATGATATCTTTCATGGTGTGGCTTTATTTTTTTCTTTATAACGTGAATCTTTTGGTCTTATTGTCTGCAGACCTGCTTATAGAGCAGTTCTATAGGATGGATGGCGTGCTGTTTCGTTCCGTCGTAGATCTGCTGACGACACGAAGTGCCCGGAGCCACGATAAAGGTCGGATGCTCGGGGGAAGACTCCTTCATGGCTTTTCTCACAGCTGGGAAAAGCACCATCTCGCCTATAGCCAACGAAGTCTTGTAGTGCTCTTTCTCATAACCGAAACTGCCGGCCATACCGCAGCAGCTTGTTGGGATGACGCTGACCTTTGCGCCTTCGATCAGGCCCAGCATCTGAGCCGTTTTCTGAACCCCGACAAGCGACTTCTGATGGCAATGGCCATGAAGGAAAACCTCACAGTCGAGCCTGCCGAAGGCCTTGGCGTCGATATTCCCGTTGGCGACCTCCCGCATGATGAACTCGTCGAAGAGAAGACAATTCCTTCCAAGCTCAATAGCCTCGCGACGCATCTCCGCCGGGACAAGGTCGGGATATTCGTCCCGAAACGAGAGAATGCAGCTAGGCTCTATGCCTACGAGAGGCGTGCTCTCGGATATCTTATCTTTAAGAAGACCGACATTCCTCTTCGCGAACTTCCTGGCCAGCACGAGACAGCCCTTCGAGATAGCGGCTCTGCCACTCTCCACATGCCTGGGTATCTCTACCTCATAACCCAACGCCGTCAGCAGTCTGGCAAAGGTCAGTCCCAGCTCGGCCTCCTGGAAGTTGGTGAACTCGTCGGCGAAGAGATAGACTCTCTTATCTGATTTCTTATTGTTTCTGCGGGCTTCGATCTTCACCAGCTTGCGCATCGAACGACGGCTCAAGGCGGGAATCTCCCTATCGGAGGAGAACTGCACCACTTTCTTGATTACTGCCGAAGTCAGCCTATTAGAGGCAAAGAAGTTATAAATAGGGGTGCAGCAGGAGCCGAGGCGTTCCACCATAGCCATTCTGGCCACCAGGAAACTGCGTAGAGGCGTCCCCTTCTGCTTGTAGAGCTGCTGGAGCACTTCGGCGCGGATACGTGTCATATCCACACTACTGGGGCATTCGGCCCTACAGGCTTTACACGCCAGACAGGAATAGAGCGCTTCCCTGACCTCGGGAGAATCGATGTCCTTGCCAGCAATGCCGCGAGTGAGCGCCTCGCGGAGGATGTTGGCGCGGCCGCGTGTGGCCTGCAGCTCGTCTCTCTCGCTGACTTTGTATGAGGGACAGAGCGTTCCACCCATCAGGCTGCTCTTCTTGCAGTCGCCGGCGCCATTGCATTGTTCTATAGAGCACATGAGCGCATGTGTCTGGGAGCGGACGCCAGAAACGCCCTCCACCTTGCATTCGTCGAAAGCGGCGCGCCAGTTGAAACAGGTGTTGTCGCCTATTCTCTCCTCGATAAGGTAGCGTTGGTTGACCTCAAATCGGAGAAATTCGTCCATTGGGGGCGTATCAACTATCTTATTCATGTTGAACACCTTGACGGGATCCCAGCATTGTTTCACCCGACGCATTAGTTCATAGCACTCCTCGCCATACTGCACAGGGATGAATTCGCCACGAAGTCGGCCATCGCCGTGCTCTCCACTCAGACTTCCGCGATGTTTCCTTATAAGTTTGGCGCTCTCCTGAGCCACTTCGCGGAACTTTGTTTTTCCGTATTCGGTCTTGATATTCAGAATAGGACGCAGATGCAGCTCGCCGGTACTGATGTGTCCGTAGTAGACGCAGTCCAACCCTATCCGCTCCATCATCTGACGGAAGTCGGCCATATAGGCAGGCAGCCGTTCGGGCGCTACTGCCGTGTCTTCGATAACTCCGATGGGCTTGGCGTCGCCTTTCATGCCGCTCAGCACACCCAAGCCGGCTTTTCGCAACGCCCACACGCGCGAAACATCTTTTCCGTAAACCCTCGTGCAACGATAGGCCAGCCCTTCTTTGGCTACGTCGGCCTCAAAGGCGGCGGCATTCTGCTCTATGTCGGACCCGTTGAACTCGGCAATAATCAAAGCTGCTGGATCGCCTTCGACGAAGAAACGGTTCCTTTGTGCTTCGGGGTTGCCTTTGCCCAACTCGAGGATTTTGCCGTCCATCAGCTCCACAGCCACGGGATTGTGACGCAGGGCAGTAAGGTTGGCGAGGAAACTCTTCTCCAACGTGTCGCAATGGGCGCAGACAACCATATTGTTGGACGAAGGCAGCTCGTCGAGCGAAATCTTGATGGCCGTGGTGAACGCCAACGTTCCCTCGCTTCCGGCTAGAAGGTTGCAGAGGTTGATGCGCTCGGGAAGCCCGGCAATCACTTCATCTATCGCATATCCGCAGCTGCGGCGTTGCAGGCTCTTGTCGGGGAAGTTGGCCTCGATGGTGGTCTTGGTCTCGGGGTTGAGATGCAGCCGTACCAACTGGGCATAGATGTTCTCTATCAGACTTCCGCCCTCGGTCTTCTCCCAGAAGCGGGAGCCAAAGCGTTCCTCCAGCTCTGCGAGGCTGTAGTCCTTGAAATGCTCCTCCGACCCGTCGGCGAGGACGCCTCTGGCCTCCAGCACGTGCTGGCGCGTGGAGCCATAGACTAGCGAGTTCTTTCCGCAGGAGTTGTTGCCCATCATGCCTCCGATACAACAACGATTCGACGTAGAGGTCTCGGGGCTGAAGAAAAGTCCGTCGGGCTTCAGCCGCAGATTCAGCTCGTCGCGCACCACGCCCGGCTCTACCCAAGCCCAACGCTCGTGGGCATTTATCTCCAGAATGTTGGTCATATAGCGGGAGATGTCGGCCACAACGCCACGTCCCACTACCTGCCCGGCCAACGAAGTCCCGGCAGCACGGGGGATGATGAACTTTCCCTCCTCGCGGCACTTCAGGACCAGTTGCTTCACATCTTCTGCCGTACGGGGAAAGCAGACGCCCACGGGCATTTCGCGATAGGCGCTGGCGTCGGTAGCATAGGCGGTAAGATGGCGGTTGTCGGTTAGAATCTGCATAAACGGATGGCTTTTTAGGCAGCCTCCCATGATTAGGAGTCTCCTTTATTATAATAACGCGAGAAACGTTGTTTTATTATCCCCGAGCATACGATTTGCTTCAGGACAGCCCGACTCCCGAGAGCACATAGCTAGAGTCGTGCCCTGCTCTAGCGCCGCCAATTTGCGACAATAATGCGAGGCAAGCGCGAGGCTGGTGCGAAGCTAGTGCGAGGCTAGTGCGAGGCTAGGGGATTTATCGTGCCTATTATCAACACGAACATTTATCGCGGACCGATTCCGCAACGGGGGGACGTTCTTGGAAGAACTGATCGGGGAAATTCCTGGTCTTTTGCTCCTCCTTCTTCCTGGAGGGAGACCTCTACATACTCTCTTTCAGCTCGACAAGGAACTGGCGCACACTCTTCAAATTCTCAATCAGTTGCATACGCTCGTCGATCTTTGATTCGGCGCCGATCTGCGACTGGGTTTTGTCAGCTTTCAGCTGGGCACGAGCGCCTTCGAAAGTGAAGCCCTGCTCCTTGGTGAGGTGAAGGATACGACGCAGCAGCTCGATGTCCTGAGGCGAATATTTGCGCACACCTCGGTTGGCCTTAGTAGGCTTGATCTCGGGAAACTGCGTCTCCAGGAAACGGAGGTGGGAGGCGTTGACGCCAAGCATTTCCGAGACCTCGGTAATGGAGTAGTAGAGTTTAGTGTATTCCATAGTTCTGTTATCGTTGGCGTCGCCGCAGGGGTTTGCTGATGTTGTGTGTGTTTCCGCTATGGCCGCGAGCAGGCTAGTAGGAGTAGTAGCCCTGACGGTCGCGATAGCGCTGTTCCTTCTTGTATTTCACATCCTTGAGGCTATCGGCCTTGATGTTGATCTGGAAGTTCCAGCTGCGGTAATAGCCAAAGGGAACCCAGTTGAAACGCATCTCCCAGCAATGGAGGTCGCGATAGATGTCGACCGAAGTGTAGGAGAGGCCTTTGTTCACGAAGTCGTAGCCCGACGAGAAGGTGAACTTCCACTTGTCCGTAAGGCTGAAATTGCCCGTGAAGGAGAGCGTCTGCACCACATTGTTGTCGAAACCGTATTTGGCGGCAACATAGGTGCTCACATAGCTGAGGGTGTAGTTGAACGACAGGTTCCAAGGCACGCTAAAGTCGGCATAGGATCCGATAAGCGCGAGAGGATTGTCGTTGAAAGGAGTCTGAAGTATGAGGCTCTGCGTCTTGGGGCGGGCAGGAGCATCTTTCTTGAACGTTCGGTTGTTCAGGCTATAGGAGATCTGGGCGCTCCAGGTGGAGTTGCTGCGCTGGAAGAGACGGCCTTCCTCGTTCCAAAGGAACTGGTTGTGTTTTCTTCCCAACGAGTCGACAACATAAGGGATAAAGTTGCCGCTATAGTTGAGCACCAGGTTCTTGAAGAGCGTGGTGTGGCCCGAGATACTGAGGTCGGAGAGGTTGAGCGAGTCCTTGGCAAGGTCGTAGCTCATGTTGAAGTTGAGGTTCTCGATGAGCGTCACCTTCTTCAGCTCTGCCATAGTGTCGAGCAGAGGACGCCACTTCATCTCGAGGTTGTTTCCAAGGGAGAAGGCCACACGTCCCGAGCGTCCATCGTGAGGTCCGCCATAGAGGCTCTGCTCAAAGATAGAGTAGCGATGCACGTATCCGTCATTATCCTCATACTGACGCCAATAGCCGAACTTCTCGGCACCAAAATCGGGGTTGAAGTTGAACGACAGAGAAGGGTTCATCACGTGGCGTAACGCGCGCACAGGCCCGTATTTGAAATTGAACATTCCATAAATACGCGTGGAGAGCGACGAGGAGAAGGCGAAGTCGCGGTTGGCACGGAAACCGCGCACGGTATCAATAACAGCCTTGTTGGTCAGGCTGTCGAGGCTCTTCTCGATGGTGCTCCAATGCCAACGCTCGTTGTAGGTAAAGCTGTTGGTCCAGTTGAAATATTTGAAGACCTTGACGTTGCTCTGGACGGGGATCTTGTGCGAGATTCCGTACTGCATAGTGCTGAGGGTGGCAGGCTTGAAGATCACGCTATCGTTGCCCGAAAGGTTGTTTTCGGCATTGAGCACATAGCTCATGCTGATGTTCTCGTACCACTTGTACGCGCCGGCAGGGTTCTTGCTGCGGAGAGGGTAGAACGTGTTGGTGCTTATCGAGACCGAGGGGAGCTTGATGTTCATCAGGCCCGTCTGCACGTTGTAGGACTCGCGAGCCGAAGCGGCGATGTTGAGGAAGTTGGCCAGGCTGGCGGTATAGCTGATAGACGAAGTCGTTGTCGAGTTGAAGTAATCGGCGCTGGAGGAGGTGTTGCGGTTGTAGTTTCGGCTCTGCAGGTTCACGTCGGCCGAGAAACGACTATAGGGGTTGGCTTTAGCATCCTGCTCGTGGCGCCAAGCGATCTTGAAGTCGTTGTACTGCTGGAAACGGGTCGGGTCGCCCTTGATACCTTCTTTCGTGACGCCATAGCGCACATCGAAAGCGCCTCTGAACTTGTAGCGCTTATAGTAGTTCGACTTAGCCTGGAGCGACCAACTGAGGTTGGTATAGATTTCGCCGATGAGGCTCAGGTCGAGACAGTCGCCCAAGGCGAAGTAATAGCCGCCGTCGCGCAGATAGTAGCCACGACCCGTAGCCCAGCCGTAGGAGGGGATGAGGATGCCCGAGGAGCGGCCGTGAGTCATGGGGAAGAAGGCAAAGGGAAGAGCGAGAGGCGTGGGAACGTCGCCGATGGTGAGATAGGCCGGACCGGTAATGATCTTGTCGCCTGTGATGAGCTTGGAATTGGTGAAATTGAGCGCGAAATGGGGATGAGCGTAGTTGCAGGTCGTGTAACGTCCCGAGGAGAGGAACATTACCGAGTCGTTCATCTTTTTCACCTTATAACCATGCAGATAGCCGTCGCCTTCCTGGGTAATGACACCCGAGATGATACCCTTCTGCGTGTTGTAGTTGAACACGATGGTGTCGGCATTATATTCAGCCTCGTCCTGCTTGAAATAGGGGCGCCCCTTGTACTTGTCGGGCAGAGCGGCGCCCGTGGAGTCGGTACGGCCCGTGTCGATGGTACCTTTGGCACGCATCATCTGGTGGTTGAAATCCACCTCAACCTCGTCGGCAGTAAGCACCATTCCCTGATACTCGATGCTTCCGTCCTTATAAAGGAACGCCTTGCGTACGTCAAGGCTAATAGCAACAGAATCAGCAGCCTTATAGTGGATAATATTGGTGATGGCGTTAGGCGAAAGCCGTAGCGTGTCCATCTTGGCCGAGGTAAGCGTAGAGGGCTTTCCTGACAGCTTCTCCGAGGGCTTGACGGAGGACTTGGCAATTCCCATCTGCTTGACCGGGAGTTTAGCCTTTTCTCCTCTTATGGCAGCAGGCACTCTACCCACCTCTACCGTGTCCTGAGCACGCGAAAAGCCACCCAAAACCACTACCAGAAGCAGGCAGAAAAAAGTTTTTATATATATTGTTTTTCTATTCAAAAATAAATTCTTACCTTTGCAAAATAAATTGCAAAGATAATATTTTTTTCTCAAATAACCGAAACAAAAAAAACTACACTGATAATGAAACGTTTATTGGCTCTGTTTTTAACTATTGTCCTTCTGGGCGGTTTCTCTTTTGCACAAAAAAGAGAGATTGGAAAGGTCAAAACTTTGGTTATCGACCCCGGCCACGGCGGCGACAAACCCGGTGCTATCGGTAAAAAAAGCATGGAGAAAGATATCGTGCTTTCGGTGTCGTTGCTTTTTGGCAAACTGGTCGAAGACAACTTCCCTGATGTGAAAGTCATCTACACCCGAAATACCGACGTTGATATCTCCCTTGCCAATCGTGCCAATATGGCCAACAAGAACAAGGCCGACCTCTTCATCTCCATCCACGCCAACTCCCACACCACAGCACAGCCTACCGGAGTGGAGACCTTCGTCATGGGTCTCTCGCAGAGCCGCGCCAACATGGAAGTGGCCAAGAAAGAGAACGCCGACATCCTTCTGGAGGCAGGATACAAGAACAACAGCGAATATCAGGGCTTTGATCCCAACTCGCCCGAGAGCTACGTCATGTTCGCCATGTACCAGAACGCCTATATCGACAAGAGCCTTGATTTCGCACAATATATCCAAAACGAATACAAGTCGAGCCTCCGCACCATCAACCGCGGCGTTAAACAGGCCGAGCTCTTCGTTATCTATAAGACTGCCATGCCCTCCGTCCTCACCGAGATCGGCTTCATCAGCAATCCCGAAGAGGAGAACTTCATGACCAGCAAGGAAGGCCAGGCCAAGATCGCCCTCTGTCTCTTCAACGCTTTCTGCAACTACAAAGCCAACGTGGAGAACACCGCGCGCCTGGAGAACCCCTACATCAAGATTCCCGGCTATACCGCTCCCGCCAAGCCCGTCGTGAACAAGCTTGTCGTACCCGACTCGGTAAAAGCCCAGACCCGTGCTGCCTCTCCCGCTCCCAAGGCCGAGACACCCAAAGCCGAGCCCGAGAAGAAGGCCGAGGCTCCTATGGCTAAAGAAGAGACCAAACCCGTTGTCAAAGAAGAACCTAAGCCCGTTGCAAAGCCTATCGAGACAGAGAAGAAGGTAGAGACTCCTAAAGCCGAGCCCACACCTGAACCTACGGTTGAACCCAAGGCTGAGCCTAAGCCTGAACCCAAAGCAGAACCTAAAGTAGAGCCCAAAGTAGAACCTAAGCCCGAACCCAAACCCGTTGTCAAGGAAGAGCCCAAACCCCAACCCAAGGCCGAGGCTCCCAAGGTAGAACAGCCCGCTCCCAAACCCCAGACTCCTCCATCGCAACCTGCCCCCAAGACCGAGAGCAACGCCAACGGCGTGGTAACCTATAAGGTCCAGTTCCTCACCAGCGGCCGTATCCTGAAAGAAGGCGAGAGCGTCCTCAACGGCATCACCGGCTTCAGCTACTACGAGATGGGCGGCATCTACCGCTACACTATGGGCAACGAGACCAGTATCGAGAACGCCGTCGCTATCCAGAACGACCTCCGCGAGAAGGGCTTCAAAGACGCCTTCGTCATCGGATGGTACAACGGCCAACGTATTTCCCTCCAACAAGCAAAAGAAATCAAAGCTGGAAAATAAGCAGCCATGATACAGATACAGAATGTTACCAAACTATATGGCGACCAACGCGCTGTAGACAACGTAAGTTTTACCGTCAACGAAGGTGAGATCGTCGGTCTCCTCGGCCCCAACGGAGCCGGAAAGAGCACCCTGATGAAGATCATCACCTGCTTCCTCCCCCCCACCGAAGGAACTGTAAACGTATGCGGATATAGCATCTTCGACCAACCTATCGAGGTACGCCGCCAGATCGGCTATCTGCCCGAACAGAACCCCCTCTACCATGAGATGTATGTGCGCGAGTTCCTCCGTTTCATTGCCGGCATCTACAAACTCGACAACGTCAAAGACCGCGTGGAAGAGATTATCCGAGCCGTAGGCCTCACCCCCGAGTCGAACAAGAAGATCGGCGCCCTCTCCAAGGGCTACAAACAGCGTGTGGGCCTGGCGCAGGCTCTCATCCACGACCCCAAGGTGCTGATCCTCGACGAGCCCACTACAGGCCTCGACCCCAACCAGCTTGAGGAGATCCGCAGCCTCGTACGTCAGGTAGGAAAGAGCAAGGTCGTCCTGCTCTCCACACACATCATGCAAGAGGTGGAAGCCATGTGCACCCGTGCCATCATCATCAACCACGGCAAGATCGTCTCCGACCAGCCCATGGCCGACCTCAAGGCCAATCAGCTCACCGAGCAGTTCCACAAGCTGACACTCTAGAGCGAGACATCACGTCCGCCGAACGCCACCTTTTTTCTGAACTTTCACAAAAATACCCACAATATCATGACCCGCCAAGAATTAATAGCCCTCATCCGCCAGCGCCAGTCCTTCCTTTGCGTTGGCCTCGATACCGACCTCAACAAGATTCCCGAGCTCCTCAAAGGCCAGCCCGATGCCGCTTTCAAGTTCAACAAAGCCATCATCGACGCTACTATCGACTACACCGTGGCCTACAAACCCAACCTCGCTTTCTACGAAGCTATGGGCATCGAAGGTCTGCGCCAGCTCAAGCTCACCACCGACTACCTCCACTCCCTCGACAAACCCGCTTTCCTTATTGCCGACGCCAAACGCGGCGACATCGGCAACACCTCCAAGTCCTACGCCAAGGCTTTCCTCAGCCCCGAAGGCGACTTCGACTTCGACTCCCTCACCATCGCCCCCTACATGGGCGAAGATAGCGTGACCCCCTTCCTGGCCTACGAAAACAAGTTCGTCATCCTTCTGGCGCTCACCTCCAACAAAGGTGCTTTCGACTTCCAGCTCTCCGTCAACAAAGAGAACGGCCAACGCCTCTTTGAGAACGTGCTTCAGCGCTCTCTTGACTGGGGTAATCCCGACAATATGATGTATGTTGTAGGAGCCACCAAGGCCGATATGCTCACCGACGTGCGCAAGATCGTTCCCGACAGCTTCCTCCTCGTCCCCGGCGTCGGCGCCCAAGGCGGCAGCCTCGAGGAAGTGTGCCGCTATGGCATGAACAAAGACTGCGGCCTCCTCGTCAACTCCAGCCGTGGTATCATCTATGCCTCTAACGGCGAAGATTTTGCCGAGCGTGCCGGTCAGGAAGCCCAGAAGCTCCAACTCCAGATGGCCCAGGCCATGAAAGAACACGGCGTCCTCTAAGCTCTCCCCCCTCTAAAACGAGAAGTGCCCACGGCGCCTGATCCCGAGAAAGAGACTGGAACCACCTGTTGGACGAACCAATCCATTGCCCGATATTCCGTCAACCCGTCAGAAACAGAACCCCTATGCTAGAAAACCAAGAACTCCTGCGCCGACAGCGCCGCAATCTCCGCATCGTGCTCGTGCTGAGCCTGATCGGGTCGTCCTATAGCTTCATCAACAACCTCTTCACCTGTATTGCGCTTCCGTTCCTCACCAGCCAGTACCAGGCGGGCGTGATGGAAGGACCCATCTCGCTCATGTGCAACATGGCTGGTGTGCCCGCCGATCTCTTCAAGGCCTCCTTCGAAGAGATGCTCGCCGTACCCCGCTCCTTCTACCTCATCAGCGGCCTCCTCTACGGCTGCTCCCTCGCAGGCGTGATACTCATGTTCTGCTTCAAGAAGAACGGCTTCCATTTCTACACCATCGCCCAGCTGCTCATCCTCATCGTCACCATCCTCTTCCTCGGCAAGAGCCACGTGCCTCTGGGCGATATCATGTTCACAGCCCTCTTCATCGGCTACTATTTCCTTTCGCTGAAGAACCTCGGCATCATCAACACCCCCGCCGAAAGCCAGCTGACTCAAGAACCCGAGAGCCAAAAGAACTCCGAGGAGGACGACCCCGAGAACACCAACGAGAACTAGGACAACCCACAATCCTTAACTACCACCACCCCGAAGGCTACCACCTCCGGGGTGGTTCGTCTATATTTACAGCAAGACCGGTGGCATAATGGCCAACCGGAGAGCAATATCGGGCTTGAGCGACAAAAAAAACACCTTTAGAAGGGGGAGAATACTATAGGAGGAGCCATGTAGGAAGATCTGTCCTATGGGGTAGGATACACTAAACTATTCAAAACCTGATGGTTAGCAATACATCCGGACAGTTGGACAGTTGGACAATTAAAAAAATGTATATCATCATTCTCTATATATACTATATAACTGATTAATTATTAAGTATATAAGTAATCCAAAGGTGCTAGTTGCACCCTTCAAAAATTAATTGTCCAACTGTCCGGAAACTCATCTATCATTCTTCTAGAATACTTATCTCCAATAAGATAGAACATTTCAAAATCTACATTTCAAACGTTGTCTGTCCCCAATAGAGGTACAAATGCCCTCAAAACATTCCCGAAACGGCATACGAAAATGAAAAAAAGAAGTTTTTCTATACTTTTTTCCTCTACTAGGCACAACCCGGACCTTTCTTATCCCGATCGCATACGAAACGAATTGCAAAAGATATTGGTAACCCGACGAACGTGGGAACTGGGTCATCGTGGGAGAGGCCGAGTCGTCGAAAGCTCTAGCGCCCTTGTAGTATCTGTCTTGAGCTATAGTAGCGCCTATATTGCAAGGGGTAGCGTATGGAACTGTAAGAGCTACCTAGGCATTATATAGGCGCTAGTGTATGGCTAGGCAGAGGCTGATCCCTCGCAATTGGCTCGCTAGAGAGAGCTCGCATCCCTTCAAACGGCATCCCTCATCTCTAATGCCTCCTATTCTTTGCTCCATTTTGCTCACAGGACTAGTCTATCTAGGAGGTTTGAGACGATTCTTCAGCCTTGGAAGGTTGTTTCACAATGTTTCGTAGCGTTTCTTGTCGTTCCTTACCGTTCCACACCTTAGGATATTCATTATTATATTCGTATTTTTGCACTCGACTTCAAAAAGCTTTAGGCCGAGCCTAAAAAGAGTTCCTTGACAGATTGTTTACGATTCAAATATTACTTTCTTGCCAACGGCCCCTATTTCCAAGCAGCCTCGAAAAAAAAGAGGCCGGCGACTAATCGCCGGCCTATGCCTGGATGGGCTGCGAGGATGGACATCTGACGTCCCGCGCCCGGGAAAAGTTCTGTTAGCTTCTAGTATAGATGATAGTTGATGCCGATGGTGAAGATGCCGGGGTTGAAGGGGATGTTGAGGTTGGTGTTGAAGATGTGGGTGTCGTGGAGGCGCTGGGTGGTTACATCTCCGATGGGGGCTACACTCTTGGCCCAGAAATAGCTGTAGGCGAAGCCGAGCACGTTGGCGGTAAGCTCGGCGGAGATCTTGTCAGTAAAGTCGTAGGTTACGCCGGGGACGATGCTGAGAAAGAGCTGGTTGACATGGGGGAGCTCAATGGTCTCGCGACGGTTCTGGGCGATGTAGAACACAGAGTCGCCGGTAGTGGATCCGTAGCCGATGGTAGCCTCAACGAAGGCAGTAAAATAGTCCCACGTGAAGACATTGAAGCGTGCGAAAGCGCCTGCAGCCCAGGTAAAACGGGTGATCTTGTCCTTCTGAGGGTTGTTATTGGGGTCGGGGAAGATGGTATAGTTATATTCGCGGTTGCGGGTCATGCCAAAACCACCTTTAATACCGCATTTGAAGTTGTCGTAGAGACCGTAGGAGATGCGGGGAGCGACAAAGAAGTTGATGTCGTTGGGGCTCTTGAAAGTAGCTGTGGTGTTGTCGTGCATAGCATAATGGGTGCTGGGAGCGTTGAGGTTGAAACCGAACGTTCCGCCCACGCTGAACTGGGCTTTTGCCACAACGGAGAGGGCTACGATAGAGAGAAGGAGGATGAGCTTTTTCATGATTTCAATATTTCTGTATTTCGGTAATGCGATAATTGTGTATTCTTGCGATGGCTGTTAGTCCTGGACGAGAGTGGCTAGAAGTGGTAGTTGAAGCTAACGCGGAGGACATTGAAGTGGTCGGCGATGGTCTGCGCGCTAGCGTTGAGGCCTAGCTGCCATTGGTTGTTGAGAGTAATCTGTTCCTCGGTATTAGGAACGGCGGCGCCGGGGGCGTGGTCAATAAAGGTGCGCACACGATGCTGGGAGAAGGCGAGACGGAACATCTCGAGATAGAGGTCGATCGAGCAGTTGTCGCCCAACTTGATGTTAAGGCCGGGGGTGATGGCTACCGACCAGTCGAAGGTGCGTGTAGGCTCGAACCAGGTAGTGTCGTGGGGGTTAGAGTTGTAGGTGGCGGGGATGTGGATATTGCCGCGTACGGAGTCGTTCTGATAGAAATAGTTCTTCTGCTTGGCGCAGCCCGAGAGATGGCCTTGGAGTTCGGCAAAGAGACTCACCCTTTCGCTCACGGGAAGACTGTAGCGGAAATAGGGTTCTACGACCCACATGACGTTGGTCTTCGAGCGCCAGCCTTCGAAACCAGGCTTCCACTCGTAGAGCAGGAGGAAGGTGTCGTAGGTTGTCTCTTTGGCGATCTGGGCACCAAAAGCAACGCCAGCCTGCATATTTTCGTTGATCTCGTAGCCGAATTTGGGCATGATGTAGAACAGCGAGTTGATGTGGCCGGGCTGAGCGAACTGCATGTCGAGGGAGTCGACACGATGGATATCTTTAAGCGTGTTGGAATAGGAACCGCCAATGGTTCCGCCGAAGATTGTCTGCGCTTGGGCGGCGGCGAGGCCAAGGGCCAGCAGCACTATGAGTATGAGTTTTTTCATGAGCATTTCTATGTTGGGCGCACCCGAGGCACGCACTTTTTTGCGATTGCAAAAATACAATTTTTTTTTGACATATCACATATTATTATTGATTCCTCATAAAAAAGAGCAAAAAAGTGGTCGAAAAGAAAGGGCGGCCGCATAAGCGGCCGCCCTCATATCCTAGGTCCTAAGATATCTTAGAAGTGATAGTTGAAACCAAGACGGAAAGCGCTGAAATGGTTAGCGAGGGTGTTAGCGGTAGCGTCAGCACCTACGAAGAAGGTGTTGGTAACGGTTTCGTTGTGGTCGGTGCAGGAAACACCGGCAACGGTGTATTCGTTATGATAGGTGAGCTTGTTGCTTACGAAAGCGAGGCGAGCGAGGTCGATGTAGAGGTCGAGGCTCATGTTCTCGCTGAGGCTGTAGTTAAGACCAGGAACAATGGAGATACCCCAAGCGAAAGTTTTGGTGGGAGCCTTGTAGGTGGTGTCGATAGCGGGGAAGGCACCTACTTTGGTTTGATAATTATGGATCTTTGCTGCCATCTGGCCAGCGAGAGCGATCTGAGCTTCTGCAAAGAATTTGAAGTTACCGAATTCAACTACATTGTAGCGGAAGTAGGGCTGGAAAGTCCAACCGAAAGTGGACTGCTTGGTCCAACCTTCGTAGTTGGGGTCAGCGGCATAACCAGCGGCATTGAAAGTAGTGTTGGAGGTCATAGTGATGCCGAAGTAAGCACCAACGCTCATCTGATCGTTGAGGTCATAACCGATCTTAGGCATGATTGCCAGGGACATGTTCTTAGCAGAGCCCATACCGGGAACGGTGAACTCGGTGGTGGTGGAGCCAGCGGTGGTGTTCTCATAGTAGTGACCACCATTAGTGTTGAAGGCGATATTGCCACCAACGGTGAACTGTGCGCTAGCTGCGAATGCGCAAGCGATAGCTGCGAGAGTTAATAATGCTTTTTTCATTGTATTTTAGTTTTTTAACATTGCCTACTCTATGCGGTTTTCGGCTTCTCCGCTGCTGGAGTTTTGAGGTTCCAACATATTGTTTTGCTATTTATTTACATACTTTAACGATAGTGCGCTCGAAATATTGTATGGAAATGCGATTTTTTTACAAAAATAATGCAAATTTAACATTCTTTCCCGCCCTTTTTGATAGTCTTTTCCCACTATTCTTGAGGGAATCCTACGGGGTGTGCGAGCATGGGCTTGGCATTCTTGAGGCCGAGACGCTTGGAGATAGCTTCGCGGTCGATGCCGCCACAAGCTACGGTACCCAACTGGGCGGCGGTGGCGTAGAGGTAGATGTTCTGGCTTACATAGCCGCAGTCGACAGCAGCATAGAAATCAAGGGTGGCAGGATCGGCAAGCTTCATCTTCTCTTTCATACGGTCGTAGTCGGCTACAATGACGATGGAGATGGGAGCAACACCAAAATGGGGCTGGGTGCTGATCTCTTTACGATAGTCGCCCTTGGTGACGAACTCCAACATGTTGTTGGCTGCGTTGTAAAGATAGATGGCTTCGGTGGTATAGACATAGATGTCCATCTCCTGCATATTGACAGCCGAGGGGGCGGTACGTTTTTTGACTTCGGGGCGGTTGTAGCCATAGGTAGCCCAGAGCAGGTTGGAGAGCTCGTCGAGGGCGATGGGCTGGGTGCTGTAGCTGCGCACGGTGTGGCGCTCGGCTAAAGCGTTCATGAGAGGCATACCGTTGCTGTCGTTATGCTCTGCAAGCTTGATGTCCTGCGCTACGGCGGTGCCGCCTAACAAGAGTGCCACTAGGGCGGAAAGGATTGTCTTTTTCATTGGTGTAAAGAAGAAAAGGTTATTTATTGAAGCACTATTCCATAAGGCTGAGTGCAGTATTTTTGTTGATCTGCTCGAGAGCATAGTCGCGGGTGATATGCACCACGTTGCCACCTTTCTTCCCTTTCTTGGTGGGAAGGTCGAACATGAGGTTGTTCATCACCGTCTCTATGATAGAGCGAAGTCCACGGGCGCCGAGCTTGTATTCCACGGCGGTATCGACCATAGCGTCAAGAGCGTCGTCGTCGAACACAAGATCCATCTCATCCATAGCAAAGAGTGCCTGGTACTGCTTGACAAGGGCGTTCTTGGGCTGGGTGAGGATGGTGCGGAGGGCCTCTCTATCGAGGGGCTCGAGATGGGAGAGCACGGGGAAACGGCCGATGAGCTCGGGGATAAGACCGAACTGCTTGAGGTCCATGGGCTGGACGTAACGCAGGAGATGATCCTTGTCAAGCTCGGCACGAGTGCGGGTTCCGTTAAAACCTATGACGTTCGACTTCATACGCGAAGCGATAGCTCTGTCGATTCCGTCGAAAGCGCCACCAGAGATGAAGAGTATATTCTTGGTGTTGACGGCAATACATTTCTGCTCGGGGTGCTTGCGGCCGCCTTGGGGAGGTACATTGACTACAGCCCCTTCGAGGAGTTTCAACAAGGCTTGCTGTACGCCTTCGCCCGAGACGTCGCGGGTGATGGAGGGATTGTCGCCTTTGCGGGCAATCTTGTCTATCTCGTCGATGAAGACGATGCCCCTCTCGGCAGCTTCGACATCGTAGTCGGCAGCCTGCAGCAGACGCACCAGCACATTCTCTACGTCGTCGCCAACATAGCCGGCCTGGGTGAGGGTGGTGGCGTCGGCAATGCAGAAGGGGACGTCGAGCATCTTGGCGATAGTGCGGGCTAGGAGGGTCTTTCCTGTTCCGGTCTCGCCGACAATGACGATGTTGGATTTCTCGATCTCCACCTCGTTCTTATCGTCGTGGGTCTCTTGGTATTTCAACCGCTTGTAGTGGTTGTATACCGCTACCGAGAGCACTTTCTTGGCTTCGTCCTGACCGATAACATATTGGTCGAGATGTTCCTTGATCTCTGCAGGAGTGGGGATAGGCTTGGTGGAGCGGGAGTGTTGGTGGGTAGCTGCGGGAGAGATGGCTCCGTTCTGCGTAAGGATCTCGTGAGCCTGCTCGGCGCAGTCGCTACAGATAAAGCCGTTCAGGCCGGCAAGCAGCAGAGGCACCTCGCTTTCGGGTCGTCCACAAAAGGAGCAGCAGTTTTCTTTAGTATTCTTTTTTGAAGGCATAAATCCAGTTCTTTTAGCCGATGACGGCTTCGTATATTGAGTATCTGTTAGTTACAATAAGGAGTTTCTGTCAGCATCCTGACGTATGAAGATGAACAGCAGGATGGTGAAGGCTAATAGGGAGCTGCCTCCATAGCTGAAGAAAGGCAACGGGATGCCGATAACGGGAAGCAGGCCCAGCACCATGCCGATGTTGATGAAGATGTGCATGAAGAGGATGCTGGCAACGGAATAGCCGTAGAACCGCGAGAAGGTGGAGCGCTGGCGCTCGGCCAGGGTCACCAGACGGACGAGCAGGCAGATGTATGCTACCACGAGGAGCGTGCTTCCAAAGAAACCCCATTCCTCGCCTACGGTACAAAAGATGAAGTCGGTCTCCTGCTCGGGCACAAAGTCGGCCTTGGTGATAGTGCCGTCGCACCATCCTTTGCCGAGGAAGCCGCCGCTACCGATAGCAATTTTGGCTTGGTTGACATTATAGCCAGCTCCGCTCATATCCACCTCTTTGCCGAGGAGCACATCGATACGCTCCTGCTGGTGAGGCTCGAGGATATTGTTGAAAGCGAAGTCTACCGACATCACGAATCCTGCACAACAGATGAAAAAGATAGCTGTTATCCAATAGGTGCGGCTGTTGCGCTTGTTGAGCCAGACAAAGAGGTAGAAGAGGCAAAGCACCAGCAGAATGCCCAACAGGATGAACTTATTCATCACCAACGTGAGCACGAAGAGGAGGATGGCAGCTACGCCCAACACCAATATCGTGCCGGGGAGCCCTTCCCTATAGAGGGGGAAAATGAAGCTGGCAAAGACCAAAGCCGAACCTGTGTCGTGCTGCAGAAGCACAAGGGCGGCGGGGATAAGCAGGATGGTGAAGGCGATGATCTTCGTACGCATATCCTTGATCTCTATACCTATACCGCTCATATATTTCGACAGAGCTAGCGCCGTGCCAAACTTGGCGAACTCCGACGGCTGGAACTTGAACGATCCGAAGTTGATCCACGACTGTCCGCCGTTGGTGGTCTGTCCGATAAAGAGCACCACCACCAGCAGCATCAGCACTACGCCGTAGATGATGTAGGCCGTGTTGGAGAATACACGCGGCTCGACCACGGTAATGAGCAGGGCCAGGAAGAAGGCTATACCCATCCAGATGATCTGCTTGCCATGCTGTACCGAGAAGTCGAAGATGGAGGTGTGGGCTTCGTTGTATACGGCGGCGTAGATGTTGAACCAACCAAAAAGAACGATCATCAGATAGAGTCCGATGGTCCACCAGTCGTATTTCTTTTTCTCTAATGCCATAGTCTAACTTCTTTTTGATTGGGATTTTTATCTGCGTTTGGATTTCTTTGCCGGACGGTACTTCAGAGGTAGCGACTGGCAGGGTGCCATCTCACGATATTGCTTCTCCATATCCACTCGCTTCACCTCGCGACGCAGATATTTCTCTATCACCAGACTGGCGATAGGTGCCGCAAAGACACCTCCGGCGCCGGAGTTCTCAACATATACAGCCACAGCTATCTTGGGGTCGTCCTTGGGGGCGAAACACACGAAGACGGAGTGGTCGATACCTTTGTTCTCGGCCGTACCGGTTTTGCCGCAAACGGCGATGTCGTCGATCTTGGCGCGATGGGCCGTTCCTCCGGGAGCATGGACTACGTCGTACATCCCTCGTGCGGCGATTTCGAAGTACTGCTTTTCGATACCCGTCTCATGCTTCACCATGAACGAGTCAACAACGGCCGAATCGGGGCCGTAGTAGCGCAGGAGATGAGGTGTGTAATAGTAGCCTCGGTTGGCTACGATGCAGGCAAGATTGGCCATCTGCAAGGGAACAACCTCTACCTCTCCCTGGCCGATACTGTTGGAATAGATGGTTGAGAAAGCCCAACGTTCTTTGCCATACCAATGGTTGTAGTAGGCGGTATCGGGGATGTTGCCCCTACGCACATTAGGGATATCGAGGCCCAGGCGCTCGCCAAAGCCGAACCGGTGCATATAGTTGTTCCACACCGTGAGACCATACTGGCTATCCTTGTAGATATTCTTGTATTTCTCCTGCTGGATGATGCGGCGGTAGGTGTAATAGAAATAGGGGTTGCACGACATCTTGATGGCTTCCTGCACACACGAGGCGCTGGGATGGTTGTGGCAGCCGATCTTGCTTTTGTCACAAGGGAAACCGGTGCCGGGAGAGATGACACCCAGCTGGAGCGCCGTCATAGCCTGCGCTATCTTGAAGATCGATCCCGGAGGATACTGCGCCTGGATGGCTCGGTTGAAGAGAGGCTTGGCGATGTCTTCGGAGAGCTTGTTATAGTTGCTGCCGCGAGCACGTCCCACAAGGAGGTTAGGATCGTAGCAGGGAGCGCTGACGAGAGTGAGCACCTCGCCTGTCGAAGGCTCGATGGCGATGACACATCCGCGTTTGTTGGCCATCAGCTCCTCGGCATACTGCTGCAGCTCGGCGTCGATGGTGGTGTAGAGGTTCAGGCCCTCGATGGGGACGCTGTCGAAGGCGCCGTTCTGGTACGAGCCTATCTCGCGGTTGTGAACGTCGACCTGCATCACCTTCTTGCCTTTGGTGCCTCGCAGAAGCTCTTCGTACGAGAGCTCCAGTCCGCTCTTGCCTATATAGTCGCCGCGCTTATAGTAGGGGTTATTCTCGATGTCTTTCTCGTTCACCTCGCCCACGTAGCCAAGCACATGTGCGGCAATAGGACGGTCGTAGATGCGCAACGTACGTTGGGAGATATAGAATCCGGGAAACTTCCACAGCTTGCTCTGCCATCGGGCATATTCCTCCTTCGAAATCTGCTTCATAAAGGGAGAGGCGGCATAGGGCGAATATTTGCGGGCTTTGTTCAATTTCTGATCAAACTCCTCGCGGTCGATGCCAAGCATCTCGCAGAAATAGACGGTATCCATCCCTTTGCACATCCGGGGAATGACCATAAGGTCATATACCGCCTCGTTGTAGACCAACAGCTTGCCATTACGGTCGTAGATAAGACCTCGTGGAGGATACTGCGTGATGTTTCTCAACGCCTGATCGTCGCCTTTGATCCTGTATTTATCGGTAAAAACCTGCAGGAAAGAAAGGCGAATAACAAAAATAGCACCTATCACAAGGAAGATGAGCTTTATAACGAGAGACCTGTCACTGAACTGATTAGACATATTTTAAGCATCGGGTACCACATTGGAGCAGCACCACTTTCAAAATGCAAAAATACGAATAAAATATAAAAAAGCCCAACATTTTTTCTTCTTTTTTCAACAACCAGGGTTTCATATCATCACACACCTCCTATGCCGTCCTGCTTCCGGCACCTTTTCTTGGGCTAAGTCCGCCTTACTGTCGCTCCTGCGTCGCAGCACTTACGCCAAGACAGGCTTTCCCCCGAGAGTGATGCGACAGAAGAGGCCGCCTGCGTGCCCCTGAAAGCCGAGCGGCGAAAGATCGGTCCTATGCCAGGACCATTATTGGCAAAGGACGGAGGCAAGATCCTCCAAAGGACTGAGGGTGTAGCTGATATGGGTTTGGTGATGTTTAGGAAGACTGTGGTAGTAGCTCAGCTGCTCCTCCAGGCAATCCTTCACGGCTTTCTTGCCCTGTGCTATCTCCTCTGAGGAGAAAGTGCCCGCGTTCTCAGCCAAGGAATAGAAGCGGTAGCGGAGGGCCAAGTCGCTGATCTTGTGCTCAGGAATCTCCCTTCTCACCTTAGCCAGCACCTGCCCGGCAGTCTGGAGCTCCCCTCTGCCTATCAGATTCTCAGCCACAAGAAGCGCATCTTTCACATATTGGTTGAGGAATTTCTGCGAAGTGGCGTCGCAACCTACGCGACGGGTGGCGGGAACCTCCCAACTCATATCATCCAGGATATGACGTGCAGCCTCGTCGCAGTCGACACTATCGCAAGGAGCCATAGTGGTGAAAGCCTTCATATCAAGCTTGTAGCAGATACCCGTAAGCGACATATACGGGCCGAAATATTGCTTGTAGTCGTTATAGCCATAATGCGAGAAATAGACTCTCTCCTCCTTCTCCAGCAGAGTGAGGAAGGCATTCATTCCGCGTTGTTGCTCTCCGTCGCGCCGGCATTCGGGAGCCTTCTGCGAGGCATACCAATAGGTGGTCAGGAGGCTGAGGTTGACCACCCTCACATCCTTGCGGAAACCTTCCACCTCCTGCACATACCAGAGAGGGAACGTGTCGTTGTCGCCGATAGTGAAGAGGATAGCATCTTTATCACACGACATGAGCATATTACGGGCTGTGTCGCGAGCGATGTAGTTGTCGCTTCTGTCGTGGTCGTCGTAGTTCTCCACCAGCATCCATAGCGGCACCAGAAGCAGGAGGGCGGGGAGCCACCTCTGCTGCAGGATCTTCGATGTTCTGTGCCTGGCCTGCATCTGCGCCAGCCATTCGCCAAAGGCACAGGCTCCCAGGCCTATCCACACAGCAAAGGCAAAGAACGAGAGCACAAGGGCATAGTCTCTCTCACGAGGTTGGTAGGCTGGCATATTCAGATATACCGCCAGCCCCACTCCCGAGAAGAGGAAAAGAGCTAACGTAGCCCAGAACTGGCGCCTGTCTCTCCTATACTGATAGCACATCCCCCACACGCCAAGCAACAGAGGCAGCAGGAAATAGACGTTATGCGAAGCGTTGGGAAGACTGTCGGGCGGATACTTTCCCGTTCCCACCAGGAAATGGTCGATGGGGCGGAGCCCCGTAACGAACTGTCCGTGCTGGAGGGTTCCGTAACCCTGGCTGTCGTCGAAGCGACCCGCGAAGTTCCACATCAGGTAGCGGAAATACATATACCAAAGCTGATACGAGGCGAAGAACTGCGCATTGTCCAGAAAGTTGGGCTTGAACGTCGTCTGTCCGTCGGCCGTGCGCCCGGTTCCGTGCATGCCGCTCCAGTCGGCATAAAAAGTCATGTCGTTCTTATGCCTGCGCCATATGCGGGGATAGAGGGCGGGGCCATTCTCATACTGCTCGCGGGCGAGATAACGCTTGAAGCTCTCTGCCGTCGAGGGGTCTCCGTTGTTTATCGAGGGGTTGCTTTGTGCCCGCAGAGGGATGATAAGATAGGGGGTGGTCCCTAACAGGAAAAAACCCAGGCACAATGCTACCACCCCAAGCCGCCGCTTGGTGAAGAGCCTCTCTCCTTTCGCCTCTTTCCACAAAGCTATCATAAGCACCACAACCACAAAAGGGACTGTAAGCCAGCACATCTCGTGCACACAGAAGGAGAGCCCGAGGAGCAACGCCACCAGCACGATCCAGCGGGAGGAGCCCACGGCCCGCTCTTTCCTGGCGTCGTACCACCGTATCGTCGCCCACACGATCACGCTCGACAGCAGCATAGCCAAGCCATAGACCTCGCTCTCTACGGCCGAAAACCAGGCGGTGTCGCAGAAGCTGTAGCAGAGCGCCCCCACCCCGGCAGCCAGCAGGTTGAGGTAGAGTCTCTCGTGAGCTATCTGCTTGGCGATGCGAAAGATGCTCCAGAAAAGGAACATCGAGCAGAAGCCTCCCGAGAGGGCCGAAAGCATATTGCTCCAAAGGGCGATGCGGTCGGGATGGGAGGGGATAAGGGTGAAGAGATGCGCCAGCAGCTGGTAGAGCGGCGCTCCGGGAGGATGGCCTACGCCGAAGGTGTAGGAGGTGGCGATGAACTCGCCGCAGTCCCAAAAACTTACCGTAGGCGAGAGCGTCATGAGATAGATCAGGGTAGAGAAAAAGCCCACGATCCATCCCGACCACAACACCCAACGGCGTTCATTCTTGAGAGAATGGCACTCTTCGTTCATTGAAAGAGGGGGGGGATTGTTACCAGTTGACTACCGACTTGTTGAAGACATCCTCACACAACTCGGTGACGATCTCACTCACCAGCGAGCTCTCTACCGACGAGAAGTTCAGCTGGGCGTTGTAGTCGCGGTATCGGGTGAAGCTCTGCTCGAAGTTGGCGTTAGGGTCGACGTTGTTCACAAACTTCACCTTGATGGTGATCGAGAGGCGGTTCATAGCCACCTCGTCACCGCTGCTGATGGCCGATGCCCTGGTGCCATAGGCGGTAATCGAACCGCTTACTTCCATGTCGCCTTCTCCGTTCACCACATTCAGCGAAGTCTGCGAGGCGAACATGTTACGCAGCTCTTCGGTAAGCGTCTGGCTCAGCTGAGGGTTCACCGTCGACGCGTAGTTGGGGAAGGTCGCCACGGCGATAGTCTTCGCCTCGGGAGGGATAGAGGCACCCGTGAACGAATAGCCGCCCGAGCAGGCCGCGAGAGCCAGCCCGGCTGCCAGCGTGAATATGAGCGTGCGCAGTTTCATAGGGCAAAAGGGGGGATGGTATCAGACAGATGGTTCACAAAAAAAGGCAGAAGCCCGGCGTGGACGCACGGCCGCTGCCGTCGCACGACCTAGTAGTCGCGGGAGTCCTCGTCGATACGCTGCTCGTCTTCCAACATCCAGAGCATATAGTTCGACTGCTGCTCCATATAGTTCAGCACATCGATTTTAGTAGGGAGGTCGGTGATGTTTGAGATCTCGTTCACCAGCTCGTCAATCTTACGTTTGAAGTTGATATCCATAGTATTATATTGTTTACGTTATAAAAAGTCATTGGCCTTTACGGGGATGCAAAATTACAAAAAATTATTGAATATCCCAAAGAGACCTCTAAAAAATAGAAAAAATAGGCAATAGCAGAGGTCGCCCCGACAAAATCACTCCACTACCACCACGGGCGCCCTTCCCGCCACTAGGAATTCGCGGTTCGTGTGCACCTCCACGCAGCGGAAACGTGTGCGTCGTTTCTCCAACGAGCGGAAGACCATCTCGGGCTTCCCCTCCAGGGAGAACGTCGTTCCCAGCGGCAGCTCCGCCAGCGTAGGCAGCACCTCTGCCGCGTTGTAGCCGGGGTCGTAGCGTTTCAGCGACGCCTCGATGCTGCGGTTGAGGCTGCGGTTCAGCGGGATGCGCGCCGTCAGCCTCCCTATCTCGCCTTGCACCTCGGCAGGGAAATGGTGCAGATATTCGCGCAGCAGCAGCGCATACTGCTCCTGCCACTCGTGGCCGTGGGCCTGCACCCCGTTCCGGTAGCGCTTGTGGGTGTTCAGGTGCGCCATCTCGTGCAGCAGCACCCAGAGGAAGAGGTATGGGTTGAGGTCGCCGTTGACGCTTATCTCATGGAAGGCATGGCCCGGCTGAGGCCACCGGTAGTCGCCCAGCTTCGTGCGGCGCTCGCGGGTGATGTGCAGGCGCACGCTGTTCGTCTGGGTAAGGAACACAAACAGCGGCTCCACCGTCCCTTGCGGCAGATAACGCCCTAGCGTCTCCTTGTATCTCCTTACGCGCTCCTCTTCCATCTCTCTCTGGCCTAATAGAAAATCACGTCGCCCTCCCTGGCATCAGCCTTCTCGGAGAAGGTGGGACAGTTGCAATGGCTCTTCTTCCTATGTCGCGGCATATGGACGCCCTTGGGGCTGCAGCCCGCTGCAAATCCCATAAGTAACACAGCGACAACGATATACTTTATTTTTACTTTGTTGAAGATCATAGTGCAAAGATACTACTTTTTTGTATCATACAAGAAACTATTTCTTCCACCACCTCCCCACGGCCACATCCACCCGACCAGGAAGGACGGCACCTCACATATATAATATATAGAATAAAGAGCCCACAATACTGTCTTATGAAAAAGGGTGCAAAAATGGAATTTTGCCGGTCAAATAATCACAAATTGACAAACAGAGAATGACCATCGTTGCATTTCTTTAATAAAAAATTAACATTATTACACACTGCATTACAGACGATTACCATTTTTATCGGCAAAAAAATTAACAAAAACTTTTGCTATATTGAAAAAATTTCGTTTCTTTGCACTTTCATTAATCAATTAAAACCTATAAAAATGTCTGAAATTGCAACTAAAGTAAAAGCTATCATCGTTGATAAGCTTGGCGTAGATGAGGCAGCTGTTACCCCCGAAGCAAGCTTCACCGCAGATCTCGGTGCTGATTCCCTCGATACCGTAGAGCTCATCATGGACCTCGAAAAAGAATTTGGCGTTCAGATTCCCGATGAGGATGCTGAGAAAATCGCTACCGTTGGCGACGCTATCAATTACATCGAAAGCCACAAATAATCAACCATTTGTAGCTTCCTCTTTCCAAAAGAGGCAATAGACGATACGGGTTTTGACGACGTCACTGTCGGCGAAACCCGTCTCTTTTTCCCCCAGTCACCCTATGCTCCTCTTTCGCAAAAAGAACAACAGCGAGTTCTACCGCTTCTTCCGCAACGTGCTCGGCTACACCCCTCGCAACGAGGAGATCTACAAGGTAGCCCTCACCCACAAGTCCATGTCGCAGGAGATCGGCAACGGACACAAGATCAACAACGAGCGTCTCGAATACCTCGGCGACGCCGTTCTCAGCGCCATCGTCGCCGACTACCTCTACCAAAAGTTCCCCTATCAGGGCGAAGGGTTCCTCACCGAGATGCGCTCCAAGATGGTCAGCCGCGCCAGCCTCAACAAGCTCTCCCGCAAGCTCGGCCTCGACGATCTCGTCATCTGCGACCACCACTCCAACAACATCTCCAAGTCCATGGGCGGCAATACCTTCGAAGCCCTCGTAGGCGCCATCTACATCGACCGCGGCTTCCGCTTCACCAAGAAGGTGCTCCTCCAGCGCGTCTTCAGCCTCCATATGGACCTCGACGAGGTGGAGAAGACCACCGTCAACTACAAAGGCAAACTCATCGACTGGGGGCAGAAGCGCAGCAAGAAGGTCACCTTCGAGACCGTGCGCGTCATCCACAACGGCAAGCACGAGCGCAACCAGTTCGAGTGCCGTGCCCTCATCGCCGGCAAACCCGCCGAGAGCGGCATCGACTACACCATCAAAGGCGCCGAGCAGATGGCCGCCATGCACACCCTCGAAAAACTTCCCCAAGACCCCGCCGAATAAACACCTGTCCTCCTCAGCAGCCGCTACCCTTTTGAAAGTCCGAAAACAATGATGAAACGACTGCCTCCACTATTGCTCCTCCTCTTGGGAGCTTTTTGCGCATCAGCACAACTGTCGTTTCCTTGTTTCGATAGCCGATTGACAGCACTTGGAGGAGGGAATGCGGCTCTCTCCAATGGAGTCGCATGGGATTATAATCCAGCCAGTTTGTCCAAGATGGAACAACCTATTCTTGGTCTCTCCTACCAGCAGAACCTATGGCAAAAGGAGATGGGATACAAGAGTATTGCCACCGCAATTCCTATTCAGAAAGCAGGAGCCTTGGGGATCGACTACACCCATTTCGGCAACCTGGACTATTACCAGCAAAAGGTCTCTCTATCCCAGGGACTCACTATTGTTGAGGAATATCTGGCTCTAGGCATTTCTCTACACTACTTCTCTATCGGAACCTCCGACCCCCACTACGATCCCAAACGGACGATGACGCTTTCGCTAGGACTCCTGAGCCATTTGAGCGAAAAGCTTTCGTTGGGACTCAACATCTTCAACCCTACCCCTCTACTAAGCCCCCATCTCTCCCAAGAGTGGCTCTCCTGCCACATCAACTTGGGCGCCACCTACTCGCTCAGCCCCGACCTGCTCGCCTTGGCGGAGATCGAGAAGGAGTTCTGTCGCCCCATGCGCCTTCGGCTGGGGTTGGAATACAACTACAGCCAAACTCTCTTTGGCCGCATAGGAATGGCAACAAAGCCAGTTCTTTACACTCTAGGGATAGGCTATTGGCATAAGAACTACGCCATCGACCTTGCCATCCAGATCCATCAAGTGATAGGAACAACGCCACAAATATCAATCTATTATAGATTCTAGCCCAGCCATGAAGAAAACACTTGCCCTACTGATGTTCCTATGCCTCCCCACCTTGCTTCTTGCCCAGGTGGATATGGACGAAAACTGGCAACGGCTTTGGGAGGAATGGGTTGAACAGACCGACCAAGAGAGCATCCCCGACGAGGTTATAGAACTGATAGAAGACTGCCGTTTGCATCCGATCAACCTCAACGACACCACGAACGACCGCCTGCTGATGCTGCCTTTCCTCTCACAGTTCCAAAGAGAAGCATTGCACGACTACATCGTGATGAACGGTCCGCTCTTCTCGTTGGCCGAGCTAGAAGTCATCAACGGTTTTGACTCCAGGACAATACGGATGCTTTCCCCTCTGGTTTATGTTGGCGAAATGCCTTCTGGAAAACTTCCTTCGCTCAAGACACTCCTCACCAAAGGCCACGGAAATCTCGTGGTGGGAGGCAAGCGGACCCTCGAGCGCGCACGTGGCTACTACGACTCCATCTATCGCGGCGACCCCTACAGAACATACTTCCGCTATCATTACCAGTTCGGCGAGACGCTACAGCTGCAACTCTCGGGAGAGAAAGATGCGGGCGAAGCGTTCGCTTTCGAGGACGGACAGGCTGGCTTTGACCATTATGCCGGCTATCTCGCTTTGAACAACATCGGACGGATGAGCCGTCTCGTTGTAGGAAACTACTATCTCCAATTCGGACAAGGGCTCACTCTCTGGAACGGCTTCTCCCCATGGATAACCGAAACCTACCAGCATCGGCTGGCCACAGGAATACGTCCGGCGGGAGGAATGAGCGAGTATGGAATGCAACGCGGAGCCGCCACCACGATAAAGGTGTGTAGGAAGTTGGAACTCTCGACCTTCTATTCGCACAACAGTCTCGACGCAACGCTCCCCCGAAACGGAACCGAGACCCAGGTGCAAAGCCTCTACCAGTCGGGCTACCATCGCACAAAGACCGAATACCAGAAACGCAACCTTCTGACCGAGCAGCTCTTCGGGGCCGATCTGCGATGGAACGGCCGCTATCTCAACGCCGGAATGGTCGGATACCATTCGCTCTACAGCAAAGAGATCATTCCTCAGGACCAGTACTATAACAAGTTCTCCTTCAGAGGGAACCAAAACAGCGTTGGCGGAATCTACGCCTCCTATCTGCTGAACCGATGGCTACTCTTCGGCGAGGCTTCGCTATCGGACCGGAACGACTTGTTGCAGGACCGAGACTCCACGCTCCCCTTGTCGGCCATCGTTGGCGTGCAGCTCATCCTGGACGGAACGACACGACTCTCCCTCTCCTACCGCCATTACTCGCCAACCTATCAGAACCTCCACGGGAGCGCGATAGGAGAAAACTCATCGAACGCCAACGAACAAGGTGTGCTCTTTGCCTTGCAAAGCCAACTGTTCTGGGGAATAAAGATCGACGCTACAGCCAACCTCTACCAGTTCCCCATGCCGAAATATGGAGTCTTCTACCCCTCGCATGGGCAATATGGCCGTATCTCTCTCTCCAAAGATTTCAACCGCCACCTGAACCTCCATCTGCAATACCGCAACAAAGGGAAGGAGCAGAACGTGAGCCTCTCGTCGGTCGACACCTCGCTCTTTACCCTCGACCCACATCTCTACACACTTGAAAGCACAAGCCGACAACAGCTGCAGCTTCGCCTCAACTATCTGCCCAACGACCGCCTTACCCTCTCGACACGAGCTGACTACAGCTGGCATAATGGCGACTATCATACAACGACCCGCGGCATCCTCCTGTTACAAGACGTCAGCTATCACGACGACAACTGCCGCCATCCGTTCTCCCTCACGGGACGAGCAGCTGCCTTCTGCATCGGCAGCTACGACGCTCGGATCTACGCCATGGAGAGCGACCTGCTGTACGAGTTCGCCTCGTTGGCCCTACAAGGCCGAGGGCTGAGAACCTATCTCTTGGCTCGTGTCGACCTCTCAGAGCATTGGACGCTCTCGGCCAAATACGGACTGGTGCTCTATTCCGACCGAGACATCATCGGCTCGGGCTACGAGCTGATTCCCCACAACCACAAGCAGGAAATCAAGATCCAGCTCCGCCTCAGATTCTAGCGGAAAACCAGCCTCGTCCCCCCTACCTACCTCCCCTCCACCAACCAGGCTCCTAACGAGCACTTTGCGCCATATGCGTTCGGCCTGTGTTCGGCTTGTGTTCGGCTTCCCTTCGGCTTCTGTTCGGCTTGTGTTCGGCTTGTGTTCGGCCTTCCTTCAGCTGGGAAGGAGGCTAGGGCGACATTGCTACGACATTACCACGACGCAACTCCAGCCGAAGGCGGAGCTTCACTATCGCAATTTTTTCCCTTCCTCCGCGTTATTAATAGGAATGACATACTAGATGGTGATGAAAGAATGACTTGCAACAATGTATGGTACTTATGCTTTACTCACTTTGCCGACTCACTTCCCTTCCCCGTTAGTCATGTAACCGTCCACACCACTTCTCTACAACGAACGAAACGCCCCTTCTAATCCGTGCCAAATCATTTCCATTTATCCCTCAACCATCGCTAAAAGTGAGAAAAAGAGAATGGGGCACCATCTTGTTGTGTCTGGTTCTGGCTGGACGACTACCGTGCTTCCAAGGATCTCCAACCGGTAATAAAGGATATCGACCTGAGGTCATACGATTTTGAGCGATATGATTATCTGCTCTTTTCGGGTTACCGGCTAGAATCGCTCTTTTATTCATCATGGCTGACGCATAGGAACGACGCCTGCTACGACTACGACCGACGGACACCTCTGATGTCGGCCCTTGCAAGCGGAACGGCAGACACCATGTATGTCTACCGGATAAGGAAGACAGACAGATTCAGAGCCCTCTGTCCCTGAAGCCATAGCGCTAGCCGGCAATCGCAAACGACTCTTACCGATGAAGGCATCTTTGGGCAGTTGCCTTTGAACCAAACAAAAAAAATATCGTTCCAGATGTCACTTTTTCGGCATTTCTGCGTTTAGTAATAGTGATGAAGCGTCAAAACGACATAGAGGCCTTTACACAGACAGTAGAAGAATGCCGAGGCATACTCTTCAAGATCTGCCTGATGTTCACCCATAGGGGGAGCGACGATATCCGCGACCTGTATCAAGACATCGTCTGCAAGCTGTGGGAAGGGTGGTCGTCCGACATCAACCGCCGTGCCGTGAGCAGCTGGGTATACAGAGTGGCACTTCACACGGCCATCGACCAGCAGCGGCATCGGTCGCTGTCAGTGCCCCTGGTGCGGTTCGACGAGTCCCAATGCGACCTGCTGATACATGAGGCCGAGGACGAGATGGTGAGCAAACTCTACGCCATGGCCGCCCACCTGGACTCGAACGAGAAGGCGCTGCTGCGAATGTATCTCGACAAGGTGAAGCTGCGCGACATGGCCCTCATCCTCGGCATCAGCCAAGATGCCGTCAAGAAACGCATCCAACGTATGAAAGAACACCTGATCCAAATTAGCAAGGAGGTAGAATTATGAACAGAAAAACGCCCGACGCCGACTGGCAGCGCATAGAGCAGCTGTGGCACGAACACGACCAGCGCGTGGAACAGATAGCCCACGGCAAGGCAACGAAGCACACTCCCTATTGGTGGCGCTATGGCGTAGCGGCAGCCTGTGTGGCCGCTGTGGCAGCAACGGCCTGGGTGTGGCTGCAGCCGCAGCAGCCCGCCACCTCCGGCCCGATGCTGGCCCAGAGCCATCGGGAGGCGCCCGCCACAGTAGTGGCAGAGGCCACCACGCCGACAATCGCGACGAAGACCGCCGTCAAGGTTTTCTCCCTAACGGCAGCAGCCGTGACCGATGAACCGACCATAGAGATAGAGGAAATCCTCCAGAACGAAGAGCTGCCAGCAGAGCCGATACAGGCAGAGGAACTTCTGGCCTACGCCCCCGAAGAACCCATACTGCCAGCTGAGACCGAGACACCTAAGACTATCAGGATAGAGATAACCGGACTGGTGGCCTACAAAACCAATTCCCAGACCCAACCCAGGCCCAAGCCCAAGACCGACATCCTCGGCAACCCCATCCGCGAGGATATGCCCCTACTGGCAATGTCGTTCTAAAGGTGAGTTCTATAAATTCACCGATTGAACAAAAAAGTAATAATGATGTGCAATATAAATCTTTTCAGCGCTTTTGAAGCCTTGTCGGCATCTTGCTGCTTGTCACTCGGTTGCATAGCCCGCTATGCGCCCTCGTTTCGCACAGCAACCTGTTCGACAATCCATTCAAAATCGCAAGAAATGAATTTGTAGAACCCACCTAAAGAAAAAAAAGAAAACCATGGTTATTGTATAACATAATTAATCGTAAGAATCATGAAAAGACTTATCCTTCTTATAGCAGCCCTGCTAACCTTGAGCGCCACGGCTGCTGCACAAAACCGATACACTTACAGAGAGATATTCGACGACCCGGTAAACAAGATCAACATCCATGCCGGCTGGGTAGTCAAACTGGTGCCCCGCACCGACGACTCCATCTACCTGGAGCTCATCAGCCATGATTATACTGAGGCTGATAAGCTTATTGGGAATGAAATATTCACCTATGCCGACAAGACCCTCACCCTGCGACGGGCCGGCATCACATTCCTTGGCCGCGAGGTGGAGATTCACGCCAACTTCCAGAACATAGACCTTTGCCTGATGCCAGGCACCTCGGTCAGCGCCGACAGCCTGACACTTTCGTACATAGAACTAAAAGAGGGCTCCTATTTTAAGGTGGGCAGGCTCCATTGCAGGAAATACCCCGCCCCTGTCATCAATATTCACGATGGCATCCTTGAGGTTGACACCCTGTCGGGAGGCAGACTAAATGTGGACGTCTATGGCGAGGGACAATTGTCGGTAAATCACCATGAGCAGGATGATCTGTTTGTGGAGCTCAAAAGAGGTCACGGCACCAATTGCTACTCCTTCCCCGATCCGAGTGTGGTTGTGGAAAATCGTTTTCCGTCTAAACGTTACGAAGACACCATCCGCCACATCGCAGTGTGGGACCTCGACAAGACGAAATGGAACGGCAGCCTCAGCGTGTATTGTCAATGGACCGTGAAGTTCCACACCACTTCAGCCGGCTGGAACAAGGAAACGGGCTGGCTGACCAACATCAGCGGAGCCCCCATCACCAGTCCCTACGCCAGCGTGATGGACTTCGAGTTGAACATACCGCTCGAGTTCCGATTCCAGCTCAACCCCCATCTGAAGCTGAGCACCGGATGGGCCTGCCGATTCGACTACACCCCGATGAGCCACAAGGTGAAGGTGGACGGCAACGGCCATCTACAGCTGGCCGATGGTGCCGACCACTTCGCCAACATCGCCACGTCGTCATATGAGGGTATCCCCGTAAACCTGACCTGGTCGCCATCCAAGACAGGCTATTTGGACTTTGGAGTAGATCTCTTTGCCGGATTCAACTGCGGGAGCCGTATGTGGGAGTTCGGGTCTGCATCTTCCAACAACATCCTCCACAGCACCTCCACCAAGACCTCCTACCTCAACCCATACAAGTTGGAGCTGGGCTTCTACATCTACCAAAGAGTGTTTCCTGGATTCGCCTGGTTGCGACTCTACACCAACCTGCTGCCCGACTACCGCAACCTTCCCGAGCTGCCCAAGTGCCACACCTTCGGCCTGAACATCAAGTTCTAGTTCTCAAGGCGAAAAAAAAGTCAACGATAAAATATTCGGCATCATTTGCCGTTATATCAAGGCGAATCACAAACGCTCTTGGCAGAACCTATGAAAAGATACCTCCTTACCCGTTGGCTCAAAACCGCAACAATGACCCATAATAGCATGATAGCCATCAATGTGCTATCGTTTCTGCTGCTTCTCCTGGGGACTTGCAACTGTGTGTCGGCACACGCTTTATCGGTAGTGCCAGACTCTGTAACGGTCGAGAAATTCATCCGTCATGAATGGATCAGTTTCGATGCCTACCGGGAGAGATCGAACCTTTGGGGAAAGACAAAGGAGAGCACATTCCAATCGCGGATCTACATCCACAACATCGATTCCACAAGGCAGCACGTGGCCATCGTGGGAAGCAGAATGGCCAGTCTGATCACCCCCGACACAATCTTCTT
>JAKSMR010000080.1 GCA_024400495.1 Bacteroidales bacterium
GTGCGACTTCTGCGGACGAAATATCGTCAATGGGAAGATCTGCGTGTCCAAGACGGGCGCGTCTTGCTGCGGAGACTGCGCGGCGGAGGTCATCGAAAGTCTTTATCTTGAAGAGGATAACAAACGCTCCAACCCCAACCACGGCTACAGAGTGCCAATGCCGGAGGAAATCGTCTCGCGGCTCGACCAGCATGTCATCGGTCAGGACGAGACGAAGCGGACTCTCGCCGTCGCCGTCTACAACCACTACAAGCGCATCGAGGACGTTCAGAATCGAAAGATCGCGGTTGGCGACGACGACGATCTCTCCGACGTGACTATCGAGAAGTCGAACATCCTCATGCTCGGGCCGACAGGATCCGGGAAGACGCTGTTTGCCAAGACCATCGCGAAGATGCTGGACGTGCCGTTCGCAATCGCAGACGCGACGACTTTGACCCAGGCCGGATATGTCGGAGAGGACGTCGAGAACATCGTGCGCTATCTGTGGATGAACGCTGAAGGCGACATCGAGCGTACGCAGAAGGGCATTATTTACTTGGACGAAGTGGACAAGATCGCCTCGAAGACCAAGAACGTCAGTCTGACGCGCGACGTCTCCGGCGAGGGCGTACAGCAGTCGCTTCTTAAAATCGTGGAAGGAACGACATGCCGGTTCCCTCCGACAGGAGGTCGCAAGCACCCGGAACAGCCACTGGTCGAAATCGACACGACCAACATCCTGTTCATCTGCGGCGGTGCGTTTGTCGGACTCGACGAGATTGTCAACCGGCGGCTTGGAGGCATCAACGATCTGACCGGCGCGACTCCGATGGGGTTCTGCGACGAGGCCGCTGGCGACGAATCGGAATCTTCCAAAGATAGTCTTCTGGACATGGTGACGACCGAGGATCTTGTCGAATACGGACTGATTCCCGAATTCGTCGGACGAATTCCGATTGTAACGGCCACCCACGAGCTTGACGAGGACGACCTCGTGCGCGTTCTGAAAGAGCCGAAGAACAGTCTTGTGAAGCAGTATCGGAGGCTTCTGCGTCTGAGCGGATGCGGACTGTCCTTCTCCGAGGATGCGCTTCGCAAGATCGCTCATGCCGCAATCGAGAACAAGACGGGCGCACGAGGACTTCGATCCGTGGTCGAAAAGGTGATGAAGGACGTCATGTTCAAGGCTCCTTCCATGGCTGGAAAATCAATTGAAATTACGGCGTCCATGGTTGACGACGCCGCTTGAAGGAGAGTCACATGCTGAAACACGTCGATACGCACACGGGTCGAATCTACTGGGACACTACACGCAGAATCGAGTTCCTGTCTGTAGGAGACTACGGCAAGGAGAACAATATCAAGGCAGATTTTCTCGGTCTTCACCGCGAGATCAACGGGGTCGTCCACCACTGCGTCGATCTTCGTGACAAGTGGGTTGCGACCGTGTCCACGCAGCGTGGCTGTCCGTGCAGATGCCGGTTCTGCGACGTTCCAAAGTACGGATTCCACGGAAACGTGTCGGCTGTTGGCTTGGAGTACCAGGTCGCGACGATCATCGGAGGACAGCCGGAAGTCAGGTCGACGAACCGTTTCAACGTTCACTTTGCGAGGATGGGCGAGCCGACGTTCAATCCGGCCGTCATCCGATTCTCGTCTCTTCGGCTCAAGGACGTGGTAAATTCCATGATCTCCGCCGGAACGATCCACCCGGTCGTCTCGACGATGATGCCACGGATGAATCGGGATCTGTCTTCGTTCCTTCGCGAATGGTGCCGCGTCAAGAACGAGGTCTACGGAGGCGAAGCCGGTCTGCAGCTGTCCATCAACTCGACCGACGACGCGCAGCGCGAATGGCAGTTCCGCGGCCTGTCTCTTGCGCTTTCGGACATTGCAAAGGCGGCTGAATCTCTCCCGGAACCGGTCGGACGAAAGTACACGCTGAACTTCGCCGTCACGAAAGACACAATTCTTGACGCAGGTCTTCTGACCTCCATGTTCGACAGAAGCAAGTTCGTCGTCAAGATCACGCCGATCCACGAGACGTCGAACGCCGTCGAGAATGGATTCGACAAGTCTACGTCGTACACGGACTACGACGTCTATCGCGAATTCGAACGCCCCCTGGTTGAAGAGGGGTGGGACGTCATCGTGTTCGTTCCGTCGAAGGAGGAGGATGCTGACAGGATCACCTGCGGAAATGCCTTGATCGCCGATTGCCAATGAAAATCATGAGGATTCTGTAAATGTACGAAACTGATCTGGAAAAATTGTCTCAAGTAGCATCTGCGAAGACTGCGTGGCTTGAGTTTGACCCTCTCGGATATCTCGTCTCGTCGATGGTCGCCGGGATGTTCATTACGCTCGGAGGATTCCTGGCGATGTCGATTGGAGGGATGTGTTCGGCTTTTGCCGGGCCGGCCGCGAAGATCGCATCCGCAATGGCGTTCTCGGTCGCGCTGTCGCTGGTCTTCATGGCCGGAGGCGAGCTGTTCACGGGCAACAACCTCGTCGCCGGGGTCGGCCTCATCAGACGGCAGATCACGGTCGGAGACTGCCTCCGTATCTGGATTCTATGCTGGGCAGGAAACTTCTTCGGATCGGCAATCCTCGTCGGGCTGTTCATGCTTTCCGGCGTGGGAGACTCGCAGATCGTCTCAGACTATTTCTTGTCCGTGGCGTCTGCCAAGTGTTCGCTCTGCGAGTCGCAGATGTTCGTGCGTGGCGTTCTGTGCAACATTCTCGTCTGTCTGGCGGTCTGGTGCGCCGCTCGGATGAAGAGCGAGACGGCGAAGCTCGTCATGGTCTTCTGGTGCATTCTCGCGTTCATGGCATGCGGATTCGAGCACTCCGTGGCGAACATGGGAATCATCGGCGTGGCACTTGCAAACGGAGGATCGGAGGTCGTCAACTGGCTGTCGTTTGCGCACAATCTGTTGTTTGTCACGTTTGGAAACGTCGTCGGAGGATTCGCGTTCGTCGCGTTTCCGTACTGCGTCATAGGGCGGGCTCGTCGCCTCTTGTAGCATAGTTGCGGCCGTAGCTCAACAGGACAGAGCGGCGGTTTCCTAAACCGCAGGTTGCGGGTTCGATTCCCGCCGGCCGCGCCATATTGGAGATGTCCGGGACACCCCAGGACATTTTTGTTTTTTACTATTGCCAATGCCGTCCAAGCACGGTATACTGTGCGGTGTCCAAAGGGAAAGATTCCCACAAGGAACAAACGAACCAAAGAAACCAAACCAAACGAAAGGGCGCAGAATGAAACGAAAGTACGAATTTACCGGCGAGACGAAGGATTGTGATGGCGTTGTTCTTAGAAGAGTCAGGGCCGTACGAAATTTCGGATTGTTCAAGAAAGGAGATCTCGGAGGGTGGATCGAGTCTGAAAAGAATCTTTCGCATAGTGGCAACGCTTGGCTTTTCGGCGACGCGCAGGTGTACGGAAACGCGGAGGTTTACG
>JAKSMR010000081.1 GCA_024400495.1 Bacteroidales bacterium
TGCCTGTTGGGATTGGTCAGCGTGACCTTGATAGCCTCAGCCATGGGAGCATCACACGAAGTCGTCGTATCGCTGGCGCCCAAATCCGTCACCACCCCTATCGCCATGGAGGTGTGCAAGACGTCTGGCGGCATCCCATCGCTCACGGCAGCCATCGTGGTGTGCGTAGGTCTCTTCGGAGCCGTCTTCGGATTCAAGATTCTGGAGGTGTGGCACGTACGCAATCCCTTCTCGCAAGGCATCAGTATGGGCACGGCTTCACATGCCGTGGGCACATCACGCGCCATGGAGAAGGGTGAGACATACGGTGCATACTCTTCGCTCGGACTTATCCTGAACGGTGTCCTAACAGCATTGCTCACTCCTTTTGTTCTGAAGTTGCTGGGGTTTTAAGAGTTTACCAGAGGCATAATACCACAGAAGAAATGATCATCTGGAATCCCTGGCACGGTTCTTGGACGAGCCAAGCGGCAAAGCCGAGCGGTCATAAGATCAGCGAAGGCTGTCAGCATTGCTACATGTATTTCCTGGATGGGAAACGTGGCACTTTTGCCAACGGGACGAAAGTAGACACCTCTAAGGTCTATCGCACAGAGAACTACGACGGCGCACGGCCATGTCACTATGAATGGGTGAAGAAACTGAGTAACTGTTACAAAAAACACAGAGTGGGTAATGTAATATAAATTTATATTAGCAAACTACACCCGTAAAGAATGTCAGAAGGGAAACTTTCTGGCATTTTTTTGCAAATATGCAATCAATACCTTTGGAAGATTGTACAAATATTACTATATTTGCGACATCGAGAAATTTAATGGACTACATCCAAATACATCAGAAGACAAGTAATATGACAAAGCAAGATTCAAACTATAGCAGTAAATAAAATGAGTAACAACTACCTCGCCTCAAAACCTCGATATGAGATCCTTGACGGTCTCCGTGGGGTGGCAGCCATCCTTGTGGTGTGTTTCCATCTGTTCGAGACCTACTCGCCAGGAGTACCTTACCAGATCATCAATCACGGCTATCTGGCCGTGGATTTCTTCTTCATCCTCTCGGGTTTCGTCATCGGCTATGCATATGATGACCGATTGGCCAGCGGGAAGATGTCCACATGGGATTTCATCAAGCGCCGATTCATACGTCTGCATCCGTTGGTTTGCCTGGGTGCGCTCATCGGCTTACTGCTCTTCTACTTCGGTGGAGGCCCTGATTTTGCGATCATGGCCGATGCGCGATGGTCGCAGCTGGTCATCCTGTTGCTCATTGCCCTCACGATGATTCCTGTGCCTGCCAGCATGGATGTGAGAGGATGGAGTGAGACCTATCCGCTCAACGGTGCCACCTGGTCGCTGATGCTCGAATACATTGCCAATCTGCTTTACGTGTTCTTCATCCGCCGATTGGGCAAAGTGGCATTGGGCATCTGCATTGCCGTCTTCGCGCTGCTTACTCTTTCGCTGACGTTCAATCTCGATCCTTTCGGAGTCTTCCCTGAAGGAGGCAACTATGCAGCATACACCGTCATCGGCGGTTGGGGTGTCGATGCTCCTCAGCTCTACATCGGTTTCACCCGACTGCTCTATCCGTTCTTCGCGGGCTTATTACTCTGCCGCATAGGCAAGTTCATCACGGTCAAGGGCGGTTTCTGGTGGTGTGCTCTCATCATCGGTCTCTGTCAGGCGATGCCACGTGTAGGCGGTACCGATCCTGCCAATTTCTGGATGAACGGCCTCTATGAGTCGATTGCCATTCTGGTCATCTTCCCATTGGTAGTGGCGATGGGTGCCGGCAGCAAGGTGGAAGGCGAGAAGTCGCAGAAGATCTGCAAGTTCCTGGGCGACCTCTCCTACCCGCTCTACATCACCCACTATCCACTCATCTACATGCAGATGGGATGGAAAGAAGCTCATCAGGATGCACCTCTCGACCAGCACATCTTCGTGGCCATCAGCATCTTCTGCATCGCCATTGCGATGGCGTGGGCGTCGTTCCGACTGTATGACGTTCCGGTTCGTGAGTGGCTGAAGAAAAAGCTGTTCAAATAAACCAAACTGCAGTAACATAGTAACTGTTACAAAAAACACAGAGTGGGATTACTATATTTGCAACATCTAGTAAAACAATAGACGTATTAATAATGACTATGCGTAAACATCTCTACCTCATACTTTCCGTGCTGCTCGTTATCGTTGCATCGGCAATGATACACACCAGATGTAACAGGACCGGCGACGCTGAATGCCAGCCCACCATCGAACGCATCAGGCAGAAGGGCGTACTTCTGGCTGGAACGACAGGCGACTACCATCCACTCACATTCCTGGAGGCTGACGGCAGCTACACGGGGTTCGGCATCGAAGTGGCAGAGGCAATAGCCAAGCAACTCGGTGTGGACATCAGATTCGTACCTACCTCATGGCCGACACTTACGGCTGACGTATTGGAGGAACCGCAGAAGCTAGACCTCGCCATCGGCGGCATTACGATAACCGACAAGCGGTTGGAAACCATGCTGATGAGCGAAGGGTACCTTGCCAACGGCAAGACCATTCTGTGCCGACGTGAGGATGCCGACAGGTTCAAGTCGTTGGAGGACATCGACAAACCCGAAGTCAAGGTGATGGTGAACCCAGGCGGGACCAACGAACAGCTCGCCAGGGAGAAGCTGACACACGCCAGCATCGTTGTGCACCATAGCAACCTTGAGATACCGACACTGATAGCTGAAGGTGCTGCCGACATCATGATCACAGAGATAACAGAGGCGCCCTATTACACCAGCCTTGACGAACGACTTGCTGCACCGCTCATCGACAAACCGTTCACCGACGGGTTTATCGGGGTGCTGATGCGCAAAGGTCAGGATGACCTGCTGAAGGCTGTCAACAATGCCATAGAGCAGATGAAGGCCGACGGATCGCTGAGGAAACTCCACGAGAAATACGGCTTGGTCTATGCGTTTGAATAGACATAGGAAGAAGCATACTAAGGAATTACAATAAAAAAAGACAGATATGAATAAGAAAACAATCTACATCATCATCGTTGCAGCATTGAGCATCTCGCTGCTTGTGGCATTTGTCTCAAAGCAGTTCGGCATCGATCTGGGAGCCATGGATTGGATGGCACACTGGGTGTCATCACCTGTAGCACTGCTGCTCGGAATCGTGTTCGTCCTGATTTTCGGAGCGACATTCGAGACGTTCACCAAGACGATGTCGAAGAAGATGTTGCAGTATTCGGTCATCGGACTTGGTTTCGGCATGAATGTCAATCAGGCACTTGCATCGGGCAAGGAAGGCATGTTGTTTACCATCGTCAGCGTGTTCGGCACACTTGCCATCGGTTGGCTGATAGGCAGGAAACTGCTGAAGGTTGACCGCGAGACAAGCTATCTCATTTCTTCCGGCACAGCCATCTGCGGTGGTTC
>JAKSMR010000082.1 GCA_024400495.1 Bacteroidales bacterium
GCTCTCAAATTCTTCAGCCATTGGTAGTATCCAGACATGTCGAAAACCCTTTCATCGGATTGCCGACATGTCAACACGATTCTACCACAGTTCAAGAGTTGGCGAAACCCCTGCGTTCGCGCTCTTTCTCCTCCAGCTCCTTTTCAGTATGCACCGCGCACGGACGCGACACGCGGTCGCTCCAGAAACGCTGGTAGGGACATCCGACATTGCACCACGCACATCCAAAACACTTTCCCATTCTTTTGCTCCGATCTTTTTCGAGTTGTTGGGAGGACGGCGTTTCCGCCGTCCAACGAGACATTTGCAGGACGAATTACGCCTGGGTCCAGTACGTCCACGTGCGGATCTTGGACGCGCCGAAACGCTTCCACCATGCGGCGAGACGCTTCTTGTAGTCGGCACGAACGACCATGTAGGCGTGGCGAATGCGGCGAATGTCGTCCGCCGTCAAATCACGTGCGCCATCGGGACGCGCGTGGCGATACCATGCGCTTCTTCTTCCAATGCAGACAACCTTGCTTTCATTCGGCGCATAGGTGTTGGAATAATGGACCGCGAGGAACACGGCCTTCGACGGATTCCCGTCATTGAGATAGACGATTTCGCGGAGAGCCTGGCGTCCAATGCTAGAGACCATAGCCTTGTCAAACTCGCCAAGATTGTTGGACATGAATCCTTCAAGCGTCTTCGCTTCGGCGCACTGCCGGTTGGCAAACGCCATCGTTCCTGGGCCGTCGCCGCCCTGCCCGCGCTCGTCTTCGCCGTAGCAGAACTCAGTCTTGATCGACGGCTTGTCGATTGCGAGGAACGATCCGTCTGCGAGCTTGACGATGCGGGCTGGAGTTTTGGAACAGTAGTCGAGCATGTGGTCGTCCTTCCAGATGCCCTCGTCCTTCATCTGCTGGCGGTATTCGGCGCGAAGACGCTTCTGCTCCTCGCGGTCGGCCTTCGCGGACGCGGAGACGGGCTTTTTCGCCTCGGCTTTCGCTACGGCTGCCATCTCCTTCTTGAGATCCCAGTATTCGCGCGGAGCGGACGATTCGGAGTAGAGCCCCTTCTGCCAGTCGCAGTCTGGATCGTACTCGCAGTCCTGGAACATGAATTCAGGATCTCGCTCGTCTTTATGCAGACGGTGGCAGGCGGCGATGAAATCCTCATAGGACTTGAACTTGTCGAGATCCATCCACTTGCCGAAGATGCTACCGGCGGCGTACTTGGCATATGTTCCAACGTAGAGCTTCATGTTTCGGTTTCCTTTTGTTTGATTCCGTTTGTTTTCTCTTTCATCACCGCCATGGTGGTGAAAACGCCGACATTATAGCATACTGTTCGGCATTGCGCAAGCGGGTAAAATGAAAAAAGATGAAAAAAAATTGGACGGCGATCCCGCCGTCCAACACGACTGCCGCATATTGAATTCAGAAGACACGGGCCTCAGCGACTTCCTCAATTGTTCTCGGAATGTATCCGATATAGTCCATCATGCAGCCGACGTTCGCCATCCGGACCGGACGCGAATACATCTGGGAAAGACGCCCCCGCCATTCCTCGACGACGTCCGCTTCCTTCGAGTTGTGGACGTGTCCGTATAGATGCGCCGATCCGTAGTGGACCTTGTTGTAGAAAGGTATCGGGTAATGGGAGAGCACGGCCATTTTGCCAAGGCCGTTCGGAACGGAAATCTCGGCGTATGGCACGATGCTCTCGAACAGACCGGCAACCTCCTGGGACTTCACGATCTTGTCGTCGTGGTTTCCGAGGACGAGGACCTTGCGTCCGTTGAGACGACCGACGAGCGTCGCGGTCTTCTGCGCGTCGTGCCAGGACAGGTCGCCGAGGATGTACACCAGGTCGCGCCGGTCGACAAATCCGTTCCACAGCTCGACCATCCGCCCGTCCATCTCCTCGACCGTGCCGAACGGCCGCGAATCGTACTTGATCGCGTTCGCGTGTCCGAAGTGAACGTCCGAAATGAATCTCGTTTCCATTAGAATTCCACCCTTTCCAAGACAAGTCTCTTCTCGACGATTCCGATCAGCTTCTGCATGTTGAGACGAGGGTTTCCGAACATGTCCGGCGTCTTGAGCGCGTCGATCTCGCTCCACTTCATCGAGTTGACGATGCCAATCGCGACGTCCATCCATTTCCTGGGCTCGATGAACTCCTCGGGCTTGCCGGGGTAGATCGGAATCGACGGATGGTCTTCCGTCCTGTCGCTCCCGAAGATCTTTCCACGGACGTACTTCCAGAACGAGTACCAGGCCGTCTTCGCCTTCGTGCGGAAGATCTCGCCATTCTCGAATTCGATCTGCACGACAACGCCCTCGCTTCCTCTCTGGACGTTTACAAAGGAAGCGATGCGGGATCTCAAACCTTCCCATTCGGTCGGAGCCGTGATACCCACGGCAAACAACGCGCCGGTTTCCGATCCGAATCGTTCCCAGATTTCATCTTCCGTCAGTCCGTCGTTGTGCAGATCGTTCCGGTAGACCGCGATGAGACGGCAGCCCGTGCCACAGTTCTCGGAGACGAAATGCGGGTCGTTCACGTTGTCGAAGATCTCGAACACGAACGAATAGCCATTTCGCTCGGATGCCGGCACCTTGCTCATCGCATTGAAGAACCCGGACTCGGATATTGCCTTCCTCGCTGTCTCGGCAAACGGCCCGGAATTCGTCGACTTGCTTGCGACGAACCAACCTCCCGTCGTCTCGTTCCAGGAGCAGACGCCGAGATATCCGTTGTACTTGTGGTAGAGGCGGACACGCGACACGTCATTCCTGGAGAGCAGAGACTTGATCGAATCGACGGAGGAGCGGCGGTTTTCGTTGATGCGGAAGAACTTGTCGAACGAACGCGCGACGACCTTTCCGTCGCGGACGAAGAGACCACGCGCGTGAATCGTGGCGTCGTCCCAGATGTCCTTGTAGAACGCCTTTGCGTTGTAGTTGTAGGACACGACGCCGTCCGTTCCGTCGAGGCTGCGCTTCTTGACGTTCGGAGACGCGTCCATGCGGGCGATGATTTCATCGTCCGTCAGATTGGCACGTGCGGGACGGCTGTCGCCGAAAGCGAGCTCGCCGACAAACCTCTCGCCCTCGTACGGCTCCCAGCGTTCGCGCATGGCTTTGAGAGTCGATTCAGGAACGGAGTGGATGTTTCCATAGGACGTCGTCATCGTCGTGACGACGACGGTCGCTCCCTTCTCCTTCGCATACGAGACGTACGGCTCGATCTCCTTGCGCGTCGTGAACGTGTTGGAGACGCAGACGTCCATTCCGGCATCGACGGCAGCCTTGAACGCGGACTGACACCACGTGTGGTTCTCTCCGCCCGGCTTCCACGTGTAGACGCCG
>JAKSMR010000083.1 GCA_024400495.1 Bacteroidales bacterium
ATCTGGTTGTGCTGTATAATGCCCTTTCACTCAACAAAGAAAGGAGCATCATATGCAAGAACTCGATATTGCAATCGATAAACTTGTCAGTGAAATGTTATCCCGAGGTTATGCCAGGGATTCGATCGGATATTACCGCAGGATCTTCGACAGACTGACCGCGTTTGCCAAACTGCGACATTTCGCCAACGCCGAGAGAGCACTAGTGGCGTTCGAGAAGGAAAGCCTGTCGAAGTACGAATCCGGCAGGATAAGCCTGCCCCGTCACCAAGCGCAAGCCAATTTGGTGGCAAGGATCCGCAACGTCCTTATGGGCAAGGCCGTCATATGGAGGACCAACCGGGTGGTGACTCCCGTTTCCAAGGACTTCTCCAAGGCGCTTGGTGCAATCGCCTCATCGGGTAACTGGACGTCAGATGGCGTCAAGCGCGGAGTTATATCGGCGTTGCGGACGATGTTCGCGTGGTTTGACCAACACGGAATGAGCGACCTGTCAGACCTGACAAGAGAGACCGTGCTGCGGTATTACATCGAGAAGTCGGCATCGATTAAGCATGTCGTGGGGATGCGCAGCAGACTTGTCCTCGGACTCTCCACCGCAAGAAGCCTGGGGCTGATCAGCTTCGACAGCTCGGTGATATTCAAGTTGCGCATCCCGACACGCGTCAGGTTTCGCCCCGCAATTTCGGATGAGGCGATTGCAAGGGTTATCGACGGCATAAACCTCAAGACCGAGCTCGGCAGGAGGGACTATGCGATGATCCTGTTGGGACTGGATTCAGGGTTGCGCCCAGTTGACATCACAAACCTTCGGCTTTCAGACGTCAACTGGAGAGATGGAAGCATAAGCATCGTCCAACACAAGACGGCGCAGCCGCTCGGGCTTCCTCTGTCGTCTGGCGTCATCGAGGCGATGAAGGAGTACGCCCTGAACTGGCGACCGAGGTCGAATTGTCGCTACCTGTTCGTCAGTTGTCGTCCGCCCAGGGGAAAGATGGACGCAAAAACACCAGGGGTGCGGTTTGCAAGATATGCGAAGAAAGCAGGGATTGATCGTCAAGCCGATCATGTCGTCACATTCTACGGCATGAGGAGGCGTCTCGGGCGAAACCTCGCGACGAACAGAATCCCCATGACGACGGTCGCACAGGTGCTTGGGCACAACGGGCTGAAATCCGCCGAACACTACATGTCGCTGAGTCCGACGGTCCTTGCGGAATGCGCACTCGATTTCACGGGCATCGAACCGGGAGGTGCGAGATGATCAAATTCCACGGCCCGTTTGCAGCCGACCTTGCCGCCTACAACACCTTCAGGACGTCACAGGGGTTCAGCGAAAGCACACATGCGTTTCCACTGGTAAAGTTCGACCGGTATTGTGGAGAGTTCCACCCCGATGCTTCTGTCTTGACGCGCGAGATGGCGCTCGACTGGCTGAAGCGTGAGGTTCCCTTTGGACTGGGCGGCTTAAGGTGCAAGACCGCGGCTTTGCGTGGCTTTGCGAACTATGTCAATGCCATGGGGGGCTCGGCGTACGTCCTTCCGGTACGCATCAACCCACCGATGCGGCGAAAGGTTCCACACCTCCTGACTGATGCCGAGATGACGGCACTCTTCTCGCAAATCGACCGTCTTTCCGCTCGGCGCAGGGACGTTCCCGGACTTCTCCCGACGCTGTTCCGTGTCCTGTACACCTGCGGATTGCGTCCAAACGAGGTGCTCGGCATAAGACGTCCAGACATTGACTTTGGCGAAGGCACCATCAGAATCGTCGACTCGAAGTTTCATAAGGACAGGGCGGTTGCCATGTCGGCGGACATGAAGGCCATGATGCGGGAATACTTCAGGCGACTGGCGAAGTTCCGTCCGGAGACCCCCTATGTGTTCCCAGGGCGGAGGCAGGATCAGATTGGCTATTTTGCCGTCCGGAACTTCCTCAACCGATGCTGGGCGGCTGCGGCGCACGAACTCGGAGACAAGACGCCTCGGACTATTCGCCTTTACGACTTCCGTCACAGGTTCGCCTCGGCAGTCCTCCACAAGTGGCTGGACGAGGGGAGGAACATCCTTGAGGCGATTCCGAAGCTGAGGATATACATGGGGCATGTCTCAATCCTCAGCACTCTCTACTACGTTCATCTCCTTCCCGAATCCCTGAGGAAATCACACGGCATCCAATGGGAGGGCATGGAGAGGATCATCCCGGAGGACGCGGAATGAAACGCAATGCCTCTTCTCCAATGTTCGTCTGCGTACGCGACTTCCTCTGCACATATCTGCCGCACCACAGGAACGCAAGCCCGCACACTGTCAGGGCCTACAGAACCGCTCTTCGCATGTACTTCGCGCATTTGGCGGCGATCAAGGGCAAGCGGCTCGTCGATGTTACCTTTGACGACATCGACAGGGATTCGGTCCTGTCTTTCCTTGACAGTCAGGAGAGCGAACGGCATTGCCATCTCAGGACGCGCAACCTGCGGCTTTACGCCATTAGGTCATTCATGACATACAGCGGATCGATTGGCCTGGAGAACATCGGGGTGTTGAGTCGGCTTACGGACATCCCGGTCAAACGGGAGTTGGACAGGAATCCGGTCAAGTTCGCTTCGGAAAAGGCACTTGCCGCATTACTGGCGGCCCCCGACCCGAAGACCAGGCAGGGACGACGAGACAGGGCGGTGATGTCAATGCTCTACGACACGGCGGCACGTGTCCACGAGCTGCTGGACATCACCCTGCACGACCTTGACCTGTCGTCGAATGCAACTGTCGTGCTGCACGGCAAGGGCGGCAAGTCGAGGATTGTCCCGCTGATGCGGCGCACGGCGGTGATGATGTCGAGGTACCTTGCAGAATTCCATCCATCTGGAGGCAACGAATATCTGTTCTTTGCCGATGGACGGCACGGCAGACGCAGGATGACCGAGGACAACATTCGCCACATGGTGAGAAAGTACGCGGACATCGCAAGGGCGTCTTGTGCGGAAGTCCCCAAGCGAGTGCATCCGCACATGTTCAGGCATTCGAGAGCGATGCATCTGTACACGAACGGCATGGATCTGACTTTCGTGTCACAATGGCTTGGCCATGTGCAGTTCAGCACGACGCTCATTTACGCGCAAGCGGGAACAGAGCAAAAGAGAAAAGCTATCGAAGCCGCAACACCCGAGACCAGCCCGTTGAAAGCCCACCTCAAAGGAGGCAGAACACATCTTAGTGACGAGGATACGCTCTTGCGCCTCTATGGACTTTCCTGAG
>JAKSMR010000084.1 GCA_024400495.1 Bacteroidales bacterium
TCAGCATCACGCAGTGAAATGATTACTACAGCTCAATCTCAACCTGCGTATCTGGACAAAAGAATAATCCCCATTACTGCACAGTAACGGGGACGATTGCGCGGAAAAGCTCGCGGGCATGATTGATCTGCTCCTGCGTGAGATCGGGCAGTCCTTCAAGCGGATAGGGGATGCCGAGTTGCTGGTATTTCTGTCGGCCCATGGTGTGATAGGGCAGGAGCTCTATGCGCTCGATGATGGGCAGATACGGGAGCAGGTGCTGGGCCAAAGCCGAGAGACGGGCATCGTCATAGGTGCGCTCAGGAACGACCACATGCCTGATCCAGGTCGGCTTCCCGATGGATAGCAGCTGGTCGAGCCAGCGCTGGTTATTCTGACGAGTCAGCCCCGTGTAGGAGGGATGCAGCTGATCGTCGAGTGTCTTGATGTCGAGCAGTACAAGATCAGTATATTCGAGCACGGCAAAAGCTTCAGGCGTGGCAATGGCGCCGCTGGTGTCGAGCGCTGTGTGAATGCCAGCTTCGTGACAGAGACAGAAGAACTCGCGTACGAAAGCCGCCTGCATCAGTGGCTCTCCACCGCTCACGGTGACGCCACCTTTCTTGATAAAGCTTTTGTAGCGTTTTACTTCGGCAAACAATTCAGCCGGCGTCCATTCAAACTGGACGTCGGCTTTTGTTTCCCAGGTGTCTGGATTATGACAAAACTCACAGCGCATGGGACAGCCCTGCATGAAGGCTACAAAACGGAGCCCCGGACCGTCCACAGCGCCGAGAGTCTCGATAGAATTGATTCTACCTATCATATTAAAGTGCGTGGTTGATCGTACGGCTCAGCACGTCGAGCTGCTGCTCACGGGTCAGCTTCACGAAGTTGACAGCGTAACCAGAGACACGGATGGTGAGCTGTGGATACTTCTCAGGATGCTCCATTGCATCAACGAGGAGCTCGCGGTCGAAGACATTCACATTCAGGTGGTGACCACCATCAGGAGTGAAGTAACCATCCATGAGCGATACGAGGTTGCTGATCTGCTGGTCATCAACCTTGCCGAGGGTAGCAGGAGAGATGGCGAAGGTGTAAGAGATGCCATCGTGTGAGTGCTGGAATGGGAGCTTGGCAACCGAAGCCAGAGCTGCAACAGCACCACGGGTGTCGCGACCGTTCATTGGGTTGGCACCAGGAGCGAATGGAACCCCTGCAGGACGACCGTCAGGAGTTGCACCAGTGTACTTTCCATAAACAACGTTCGAGGTAATGGTCAGGAGCGACTGGGTAGGCTTAGCATGACGGTAGGTCTGGTGCTGACGCATGAACTCCATGAACTTCTCAGTTACCATGAGTGCGAGGGCATCGGTCTTCTCATCGTTGTTGCCAAATGGTACATAGCCGGTATTCTCAAAGCCTACGGCCAGGCCGCGCTCGTCGCGCAGAACCTTCACCTTGCCAAACTTGATAGCTGCCAGTGAGTCGGTAACGATAGAGAGACCAGCGATGCCGGTAGCACGGGTGCGCTCAACGTCGCCATCGTGCAATGCCATCTCGAATGCCTCGTAGTCATACTTATCGTGCATGTAGTGAATGATCTTGAGGGCATTGACGTAGGTCTTGGCCAACCAGCGCATCATCTGCTCAAACTTGTCCATCACATCATCATACTCGAGATAATCGCCTGTGATAGGGGCATACTGAGGCGCGATCTGCTCTCCCGTACGCTCGTCCTTACCGCCGTTGATAGCATAGAGCAAGCACTTGGCGAGGTTAGCACGAGCACCGAAGAACTGCATCTGCTTGCCGATCTTCATTGGCGATACGCAGCAGGCAATGCCGTAGTCGTCGCCGTAGTCAGGACGCATCAGGTCATCGTTCTCATACTGGATGGCTGAGGTCTTGATTGACATCTTCGCACAGTAGCGCTTCCAAGCCTCAGGCAGACGCTCTGACCAGAGCACGGTGAGGTTTGGTTCTGGAGCTGGGCCGAGGTTCTCAAGGGTGTGGAGCATACGGTAGCAGGTCTTAGTCACCAGGGTTCGGCCATCCATGCCCATACCACCTTCTGATGCGGTTACCCAAACAGGGTCGCCCGAGAAGAGGTCGTTGTACTCTGGGGTACGGAGGAAGCGGACGATACGCAGCTTGATGACCATCTGGTCGATGAGCTCCTGAGCCTCCTCTTCGGTGAGGGTACCGTTCTTCAGGTCGTTCTCAATGAAGATGTCGAGGAAGGTCGAGATACGGCCGATTGACATGGCTGCACCATCCTGATCCTTGACAGCACCGAGATAGCCGAAGTAAACGAACTGAACTGCCTCGCGGGCATTCTGAGCAGGCTTGGTCACATCGAAACCGTAGCTTGCACACATGCTGACGAAGCGCTTGAGTGCTGCAATCTGCTCGGCTACCTCCTCACGCTGCTGGATGATTTCGTCGGTAAGCTCCTGCACGTCGAGGCGATCCATGAAGCGCTTCTTCTCCTCGATGAGGTTGTCCACGCCATAGAGGGCGATGCGGCGGTAGTCACCGATGATACGGCCACGGGCGTATGCATCAGGCAGACCGGTGATGATGTGGCTGTGACGAGCGGCACGGATCTCTTTGGTATAGGCTGAGAAGACGCCCTCGTTGTGAGTCTTGCGGTGTTTGGTATATACGGTCTTGGTCTCAGGATCGAGCTCGTAGCCGTAAGCCTGGAGTGCCGATTCAACCATGCGGATGCCACCCTTAGGGAAGATACCACGCTTGAGTGGAGCATCGGTCTGAAGTCCGACGATGACCTCGTCCTCCTTGTTGATGTAGCCAGGACCATAGGTGGTCAATGTCTGAGGCAAACGCTGCTCGGCATCATAGACGCCCTTCTCACGCTCTACCTTAAACATCTCGCTGAGCTTGTCCCAAAGGCGCAGGGTGCGCTCGGTAGGACCTGCAAGGAATGATTCGTCACCCTCGTATGGAGTATAATTGTGTTGAATGAAGTCACGCACGTTGATCTCGCGCTTCCAGATGAAACCCTCGTAATGGTCGAGTTGATTAGTAAGTTTCATAAATTGTAGGATTGAATAATGATTAATACCTTAATATCGGTTAAACCTTATAATATCGGTGGCAAAGATACGATGTTTCCTTGGATTATTCAATACTCGTAATCGGAATTTTTAGCCAAATGATACAATAAATGTTGCAAGGGTTGTTTT
>JAKSMR010000085.1 GCA_024400495.1 Bacteroidales bacterium
ATCCACCCCCGCTACAGAGCGTTGTTGTGAGGGTGGATAGTTTTTTTCGCATCAGCCTTAATTTCCTGCAATATATAGTTATTAAAAATTTTATTTTTTTATTATAACTAACACTGCGTCTGGAGCCCAAGGGCATCAGCTTCTGAGCGTGAAGAAAATAATGGAAATTTTGCGTAAAAGCAGGCACCGATCAAGCGCAGCGCGTTTGGCTGCTTTAGAAAAATTTACGTTATTTTTAGCTTAGAAGGTTAAGCCTTGACTTTCTTCTCAATACTTCTTGGGTCAAGCCAAGAAGTATTGAACGGTTAAGCTGTTAAGCTTAGAAAGCCGGTAAAGCTGGCAAGCTTTAATAACGCTTAAGCAGTTATGCTTAGAAAATTTTAATTTTTATTTAGAAAAAATACAATGAACCTATTGCTGATAATCGGAGCCCTTATAATATTCACCTGTATCTTCCTGAACAAGGTCTCAAGCAGCCTTGGCATACCCGTATTGCTTCTTTTCATCCTGCTCGGAGTAGTAGTGGGATGGCGTGACGAAGTATCCATCGAGATCACGGAACGTGCAGGAGATGCCTGTACGGTTGCCCTGATTTTCATCATGTTCTATGGTGGATTCGGCACCAACTGGAAGGCGGCACGGCCCGTTGCGGTTGAGTCGGGACTACTTGCCACCTTCGGCGTAGCATTGACAGCCGGCATCGTCGGCTTGTTCTGTCATTTCGCCCTCGGCTGGAACTGGATAGAAGGCATGATAATGGGTGCTGTCATCAGTTCGACCGATGCAGCTACCGTGTTCTCAATCCTTAGAACCAGGAAGATGGGACTCAGGAACAACAGCGCACCGATGCTCGAGCTCGAGAGCGGCTCCAACGACCCGTGTTCGTATATGCTCACAGCCGTGATGCTCTCAGTCCTGGCAGGCACAGCTTCCGGCGGACAAGTGGTATGGACCATATTCTCGCAGCTGGTATTCGGCGCCCTTGGAGGCATCGCAATCGCACAATGCGCGGCAGTCGTACTACGGCGCTTCGCCATGCCGCAGGGCTTTGACATGATGTTCATCGTGGCAGTCTCGGTGTTCGGCTACGCGTTCCCGTCCATGATAGGAGGCAACGGCTATCTCAGCGTGTATATCATCGGCATGATCCTCGGCAACTATCAGTTCAAGGGGCGTAAGGGACTTGTGCTTTTCTTCGACGGCGTCACCACCTTTGTTCAGATATTGATATTCTTCATACTCGGATATATTGCCCATCCAACAAGGCTTCCACAGGTCTTTGTTCCGGCTTTGCTCATCTTCCTCTTCATACTGTTTGTGGCACGTCCGATAGCAGTATCTGCCATCCTGGCACCATTCCGCAAATACCCGATGAGACAGATCGGCTTCCTGTCGTTTGTGGGACTGAGAGGAGCAGCCTCGATCGTGTTCGCCATCATGACGCTCACCTCGCGCCTGCCTTTCGACAACGACATCTTCGACATAGTATTCTGCATCGTGCTCATCTCCATCGCCCTTCAGGGCTCGCTCATCCCGAGTGCCGCCAGAATCTTCAGGATGAACGATCACAACTCCGACGTGATGCAGACCTTCTCCGACTTCAACGAACACTGCGAACTGTCGTTCGGCAAGGTCAAGATACGTGATGGTGGCCGATGGGACAATAAGATGGTCAAGGATCTCGTCCTTCCCGAAGACGTCAAGCTGCTGATGGTGCTCAGAAACCACAAGAAGATCATCACCAAAGGCGATACACAACTGCTTGCCGGCGACGAGGTGGTGTTCTGCTCCAAGTCATACGACAACGCGACATTGGCAGACATCCGCGAGCATCCGTTGCTGAAGAAGAGCATCTGGGCAGGAAAGACCATAAAGGACTACTCGGACAATGGCGGCTCACATGTGGTGATGGTACGTCGTGGAGAGGAACAGATAATCCCGGACGGAAATACGGTGCTCTGCGAGGGCGACATCCTCTATCTGCTCAGTTCGAAGGAAAAATCTCTGTAGCGATGCAGTATTCTCCGTGTTTTTGCGTTATATAGGAAAACACAAGACAAAATGAAGAAGACTATTCTATTCGGCCTGTTCGGCCTTTTCCTTGGTGCAGCCACCTCCTGCGTCGATTTGGACGACAATAAGGACAACAACGATTATCTCATTGTCGAACCGGATGAGCGTGTGTTCGTATTCGATGAGAATGGAGTTCCGTCACATATCAGTGCGCCGACACTCTCGGCAGCTGGACAGCAGACACTATATGACGAAGTAGTAGGCTATGGATGGCGGAGGACTTTTACATGCGAGATTAATGACGATGGAACAATCAAGTCTGAAGATTACTTCTACCTGCTTGATGGAGCCGGACCTATTACCTATTATATCAAGACAGCAGAAGAGCTGCACCGATATTTCTATGTAGATGCAGTTCCGATGAATGCCTACAACATACAGCCCATCACTATCGATGCCAAGACAGGAACACTGTACGACGCAAATTCGACTCATTTCTCCCTTCGCATCTTTGCTATCGGTCAGCATAACGACAAGTGGCACATCTATGCCATCGAGCCCTTGGGCTTAAGATCCAACGGCAACTCGTATAAGACCGTTTGGGGATGCACCGACCTCGTCCGCATGACAGATGAAGAGCTGAAGCGGAAGCAAGACGAATCTCAGCTTCTCGAAACTGATAACTGATCCACGCGCGTCGAAGACAACTCTTGAATCCGAGAGTTCCGATCGTAGGGCTACGACGACAACTCCCGGGAACAAAAGTTGTGACCGTAGCAATTTGACGAGTACTCCCGTAAAAGAAAGTATTCATCGACGCTCGTCGAAGACTTCTCCGGACTTCCCGTGGACTGATTGCCGACCGTCGAAGACTTCTCGGGATTTCCCGTGGACTGATCGACGCTCGTCGAAGACTTCTCCGGACTTCCCGTGGACTGATCGACGCTCGTCGATGACTTCTCTGGACTTCCTGCGCTCTGATCGACGCTCGTGGACATAAAAAAGCTGTGTCAAAATTAAATTGACACAGCTTTTGTTTATATTGCAATAAAATGCGAAGCGGATTATGCTTCCCAGCCGAGAGCTGATGCACCGAGAACGGCAGCGTCGGCATCCTTGAGCTGTGAAGGAAGGACCTTAACCTTGTTCTTGAATACTGCGA
>JAKSMR010000086.1 GCA_024400495.1 Bacteroidales bacterium
TTGAGGTCGATGGCTGCACGACGGATCTTGTAGCCGTTGTCAAGCTCGCGGACGGTGAGGTTCTTCGGAATGTTCACCACCATGTCTATCTGGTGCTCGTGGAGCATTTCGAGAGCCTGAGGCTGGAGAGGCTTGCCGTTTTCGTCAAGGTCTGAAGGCCAGTGGACAAGGGTGTTCTCGATGTCGTTCTGGTTGAGGAAGTCGGCAGTACCGCCAGTGGCGTAGATCTTGTAGCCGTTGTCTATCAACTGCTTAGCCGCACCGAGCATAGCCACCTTCTGCTTCGCCGTACCCGTAGAGAGAAGGATGTTCTTCTCAGGAATGCGCTGGCCTACGGAGAGCATGGACTTCAGCAGAGCGGTGTTCGTATCCTCACCGATACAGCCAACCTCACCCGTAGAAGCCATGTCTACACCGAGCACTGGATCTGCCTTCTGGAGACGGTTGAACGAGAACTGTGACGCCTTTATTCCGACGTAGTCAAGGTCGAAGAGGTTCTTCGATGGCTTCTCTACAGGGAGACCGAGCATCACCTTTGTGGCGAGTTCTATAAGATTTATTTTCAATACCTTACTAACGAATGGGAACGAACGTGAGGCACGGAGGTTACACTCGATGACCTTGATGTCGTTGTCCTTCGCAAGATACTGGATATTGAACGGACCAGAGATATGGAGCTCCTTCGCAATCTGCTTCGAGATCTTCTTGATACGGCGAACGGTCTCCACGTAGAGCTTCTGTGGAGGGAATTGGATAGTGGCGTCGCCAGAGTGAACACCGGCAAACTCCACGTGCTCTGAAATGGCGTAGGCGATGATCTCGCCGTTCTTTGCCACAGCGTCCATCTCGACCTCCTTGGCGTGCATGAGGAACTTGCTCACAACGACCGGATGGTCTTCGCTGACATTCGCCGCAAGCTGGAGGAACTTCTCAAGCTCTTCCTTGTTCGAGCAGACGTTCATTGCCGCACCGGAGAGCACGTATGAAGGGCGAACGAGCACAGGGAAGCCCACGCGATCGATGAACTTGTCGATGTCTTCCATGCTGGTCAATGCGCTCCATTCAGGCTGGTCGATGCCGTTGCGCGTGAGCATTGAAGAGAACTTCGCACGGTCTTCAGCGTTGTCGATGTCCTTAGCCTGGGTACCGAGGATTGGCACGTGCTGCTCGTCGAGACGAACTGCAAGGTTGTTCGGAATCTGACCACCAGTGGAAACGATGACTCCCTTCGGCATCTCAAGGTCGTAGATGTCCATCACGCGCTCGAAAGTCAGCTCGTCGAAGTAGAGACGATCGCACATGTCGTAGTCGGTTGACACGGTCTCTGGATTGTAGTTGATCATCACTGAGCGATAGCCCTCCTTTCGAATCGTGTTCAACGCCTGGACACCACACCAGTCGAACTCAACGGAAGAACCGATACGGTAGGCACCAGAACCGAGAACGATGATTGAACGCTTGTCCTGTTCGAAGTTAATGTCGTGAGCATTAGCCTGATACGTGAGGTAGAGATAGTTTGTCTGGGCTGGATATTCGGCAGCAAGGGTGTCTATCTGCTTTACGTAAGGCACGATGCCGTAGCCCTTACGCAGAGCGCGAATAACGCTCGAAGCCTGATGGAGATTGTGGGTATCTTTCTCGATGCCGAGAGCGCGGGCAATCTGGAAATCGGTGAAACCATAGACCTTAGCCTCGCGGAGCAAGTCCTTGTCGAGGACATTGATGTTCGGACAAGCCTTGAGCTGCTCGTCGATGTCGATGATGTGCTTGAGCTTGTAGAGGAACCACTTGTCAATCTTCGTGAGGTCGTGAATCTGGTCGATGGTATAATCCTTATGCATAGCCTTGGAAATAAGGAAGATACGCTTATCGGTAGGCTCACGGAGAGCAGCGTCTATATCGTCTATCTGAAGTTCCTTGTTCTCAACGAAGCCGTGCATTCCCTGACCAATCATGCGGAGACCTTTCTGGATAGCCTCCTCGAACGTACGACCGATGGCCATGACCTCGCCGACAGACTTCATCGAAGAACCGAGCTCCTTATCGACACCGCGGAACTTCGAGAGGTCCCAGCGTGGAATCTTGCAGACTACGTAGTCGAGAGCAGGCTCGAAGAAAGCGGAAGTGGTCTTCGTAACCGAGTTGTTGAGCTCGAAGAGTCCGTAGCCCATACCGAGCTTAGCCGCAACGAAGGCAAGCGGATAGCCAGTGGCCTTTGACGCAAGAGCAGAAGAACGCGAGAGACGGGCGTTGACCTCGATGACGCGATAGTCCTCAGAAACTGGGTCGAAAGCGTACTGTACGTTACACTCGCCGACGATTCCGACGTGGCGAATGATCTTTATGGCAAGGGCACGAAGCTTGTGATACTCGGAGTTGGTGAGAGTCTGGGAAGGAGCAACGACGATAGACTCGCCGGTATGGATGCCGAGAGGGTCGAAGTTCTCCATGTTACACACCGTGATACAGTTGTCGTAACGGTCGCGAACAACCTCATATTCAATCTCTTTCCAGCCCTTGAGCGACTTCTCTACGAGCACCTGTGGAGAGAACGCGAACGCCTTTTCGGCGAGTTTGTTGAGTTCTTCCTCATTGTCGCAGAAGCCTGAACCGAGACCTCCGAGAGCGTAGGCAGCACGGATGATCACAGGATAGCCGAGCTCCTTCGCAGCTTCACGCGCAGCCTCGATATTGTCGCACGCCTGGGACTTGATGGTCTTCACGTCGATCTCGTCGAGACGTTCCACGAAAAGCTCGCGGTCTTCAGTATCGATGATCGCCTTTACCGGAGTACCGAGCACGCGAACATTGTGCTTCTCGAGCGTACCAGCCTTGTAAAGCTCAACACCGCAGTTGAGGGCAGTCTGTCCACCGAAGGAAAGAAGGATGCCGTCTGGCTGTTCCTTCTCGATGACGCGCTCCACGAAATATGGCTGCACAGGGAGGAAGTAGATCTTGTCTGCCACGCCTTCCGATGTCTGGACAGTGGCAATGTTTGGGTTGATGAGCACAGTCTCCACGCCTTCCTCGCGAAGAGCCTTAAGTGCCTGGGAGCCAGAGTAGTCGAACTCACCGGCTTCACCTATCTTGAGTGCTCCGGAACCAAGGAGCAGAACTTTCTTTATTGATTCGTCTTTCAT
>JAKSMR010000087.1 GCA_024400495.1 Bacteroidales bacterium
TATGAGTTCATCGGCAAGTATTCTGAGGATGACTTGGTTGATTTGTTTGAGTGCAAATACCTGAAAGCGCTTGCGGAGTGGACAAAGCCCGCCCATCGTTTTGACACTCTGTCGATGCTTTTGCTGCAACTGAAGGGCGGGGAGTCCTGTCTGGACATCTGTTCGGGCGCGGGATTCTTCATGACGACGGCCTGGCATGAGATGTTGAGCCTGAATGGTCGGGATGCGGCTATCAATCTTTCGGGCATTGAATTCAATCGGTCACTCGCGGGGTATGCGTCAATCCTTTCCCTCGTCCGCGGGACGGGCGGGAAAGTCCATGTCGAGGATTGTTTCGATCCGCGGCACATTCGGGCGAAATACGACAAGGTGCACTGTGATGCGCCGTTTGGACTGAATGTGCGCGGAATCGATTTTGCCAACGTGCGAAAGTCGCTTTGCGGAGTGTTTCCCGACTTTCCGCAGATTGCCTTGGGTTCTGCGGATTGGCTGTTTGCCGCGCGTGCGGTTGCTGCGATGAAGTCGGGCGGTCGCGCCGTGGTCGTGATGCCGCGTGCTGCGTTGAGCGGAGCGCAAAACGCCGCGTATCGCCGCTATTTTCTTTCCCGTCGGATGATTGAGAGCGTAATTGCGTTCCCGGGTGGGGCTTATCCGGGCACGTCGGTGTCCGTCGCGGTTGTGACATTCGCCCGCGACAGCTCTTGCGTCAAACTCTATGATGCGGCAGGACAGGGTTCCTATAACGGCGACCCGGAGTCGATTGACTTCCAGCAGATCGCCAAGGATCTTGAGAAGGTGTGGAACTATGAGGACATCGTCACCAAGGACTGGAATTACCTGCTGACATACGAAGACGCCGATCTTGATCCGACCGTGCATCTTGCGGCGCCGTTGTCCTACGAAGGCAAGCGTCCGTTCGGGGACTGCGTTTCCCGTGTCTTCCGCGGCACATCGCTCCCGAAGGACCGGCTTCGCGAATTGCACTTGGACGGAGGTGGGAAAATCGCCGCGCGTTATCTGACGTCCGGCGACATCGAAGACGGGGTCATTGGACTCAACGAGCGGCAGTTCCTTCGGGAGATTCCGTCGGAGTGCAAGGGACAGTTCGCCGAGTACGGCGATCTTGTCCTGTCCCGTTCGGGAAATCCCTGCAAGATGGCCGTGATCGAGGACACCACACCCTGTGTTGTCGATGGGAACCTGATTGTCTGCAAGCCGAAGGACAGGGAATGGTCCTATTATCTGCTGGGTTATCTGATGAGCCCGGACGGAACCAAGTGGTTGCAGCGAATCAGCGCGGGGCTCCAGCAGACGATCTCCCTGAAGAAGCTTCCGATGATACCGGTTCCGGTTGCGGATCGCGAGAAGATGCGCAAAATCTCAGAGGCGGTTTCCGGACATCTTTCGAAGATCGAGAAGCTCAAGAGGGAACTTGAGCAGAATCGCAATGACGTGAAGTACGAGTTTGACTGTATCCTTTTAGGTGGAGGCACGGACGATGGCAATTAAGAAATCACAGCTTTATTCGAAGCTTTGGGCGGCATGTGACGAGCTCCGCGGCGGAATGGACGCGAGCCAGTACAAGGACTATGTGCTGGTGGTGCTGTTCGTCAAGTACCTGAGCGACAAGAAGAAGGCGGGCGACCGCTCGCTTCTCATCGAGCTTCCCGAGGGCTGCAGCTTCGATGACTTCGTGGCGCTTAAGAACAAGTCCAAGTTCGAGGTGGAGGACGCGGACGGCGCGGTGCGCACGACCGGCATCGGCGAAATGGTGAACATCAAGCTCGCGAAGATCGCGGACGCCAATCCCGACCTCAAGGACGTCATCACGAACGCCGATTTCGCCGACGAGTCGAAGCTCGGGAAGGGCAAGGATCTCGTCGACACGATCTCCGGACTGATCGGCGTCTTCCAGGACGAGGACCTCGACTTCTCCAACAACCGCGCGGCGGACGACGATCTCATCGGGGATGCCTACGAGTACCTGATGAAGAACTTCGCGACGCAGTCCGGCAAGTCCAAGGGCCAGTTCTACACGCCCGCCGAGGTGAGCCGCATCATGGCGAAGATCATCGGCATCGGCAAGGACAACCGCAAGATGATCACGATCTACGATCCGACTTGCGGATCCGGCTCGCTCCTTCTCCGTGCCGCGGCCGAGGCGAAGGGCAATGTCGCCATTCAGGGGCAGGAGAAGGACGTCGCCACGATCGGCATGGCGAAGATGTCGATGGTCATCCACGGGGTGGACGACGCCGACCTGCGCCACGACAACACGCTCTCCAATCCGCTCCATCGCAAGGACGACACGACGCTCGAGACCTTCGACTACGTGGTCGCCAATCCCCCGTTTTCGGTGAAGAGCTGGATGAAGGGCGCGAATGAGGTCGATCCGTTCGGACGCTGGGGACACGCCACGAATGTCGCGCCGGTGCCGCCGCCCAAGTGCGGAGACTACGCATTCCTGCTGCACATCCTGAAGTCGATGAAGGCGCAGGGACACGGCGCGGTGATTCTGCCGCACGGGGTCCTCTTCCGCGGCAATGCCGAGGCGGACATCCGCAAGTTCATCGTCGAGCACCGCTGGATCAGCGGCATCATCGGGCTTCCGCCGAATCTCTTCTTCGGCACGGGCATCCCGGCCTGCATCATCATCCTCGACAAGGAGAACGCCGCGGCTTCGAAGGGCATCTTCATGATCGACGCAAAGGAGGGCTTCGCCAAGGACGGCGCGAAGAACCGTCTGCGCGAGGAGGACATCCGGCGCATCGTCGACACGTGGGAGGCGGGCGAGGACGTCCCGCATTACGCGAAGTTCGTCACATGGGATGACATCGCGAAGAACGACTACAACCTCAACATCCCGCGCTA
>JAKSMR010000088.1 GCA_024400495.1 Bacteroidales bacterium
CCCCATCGCCATACTTGCGGTGGAGCTGAAGTGCGCAGGCATTTTCAAGAAGCGCACTCTCGGGATTCGTCAAGAAGATATTCAGGAGCCCGTTGTCGATGAAGTAGTGTTTCTTGACCGATTCGCGTTCAGCGAATTTCGCCGCAGAATTCGTAATGGAAAAGACAAAACATGACTCGCGCATGAAGCGCACGTAATCCTGAACGCTGGCCGTTGTCGTCGAAGCTCCGGCCGCCTTGACAAGATTTGCGATTCGATTGTAGGCCGCAGGCTGTCCGACGCTCTCGGCCAGCTTATGAACGGAAAGCCTCAGCGCGTCCTCATTCTTGATGCCGTTGCGAACGACCATGTCGCTGAAGAAGATCCGCCCATAGAGACCGTTGAGCCAGGCACGCTTGTTCTGATACTCGAGGACTTCCGGGAATCCTCCGAAACGCAGATAGTTCTCGATGTGTCGGCGGACGAGATTTGCCTCTCGCCCATACTTCCAGTTCTTTCCGACCGTGACACCATTCGCGTGCAGATATTCCCCGAACGAATACGGCATGACCTCCATCGCAAGATAGCGTTCGCCTAGGGTTGTCGCAATCTCGCGACTCAGCATCTTCGCATTTGAACCGGTGATGAAGACAAGATACTTCTCATTCGCGAGCCGTCGTGCGAAACGTTCCCATCCGGTGATGTTCTGAATCTCATCGAAGAAAAGGATCGGCGTATGGTCAAAGAGCGAATGATAGGCCTCCAGAATCTCACCAAGGGCCTCGGCCTTCATGCCGATCAGACGCTCGTCATCAAAGTTGACATAGCACAACTCCTCGACAGAATGCCCGGCCGCCAAAAGTTCCTGCGCACGCTGGTAGAGAAGATAGGACTTCCCCGCATGACGGACGCCGACCATCACATACTTCCCTTTCGGTTCGAAAACAACATCACGCGTCTGCAATTCGACCGTTTTCAGGAATTCCTGATACTCGACAATGATTTTCCTCAGTGTTTCTTGCGTGACCATATAGACTCCTTTTATTTACTGGCAGTAAATAGAATTATATCATATTTGTTTATTGGCAGTAAACAAGACAAGAGATTCGGCGGGGACAGGCTCCATCCTGAGTGTTTGTTTGTGATGTTTGATTTGTCTTTTTGCTGAGATATCCGCTTTTTGAGAGTCTTGAACTCAGACTGTATCGGGGACAGAATGCACAGGGCACCATGAATGACCTTCATGGCGCCCTGTCGTCATCTCGGCACTCGGCCGAGTTCTCAGCTGATCGAGGCGTGATAGCTCTGAAGGGAGCGAACCTCGCCCTTCCCCTCGCGCGCGGCCTTGATGCCTTCCGCCGCCGCAAGCACCGCCGCAAGCGTCGTCAGGTACGGGATCTTGTACTTGATCGCCGCCTGGCGGATGCGCGAATCGTCCGCGCGCGAATCGCGGCGGCCCGACGGCGTGTTGATGATGAGACAGACCTCGCGGTTCTTGATGATGTCCAGGCAATCGGGACGGCCCTCGCCGATCTTGGCGACAACCTCGGCGACAACGCCATGGGCCTCAAGCCACTTGGCCGTGCCCTCGGTCGCCAGCACCTTGAAGCCGATCTTCGCAAGCGCGAAGACGGCGTCCGCGGCGTCATCCGGCTTCTCGGAGAGCGAGACGAGGATCTTGCCCGGCTCGACCGGGAGCGGTCCGCCCGCGGCCTCCTGCGACTTGAAGTACGCGAGGCCGAACGTGTCCGCAAGGCCGAGCACCTCGCCCGTCGAGCGCATCTCCGGCCCGAGGACGGGGTCGACCTCCGGGAACTTCTCGAACGGCATCACGGCTTCCTTCACGCCGTAGTACGGGATGACCTTCTTCTTGTCGAGGCCGAGCTCCTTCACCGTCTTGCCGAGCATGAGCTCGGTCGCGATGCCGGCCATCTGCGTGCCGGCGACCTTCGACACCAGCGGGACCGTGCGCGACGCGCGCGGATTCGCCTCGATGACGTAGACCTTGCCGTCCGGATCGTCCTTCGTGAACTCGATCGCGAACTGCATGTTCATGAGGCCGACGACCTTGAGCTCCGTCGCGATGCGGCGGGTGTAGTCGAGAATCGTCTTCTTGTTGCGCTCGCTGATCGTCGCCGGCGGCAGGACGCACGCGGAGTCGCCCGAGTGGATGCCCGCAAGCTCGACGTGCTGCATGATCGCCGGGATGAAGATGTCCTTGCCGTCCGAAAGCGCGTCCGCCTCGCACTCCATCGCGTGGCAGAGGAAGCGGTCGAGGTAGAGCGGACGGTCCGGCGTCACGCCGACCGCCTTCGCCACGTACTCGCGCAGCATGATCTCGTCGTAGATGACCTCCATGCCGCGTCCGCCGAGGACGAAGCTCGGACGGATGATGAGCGGATAGCCGAGCTTGCCGGCGCACTTCAGGGCCCCCTCGATGTCGCTCGCCATCATCGACTCGGGCATCGGAATGCCGAGACGGTCCATGATGGAATGGAAGAGGTCGCGGTCTTCCGCGGCGTCGATGGAGTTGACCGACGTGCCGAGGATCTTGCAGCCGGCGTCCTGAAGTCCGCGCGCGATGTTGAGCGGCGTCTGGCCGCCGAACTGCACGATGATGCCGGCCGGCTTCTCGGCCTCGTAGATCTGGAGGACGTCTTCGACCGTCACGGGCTCGAAGTAGAGCTTGTCGGACGTGTCATAGTCGGTCGACACCGTCTCGGGGTTGCAGTTGACGATGATCGTCTC
>JAKSMR010000089.1 GCA_024400495.1 Bacteroidales bacterium
GGGTGCACAGAAAGATTTATGCGGACAATCACGAATTCACCGTTGTTTTCCGCACACACATATGGTATACTATATGTATGCAAAAGAAGTCACTCTCAACCTCCCGCTCCCGCGCCGAGATCCTGGCGGAAATCGCCGCCCTTCCTCCGTCCGTTCAAGGCCGGATATCATCCTACAAGAACGTCCGGAAAAACGGTACGACCGTCATCTACAACAACCTGCAATGGTGGGCCGATGGCCGCAATCACGCGCTCTTCATCCCTGCCGACAAGGTCTCCCAGATCAAGGAGGCGATCAAGCAGGGGAAAAAGATGCAGAAACTCGTCCGCGAGCTCTCGCTTGCCGACGCGCAGGAGATCATCGCCTCTGGCTCCGCTCTAAAAAAAAGCTCGCGCACCTCGTCCTGAGAGGCGCCGCGAAGATCCAGGCCGTCGTCGACGCCGCAGCGGACTCGATCGAGCGCGACGGCATCGCCTGCACGTCGAGGCTCGAGCAGACGCTCTTCGACGACATGAACGGGCTCTGCCGCGAGCTCATGGCCGAGCTCCTTGCCGCAGGAGCCGCGACAGCCAGGGACTACGAACCCGAGCCCGAGGAGCGCAACGCGGGCAATCACGGCAAGAGAATCGTGACACTCTTCGGCGAGCTTCCCGAGATCCTGCGCACCTACTTCTGGAACGAGGAGAGCCGCAAGGGCCACTACCCCTTCGACGACAGGCTCGGCCTGATCGGACGGTACACGCCCGCAGCCGCCAACGAGATGATCCGCTGCGCAGTCGACCATCCGTACAAGGACGCGGCCGAAACGTTCTCAAGGAACCACGCCTTCAAGGTCTCCGCAGACACGATCCGCGAGATCGTCGGCCTCTACCGCGAGAGATCCTCGGCGTTCGTCAAGGGTGTCGGAACCGGGGAACGGGATGAAGCAGACGCACGAGCGAAGGTCGTCTGCGTCATGGGAGACGGAACCGGAATGCCGATGCGCAGGGAGTGCCTGCAGGGCGCAAAGGGAAAGGACGGCCGCGCAAAGACGCGGGAAGTCAAGGCGGGCGCGATATTCATCGCGTCGAAGACAAAGGACAACGAGCCCCACCGCGACATCGACACGACGACCTATGTCGCGACGACGCACAGGAGGGAGAAGTTCGGCAAGTACATGAGGGCCGAGTTCGACAGACGCTTCAAGACTCTTCCGGAAACGGTCCTCTACATCACCGACGGCGGCAAGTGGCTTCACTCCGTCCACGAAAGCGACTTCCCCTTCGCCATCGAAATCCTCGACGTCTACCATGCCGTCGAACACCTCAAGCCGTTGCTTCTGGGCCTCGGGGTCAAGGAGGGGTCGAAGGAGTGGAACTACCGCCACCGCTACTGGTCGGAATGCATCAGGACCGGCAAGGTGCAGAACGTCCTCGACTACCTGTGGAAGAGAATGGGCGACAAGCTCAAGGGCGACGCCATGCGCGAATACAAGTACTTCCGCAGCAACGCAGGAAGGATGAAATACGACGAGTACCGGGCGAACGGCTGGTTCATCGGATCGGGCGTCATCGAAAGCGCGTGCAAGACCGTCGTCGGACACCGTTTCAAGCAGTCGGGCATGATCTGGTCTCTCAAGGGCGCGAAGGCACTTCTCCCCTTGCGCGCCCTGCACAAGTCAAACCGACTCGAAGAGTTCTTCCAAGACAGCGTCAAAGACCTCCGACAGGTCGACTGCGCAGCATGAAATCGACCACTACCTCATTGGTGCTGCATAAAAGTCTCGTTGCACCCGCCCCGTGCGTGGGAAATTTTCCAGAGCGCAAACCGACACAATCTTCACTACATCTTCCACGTCGTTTTTCCGCCTGTTCCACATCCGTTGCCGCAGACTTCCACTACGTCTTTACCGCACTTCACGCCGACATTCTGCATAATGTCGGCAACTCGTACCACGATGTACCGACCGTCGAATAGACCTCGATCTCCACCGTCCGCGCATCCGGTTCCTGCGCAGGGATACAACCTAACTCTTAATGTAGTCTTTGGCCTGATGGTGCATGGTGGAGGTTGCGACTTACAGGTTATAACGCAGGGTTATGGGATCGCATGAACTGGACTGACGTTATGCAAAACCATTTACTTCAGCACACTTCACAACAGGGAGAATATGATTGCAAAAACTACTCCGCATGCAAAAGCTACGAAAAGTCCCCAAAGCGCACAAACAACTCCTCGCTGCTTTCCAATAATTGCAGCAATCAGCAATCCAAGCAAATTCAAAAAGAACCCCAAGCAGAAGCACAATCCAGCACTACATTCTGGTTGTGCTTAAACATTGGCCACGGCTGCCAATTTTCGCTTAGCCGCCGCATTACGCGCAGCCAGTGCCCTGTCCTGAATAAAAATCTCAGCTCCGCAATGGGGGCAGAAATCGGTCGATCCTACGTTGGCATCAGCTGTTTCAAAAAAAATTGCAACAACTCTTGCATAAAACCTTCATCGTACTTATCACTCCTAACTTTTACACTTCAAGTTAAGCGAACTGTCGGCGGCGAATGTGTTGGCCCCAGTCACCATTGAGCAGGCCCTCGAAGGACAAGTCCTCGTCAATGTCAGGCCAATGGATGCCCTCGTCATCGACTTCCATGTTGTTCAACTGGTCCAGCGTGG
>JAKSMR010000009.1 GCA_024400495.1 Bacteroidales bacterium
TTGCTGCTTATTTTTGAGCGATTCTGAGAGGAAGCGCGCAGGTGCATAGCGGTGCCATGTGCCGCCGTTATCTGCGGAGTGAGAGCAGAAGCAGCTTGCTGATTTTGCCGAACCGCAATAACGTCTTGTGTGCAAAAGCGGTTACGCTTGGAAGCGCCAAAAAGAAGCAGCAAGACGCTCAAGCTAATGTTGCTCATTTTTCTAATTTTTAGAGGTCACCTTTTCTCTAGGGAGGTATGGTTGAGACTCGGTAGGTCTCCTTTGTGCATTACTGTTGTTCTCCGTCGTATTCTGAGGCGTTCAGGGTGTCGAGTTCTTCTGTGTCGTGGCTTTCGGCTGTGGTGCAGCTATCGGCCTCTTTGCTCAGGTAGGCCTCCTTGATGTCGTGGCGTATGCAGCTGTAGGCTCCGAGCAGTACGGCCAGGAAAGCCAGTGCGATGATTGTTCTTTTCATATCTCGGTAGTGTTAAAGGTTTCGGGTTTTCGGGTTAACGGTTTTTTGGGGAGGTCAGCATCCAAAAAGGCTCTTGATGGTCTCTCTGTTGCGGAGCACGGCGTTGAAGAGCGCTTCGATGTTCACCTGGCTCTCCTCGCCTTCGGTGTTGGCCACCACGTTCATGCATCCAGCAGGCTGCATCTCGCTGTAGAGGGCGTCGGCGCGGGGCATTCCGCCATATTCGAAGAAGAGTTTCTCCGTGATCCGTTCCATCGAGGCGTTGAGCAGCACCTCGTTCTGGCAGAGGATGATGATCGGGTCGATGAGGTTCTCCACATCCTTCACTTGGTGGGTGGAGATGATGATCGTCTTCCTCTCGTCGGTCATCTGTGTCAGCAGGCGTCTGAAGTCGGCCTTGCTAGGGATGTCGAGGCCGTTGGTAGGCTCGTCGAGCAGCACATAGTCGGTGCCCAGACTGAGGGCGCAGGCGATGAGGCTCTTCTTCTGCTGGCCGTAGCTCATCTCCTTGAAACGCTTGTCGGGGTCCACCTGCATCTCCTTCATCAGACCTGAGAAGGTCACCTCCGAGAACCCCGGGTAGAAAGATTCCAGCTCGTGCACATACTTGTTGGGGGTGCTGTTGTAGGGCAGCACAGCCTCGTCGGGCATGAAGAAGATGTTCTGCAGAAACTCAGGCTTGCGGTCGAAACTCACGAAGTCGTCCACCATGCAGAGGCCCTGCTGGGGCTTCTGGAGGCCGCTGATGAGCTTGAGCAAAGTGGTCTTGCCCACGCCGTTCTCGCCAAGCAGGCCGTAGATATGTCCTTTCTCGAAAGTGAGGTCGATGTTGCTCAGGACGGGACTTTTCTTGTAGCCGAAGCTAAGGTTCTTGATCTGTATCATATATATTGTGTTTTGTTTGTCAAAGAGTGTTCTTTTTTTTCTTTGGGAAGTTGTGTTTGTGTTTTAGTGTTCTACTTAACTAAGACACTGCAAAAGTACAACAATTTTCCAAACCGGCAAAATAATTTTAGAATTATCGCAAAACGATAAAAAATATTTTGTCGTAAGTTTTGTGTAAATATGCAGACAGTCAATACGATGAAAGAAAACTCCGAGTCTCAAAAAAGCCGAAAGTTTTTTTACTATTGCACCCCATCGATGGAGGTGTTTTGGTGTATTAGTTGTCCTGGGATACCCATTTTTTGCCCCATTTTCGCAAAAAATAGTCCTTTGTCGCTGTAAGTAGCTGGTGGAGTGTGTGGTAGATGTTTTTTTTGTGCTGTGGAGGGTTAGACGGAAGGCTATACGCGTGTTGTCAAAAATGTCAGGTCGGCAGAATGGGGTAGCACGCAGACGGTGTGTGGCTCTTCTGATCTCAGTCTTCGTTGTCCCGTCATTCAAAAAAAACAAGCCGGCCGCCCATTGGGGCGGCCGGCTCTCATCAATGACCTGTCTGTGCGACCAAAGTAAAGGCTAGGTTGATAGTCCAGCAACTCCCCCTATCAAAGGGTGCTGGCTTCACCCACACCGTTTACTCGCCGATGGCGTCATCGTTGCTGGCAGCAGCAAACAGCGCCGTGTAGGTCGCTGCGCCGCTCACGGTGATGGATCGCGAAGAGGTGGTGATGCCGTCGCTCCATCCGGTGAAGATGAAGCCGTTGGCAGCCTCAGCGCGAAGGGTCACGCTGGAGCCGCTGGCATAGCTGCCGCCACCCGTGACGGTGCCGCCGTTCGAAGGCGACGCCATAGCCGTGATGGCGATGTCGCCGGCCGCCGGGGAGGTACCTAAAAGACGGTAGTCGTACAGATCTTCATAGGTACCGTCAGCGTTGACAAGCCGCACGGTGATCTCCTTCTCCGAGAAAGCCTTGATTTCCACTGTTGGCGGCCAAGGGCCGGTAAGGAAGTTCTCCGAGCATCCCGGAAGCCCCGAGATTTTGATGGATCTGGGGTTAGCCGTGGCGTAGGTGCTGACGGCGGCGTCCAGCTCTGCCTCAGAGATAACCTCGCCGTTCACCTGCCGTTGTGCCAGAGGAAGCAGCGCGGCCTTGAGTGCCTTGCTGTTCTCCTTCAGGAAGATGTCCCTCCCTTGTCTCGACGAAGAGTTGGCGAACGAGTTGTTCAGGATAGCGTGGTACATGCTCGTGTACTTGATACAGAGCCCGAACACAGATCGCTGAAGCAGCTGTTTGTTCGAAGGCGCTTTAGGAGCGGCTTCGGTGTCGATTTGATAAAATACGTTGTGGCCTCTCTGCATTCTGAAGACCACGTTGCGGGTCTTGCCGTGCAGAGGGCCCCAGGTTGATGATGTCTTTCCCATAGTGTGAAAGTTTTTTAATCATTGTAAATTTAATATTAATATTGTTTACATTGGTTCTTTTTGCTCTTGTTTCACCCTCAAAATCCTATAGCAAGGATATAGCAAGGATATAGCAAGGATAACCGATCCTTCGTTGTTTGGTGCTTTTTACGTCTTCATTTTGTCCTCCTTTCTAGGTGTTTTTTTAGTAATTAAACCATAGGCCCGCTCAACCTTCTTCTTTCGGGAACTGCGGCCAGAAACACTTATCTCATCGCGTTTCCAATTTGCAAAATTACAACGACTTGGTCGTTCGATGACGTTATCTTTGGAGTCGTGTAGCGTGTCATTCATTTTTTTTGTCGGTATTTAGAGTTTTCAGTCATTTACAATATATACTAAGCCTTATTTTCGTGCAGAAACCTCTGCGCTTTTGTATATAGATTATCAGTTTGCAAAAATACGAAAACCCAGCGCGCCCGATAGGGACACGACCGTAAATGTACCTATCTCTGCGATTATCAACAGTTTACATAATATCTCGCGTCGCCATCAAAAAAAATCACCCCATCCACACACTCCAAATCGCCGCAAAAAGCGGCCGATGCTTAGTTGTGAATATGTTTATAATCAATAAGTTAAATATGTAATATGTGTCGAGTGTTAAATAATGTTAAATTCTACAGGTGGGACATAAAAAAACACAAAAAAAAAGGAAAAATAAGCTGGATGGATAGAATTTGCAAAGTGGTGCAGGGCCGGCAGCCTGGAGCCCTTTAGCTTTCTGTCAGGCGATATGTTATAAAAGGTAACCTCTAAAAATTCAGTTTCAGACGATTTTTGATTATGGGCGAGCAGGTTTCTTCTTTGAACGAAGGCGCAATGCGGTGCATTGTAACTGAGTGAAAAGAAGAAAGATGCCGTTCAGAATCGAAAAGCGTGAAAAAGTAATATTTTTTAATATCCTTTATCATTACGTTGAATTTTTAGAGGTTACCTGTAGAGAGAATCGTGGATAATGGTAAGATACTTGTTGTGGATGATAAAAAAATATTGTAGAATCCCCAATTATTCGTATCTTTGCAGCGGCAAAATCCATCGATGGATTACTGTATCTAAAACGAGAATATTATAATATCATGAGCAAAAACATCATCCGATTATCTCTCGTGGCCCTGCTCGCTGTGGGTGCCATCTTTGCTGTGGCCTGCAAAAAGGACACTGCAACCACCAACGAACCTAATACGCCGGGCACTAACGACAACGGCGGACAGACTGAGCCTTCGCGCACTTTCACCGTGAACGGGGTGTCGTTCACTATGGTAAGAGTGGAGGGCGGCACCTTCTACATGGGCGCCCAACCCGACGACCCCAACGGACCGAACTACGACGCCAATTCCTACAGCAACGAATGGCCTGCACATATGGTGACTCTGGGCGACTATTACATCGCTGAGACGGAATGTACGCAGGCTCTCTGGATGGCTGTGATGGGCTCTAACCCCAGCGCCATGCAGGATGACCCGATGAATCCTGTGGAGTCGATGTCGTTTTTTGAAACAGAGGATTTCCTGATGCGCCTGAGCATGCTCACGGGTGAGGATTTCCGCCTTCCTACCGAGGCTGAATGGGAGTATGCGGCCCGTGGCGGCAAGAACAGCAGAGGCTATAAATACAGCGGCAGCAACAATGTCGACTCGGTCGCCTGGACGGCTACCAGCGCCCTCGGGTTCACCCACATGGTGGGAGAGCTGTTCCCTAACGAGCTGGGTCTTTACGACATGAGCGGCAACGTGTTGGAGGTGTGCTCCGACTTCTACGGCTACTATGGCAGCGAGCCACAGACCGACCCCCAGGGCCCCTCGGGCGGCTCTATGCATGTGGGCCGCGGCGGCAGCTGGTGTGCCGACGGATACTATGCCCGCATCACTAACCGTAACGGCACCGACCCCAACGGCGGCAGCGCCCTGGGGTTCCGCATCGCTATGTCGAGATAGTGGACGAGGGCTCCTGGAGCTGGACGCTCCAGGAGCCCTCACTCTTTCATGCCGGACTGCCGAAGACCTGCAGAACCGTCTCCTTGTCATCGATTGAGAGCATGTGACTGCGATCGCAACGCTCGATAGGACAGCCCGAATGCCGGACGTGGCGCCGTCGCTACAGGGTGGGGCAGTGTGAGGTGGAAAATTTATTTTGCCATTTCATCCGGTTTTCGTATTTTTGCTAGTTGAATTGTCCGGAACAGAGAAAGGGAAAAATGGCGCAACATATTGTGGCATCGGCTTTTCGCTTTCGCTGACCTGTCGTTGAACCAATCAATAATTGAAATATGAAACTGGAATTCTTAGGCGCAGCGCGCGAGGTGACCGGAAGCAAGCACCTCATCACTACCAAGAAAGGAACGAAGATACTGCTCGACTGCGGCATGTATCAGGGTAAGGGTCTGGAGACTGACGAGATGAACCGCGACCTGGGCTTCGACCCCAAGGAGATCGACTTCCTCATCCTCAGCCACGCCCACATCGACCACTCGGGCCTCATACCCTATATCTACAAGCTGGGCTTCAACGGCACGGTGCTCTGCACCCCCGCCACCCGCGACCTCTGCTCGATCATGCTCGCCGACGCCGGCCGCATACAGGAGAGCGATACCCTCACCTTCAACAAGAAACGCCAAAGCCAGGGCCTCCCCCCCGTGGAGCCTATCTACACCCTCGCCGACGCCCAGGCCTGCATGCACTGCTTCATCTCGGTGCCTTACCATAAGCAGTTCGTCATCGAGGGCGAGGTGTCGGTGGAATTCTTCGACGCCGGACATATCCTGGGCTCGGCAATGACCTACCTCGAGATCAAGGAGGGACGCCGCAAGATCAAGCTGGGCTACACCGGCGACATCGGACGCTACGACAAGCGCATCCTCAAGGACCCCGAGCCGTTCCCCCAGGTGGATTACCTCATCATGGAGTCGACCTACGGCGACCGTCTCCACACCACCCTCGACAACGCCGAGCAGGAGCTGCTGATGGCGGTGTTGGACACCTGCACGAAGAAACGGGGCAAGCTCATCATCCCCTCCTTCGCCATCGGCCGCGCCCAGGAGATCATCTACGCCCTCGACCGTCTGCGCAACGCTAAGCTGCTGCCCGACATCGACTGCTTCGTGGATAGCCCGCTCTCGGTCAACGCCACCAACATCATGCGTCTCCACACGGAGTGCTTCAACGACGAGATCTCGGAGTACATGAAGACCGACCCCGACCCCTTCGGCTTCGACCGCCTGCAGTATATCCAGAGCGTAGAGGCCTCGAAGGCACTCAATGTGCGCAACAAGACCTGCATCATCATCTCTGCCTCGGGCATGATGGAGGCCGGACGCGTGAAGCACCATCTGGCAAACAACATCGACAACCCCAAGACGACCATCCTCTGTGTGGGATACTGCGAACCTAAGACCCTCGGCGCTAAGATTATGCGCGGCGACAAGAGCGTCTCTATCTTCGGCCGCCAGTATGAGGTGCGCGCCGACTTGCGTAGAATCGACTCCTACTCGGGTCACGGTGACTACAATGAGATCATCAACTACATCGGATGCCAGGAAAAACGTCGCCTCAAGAAGATCTTTCTCGTCCATGGCGAGGCAGAGACCCAGGAACATTTCCGCGACACCCTCAACAAAAGGGGTTATAAGCGCGTAGATATCCCCGAACGTGGAGAGACTGTAGAATTGTAGGTGACCGCTGCTGGATTCAAAAAAAACTGATTTTTAAAAGGTTTTGTATAATATATGTGGTGGCGGCTCTTTTTCTTCTTCGCTGTATCTTTGCTGTCTATCTTGATCTGGCGAAAGGTTGCGGAACTGACAGGCAAAGGAAACCAACAGAGGGGTAAACGGACGATGGCAGTAGTGCTGACGGTACTGGTAGTGCTGCTGATATTGCTGCTGATATTCTTCTTCGTCTGGTTTATGCTGGGTGATAATATACACAAGTAAATAACCTCGGAAGGATTTGAAAAGACTGACTTATAGCGTCTGCTAAAGAAAAAATAACGAACTATGATAACTTTTATAATTTCTGTTGTATTACTGCTCCTTGGGTACTTCCTGTATTCCAAGTTCATTGAACGGGTGATAGGTGTGGACGAGAAACAGCCTACTCCCGCTACCACTATGGCCGACGGCGTGGACTATGTGCCCATGAAACCGTGGCGCATCTACCTCATCCAGTTCCTCAACATCGCCGGCGTAGGCCCTATCTGCGGCGCCATCATGGGTGCGCAGTTCGGCACGGCGTCGTTCCTCTGGATTGTGTTTGGCTCCATCTTTGCAGGTGCTGTTCATGACTTTATCGCAGGCTTCATCTCCTTGCGCGACAAGGGTTGCTCACTGCCTGAGATCCACGGCAAGTATCTCGGCAACGGCGCCAAGCAGTTCATGCGCGGCTTCACCGTGCTGCTGATGATCCTCGTGGGCGCTGTGTTTGTAAACACCCCCGCGGTGCTGCTCAACGCCAACTTCACCCCGGGATGGAACATCTACCTGTGGGTGATCATCATCTTCGCCTACTACCTCATCGCCACCCTGGTGCCTATCGACAAGCTCATAGGCAAGATCTATCCCATCTTCGGCCTCCTGCTGCTGGCGATGGCGGTGGCTATCCTGTATGCCTTCTTCTTCCGCCCCGAGGTGCATCTGCCCGAGGTGTGGGACGGCTTGCAGAACAAGCACCCCAACGCTGCCCATAACCCCATCTTCCCCATGATGTTCATCAGCATCGCCTGCGGCGCCATCAGCGGCTTCCACGCCACACAGAGCCCCCTCATGGCCCGCTGCATGACGAACGAGAAGCAGAGCCGTCCGATCTTCTACGGCGCAATGATCACCGAAGGCATCGTGGCTCTCATCTGGGCTGCTGCCGCCGCCTACTTCTTCGGCCCCGACAGCCCCGTGGACACCACCGGCAAGGGTGGCCCTGCTATGGTGGGCCTTATCGCCAACCAGTGGTTTGCTCCCGCTATAGCCACCGTCACCGTGCTGGGCGTCATCGCCGCCGCCATCACCTCGGGCGACACCGCCCTGCGCTCGGCTCGCCTCATCGTAGCCGACTTCCTCCACTTCGACCAGAAACCCATAGGCAAGCGTCTCCTCATCGCCGTGCCTATCTTCGTGGTCACCGCCGCCATCCTCGTATACTCCCTCAACGACAAGGAGGGCTTCGATGTCATCTGGCGCTATTTCGCTTGGGCCAACCAGGTGCTCGCCACCATCACCCTCTGGGCGATCACCATCTTCATGGTAAAGCGTGTGAGAGAGCATGGCGCCCACAAGTGCTCGCCGCTCATCACCCTCATACCGGCACTCTTCATGACCATGGTGACCGGCACCTTCCTCTTCGTCGCCGAGAAGGAGGGTCTGGGTAACCTCATCCCCCGCAATATCGGCTACCTCATCGGCGCCGTCGTGACCGTGGTGGTGGGTGTGATCTTCGCGCTGTGGCTGAAGAAGAGCGCCACTTGTAAAAAATAAGCAAAAAAATGAAACCTTTTTGCTGGTTTTTACGTTAATCAAATACTAAATGGTGACTTCCGACCAGTTGTGACTTCTAAGAATCAAAGAAAAGAATAACATTATTTTTAGAAGCCCAAAGGATAGCAGGAGCCTGAGGCCCGGCCATCGACAACGGACAATCGGAACACGCCAGACAATAAAAAGAAGAAATTATCGTTATTTAGGATATGAAAAAACAGATTGTAGCTTTTGCACTGCTGCTCCCCATGCTCGTAGGTAGCATTTTTGCAGCTAATCCCACCAAGAAGAACTCCCGCACCGAGATGGGTATCAAGGGCGACGCCCTCTATGTTATCGAATATACCTACAACATGCATGGTGGCAAGGGCGGCGGACGCCAGCTGGTGTGCATCGACTCCATCACCTTCGACAAGCGTGGCAACTATCAGGACAGAATCCGCCGTGCTAACGGTGAATACACCTATTTCTCCTACTATTTCGACGTCAACGGCTATGCCCTCGGCTGGAACGAATACAACAAGGCTAACGTCCTCACCGGCCGTACCGCCTACCTCAACGACCGTAACGGCAACCGCATCGAACGCACCGTCTTCATGAAGGAGAAGATGTCCAAGAAGGAATCCTCCAAGTATGAGAACAACCGTCTCGTTCAGGAACAGAGCTACAACGCCGACGGCACCCTCGCCGAGAAGCGTATCTACAAATACGACAACAAGGGCAACAACACCGAGCTTGAATTCTACAATGCCGACGACGAGCTGATGCAGCGCTACATCTACAGCTACGACAACATGGGCAACCGTATCGAGTGGCGTTTCTATGATGCCGACGAGTTTCTCGTAGCCCTCACCACCTACTACTATGACGAGCACAACAACGTGACCGAGATCTCCTCCTTCAACTATGACGAGCATCTCAACTGGAAACACTCCTACATCTATGAATATGATGAGGATGACAACTGGGTTCGCCAAACTATCTATCGCAACAATAACCCCTATCAGGTGATCGAACGCGAGATCGCTTTTCCCGCCTGGCAGTAGGCTGATAATGAGATAACAGAATAAACGGGCGCTTCGACAACGAGGCGCCCGTTATTGTTTTTTTCTGATCTGTAGAGATCGCCTTGATACAATATTTTTATCGTTGCTGCGTTATAAGGGTATGACAAAAGAAGAATGCTATTATCTGGGAAAGATCACCAAGCCTTTTGGCGTCAAGGGGCAGGTGGTTCTCTATTTCGATGTTGACAACCCCGAGGAGTATGGTGAGCTTGACGCCGCCTTTGTGGAGATGAAGGGCGGGCTGGTGCCTGTCTTCTTCAAGGACATCAACGTCAACGGGAACAAGATTATCGCCGAATTCGACGAGCTGACTAAGGAGGAGGCCCTCGCTCTGGTGGGCCACGACCTCTACCTCCCTCTCACGATGCTTCCCAAACTCGACGGCAACAAGTTCTATTTCCACGAGGTTCAGGGATTTAAGGTCGTTGACAAAGAGCATGGCGAGATTGGCGTCATCAGCACCATCCTCGAATATCCGGCGCAGCCTCTCTTCCAGATCGACTGCAACGGCACCGAAATTCTTATCCCTGTCATCGACCAGGTGATAGAAAAGGTCGACAGAGAGAACAGGACGATGTATCTCGTCGCTCCTAAGGGGTTGATAGAGTTGTATTTGAACGGTACGGAATAAGAAAGATACGTCTTTCTTTTGTCAATTGGGAAAATGTTTGTATCTTTGCAAAGTCTAATGAGGACTTCGGAAGGATAAAAACAGCCGATTTCTAGAAGTCGCATAAACAAGAAAAGCTATGGCAGAAAATAAGATCGAAAAGAATTGCTACTCGCCTGAGGAACTCCAGGAATTCAAGGAGATTATCCTTGCAAAAAAAGCTGAAGCACAGAAAAATCTCGAGCTCCTTCAGGAAGCTGTCGCCGGTTCGGAGAACGATGTAACCGACACCGCTCCCACGTTCAAGACTCTCGAAGAGGGCAGCAATGTTCTCTCGAAGGAGGAAAACGCCAAGCTGGCAGCCCGTCAGCAGAAATTTATCCGCGACCTCGATTTCGCATTGGCTCGCATTGAGAACGGCACCTATGGCATCTGCCGCATCACCGGCAAACTCATCCCCAAGGAGCGTCTTCGTATTGTGCCTCACGCCACGCTCACCGTGGAAGGCAAGGAGATTGAAGCTAGGCGCAGATAAAGCCTACTACGGCTTCGGAGAAATAAGAGAGAGTCGTCAGAAGGCATAGATTCTTTTTGTGCAACTTTTGATCAGCCTCCCGGCATAGTACCACTATGCTTTTCGGCGTTCAGTCGTGAGGGCACAACGACGATGCCCATCTTGATCTGATTGACAGAAGCTACCTATAACATCAACGGCCACGAAGGACAATAAATCCTTGTGGTCGTTCTTTTATTTGCGCAGTATGTAAAAAAGAATTTATCGGAGATAGGGTTCTTTTTCTCGTTTTTCGGGGGTGAGCCTGAGGGATGTGGACTGCTAGAGGTCGAATATCGAGTCCTGTCGGGGGAGATGGACGAAGGGGATGTTGTGGCTGTCGCAATACTGGCCGATGATCTCGAGGATGTCATCTCCGAAGGCTTTCATCTTCATCTTACCCATACCTTTGATCTCTTGGAGGGCGGAGTGGGTCTTGGGAAGCTCGTTGGCGATGGCCAGCAAGGTCTTCTGGTGCAGGATGGTGTAGGCAGGGGTGTTGTTCTCTTTGCTGAGCTCTTTGCGCCATTGGACAAGCATGGCGACGAGCTCGGGGTTGTTGTTGCCCGCATAGATGGCAAAGGGGGCGCTGGAGACGCCGGCTTTCTTCTTGCGGGCAGGAGGAGTGAGGTCGGCGAGCTGCTGGTTGGTCTTGGCTTGCAGATAGGTGTCCACCGAGAACCCGCTCTTTTCTACGGCTTTCAAGCATGCCATCTTCACGTCGTAGCTCTCTCGGTAGCTGCTGGTGTAGTCGTTGTGGCGTTTCATCACCTCTTGGTTGTCGATGTCGACGGAGAGGAGGGGGGTGAGCGAATCGTTGATGTCCCACAGCTGCTTGGAGAAGTAGGTGACTCCTTTGCTGACGCGGTCGAGCAGGTGCGCTCTGTCGCCCTGGCTCATACGGATAGCGTTGATCTGTCCTTTGAACCGCTCTGCCACATTCACCAGGTCGATGAACTGGCGGTTGCAGATGTCGGTGATGGAATCGGTCTGCGCTGGGTAGAGGCTGCGCAGGGATTCGTAGTAGATCTTCCTCAGCCGTTCGATGTTCCGCTGCAAGTCGGAGAGGTCGATAAGCTCAAAGAGTATGTCGTAGAAATATTGTTCGGTGCTGTCGTGCAGCGCCTGCTCTGCCTCCTGGACGGGGGTGAAGGAGGAGGTGAAGGAGAGTATCTCGCTATTGTCGAAAGCGGCAGCGGCGCTGATGGGGGAGGAGAGGGTGAGTCCCTGAAGGGTACGGCATCGGCTCAGGGCTACATAGACCTGACCGTAGGAGAAGGCGTTGGCGGCATCGATCTCTACTTTGTCGAAGGTGAGTCCCTGGGCTTTGTGAATGGTGACGGCCCAGCCCAGCTTGAGCGGGTATTGAGTGAAGGTGCCGTCGACCTTAGGCTTGATCTGCTTGTCGGTGGGGTCGATCTCGTAGCGTATGTTCTCCCATACCTCTCTGCCTACGGCGATGATGTCGCCGCTGTCCAGCCGCACGTTGATATAGGTGGCACCCTCGTCGTCGGTGCCCCAGCCGGTGATAGTGCCCATAGAGCCGTTGAAATAGCGTTTGCGTCCGCTGGAGTCGTTCTTGACGAACATGACACGGGCGCCCTCTTTCAGCACCAGATGGGATGCGGTGGAGGCGTTGGCCTCGGGGAAATTGCCGGAGATGGAGGCGTTGAAGATCTTCTCGGGCTTTGCTAGCGCATCGAGATGGGCCTGGTTGATGCTCTCAGCCTGGCGGTTGTGGGTGGTGAGACGGATAGCGGGAGACTGCGAGAGGTCCTCCTTCCTGTAGGGATTGTAACGAGCGTTGAGCACCTGAAGCGTCGCAGCATCGAAATGGTTGTCGCGGATGTTGTTAAGCAGATCGACGAACAGCTTGTCCTGTTGGCGGTAGATGGTCTGCAGCTCGATGGTGATATAGCTCAGTTTCTTCAGCGCCTTGCTGTGGAAGAAGAAAGGAGAAGGGTAGACCTGGTCCATATAGGGCTTCTCGTTGTCTCTGACTACAGGAGGGAGCTGCTGGATGTCTCCGATCATGAGGAGTTGCACACCACCAAAAGGACGAGGGTTGTGGCGGTAGCGGCGCAGGCTGTCGTCGATGGCGTCGAGCAGATCGGCACGTACCATGGAGATCTCGTCGATGATGAGCAGGTCGAGGGTGCGGATGATATTGAGCTTCTCTTTCCTCAGCTGCCGTTTCTGGTCGGGCATCTGGTATTCGGTTACCAGATCCTTGACATCGGGGAGGAACGGTTCTAGGGGGAACTGGAAGAAGGAGTGTATGGTGACACCTCGGGCGTTCTCGGCGGCGACGCCGGTGGGAGCAACGACGATGGTGCGTTTCCTTGTCGTCTCAACGATATGCCGAAGGAAAGTGGTTTTACCCGTGCCTGCCTTTCCGGTGAGGAAAAGCGAGACACGGGTAGAGTTTATGTACTTTTCTGCTAGTTCGATCTGAGGATTTCTTTCCATATCTCTTCGTTAGTTGTTGTCTTGTTCTTGCTGTTGTCTTGCTTTATGAGATAGGCACTCTTCTGTCGATGCCGAATGTCATGGGGCTCACCTTGATGGGCGCTGGGCACTGGCGGCGTTTCCATTCGTTGATGCGCACCTTGCGGATGACCATGGCCACCATGTCGGGGTCGTAGCCCTCTTCAACAATCTCGTCGTAGGAACGCTCTTCTTCGATATGGAGGTTGAGGATCTCGTCAAGGATGGCGTACTCGGGTAGTGAGTCGCTATCTTTCTGTCCGGGACGGAGCTCGGCGGACGGAGCTTTGTCGATGGTGTTCTGGGGGATGATGATCCCGTTGCGGTTGATGTATTCGGAAAGCTGATAGACTTCGCTCTTGTAGAGGTCGCCGATGACGGCAAGGGCGCCGTTGCAGTCGCCATAGAGGGTGCCGTAGCCCATGGCAGCCTCGCTCTTATTAGAGGTGTTGAGCATGAGGGCGCCGAATTTGTTGGCATAGGCCATGACGATGGTGCCACGGATGCGAGCCTGCATGTTCTCCTCGGTCACATCCTCGGGACGGTCGCCGAAAACAGGTTTCAACGATGCTTTGAGCTGGTTGAAGATATCGGCGATGGGTACAATGTCATATTTGATGCCGCAGTTCTGAGCCAGATCTACTGCGTCCTGCACGCTGTGGTCGGTGGAATACTGAGAAGGCATGAGGATGCCGTGGACGTTGTCGGGGCCGAGGGCTTCGACGGCGAGGGCGCAGACAAGGGCGCTGTCGATGCCGCCGCTGAGTCCGATGACGGCGCGCTGGAGGCCGTTCTTGGCGAAGTAGTCTCGGATGCCCATCAGCAGGCCTTTGTGGACAAGTTCCACTGCCTCGGGCTTCTCGTCGTGCTCGATGGCGGTAAGCAGCTGGAGGTCGACGGTCTGGCTGTGCTCCTCAAAGTAGGGGAACTGGCACAGCACGTTGCCAGCGGCGTTGAGAGCCATGGAACCACCGGCATAGAGGAACGAAGCCTCGCCGCCGATGCGGTTGGAGAAGACGAGGGAAGCGTTGAGGGTCTCCACGATCTTGCGCATGCGGTAGCGGATGCTGTAGGGTTTGTTATAGTCGAAGATGTTGTTGCCGCAGCAGATAATCATATCGGGCTGCTCCATGTGTGATTTGGAGAGCTCTTTGAGGTCTTCGTAGAATCCGATGGCGATCTCCTGCTCCTGGTATTGGATCATCTGCACACCTTCGCCGCGAACGAAGTATTTCTGCTCGTCGGGATTGAGGTATTTCTTTGTCACGATGCCACGGATGGCGTTGTTTTGAACGAAGACGATGGCGTTGCAGAGTCCTTTGTCCTGAATCTGGAGAGGCATGCCGATGAGGAAGGCACGATGTTCGCTATGGGCGATGAGCTCCTGAAGAACAGATTGTGCACGCTTCTGGATGTCGGTGTAGGCGATGGAGCCGTGCAGAGGATAGCCGCAGAGAGTGCATGCGGGGAAGACGGTGAGAAGGGCGTCTTTGCTCTCTTGTGTATCAAGTTCCTGAAGAATCCATTCTAAGTTTTTCTCGGGATTGTTCGTGTAAATGTTGTGCTGGACAATATGGATATTCATCTTCTTGTGATATTTTTGTGAGTTTGGTGATCGGGTGTTTCCTCTGTGAAGGAAGAGATGTTTAGCGTCCCTGCTTGTTGATTACGGGGTTGGCGTAGAGCTGGAGCATCAGCTCCTCGCGCGTTGGAGGAACGGTGGGCTCGAAGTCCTTCAACTTCTCGTAGGCGTCGAGGTTGCTCTGGAAGAGGTGGTAGCCGTTGTGGATGCGACGGTCTATCAGTTCGGAGAGGGCTACAAAAGAGTCGTTGAGGGCGCCTTGGGTGGTGCCGACAGCGCATTGCTCTATCTCCTCGCGGGAGAGGGGCTTGCAGACGGTGATATGCATGGCACCTTTCTGCTCGAGGATGCCGCGCATCACGCTCATCATGTCTTCGTTAGGACTTTTGCTGTATTTCTCTCCGCGGCTATTGACGAGTTGCTCGTAAATCTTGCTGTTTGCGCAGGGCTCGTTCTCGTAGCTGATGGCTACAGGGACGATGTGCAGCTTGTCCATGTCCTCTACGAAGTCGCCGGTGCCGCTCATCGAGAACATCTTCATCAGGCCGGGTTCGGTGCGGTCGTCGCCGTTCTTTGTGCGGCCGTTGCGTTGGGCGATCCAGACCGATTTGTTCTTCTCGGTGAGGCAATAGCGGATGTATTTCGATACGAGGAGCGAGGCCTGGTAGAACTCTCTTCTCGTGCCGCCGCGCAAGATGGGGAACATACGGTTTATCCTTGCCAGCTCGCCGATGAGAGGATTGGCGATAAGGTTGTCGCCGAAAGCTATCTCGCAGGGGTCGAGGTTGAAGCGGTAGAGGCTCTTGATGAACATGGCGGCATCGAGGGTGATGTCGCGATGGTTCGATACGAAAAGGTATCTGCCGTGAGGCTCAAGCTGGTCGAAGCCCTCGCAGGTGAGGCCTGCTTCTGTGCTGTTGTTGAGGATGCGCATCAGCATGGGGATGCCGATCTTCATCTGGTATTCCTCTACGCTCTTGATGCTTAGCGAGAGCTCGACGAAGTCCTTGAAGTCAACGTCGGGCGCTATTTTTGAGCAGATGAAATAGAGGGCCTCTTTGTGCTGTAGTACACGACGGATGGCGCTCAGGATTTCGTCGTCCTCGTAGGGGGCAATATTTTTAAATTCTTCGGGTATCACTGTTTGCTTCGGATTATATGGAATCGGTAGGGACATTCCTTCAGCCGGCCGTTCAGGTAGCTCTTGGTGTTGACGTAGGTGCCACTGGGAACTACGAAGGGTTGGGTGTAAAGGATTCCGCTGCCGGTGGTATCGTTGTTGAGGGTGTAGTATATCTGTGTTCCTTCCACCTCCCAGTCGAGTGTGATGAGACAGTCGTTGTCGCCACTGGCGGTGGATTTGATAATGGGCTTGAAGGAACTCTCGCCGCAGTTGTATCCGCGAGAGGTGAGACGAGCCTTCTGCCGGTTCACTTTGGCTCGGAAGGCGTTCCACGATTTCTTCTCGGCTGGTGTCCACAGACATTCGGCGCTGGCGCAGATACGGGGGATGAGCTGATATTCGGCCACATCCTGGGTGTTCACGTACTCGGCCCACAGGTTGCCTTGACCACCGATGACGTGCTTGGCCTCTTCGGGAGTGAGCTCCGTGGGGACGATGTCGAGGTGGTAGGTGGAATAGAGGGACACGAAGCCGGGGAATCCGACGGGTGCATATTTCTCGTTGGCTTGGTAGAAGTTGAAATAGCACTGTCCGATGGGACACATGATGGCGTCGTTGCCACGCTTGGCGGCGGCAATGGCGCCTTCTTTACCACGCCAGGACATCACGGTGGCTGTCTCGCTGACGCCTCCGTCGAGTATCTCGTCCCAACCGATGATACGCTTGCCTTTGAGTTTCAGATAGGCTTCGATCTCGCGGATCATCCAGCTCTGCAGTCCTTCCTCTCCTTCGAGGCCCAGCTCTTTGATGCGAGCCTGGCAGAGGGGGCATTTCTTCCAGTTGTCCTTCACGGCTTCGTCACCGCCGATATGGATGTATTCGTAGGGGAAGAGAGGGATGATTTCGTCCATCACATCCTTGAGAAACTGCATCACGCTGTCGTTGCCGCCGCAAAGGATAGCGCGAGGAGGCCAGTAGGGACCGATCTCGACATTATAGGTGGTGTCGTCGTTGGCGCAAGCAAAAGAGGGGTGTGCGCAGAGGATTTCGGCGCAGTGGCCGGGAATCTCAATCTCGGGAATCACTTCGATGTGACGCTCGGCGGCATATTCTACAATCTTGGCGATCTCGTCCTTGGTGTAGAATCCGCCATAGGTGCGGGCTTCTCCCTCGCGGGGTAGGTCGGCCTTGCCCCAAGGCTGGTCGTCGCGGTCTACACGCCACGATCCGATGTCGTTCATCTCGGGGTAATTGTCGAGTTCGATGCGCCAGCCATGGTCGTCGGTGAGGTGCCAATGGAATCGGTTGAGTTTATAGAGGGCCATCAGGTCAAGATGTTTCTTGATGTCCTTCGTGCTGAAGAAGTGGCGCGATACGTCTCTCATGCTTCCTCTCCATTCGAAGGCGGGGTAGTCCTGGATGACGCAGCAGGGCATTATGATCTTGCTGTAGTGTGCCTTGGTGATGTCTTCGGGAAGCATCTGTATGAGGGTCTGGAAGCCATAGAAGATGCCGGTCTCGGTGTTGGCGGAGATGTAGATTCCGTTAGGACGTACCTCGAGGATATAACCCTCGTCGCCGATGACGTCGTTGCGGGTCTGGTTGATGACGAGAGCGATGCAGTTGTCGTTATCGACGCCGCTGAGCGAGGTCCGGATGTCCATCTTGCGGAGTGATTTCTTGATATAGTTTACCGTGCTGGAGTTCTGACCGGCTCCGTCGATGAAGAGCTGGGTCTTTCCGCTAATGGTGAAGGTGCCCTCTTTCTGCACCAGGAATACCGGTTCGGGCACGATGGCGTAGCTCTCTACTGTGATTCGACGGCCGCAGCCCACAGCGAGCAGCAGGGTTAAAGCAATGAGTATGAGTTTATATGCGCGCATTATATAATAATAATTATCTTTGTTACAATCTGCAAAGATACGAAAAATAATTCATCCGTCGCAAAAATCTTTCTCGGCAGAGATGTACGTCTGTCGGACAGTCTTGGCGTCGGTTCGGCAGAGGAGTATCGGGATGAGGAGCGATTTGCCTGGTTGACGGCTGTTAGATCCTTGGTATGGCGTCGATTAGACCCTGGGTGTAGGGGTCTTGGGGGTTGGTGTAGATTTCGTCGGATTGTCCCAGTTCGACGATGTTGCCCTGTCGCATGACCATTATGCGGTCGGAGAGGAATCGTACTACGCTGAGGTCGTGGGAGATAAAGATATAGGTGTAGTGGTATCTCCTCTTCAGGTCGTTGAGCAGGTTAAGCACTTGGGCTTGGACCGATACGTCGAGGGCAGAGACGGATTCGTCACAAATCACCAGCTCGGGCTTCAGGATAAGTGCTCGTGCTATGCAGACACGTTGGCGCTGTCCGCCTGAGAGTTCGTGGGGGTATCGGTTGTACCATTCGGGGTCAAGGCCGACCTGTTCCATGAGCTCCATCACTCGCTCTCGTCCGCCTTTGATTCCGTGTACTTTAAGGGGCTCTAGGATGGCGTTGCCGATGGTGATGCGGGGGTTGAGGGAGGAGTAGGGGTCCTGGAAGATGATCTGCAGCTTGGGCCGTAGTGATCGCATCTGGTGCTGGTTGAGCTGGTCGAGGCGTTTGCCGCGATATTCTATCGAGCCGGAGGCGCTGTCGATGAGCCTCAAGAGTGTGCGTCCGAGAGTGGTCTTCCCGCATCCGGACTCGCCTACAAGTCCGAGGGTCTCTCCCTGCATCACATCGAAAGAGAGGTGGTTGACGGCGGTAAGCTGCTGCTTGGGTTTGCCAAAGAGCGTGCGCTTGAGCGTGTAGGTGACGGAGAGGTCGCGCACGGTAAGGAGCGGGACGTGCTCTTCGGTGTCGGCTCCCGGCACTTGCTCTTGCGTGGAGATGTTGGGGGCTTCAGTTGTGTCTGAACGGGTTGTACCTGATGAAGGTTGGGGCTCTCTGTTTTTTATGATGTCGGGCTCTTGTCCTTGTGCTTCGTCAAGGAATTCCTGGACGGTAGGCAGGTGCAAGGGGCGGCCGGATTGGGGCGGACGACAGGCGAGAAGCCCTTTGGTGTAGGGCTTCTGGGGGTTCCTTAGGACTTGTCCGGTAGGACCTTGCTCGACAATTTCGCCACGATACATCACGGCTACTTCGTCGGCGATCTGGGCGATGACTCCGAGGTCGTGGGAGATGAAGATGATGCCGATATTGTGCTTTTTCTGTAGTTCTTTAAGCAGGTCGAGGATGGTCTTCTGGACCGTGACGTCGAGTGCTGTGGTGGGCTCGTCGGCGATGATGAGCGACGGGTTGCAGACCAGCGCCATAGCTATCATGACGCGCTGTTTCTGTCCTCCGGAGATCTCGTGGGGATAGCTGTTGAAGATCTTCTCCGGGCGGGGCAGCAACACCTCTTTGAAGAGGTCGATGACACGCTCCTTGGCCTCTTGGGGGCTTACTTTCTCGTGGAGCATGAGCATTTCGACGACTTGCTTTCCGCATTTCTGGACGGGATTCAGGGCGGTCATGGGCTCCTGGAAGACCATGGAGATGTATTCGCCGCGAATCTTCCGCATATCGGCTTCGTCCAGCTGGAGGAGGTCGATAACCGGTCCTTTCTTGGTGTGGTAGAGTGCCGTTCCTCCGACGACTTTGGCCGAGTGTGGGAGCAGCCCCATGAGCGACATACTGCTGACGGATTTGCCTGATCCTGACTCTCCTACGATGCCGAGTGTGTGCCCGCGACGTAGGGTGTAGCTGACGTCGTGCACCACATGGCGGGAACCGAAATCGATGCTCAGTCCCGACACTTCAAGGAGTATGTCTTTATCCAGATTTTCCATTATTTATTATTAAAAACGCAGATAATTGAAAAAAAGTATGTACCTTTGCAAATTATTATTGGAAAAAAATATCGACCATGAAGAAACATATCATCCTTTTTGCTGCCCTTCTGCTCTCTGCCTTGGGCGCAGGAGCACAGGTGGCTGTCAACGCCGATAGCGCCAGCCTCACTCCCGCTCAGAAATGCATCCATCACCCTCGTCATTATACCGAGGAACAGATGCCCGAGGACAATCCTATCATCGTCGATCGTCTCGAGGAGTGGAAGGACCTCAAGTTCGGCTTCATGGTCCATTGGGGCATCTACGCCCAATGGGGCGTGGTGGAGTCGTGGAGCATCTGTAGCGAGCCTTGGATCACTCGCGACGGCCGCGACTATATGACCTATGTGCAGAGCTATCGCGCTCTCAACAAGAGTTTCAAGCCTACCAAGTTCGACGCCAACCGATGGGCAAAGAATGCTGCCGATGCCGGCATGAAATATGTGGTCTTCACCACCAAACATCACGACGGATTCTGCATGTTCGACTCGAAATATACTGACTACACAATCTCCAACAAGAGCTGCCCCTATAGCAAGAAGATCGACTCCGACGTCACCCGCTCCATCGTGGAGACGTTCCGCTCCAAAGGCTTCTGGACAGGCCTCTATTTCTCCAAGCCCGACTGGCATTGCCCCGACTATTGGGCTCCCGAATGGGCCACTCCCGACCGCAATGTCAACTACGATCCTCAGCAGGATCCCGAGCGTTGGCAACGCTATTGCGACTTCACCTACAACCAGATCTATGAGCTGACCCACAACTACGGTCCTATCGACATCCTCTGGCTCGATGGCGGCTGGGTTCGTCCCGAATGGAGCATCACCCCCGAGATCCGCGAGTGGCTCGGCTGTCGCGGCTACGTGCAGGATATCGATATGCCCGCTATCGCCAAGATGGCCCGCGAGAAAATACCCGATCTGCTCATCGTCGACCGTAGCGTGGGCGGAAAATACGAGAACTACACCACTCCCGAACAGCAGATCCCCCAGTCCTATATGCCCCAGCCTTGGGAGACTTGTATGACCATGGGCGACAGCTGGTCCTATGTGCCTAACGACAACTACAAGTCCACCAACACCCTCATCCATACCCTCTGCGATGTGGTGGCCAAAGGAGGAAACCTGCTGCTCAACGTCGGCCCCGACGCCTATGGTGTGCTCCCCGAGCGTGCCGTTGTGCGCATGAAAGAGATCGGCCAATGGCTCAAGATCAACGGCGAGGCTATCTACGAAACCCGTCCTCTGATGCCTTTCGTTGACGGAAGATGGCGTCTCACCCAGAGCAAGGACGGCAAGACGGCCTATGCTATCTATCTCCTCGACGAAGGCGAGGCTATGCCCGAAGTGGTGACCTTGCCTAAGTTCGACCGCAATCCCGTGAAGGTCTCCCTGCTCGGCAAAGGCGGTAGCGTGAAGATGCGCCAGGATGGCAGCAATACCGAGCTCTACGTCCATCCCTCCGAGAGCAACCATGCTGTGGCTTTCAAAGTGCAGTTTGAGAAAACTAAGAAAGGCAGATAAGACTCCCTTCGCAACCCTCCGTCAAAGACAATCGGACTGATATCCTAGATCTTTTTTTTCGGGGGGGGGTATATATTGACATAAACGAGAGAAGCAACAGGCATCTAGTAGACCTTTGCTTCTCTCGCTTTTTTCCGGCTCTTTTTCTTCTGGAGATGTCGTAAGACGGATCGGCAGGGGCTGTTTTCTTTTGTGCTTTTTCCGGATGGATATCGTATAGGTTCCATATTCTAGCATCGTATTAGCGTCGTACCAACGTCGTATTAAACCCGACTCAAACCCGACTCAAATCCGACTTAATTCCCACAAAAGCCGGAATTGAGTCGGAATTGAGTCGGAATTGAGTCGGATTTGATGGCCGACTGATAGCTGTCTGCTGCCTTGCTGATATAAGGCTCCTCGTCCGATGGCTCTCCGGTCTTCCGGATTAGGCTGCAGGAGGGGTAAAGATGCTAAAAAGAAAAAGGCCGCCGTTGGGCGACCTTTTTATGTGATATAATCTGTTGGGGATTATTTCTGACCGGCTTTGATAGACTTGTTGGCGGTCTGCTCGTAAGCGATGCCGTAAATGGTAACGCCATTGTTGTCAACCTTGATCTTAGCCCAACCATAGTGGGTTGCGCCGTTCTTGGCCATCTTGAAGCCTACATAGCCGGTTCTGTTGTACCAAGTGGTATTGTCGTCCATGTAGAGCGAAGCGCTGTTGTTGGAGGTGAAGCGGCTTGATGCGCCAATCTCGGTACCTTCTGCAAGAAGGGCAACATTGTCGTAGCCCCATTCGACGCCAGTTTCAGAAACGATGCCAGCACCAGTCTCGTAAATCGAAATCAGGTAGCCAAAGCCATCCTCGATGGTATAGTTGAATTCTTCGGAAGAGACGCCAGGGATGAAGGGGTGTACGCCACTACCGTAAACAACAGGATTTGAAGTGTAGTCGGTATAAGCGATGGTAGAGCTACCGCCATTGTTACCGCCACCGGCATTGTTGTTGCCGCTGTTGTTGGTGTCTTCTTCTTTGCTGCAGGATGCGAGGGTGAGTGCGCCAGCGAGGAGCACGAGACCCATGAGTTTAAAGATGTTCTTCATTGTATAAAAAGTTTTTTTTGATTGATTTCTGTATTTATTATATGACGCAAAAGGATGTTGTTTTGTTGCAGAGGGAGCGAATATTTTGATTTCTCTATTCCTCCGAAACGTTGCGAACGAAGCGTCGGTAGGCGGAGAAGAGGTTGGCTCGGGAGAGCATTCCCACATAACGGCCCTGCTCGTCGACGACCACAAGGTTGTAGCGGTCTTTCCCTTCCTGGAAACGGGCCACAACATCCTGAGGAGGATCGGAGAGGCAGACGACATCGCCTTTATCGAGTGGATGCATGAACTCTTCGACGAAATGTTTGTCGTAGAACTCGGGGCGGAAGATGATCTTTCGCACATCGTCGAGATGGATGGCGCCGACGAATTTGCCGTCTTCGGAGAGCACGGGGAAGACGTTGCGACGGGAGTTCTGGATGGCGTTCACGAGGTCACGGAGGGTCTGTCCTTCGCGTACAGGGACGAAGTTGGTCTCGATGAGCTTGCGCATATTCATCAGCTGTACGGCCGACTGGTCTTTGTCGTGGGTCATCAGGTCGCCCTGCTGGGCCAGCTTGCGGGCGTAGATAGAGTGTTTCTCGAAAGGATTGACGCAGATGAAGGTTACGGCCGAAGCGATAAGGAGGGGCACGATAAGTGCGTAGCCGCCTGTGATTTCGGCGATGAGGAGCACGGCCATGAAAGGTGCTTGCATGACGCCGGTCATCACGGCAGCCATGCCTACAAGGGCGAAATTGGCTGTGGACTGCACGGGAAGTCCCATCTGGTTGATGCAAAGGGCTACGAAATAGCCCGTGATGCCGCCAACGATGAGCGAGGGACCGAAGGTTCCGCCTACGCCGCCGGAGCCCATGGTGACTGCTGTGGCGACGGCTTTGAGGAGGATGAGGACGAAGAGCATGAGGAGCACAGCCCACGACTCGTTGGCGAAGGAGTGGAAGATGCTATGCTCGAAGAGTGAGTCGCTATTGCCATGAAGGAGGTCGGTAAGGAAGGAGTAGCCCTCGCCGAAGAGGGGAGGGAAGAGGAAGATCATCACGCCCAGAGCGATGCCGCCAGCGACGAGCTTGTAGGAGGGTTTCTTCATTCGGGAGAAGATGCTCTCTACTTTGTCGCAGATGCGGAGGAAATAGACGGAGCTGAAGGCGCAGACGATGCCTAAGATGATGTAGAAGGGGATCTGGTCGAGCTCGAACAGCTCGCGGACGGTAAAGGCGAACTGCACGTGAGGACCCATGAGGAAGAAGGCCACGGCGGCGCTGCTGATGGAGGAGAGCAGCAACGAGATGGCCGAGGTCTTGGTGAGGTCGAACATAAACACCTCTACCACGAAGAGCACGCCAGCGATGGGGGCCTTGAAGATGCCGGCGATGGCGCCGGCGGCGCCGCATCCGAGGAGGAGCTTGACGTCGTGAGTGGAGAGGCGGAAGAAACGTCCGATGTTGGAACCGATGGCGCTACCCGTGGAGGCGATAGGAGCCTCAAGTCCCACGCTGCCGCCGAAAGCTACGGTAAGGGTGGAGGCGACGAGGGAGGAATAGGTGTTCTTTAGTGGAAGGACGCCCTTCTTGCGCGAGATGGCGAGCAGCACGGAGGGAAGCCCGTGGCCGATGTCGCCTCTCACCACATATTTCACGAAGAGGATGGTGAGCAGGATTCCCAAGGCGGGATAGATAAGCATCATAAAGTTTCCGCCCACGAAGGTGGAGGTGCCGAAACTGAGGAGGAAGGCATTGGTGTAGAGCACAGCCGTTTTGAGCGCGGTGGCCGCCAGTCCGGAACAGAGGCCTACAACGATACTGAGTATCCAAACAAAAACTTGGTCGCTGATATGACGAAGTCGCCATACCATGAATCGCTTATATATAGTGTCGTTTTTCACTGTGTTTCAATAGGGTTAAGTCGCACACATCGTTTTTCCGCACAAAGATAGTAGAAGGCAAAGATAAGAAAAAAATCGCAAATAGGAATGTTTTTTCTCTGCAAGGCACAATATTTTTCTTCTGTCGACGTTAAATAAAATATAAGTAAGTAACAAAAATATCACATCAGAAATATGAAACGTACACTTCTACTCGTTGCTTTGGCCTGTGCCGGTCTTTCGTCGTGTGTGACGATGAGCAAATATGAGACCCTTCAGGCTCAGCACAATATGCTTAAGAAAGAGCACAACGTAACCCGTCAGGAGCTGCAGGATATGAAGGACGAATATGCCTCCCTCCAGCGCCAGTTTCAGAGCCAGAGTGCCGAAATTACCGACCTCAATATGCTGCGCCTCGAGCAGGAAGGCACTATCAAGGACCTCCATACCGAGATGGAAAACCTGCGTCTGGGCTACGATACCATCATCGAGAACTATATGCAGCAGATTAGCGGCAAGAACAAGAGCCTCGACAAAGCCAACAACCTCCTCGCTATCCGCACAAAAGAGCTGCAGGACAGAGAGAACGCCTTCGCCGTCAAGGAGCAGGCTCTGCTCGACAAACAGGCCGAGCTCGAGCGCGGACAGGCTGCCGCCAAGAAGGAGCTCGAAACCCTCCGCAACTCTGTCACCAACGCCCTTGTTGGCTTCAAGGACAAAGGTCTCAACGTGGAGGTGAAGGACAGCAAGGTATATGTCTCCATGGAGAGCAAGCTGATGTTCTCGTCGGGCAGCTGGACCGTCTCGAAGGAAGGACAGGAGGCCATCCAGAACCTCGCTAAAGTGCTCGAAGACAACCCCGATCTGAATATCATGGTGGAAGGTCATACCGACAACGACGCCTTCAAAGGTGCTACTGCCGTGAAGGACAACTGGGACCTTAGCGTGATGCGTGCTACCGCCATCGTGAAGCTCCTGCTGCAGTATGGCAAGAATATCGACCCCATCCGCATCGAAGCCAGCGGCCATAGCGAATATGCCCCCAAGGTGCCCAACAACAGCGCCGCCAACAAGGCTCAGAACCGCCGTACCGAGATTATCCTCACGCCTAATCTCGACGCTTTGATGAAGGTGGTGAAATAGGCTCTCTTTCGAACGGGATGTCCTCTTCGGAAAGAGGAACAGTAATGCGCGTAATTGATATAAGGTGATTGCGCGCATTTCTTATGGCGGCCTCTAAGGAATTCGTAAAAAACTAGTTTTCAGAGGTCACCTTATCCTAGCGTCGCCCTAGCGCCCCACTAGCGTCGCCCTAGCGTCCTACTACTATAGGGAATTCCCGACCTTACCAGCAGGCTGGTCCTTCCCAAGACCCGAGTCAGGCTGGCGCAAAAAAACTTTTTTCAGAAAAAATTGCAGCAGCCTGTAATATTTTCCGGTTTTCTGCGACTACTATTGTGTAACCCGAAAAGATAAACGAAACAAAACCCGATGACAGCACACGACTACAACAACGCATTCGACGACCTCTCGCTCAGAGGCTATCGGTTTGCCCTGCGGTCGTGTGGCGACAAGGAACTGAGTCGCGACATCGTGCAGGAAGCGCTCACTTCGCTCTGGGAGCATCGCGAGAGCGTGGATCGGGAGAAAAGCCGCAGCTACCTCTTCGGCACCATCTACCGCCGGCTGGCCGACCATTGGAGAAAGCTCCAGCCTGTCGTCCAGGAGGCTAGGGAGGAGGCGGTAGCGGCCCCGCAGGAGGATTTCGACGCACAGGAGGCTGTCGGCTTGGCTCTGGCAACGTTGCCGGAGATACAACGCAGCATACTGCAGCTCAAGGATGTAGAGGGCTACTCGTACAAAGAAATTGCTAACATACTCGCGATAAGCGACCAACAGGTTTGCGTCTACCTTTACCGGGCCCGCGTCGCTTTGAAAAAGAAACTCATCGCCTATGGCTATAACGATAGATAACTACGAATACTACCTGGTGCAGTATCTCGACGGTACGCTCCCCGAGCGCGAGGCTGCCGAGGTGGAGGCTTTCCTCGAGAGCCATCCCGACCTCAAGGAGGAGATGGCGCTCTTTGCAGACTCTCCCAAGCTGGAGTCTCTCCCTGCCGCGAAGGTGCCTCAGTTCAGCAATCCTGCAGCCAGACGCACTATTGTCATCGGCTGGCGCCATTATGCTGCTGCGGCTTGTGTGCTGGCGCTCTTCGCAGCTGGCCTTTTTCTCTTCCCCAAGCAGGAAGAAGGTCCCGTTGTGGCCAGAATGGATACTCTCCCTGCTGTGGAAGAGGTTGAAACAGAGACGTCTGTATCGGGAGTTGGTATTCCTTCCCAACGCCCCAAGGCTGCCCAGCCGGTTCTGATGGCGGAGGCTCTTCCTGAAACGGTTGAAGAGGAGCGGAAGGAGGAAACGGTTCCTTCTGCCTGGATGGAGTCGGTTGCTACTGAGGAAATAATAGAGACAACGCTCTTGGCGGAGAACATCGAAGAGGAAATCCGTGTCGACTACGAAACGTTCAAACGCATCGCCAACTACGATCCTCTGGCGTCCATCAATGAACAAAGCAACGGAGATGCCTTGAAGAATGACGCTCCCGAAGTCAAGGAGCAGAAGCAGGACCTCTATCTCGGCCGTCTGGCTCAGCCTTTCCTTACCGTTGCAGCTTGGATAGGAAATGTCCGTAACGAAAAGAATGAATTCGTCAACCAATTATTCGGAAACATATAAAATAATTATACCATGAAAAAACTTTCAGTTCTCCTTCTGATGACTTTAGCCTTGGGCTATGGTGCCAGCGCGCAGCAAGATTCGGTAACAGCTAAAGTGAGTTCCAAAGCTGTGGTGACCGATGCGCAAGGGAACGTCCGCACCTACAATTTTGATACCGTATTGATTGGAAGTATCGTCCGCACCCACAATTTCGATACCGTATTGATTGAAAGTATCGGCAATATCGTTAAAGCTGCTTTCCAAGAGGATTCGATAAGGATCTTCGTCGATTCGTTGAAGCGTCTCGTCTCCCAGGACATCAGCATCGAGGTTCCAGAAACACACAAGAAAAATCCTTGTCGCAAATCGGATATTGATTTCGTCTTCCTCTGGGGCTGGAACAACTGGGGCGGCAACCACTACGACGGCTTCGTAGGACTGGATGGCGCCTACGACGCCCGCACCTCGTTCTCCTCTTATCAGATGGAATTGGACTACGTCTACAGCCTCAACTGCCATTGGGGCGTGAAGGCCGGTCTCTCCTTCGAGTCGGATGTGTATAAGTTCAACAATCCAGCTATGTTGTTGACCGGCAACGCGCTCGTTGTTGACGCAACATCCTATCCCGGCATCTCCAAAAGCCGCTTGGTAGCCCGTTATATCGACATCCCGGTCGGTTTATCCTGGAGAACCAACGATGGCAAATTCGGTCTCCGTCTCTCGGCCGTTCCCGGCTTCGCTATCACAGGAAAGCATACCGGACTGAAAGTGAAACATACCACCAACGACGGCAAATATACCGAGCGTACACCTATCAACGGCGTCATCAATCCTCTCAAGTGCGACGTGCGTATGGAGGTTAAGGTAGGTGTGATCAAACTCTTCGTCCAGCTTCCCACTATGCCCGTCTTCAACGAGGATTTTGAGAAGAAGATCTATCCGGCTAAGTTCGGTTTCTTACTACCTTGGTAGGAGGCTCGTGGCTGCCTGGTGCAACGCTAAGCCAAGTGTTCTGCCTGCTGCCAGACAAACAAGCAAAATAGAGGAAAAGAAAGAGTGGGGCTAGAGATAGCCTCGCTCCTGATTCTAGAGACAGAAGAGTCTGTCTCTTTTCCTGTTGAGAATGAGCCCGACAGTTGAGGCTGATGGTGTGTGATGTTGTGAATGAGGCGTTTGATTTTATAGATTGTTTTTTTTGTATCTTTGCTTGTTTGCTTTTATTGTTGTGTTATATATAAACGATTGATTATAAAAGTATAGTTTGACCCCTTTAGTGTGATAAATGATTGAAATATGTTGAAACGATTGCAGAAATATCTGAACCCCAAGGCGGGTTTGAACGAATATCTCGACCTGGAAGGCGCTTCTGCCAGCATCCGCAAGAATATTTATTTCCATGGACCTAATGTGTACATTCTGGCGTTTGCTGTCGTAATCGCGTCGGTAGGCTTGAATGTAAACTCTATTCCTGTGATTATCGGCGCCATGTTGGTCTCTCCTTTGATGGGCCCGATTCTTGGCATAGGACTCTCTCTCGAGATTAACGACACCCGACTGCTGAAGGTCTCTTTGAAAAACCTGGCAATAATGGTGATCATCAGCATAGTGGCTTCAACACTCTACTTTATATTGACGCCTCTGCGACTGGTGAACCCTTCAGAACTCTTGGCTCGTACCAACCCGACGATCTATGACGTGATTATAGCGCTTGTGGGCGGTTTGGCCGGCATCATGGAAACGTGTCGTAAGGAGAAAGGAACCGTTCTGTCGGGAGTCGCCATAGCCACGGCGCTGATGCCTCCTCTCTGTACCATCGGCTTCGGAGTCTCGCAGCTCGATCCTCACTATATCTTCGGGGCGCTTTATCTGTTCTTTATCAATAGCGTATTTATCGCGTTAGCCACCTATCTCGGAGCGAAGTATCTGGGCTTTGCAAAGGTCAGAAACACGGAGTCGGCAAATAGAGGCCGCATTATAACGCTAGCAATCATCATAATCATCATCCCGAGCATCTACTCTGCCGTAACGGTAGTGCGACAGACCAATTTCGAACGTTCGGTAGATAATTTCCTGGACCGGGCGGCAACTCTTCAGCTCAACTATGTCCTCGATCATAACATTATCCACGAGGGTAACGACTCTAGGGTAGAGCTGGTGGTAAGTAACGTCAATCTTCCCTCGGCAGACAAAGAAACGCTTCTTACTTTGGCCGACGAAGAAGGCATTACCCGTAGCAAAATCGCTTTCATCGGCCCTTCGGAAAGGCAGCTTATCAACAGGGACAATCTTGTCGGCCAGATGCTTAGCAGAAGCGAGTCCCGTGTCGAGGAACAAGACAGCCTCATCCTCCAACTAAGGAAGGAATTGGATTCTTATCGTGATTCCGATCTGGATTGCGGAAAAATTGCTAACGAAATCAAAGCCCAGTATCCCAATATCAAGGAAGTTGTGCTGGCTCGTGGCGCTTCTATCCATGGCGATGGCTCACAACAACCGGAGCTGGTGGCTGTGATTGTGGGTTCTGCAACTATGACGTCAGACCAAAAGTCGTCATTAGCCAATTGGCTGAAGGTTCGAACGGATTGCGAGAGCGTAAGATTGATTCAGGAATAGAGAGAGGCAAACTGTCAGAGCGGGCAGCCTCTCTGGTGGCATAAACTATCAAGGGTTGGTGTCGTTGATCCTTTTACGATAGTAGGGTAGGATCTCTGGCGGTTCTGGGAGAATGCGGCACGCGCCCACATAGCGCGATTGGTAATAGTAGTCTGTCGATTGGTCGTAGCGCACACCACCATGGGTGGCAGAATGGATGAAGCGGAAATGGCCTGTAACCGTATCAACGTCAACAACCATTCCTACATGGCCGATGTTGGTCTTCCCGCCATGTCGTCCTCCCCAGAAAACGAGATCGCCCAAACGTAGCTGTCGAGGGTCTGTGATCTTCTTCCCTTGCGGGTATTGGCCGCCAGCAGAAGGAGCAAGTTCATACCCGACCTTCATGTAAAGGAAACGCATGAATCCGGCACAGTCAAAGCCTTTGGGGGTCTTCCCTCCATAACGATAAGGAGTCCCGATATAGGTTTTAGCCTCACTATGGAGATATTCGGCCAAAGAGTGCGGTAAGGTATCCTGATATGCTAGATATTCGGGGAGTTGTGCCTGGATGTTGAGGGAAAGCAAGAGGAAAGAGAGGATAAAGAGGCTCTTTTTCATTTCTCCTCCTTTCGCCCAGGAAGAGTGTTGTTGTTTTTCTTTTCGGAGTATAAGTCTAGGGCTACAACAATTGCGGTAAAACCCCAGAAGGGAACACTTAGTTTGTCTGTATCAAGGAAGTTGTTGAACACTCCATGAACATAATAGGTCAGAAGACTCAAAGTAAAAGCCAGAGCCATGTTTGCAATGGTCTTGTCTTTTGAGGTGCGGTAGACCTTGACGCCTGTAGCAAAGGTGGTTAGGTAAACAATACACACCAAAGCGGCACCAGGAATACCTTGTTCTGTCAAAGGACCTATGTATTCGCTATGGGCGTTGCCTCTGTTGCCGAAGTCTGTGCTGATAACCGATTTCTGGTACGATTTCTGGTACGAAGCATAGAGGAACTGGTAGGTGCCGGGACCGCAGCCCATAGCAGGATGCTCTTTGAACATTCGTATTGCCGACGCCCAACGGTTCAGTCGCTCGAGGTTGGAGGCATCGGTAGATATGTTTGAGATGGATTTCACTTGGCCGGCCAGATCGAGTGAAGAGTCCTGCTTGTTCTTCCCAAGCTTGTAGAGTACGTCGCTTTGGTAATAGAAGAAGACCCCAATGCCCAATCCAAAAAGCAGCACCATCCATCTCACTTTTATTCCCATGCGAACCATCACATATACTCCTATGGCAGCCATGATGCTGAGCCAGCCGGCGCGGCAGTAGGAGAAGAACAGTCCGACACAAAGTAATCCAAAGAGTGCAATGAAAAAGACTCGGGCCCATCCCTTGTCGTTGCGGCTGAAAACAAAATAGAAGGTGGCGGGAAGGAAAAGAGCAATGACACATCCGTAGGCTGTGTGGTCGTTGTAGAAAGGACACATCACCCGATGGAGTGTCTGTAGATCGCCCATATGGCCAAGGGTCCTGATGGTGGCAAAGAGTACAACAAAGATGAGTCCGGCAGCATAGCACCAGAAAAACTCTCGTATGCGACGTTGGTTCCTGAATATCAGCACTCCAGCAAAATAGAAGGGTACAACAAACCACAAACGAGCTGCGAAATATTTGAAAGAAACACCAGGCAGTTCGGAAGTGGCAGAAGTGATAACAAACCAGGCTAACTGGGAGAGAATGGCTATCGTGACAGGGTGACGGAGAATCTTAGTGTCGAAACTCCTTGAGACAAGAACCCTGAAGAAGAACATCAAGGTGAAGAGAATCATCATCGGCTCAACAGGCATAGAGAGTTCCATGCCAGGAATGATGGCGATATTGACGGCAAGAGGCGTAAGAAGCGCCATTATCATGAGTCCTGTTTCCATTCTGAGAATGAAAAGGAGCAAGGCCAGCAATCCTACAGGGAAGAGGCATAGATAGTAAAAGTCCTTGGCCAACAAGACAGAGTTTGTTGCTAGAAATGCGACAACAACAAAAAGGGCAACTAGTAACGAACAATGTTTTTTCAACCAGTCTTTCATGAGATGATGTTTCAATACAGTCGGAAACTATTGCGTTCCCGACTGTATATAAGTGAATTATTCTTCTTCTTTTCTCGTTCTGTCAACCAGCAGGAGGACAAAGATGGCAAGCAAGAGTGCGCCAAAGGTGCCGAGAAGCACGATGATAGCGCGCTTGGGATAGGCTTTCTTGTCGGCAACAGAAGCGTGGTCGAGCCAGAATTTATAGCTGGAGTTCTGGTGGAGGTCCACTTTGCGTTGTGCGCGTAGGGTCTGCATTTCGGCAAGTTCCTGACGTTTGAGCGATACCAACTCAGTATTTCCGCACTTGGCAAGAGAATCAATCTCTAGAGCAAGTTCTCCACACACACCATCCATGATATTGAAAGCGTCGGTAGCTCGGTCGGTGTGGATCTTGCGGCAAAGGGTATCGTAGTTGGCTGCGATAAAGTTGGCGATGTCGCATGCATACTGCGGGTCAACATCAAGTACGCCAACCTCAACACCAAGATATTCGGTTCGTTTGACAGAAACGTAGCTGCGATAGGCTTCGTGGAGTTTGAAGTACTTGTGTGCATCGTCCTGGGGAATACCGTAGTGCTCCATCAGGTTGAACTTCTCGCATACGGCATCTTCCATGCTTTGTGAGAGCAGAATCTGTATCGTGTACTCGCAGTCACGTTCGATACCATAGTCCATGTAGTCCAGACTATAGCGGTCGGCGGTGATAGCTTTGGAGAGTCGGTTTGAATTGGTTGGGAAAAGGATGACAGACGATTTGTAGCGGGGAGTTACGCAGAGAGAGGCTACGACAGAGGCAATGGCGGCCACCACAAATATGATTGTGAGCGTCTTCCACCAGCGGCGAAGAAAACGCAATGTTGCGCCATGATCAAAGTCGTTGCCGAAGGATAGTTGGTTTGTGCTATTCATAGTGTATGATTTCTATTAGGTGTTATGCCTTTACAACGAGGATATCTACGGGCATGCCGTCGATGATTTCAATGGACTGAACCTTCTCATTAGCAATGGAGGCAACCAAGTTAAGACTGTCGCAAAGGGTCTCGCTGCAGATGTAGTCCTTGTGGAGTTTGATAGCCTCGTCCCATTCGCCACTAACAAGGTCAACAACGATACGGTCTGTAACTTCAAAACCCTCCTTACGGATGTTCTGAATACGGTTAACGAGTTCGCGAGCGATACCCTCGTTTCTCAGTTCGGGTGTGACGGTGATGTCAAGAGCAACGGTAGCATTGCCTTCGTTTGCAACAACCCAACCGGGAATATCCTGGGTGGCAATCTCTACGTCGCTGAGGAGGATCTCGATGGGCTGGCTTTCAATGGTGAACTCACATCTGCCAGCGGCTTCGAGAGCAGAGATCTGTTCCTGGGAGAATGCAAGGATCTGGGCGGAGATGGCTTTCATGATCTTGCCGTAGCGAGGGCCAAGGGTCTTGAAGTTCGGCTTGATGCTCTTGACAAGCATATTGTTGGAGGCATCCAAGTAATCGATACCCTTGACATTAACTTCGCTGCAGATAAGGTTAGATACGGCCTCGATCTGATGTTTCATGTGCTCTCCAGAAACGGGAATCATGATGCGGGCAAGTGGCTGGCGAACGCGGAGGTTGGTCTTCTTGCGAAGGGCGAGAACCATGGAGCAGATCTGCTGTGCGAGCTGCATACGCTCTTCAAGCTCTTTGTCGATAAGCTCTTCATGAACCTCAGGGAATTCAGCATGGTGTACAGACTCCACATTGAGTCGCTTGGTGACAGCATTGAGGTCTTGGAACATACGCTCGGAGAAGAAAGGAGCGATGGGGCTCATGAGGCGAGCAAGTGTTTCAAGACAAGTGTAGAGGGTCTGGTAGGCAGAGATCTTATCTTCGGTGTACTCTCCGCGCCAGAAGCGGCGGCGGCAGAGACGGACATACCAGTTGCTGAGGTAAGCATCAACAAATTCCTGGATAGCACGTCCGGCCTTAGTGGGCTCGTAGTCACCATAAGCTTCGTCAACGGTCTTGATAAGGGTGTTGAGCTCGGAGAGAATCCAACGGTCGATTTCAGGTCGTTTCTCCTTAGGAAGATCAGCCTCTTTATATTCAAATCCATCAAGGTTTGCATAGAGAGCGAAGAAAGAGTAGGTATTGTAGAGTGTGCCGAAGAGTTTGCGGCGAACCTCGTCAACACCTTCGATGTCGAATTTGAGGTTGTCCCAAGGCTGGGAGTTGGTGATCATGTACCAACGTGTGGCATCAGGACCGTATTTTCCAATAGTCTCGAAAGGATCAACACCGTTGCCGAGGCGTTTGGACATCTTGTTGCCGTTTTTGTCGAGAACGAGTCCGTTCGAGATAACGTTCTTGAAGGCTACGCTGTCGAATGCCATAGTAGCAATAGCATGGAGTGTGTAGAACCAGCCACGGGTTTGGTCAACACCTTCTGCGATGAAGTCGGCGGGGAACTGTTTGTCGGTGAGTTCGCCACCCATATAGTGGATCTGGGCATAAGGCATAGCACCGGAGTCGAACCAAACGTCAATGAGGTCGGGTTCGCGCATCATCTTCTTTCCAGAAGCAGAAACGAGGATCACGCCATCGATGTAGGGACGATGGAGATCGAAGGATTTGTAGTCTTCGCTCTTGTAAGGATTCTCTGTCATGAAACCAGCAGCGATGGATTTCTCAATCTCCGCACGGAGTTCTTCTACGCTACCGATGCAGATCTCTTCTTTTCCGTCCTCGGTGCGCCAGATGGGCAGAGGTGTACCCCAATAGCGAGAGCGGGACAGGTTCCAGTCTACGATGTTCTCTAGCCAGTTGCCAAAGCGGCCGGTACCGGTTGCTTCGGGCTTCCAGTTGATAGTCTTGTTCAGCTCGATCATACGGTCGCGCAGGGCGGTGGTACGAATGAACCAGCTGTCAAGGGGATAATAGAGGACGGGCTTGTCGGTACGCCAGCAGTGAGGATAGGAGTGGGTGTGTTTCTCACTCTTGAAGAGCTTGCCTTCGGCTTTGAGCATCACAACAACCTCGATATCCAGACTCATATCTTTCTCGGTCTTGGTTGCATCAAATGCATTCTTGACAAACTTGCCTTCGTACTCTTTATATTTCTCAACGTCAACTTTAGCTTTGACGAATTCGGGGTCAAGGTTCTCGATAGGACAGAAACGACCTTGTCTGTCAACCATAGGCATTTGGCGGCCGTCGCGGTCGAACATAAGGAGCGATCCAATGGCGGCTTTCTTTGCAACGCGAGCGTCGTCAGCACCAAAGGTAGGAGCGATGTGAACGATACCGGTACCATCTTCGGTGGTAACATAGTCGCCCAGGATGATGCGGAAGGAGTCGTCAGTTGCGTTCCAGTCGTCGGTTTTTCCACCGTCAGCAACTGCGGTAGGTTTCACCCAAGGGATGAGCTGCTCATAACGGAGACCTTCGAGGGACGTACCCTTTACTGTGCCGAGTACTTCGTAGGGAAGCTCCTTGTCGCCAGCCTTGTAGTCTTCAAACTTGGCTTCGGGGTTCTTGAAAAAGGCACCCATCAGAGGTGCGCCGAGGATAACGGTGCAGGGCTCGCCGCTATAGGGGTTGACGGTACGTACAAGGTTGTACTCGATAGCGGGACCAACGCAGAGTGCTGTGTTCGAGGGAAGGGTCCAAGGTGTGGTGGTCCAGGCAATGACCTGTACGTCTTCGCTCTTGGTGTCTGTGCCAAAGGGAAGGGCTTGGCCGGGAAGGAGGCGGAACATTGCCACGCAAGTGGTGTCCTTCACGTCGCGATAGCAGCCGGGCATGTTGAGCTCGTGGGAACTGAGTCCGGTGCCGGCAGCAGGAGAGAAAGGCTGGATGGTGTAGCCTTTATAGAGGAGACCTTTGTCGTAGAGCTTCTTGAGCATGAACCAGAGGCTCTCTATGTATTCGTTGTCAAAAGTAATATAAGGATTCTTGAGGTCGACCCAGTAGCCCATCTGTTTGGTAAGCTCGTCCCAGAGGTCCTTGTATTTCAAAACTTCGGTACGGCAGGCGTGGTTGTATTCGTCAACGGAAATCTTCTTTCCGATATCCTCTTTGGTGATGCCGAGGTTCTTCTCAACGCCAAGCTCGACGGGAAGGCCGTGGGTGTCCCAGCCTGCTTTGCGATCTACATTGAAACCTTTCTGGGTCTTGTAGCGGCAGAAGACGTCTTTGATGGTACGAGCCATCACGTGGTGGATGCCGGGCTTGCCGTTGGCTGAAGGAGGTCCGTCGTAGAATACAAACGAAGGATGACCTTCGGTGAGTTTCATTCCTTTCTCAAAAGTTTCATTGTCTTCCCAAAACTTGCGGATATCTTCGCCAATCTGGGTTAAATTAAGTTGCTTATATTCTTTGTAACTCATATAGTGTGTGTTTTTTTCTTCTCTTGTTTAATATGGTGTTTTTAGTTGACTCTCATTCCTGTTGTTGTGACTACAGCTAAAAGGCGGTCGTCTTCCTTGATCTCTATCTCGTAGAGGGCGGTTGTACGTCCCTTGCGTTTGCAAGTGGCGTGGGCTGTGATGGAATTCCCTTTGGGTTGGGATAGGAAGTTGATGTTGCTGTTGAGTGAGACCCAATACAGAGCAAAGAGTTCCTCTTGAGGTGGCTCCTGCTCTAGTCTGGACAAGGCCTCGCTGAGGTTCATCGCTACTGCGCAGGCGAAATCTGCCAAGGTGAAGAATACGCCCCCCATCACGGCACCACGAGCGTTGCGATGGTGGGGAAGTAGGTGCAAGCTACAGGTGGCAGAAGACCCGTTGCCGTCGGCACAAACCTCTTGGATAGAGATGCCGGTAGCTTCGGTTGCGTAGCGGTCGTTTGCAAAACAGGCTTTGGCCCAATCAAGTAATTCCATCGGTTTGGTGTTTATTCGAAACGAATGTCAAGGTTCTTCATCATTACGGGCTTGATCTGCTCGTCGAAGATTTCTTGGTATTTGTAGAAGGGATAGGAGAGGAAGTCGCCGCTGCAGAAATACCAGAGGATTATCTGTAGGTCGTAGGCACTCTGATATCCTTCGAGGATCTGCTTCAGTCTCTGGTCTTTGTTGAAGAAGGCTATGGAAGGATATTTGGCATTGTTGCCAAGTATCCTGTAGGTGAAGGAGTGCATGTTTTTGCCGCCGTCATCGCGTCTTTCGGGGGCGGGTATGTAGGTCCTTCCATCCCAAACAAAGGTACTCTCACCTTCTGCGTCAAACTGAACAGGGACGTAGTATCTGTTGAGGATGGTGTAGATAACGGGGTCTTGGAAGGTCTCTCGGTCCATCTTTTTGCAGTAGCTGCACCAGGAGGTGGAGAAATCGATGAAGAACAACTTCTTGTTTGTCGAATCCATCGCTGCTGCCTCTTCGATGGTCTTCCATTGTACCTGTGCATGGATGCTGCCACCAAGGAGAAGTGTGAGTGCTGTGAGAATGATGAGCTTTTTCATATTGTAGAGTTTATTATGTTCGTCAGATATTTGTTTACCATTGATAGTCCCAATCGCCTTCGGAGTCGGGTTTGTTGGGGTCGTAAACCTCTTCTCGCTCTTGTCGGTCTCGCAGGCGGAAGAGTTGGCCGAGCCAGTCGTCTTTCTTCGATTTCACTTTGCCCGGCTGCTGCTTGTCGGTCTCTATTATCTGCTGGATCTCTTTCACGTAGTTTGATACGTAGTGCTGTGATGTCGCGGCATTTTTATGGACATGAGATCCGAGATAATAGTGCTGGATAATCTGGTCGTAGGAGAACCCGAGTTCAACCATGCGGATGGTCCCTTCCTGGGATAATCCTACGCCGTGGCCGTAGCCTTTACCATGAAGGATGATGTTGTCGCCTGTGCCGGGGTCTTCAACAGAGAAGAAGGTACTCTTGAGCTGGAAGTCGTTTCTCACTCGGGTGAGCGGGATATCGAAGATCTTGGCCACACGTTCCTCTTGTGAGAAATGGAGTAGCGAGTCACGGATAGCTGAGTCCTGTACGTTCAATTTGTGTGTCTTCCCGAAGTAGCTAACCCATTTCTCGCGATTTATCACCTTTGTCCATTCGCTTTGCTTCATCTGGTAGGAGAAGGTGTCCTGAATCGAGCGAAGGTAGGGGAGTGCGGCACGCCACACATCTTCGCTGTTGGCCGTCTGTCCGCCGCTGTTGGAGTGGAAAGGGGTCTCGATGAGGTTCCCTTCCTGGTCGACTATGGTTTCGCCCATGGATTGGATGGTTCCGAGCATGATGTCGGGCCGTACGCATCGGTTGTGGTAGGCTTGGCAATGGACGTGGTCGCAGAAGTTGTAGCCTTCGTTCTTGTGCTTGTTGATATTGCGTAGCGCCCAGGTGCGTGATATCGTGGCTTGTACGCGGAATATTTCGGGGTGTTTGCCATAAATCTCGCTTTGGGCTACACCTGCCAGATAGGTCTCGAAATCAACATCGTTGATGAGTTTGAGGGCGGTGGAGTTGATGGTGGAGATGATGAGGTTGCCTTCGTAGGTGCGCTGTTTCACGTTGCGTGGGTTGAGGCAGAGGATGCAGGCTGTGTCGGTGGCTCGGAGCGAGATCTCTTTGAATGTGCCGTATTCGAAGTCGTTTACCGCCACATTCACTCCTGCGGCTGTGGCTTTCACGATAACGGAGAGCCCTTCTCCTACCGAGGCTTCGAGCAGGGAGTCTCCGGCATAGAGGTCGTAGTTTCCCAGGTCGAAGGAGATATTGATGGCTTCGATGCGGTTGGTTGAGAAGATGCGTACTTTCACCCTTTCGGCCTGTGCGGTCAAAGTGGCAAGAAGCAGTAGCAATATGAAGAGTGTCCGTTTCATTATTTCATTATGTCGTTGCAGATGATCCCGGCTGTACGTTGGCTTGCACCTTCGTTGCCGAGTATTTCTATCATTCTGTCATAGCCTTCGAGCATGCTGTGGCGTGATGCGGAATTGACGCTTATCTTGGCAAATTCGGTCTCGAGAGTGCTGTCGTTCACGTCGTTCTGGATGAGCTCCTTCACCACAGGGGCGTCGGCGATGAGGTTCACCAGAGAGATATATTTGAGCTTGCCCATTCGTTTGATGAAGAAGGCTGCGATGCCGATGGTGATGGCGTTGCCTCGGTAGCAGACTACCTGCGGCACTCGGAAGAGTGCTGTCTCGAGGGTTGCTGTTCCCGAGCACACTACGGCGGCGTAGCTCTGGGAGAGGAGATCGTAGGTGCGGTCGTATACTACGCTGATATTCTTGTGGTTCTGTGTGATGAACTTGCCGTAGAACTCGTCGCCCAAGAGCTTCATTCCAGCAATAACAAACTGGTATTCGGGGTGGTTGTCGGCCAGTCGGAGCATGAAAGGCAGCACTTTGTTGAGCTCTTGCTTGCGGCTTCCGGGAAGGAGGGCGATGACTTTCTTGTCTCCAAGAGCCATCTTCTCGGCAGGCTGGAGCCGGTAGTTCTTCACTTCGTCGAGCAGGGGGTGTCCAACGTATTGTGCCTGAGGGAAATCGACGCTGGCATAATACGCGCGCTCGGAAGGAAGGATGTAGCAGAGCTTGTAGATGTCGCGGCGCATGGCTTTGATGCGTCCTTGTTTCCATGCCCAGATCTGAGGGCTGATATAGTAGAAGTTCTTGTATCCGTGCTCTTTGGTGAACTTGGCGATTTTGAGATTGAACCCGGGGTAGTCGATGAAGACCAGTGCGTCGGGATTGTAGTTGAGGATGTCCTGCTTGCAGAAGGAGAGGTTTCCGAGGACGGTCTTTGCGTTCAGAGCAACCTCAACAAAGCCCATGAAAGCCAGGTCACGTATGTGTTTCACCATAGTGGTGTGACCGACCACGGCAGCCATGCGGTCGCCTCCCCAGTAGCGGATCTCGGCATTGGGGTCTTGGTAAAGAATCTCTCTCATGAGATTGGCTCCGTGCATGTCGCCCGAGGCTTCACCTGCTATGATGTAGTATTTCATGTTCTTTCTGTGTGTTGGGTTTGGGTTCTCTCTTGTCTCTCTCTTGTCTCTCTCTAGCGTCGCACTTGCCTCGCATCATTGTCGCACTACTGTCGCATTACTGTCGCGAATTTGTATGGCAAGTCTCTGTCTGGTGTCTCTTTGCTGTCAGGTTGCTCTTTTTATAATTATCTTTATTATTATAGGATGATGAACATAAAGGCGACAAAGCTGAAGAACAAAACGCCCATAAGGGTTTTGGAAACCAGCATGCGGTCGGTCTTCTTGATCATGTAGCGCAGCAGCAGCACCAGAGGGATGAACGCCACTCCGAACCAACGTATGTGTTCTTCGGCGGGCATGCCGAGAATCAGCAGCACAACCCAGAGCAGGAGAGCGGTCACGATCTCCACGCCCAGGCCCAGGACGATGCCGGCGGTGATGGTGTTTTGCTTCAATATGTTCATTTCTCTAATCGTTTCATGTTTGTGATGGCTTCGAAAGCGGTGTAGTCGGGTTTTACCGGGACGACCGATACATAGCCGTTCTCTAGTGCCCATTGGTCGGTGTCGGGGGTGGTGTCGTTGCAGATGAACTTGCCCGTCAGCCACCAGTAGGGCTGATGGTAGGGGTCTTCGCGCTGCTCGAAGCTGTCGGACCAGCAGGCTCTCGAGGCACGGCACACTTTCAGCCCTTTGTAAGGTGCCTGCTTGGCATAGGGGAAGTTGACGTTGAGCGCGATGTCTTCAGGCAGTCCTACGGTCAGCGCATCTTCGATGATCTGGCGGATGAAAGGCAGGCAGGCCGAGAAGTCGGCGTCGCTGTTGTGATCTAACAACGAGAATCCTATGGCGGGATAGCCGTTGGTGACGGCCTCTAGCGCAGCACCCATAGTGCCGCTGTACAGGATGTTGATGCTCGCGTTGCTTCCGTGGTTTATTCCCGAAAGGACCAAAGTCGGCCGGCGGGGGCAGAAATGCTCTGTCGCCAGCTTGACGCAGTCTACGGGAGTTCCGTTGCAGGCATATATGGCCAAGGAATGGAGGTGTCCCGAGGCTGCCTCTTCGCGGATTTTCTTAGCACGCAGAGGCATGGAAGTGGTGAGCGAATGGCTTTTTGCGGAGGCGTTGCCTTCGGGGGCCATCACCACAATGTCGGCAAACTCGCGTGCCACAGCCATCAGTTCATTGATGCCTTTGGCCGAGTATCCGTCGTCGTTGGAGATAAGTATCAGTGGTTTCTCGCTCATTTCTTATGTGTTGCTGGGTTGGTGTCTTAATTCTTGGCAAATCCCGACATCTCTTTTCCGAGGAAGAAGGATGCGGGCTGGAGGATGTTGTCGAATACAAAGAACTGGATAAGTACCGTGTCCGCGTTGTCCATTACGGCGTAGAGACGGTCCAGATCAAACACGTTGTACATCTCGGGGTCGGGCATAGTGTAGACGTCGTCGGGGTTGTTGTATTTGACGTAGGTCTTCAGCTCACGGCTGTTTCCGTTGCGGTCGTTGATGCGCAGGATAGTGCGTGGGGCTTTGGAGAACGTGGTGTCGAGCTCGGCCTTGGGGACAGCCTTGGCATATTCGTCGAAGTTGAGGTTGGTGAACGATGCCAGCATCTGTGCCACGCGTGCGGTGTCGAAGCCGTCGACGCGTTGTTTTGTGGAGAGGAGCTCCATGTAGAAGCCGTCGCCTTCGCGACGCACAGCGAACGACTCTTCGGGCATTGCGGGAATCTCCAGCTCGATGCTCTCGATCTGAGTTACGGGAAGGCTGACAATCCTATGGCTTCTCCAAAGGGTGGCGTCGGCGATGAAGCGGGGCTCAACAAAGCCGCGGAAGCCGGGGATATGGATGACGACGGGATATTTGTCGCCCTCTCGGAAAGCGAAGGAGCCTAGATTGTCCTGGGTCTCGTGGCCGATATAGAGCACTTCGGTCAGTTTTGTGTGGGGGAAGAGCTGCAGCTTGTGGTTGAACCAGTCGATGCGATAGACGCGCTGGTAGATCTCGGTCTTTACGCTGCGAACGGAGAGGTCTTTGATGATGTTGGGTGCTGCGTTTTTGTTTACACGTTGGCGAACGCGGATGTCGTTGAGGGTGTTGAGCAGCAGGTCGATCATGGGCTGGCTGGCCTCGTAGGTGTTGTCGACCATCCAGGTGGTGTCGCCCTCGTTGCGGGTAAGCGTCACCTGGCTGTCGTTCTTGTCGGCCATGAAGATCTTGGTGATGGTGGAGGTGTCCTCGATATGGAAGTCCTGCTTGAAGGTGGAGTGCTGTCCTCGGCTTATCCATACGATAAGGGCAAGGATGCCTAACAGGGCTACGGCGGCGATGATGATGAGGTTGCGTCTTTTCATTTCTAGTCTTGTTGTTTAGTCAATAGGGAGTCGGGTTGTGCTTTGTTATCTCTTGCCTTTCACTTTCCTCAGTCGGAAGAAGACATATATCAGTCCGCCTACAATCACAAGGATTACGGGCAGGATGACGTTGATCCATTGGAAGAGGGTGCGGTCTTCTTTGAGGCTCATGGCGTTGAGCTTGCGGAGCTTGATGTCGCGGGTGCGGGTGGCGAGAACCTCTTCGTTGCCGGCCAGATAGTCGATGGCGTTGAGGATGAACTGCTTGTTGGCGTACATCGTGTGGGTGTAGTAGTCGTAGCCCATGGGGTAGGCCGAATTGTCGTTGTAGTTGAATCGGTTCTTGATCATGTCGCCGTCGCTGATAACGATCATGCTGGTGGGTTCGCTTACTTCCTTGTAGCCCATCTCTGGGATTTCGGTAAACGAAGGAGCCAGACGGTTGCGCCACATGCTCTTGAAGTTGCCTTCGAGGAGCACGGCCACGGGGAGGTTGCTTCTGTTGAAGAGACGGCGGTCGGGCTCGACCTTGCCGTCGTTGAGGTCGATGATGGCGGGAGCGTTCTTCACACGGGCATATTCGGAGCTCTGCAGCAGGACGGTCTTGACGATATCGTTGTCGATGAGGTCGATGCTGCTCACGAAGTCGGTCTTGATGAGGTCGAGGTTACGTACGATAGGGTGGTTGGAGATGGGTACGATCTCGGGGAAGTAGAACCAGGGGCAGAACTTGATCTGGGGTTTGTCGCCCACCTGTCCTACTGCCATGGGGATAGGACGGCAACGGATGTCCATGATGATGTCGGGGTTTACTCTCACGCCGTAGGTGAAGAGCATCTCGTCGAGGTTTACGGGGAAACGTACGGCAACCATCTGGTTGTTGGTGGCCAGGCTGTCGAGGTCGGCAGCGAGAGGGTCGATGAGCCAGAGCACATGTCCGCCATACATCACATACTGGTCGAGGAGGTAAAGCTCCTGGTCGGTGAATGCCTGGGTGGGCTTGGCAACAACGAGGACGTCGAACTTGTTGTAGAAGTACATGCTCGAGTCTTTGGCGCTGCGGTTGCGTCCGGTGAGGGCGTTGATGTTCTTGTCGAGATAGACGTTCTCGAGGGCGTAGTTGGAGAGCAGCGACATCTGGATGTCGTAAACGGCTCCGCGTTCCAGCTCGCCATGGCCCAGGAGGAATCCGATATGTTTCTTCTGGGTGTTGGCCAGGTTGCGGATTACGTTGCTCAGCACATACTCGAGGTCCTGGATGGAGTTGTTCATGGCCTCTTCTTCGCTCACATACTGCTGTCCTTGCATGAGCTGGATGGAGGTTTCCGATCCGCGGTAGTAGACTGTGGCGGCGGGGATGAGGATCTGCTGGGTGACTCCGTTCTTGGTCTGCATCTGTACCGACGCGGGTTGGATGCCGGCCTGTGCCAGCTTCTGGTAGAAGACCTGACACTCTTCCTGGCTGTCGAAGCTGCTGGGGCTCACGTCAACAAACTCGTACTCGATGAATTTGTTGAAGGCGCGGAACTGGTTGAGCATCTCGCGGGTCTCGTTCTGCAGGCGCTTGTATTCGGCGGGGATGTCGTCGCCTTCGAGGTAGACTCGGAAGAGGACGGGCTCGTCGATCTGCTTGAGCATTTTCTTGGTGCTTTTGCTCAGGGTGTAGCGGTGCTCTGCCGTGAGGTCCAGTCGGGCGAAGAGATAGTGTCCGATGAGGTTGGCGAAGACCACGATTGCCAGCACAGCAAAGAACTCGAGGAGGTTGCTGCGTTTGATATTGCGTTTTTCTTGTGATTGTTTCATTATCGGTGAAGTATGGTGGAGGTGGTGTGGTGTAGGGCGGGTTTGCTTCTGAAACTCAAGAGGGGGTGAGTGATATCAGTCTTTCCATTTTCTCGACTGCAGCACGAGGCGGGTTCCCATGAGGAAGAGGGCTATCACGCTGAGGAAGTAGAGCACGTCGCGGGTGTCGATGACGCCGCGGCTGATGGAGTCGTAGTGGTGCTGGATGCCGAGGGCTTTGACAAAGAGGCCTACCTTGCCGAGGAAGCCCATGCCATACAGCGCCTCGAAGCCCATGAGGCTGACGGCGCACAGAAGGGCGGCGGTGATGAAGGCCACGATCTGGTTGCTCGTGAGCGAGGTGGCGAAGAGGCCGATGGAGACGAAGGCGGCGCCGAGGAAGAGCAGTCCGATATAGGAGCCTATCACGCTGCCGGTGTCGATGTTGCCCACGGGGTCGCCCAAGGCAAAGACGCTGAAGTAGTAGACCAGCGTGGGGAGCAGGGAGATGAACACGAGGGTGAGGCCTGCGAGGAACTTGGCGAAGATGATCGTCCAGTCGCCCAGGGGCTTGGTGAGCAGCAGCTCGATGGTTCCTGTCCTTTTCTCTTCGGCGAACATGCGCATGGTGATGGCGGGGATGAGGAAGAGGTAGAGGAACGGGGCTATGAAGAAAAGGCCGTCGAGGCCGGCATAGCCGTAGTCGAGGATGTTGAATCCGGTGCGGAACACCCAGAGCATCAGGCCTGTCAGCACGAGGAAGACGCAGATGGTCAGGTATCCGATCAGGGAGGAGAAGAAGGAGGCTAGCTCTTTTTTGTATAAGGCGAACATGTTTTCTTGGATAGTGTGGGTTGGTTGTGTAGTTTGTTAGTTCAGGAAGATTGGGAATAAGGTCTGGGTATTATATGGCGGGGGGGCGTGAAATCGTGTTGGATGAGTCTTTCTGGTTCTGAACTAATGTGCTGGGGGTCTTATTTTTTCTTTTTGCTGGAGCTTTTTTTCTTTTTCTTGGCAGGGGCGGCGTTGTCGTCCACGAAGCGGGTGCGTTTGGAGTCGAAGGTGCGGCCCTGGTAGTCGCCGAAGGTGAGCTCATATGCGGTCTCGTAGGTGAGCTTGGCGGCCTTGAGGAGGAACTGGCGGTCGATGTTCTCGGGGATGTCGCTGGGGACATGAACACGGCGGTTGCCGTTGTAGTTGGTCACCACGAGCGAGGGGATGCCGATGTCGGCAAAAGCGGCGGCGTCGCCGTTGGGGTTGGTCTTATAGCCGCGGCAGAGGGAGTAGTCGAGGTAGGCGGAGTCCATGTCGCAGGCTATCTGGTAGAGGTCGGGGAACATGTTGTTGCCCATGGCCACAAGGCTGTCGCCGGTGCCTACGCATTCGATGTTGATGAAGGCTTCGATGCGGCGCAATGGGGAGAAGTTGGTGACGAACACTTCGGAGCCGAGGTTCTCGGTCTCGCTGCCGCTGAAGAGAACGAAGATGACGCTGCGGCGGGGATGGATATAGGCCTCGTTCATCATGCGTGCGGTCTCAAGCAGAACGGCAACGCCGCTGGCGTTGTCGTCGGCGCCGGGGAAGAGGCAGGTGTTGCCGTGCATGCCTACGTGGTCGAGGTGTGCGCCGACAACGATGTATTCGTCTTTCAGTCGCTTGTCGTCGCCGGGACGGATGCCTACGACGTTAGCGGTCAGGGCCTGGGGCTGGTATCTGGCGTTGACGTCCATTTCGAAGAATTTGAGGAAATGGAAGCTCTGGGGGGTGCGGCTGTTGTTGATGGAGTCTACGGCAGTCTGGAATGCCATCTTCTCGCCTTCAAAGAAGCTCTCGGCGCAGGCGCGGGTGGCTTTGAGGATGGGGAATTTGGCCAGATGGGGCTTGTCGCCGTCAAACACTTTGCCCTGCACCTCGTTGGCGGGGCAGGTCTTGCTCATGTTGATCACCACGAGGGCGCAGGCTCCGTGGTTCTTGGCCACGTGGGCTTTGTCGCGGATGGTGCTGTACTGCTTGGTGATGGTGGAGGGGAGGAAGTTGGGTGTGCCGCTCAGCACGACGACGATCTTTCCCTGTGCGTCGACGTTCTTGTATTCGTTGAAGCCGGCGTTGTCGATGCCGTATCCGCAGAACACGACATTGGCGTTGGCATATCCACGGCCGGTCATTCCGGCACAGCAGAAGTCCTTGCCGAGGACGTAGCGCTTGCGGGTGTCGTTGTCGTTGAGGTAGGTGTAGAAGTTGGCGTCTTCAATCTGGTTGCGTTCGATCTGGAACAGCTGCAGCCAGTCGCCCTGGTAAGGCTCTACGCCATAGTCCTGGAGTTTGTCGATAACATAGTCGGTAGCCGACATATAGGCGTCGGTGCCGGCCAGACGGCCTTCGAACTCGGGGGTGCAGAGGTCGTGGATGGTGGTCATCAGATGCGACAGCGAGGGCTGCTGGTTTTCGTCGGGCTTGGTAATCTGCGCGTGCGAAGGGGTGAGCAGGGCAGCGAGAGCCACGAAAGCGAGAACTTTAAAGAGTTTCATAGTATGATTTTTTATTTTTTTTCCCTTTTTAATATTATTTAATTGCGCGTTTGCGCGTATAATCATTTATGCATCAAAACACTACCGCCGTTTGGAGCAGTAGTATCATTGCGTGTTCAATCTGCAAATATACGAAATCTATGGGAAATAGCAAAATTATTTTGTTATTTCCTGGAGTCGGACTGCTGCTGGCCGAGGAAGAGGCTGCGTGAAGTGGCCGTCTGACACCTCGGGCTGTTCGCAATGTCAGGATTTCGCAAATGGGAAACCCCAAAATTATCTGGATGGTCTCTCTTGCCTACTGCTGCTGTTCGACTCTGGCGCCGACGATGATGGCGGGAAGGCCGGGCTCGGTGGGGTTGATGCTGTAGTATTGGGGCCAAGGTCCGTCGAGATAGAGGGTCTCGTATCCGGGCAACTGCGCCATGACCAGGGTGTTGGGATGGGCTGCTGCAAAGTCGGCAATGGCCTTCTCTACGTCGGCTTCCTTCACCTCGGGGATGGCATCACGTCTGGCATAGAAACGTTCGCGATCCTCTTTGCTGGCGCGGCTGTTGACTTTCTGCTCTCTCTGGAAGATGTGTTCTACCAACGGCATTAAGGCTTCGCGCAGCCAAGCATAGTTGGCTTTGATGTAGAAGGTGCGGGGGTAGCGGCTGCCTTCGTGGGGGAACGACTGGTTGATGAGTGAGGCGTGGAGCTTGGCGTGCTTGGAGATGAGCGACATCAGGATGGCGTGGCGACGGGTGTTCCCTTTGACGGGTCCATGCCTCCGGGACGAGCGGACGATCTGCTTGCCGTTCATCTCGTAATAGACCAGGCCGTCGGCGTGGCCTCGTTTCTTGGGTTGGTTTCCTGTTAATGTTGCCATATCTTTCAATTTACTTATACCTGACTATATAACGCGGATTGGTGGCTTTTATTGTGCATGTGGCCAATTTTTTGCAAGGTAGTTTTCCCTGTTGTGCGGACGTCTGCTTCAGAGGTTTTTGTATTCTTGTTCCCTAGACAGCTCTATGCATATTTGTTACATACCCCTTACATACCTCTTACATACCTCTTACATACCTCTACTTATAGGGACCTTAAAGGGACTTTAAAGGGACCTTATAGGGACTTTCTGGTGTCAAATGTCCCTTTAAAGTCCCTTTAAGGTCCCTATAAAGTCCCTTTAACCCTAAGGATGCAGTGAGAATGCATCCCAGATGCTGCGAGGGGACGGCTTGGTGGAATCGGTGGGAAGCGCCCCTGGGGTTGGCCCTCGCGAGATGTTGCTCTTGGACAGGATGGCTTTGTGGCTACATGTAGTAGAGGAAGCTTATCTTGTCCTCGGTAAAGAGCTCGTTGGCGACGTCCTGAATCTCTTGCGAGGTGACGCTCTCGATGTCGTGGCTCATCTCCTCCAGTGTGTCAACGCGGTCGTAGACCATGTAGGCTTTTCCGATGGATTGCATCTCGTTGAGCGCCAACTCGTTATTGATAGCCATCTGGCCGATATATTGCTGTTTGGCGGCGTGGAGCTGTTGGGTGCTCATGGGAGTGGTTTTGAAGCCGTTGAGCACTTTGAGGATAATGTCGGTATATCGCTCCTTGGCGTCGGCGTCGATGCCGGCATAGATGTAGAAGAGTCCGGCGTCGGAGAAGGGTGTGTATTGCGACTCGATGGTGTAGCAGAACCCATATTTCTCGCGGACAGCAACGTTGAGACGCGAGTTCATGGCAGGGCCGCCGATGATGTTGTTTAACAGCGAGAAAGCGACCTTGTGGTCGTTGAAGGCGTCGTAGGCTGGGCAGCCGATGAGGGCATGGACCTGATGGGTGTGTTTGTTGAGGGTGATGTTGAAGGGCTTGGCTTGGGGTTTCTCCAAACGTTGGGAGGCCGAAGTGGTGGCGGGATAGATGCCGAAGTATTTTTCGCAGTAGCGTACAAGTCTCTTGAAATCAACGTTCCCCACAACGGAGATGACCATGCGGTCGGTAGTGTAGTTGTTGTGGAAGAAGCGTTTGATGCTCTCGGTGGTGAACCGTTTCACGTTCTTCTTGGTTCCGAGGATATTGTGAGCCATGGGATGGCCTTGGTAGAGATACTCCTCAAAGTCGTCGAAGATCAGCTCGGCAGGATAGTCTTTGTAGGAATTGATCTCTTCGATGACGACCTCTTTCTCCTTCTCGATCTCTTTCTGGGGGAAGGAAGAATGGAAGAGGATGTCGGCGAAAAGCTCGAGACAACGCTCCAGATGGACAGCGAGGGAGGAGGCGTAGATGCAGGTCTCTTCCTTGGTAGTGAAGGCGTTGAGCTCTCCGCCCACGCCGTCGATACGGTTGAGGATATGGAACGATTTGCGCTTCTCCGTTCCTTTGAAGATGGAGTGCTCGATGAAGTGGGCCATGCCTTCGTCGGCGCCCTGCTCATCGCGCGAGCCGGTGTTGATATAGACACCCGAGTGGGTGACGATGCTGTCGTTGCGGTGGAACACGATGCGTATTCCGTTGGAGAGTGTATGGAATTGGTACACGTGTAAAGGTCAGATTTTGTGGTGTTTGTCGAAGAAAGGAGGAAAGAAGGCGCACATCATATAGCCGCCTATGGTGTCGAGGGTGTTCTCTGTGAGCATCGACACGAGCAGGACTGTGATGATGAGCAGGTAGGGGAAGTAGGTGGAGCTCGAGAGTGTGCGGAGGGTGTAGATGAAAGCTCCGGCGAGAATCAGGAATCCCACCAGGCCGAACATCACCAATAGGGTGAGGTACTGGCTGTGGACGTGAGTGCGCCAGGTGGTCTGTTCGATGGGAGAGTCCATGGCGGCGAGCTTCTCGTGGCATAGGTCGATATAGTCGCCGGTTCCGGTCCCGAAGAGGGGGTGGTCGAGGAAGACGAGCCAGCCGGCTTTCCAGAGCTCGATACGTTGTAACATGCTGAATCCCACGACGGCGTGATAGCGTCGGTAGCTCTCGTATTCGAAGAAGAGGCTGTAGCACATGCGGCGTGGGCTGAACTTGCGTGTGTAGTAGGGGTTGGCGATGCCTTGCTCGATGGCGCTGACGTCGTCGGGCGTGAGCTGGGCGACAGAGAGGCTGTCTTTCCGTCCCGAGGTGACGTTAAGGTAACGTACCAATGTGGGATAGACGCTATAGCCGTTGGGTGTGAGGCTGTCGATGTCCATGGCGCTCTTCGTGGCCCAACCCCGACGTATCTCATCCTCGCAGACATAGCGGTTGACATAGTTCCCACATTCGATGAAGCTGTCGTCGCTATGGCTGTAGGGGTTCCCCGAAGGTGTGGTCGCCTCCAGGGGCTGCGAGGCCAGCTCTGATGGGGTGAAATAGGAGTGGGCAAGCCCGATGAAGGTGGCGGAGAGTCCCACGACGGAGATCACGATCAGCATCATCGCGCAGATCCAGAGCGGCCGGGAGATCTCCTTCCGATATACGATAAGGCAGACTGTCGCCACCACGAACAGGACGGCGATTCCGGTATAGGACTGCAGCAGGATCAGGTATCCGGCGAAGTAGAGCGCCAGCATCCGCATCATCCATGCTATAGCTCTCCTCTCGGGAGGAAGTCTGCGGCAGAGCCACAGCAGCAGGCAGGCCGAAACGCAGAGGTTGAGGGCGTAGCGTATGTTGGAGATGAAGGGCACGATGTCGCGGTAGGGGAGGTGGGGAATGGTGGCAAGGCGCACAAGTCCGATGACGGAGGCCACGAAGACTGTGATGATGTATGCGCCGAGAAGGGCGTAGTATTCGCGTCTCTCAAGCGGCTGGGAGGTGAGGATGACCACGGGGACGATGAGGAGGGGGAGGCGCTTGCGCACATAGTCGAGTCCGACGGGGAGGTTGGAGCTCCAGAGGAGTCCGATGAGGAAGAAGGCAAAGAAGAAGAGGTAGAGCAGCAGGAGACGCTGGCTCTTGAAGCCGGCGAATTTCTGCTTGTAGCGTCCTTCCAGAATCCAGTTCGCACCCAGCACCACCCATGAGAGACTCATGAGGAAATGGCTGGTGGTGAGCCCCACAACGAGGGCTAGCAAGCCGATCAGGTAGAGGTAGCGATGGATTTGCTGGCGCATGCTTTATTTCTTGGTGAGGATTTTCTTGTACTCGTTCTGGTTGAGGAGCAGGTCGATGGCTTTGCTGATCTGTGGGTCGTGAGGGAGGGTGCCTTCGATGCGGCCTTTCTCGTAGTAGTAGCGGTTGAGGATCTCGCGCTTGAGGAGCAGGCTGACGCCTTCTCTGTGTTTCTGCAGGTCGCCCTCTTTCTCGGCCTTGAAACGCTGCTCGAGCAGGTCGATGGTGGAGGCGATGGAGTCGAGATAATGCTCCTCTTTGGCTGTCTCGCGCAGGTCTTTGAGCACGCGCTCGGTGATGGTGGAGTAGGAGAGGTCTTTGTCGGAGAGGAACTTCACGAAGTCGTTGTAGATCTCGTCGGTGATCTGGAAGTCCTTGGGTGCAGGGATGGTAGGATGGGCGTAGTAGTATTGGGTGGCGTAGTCGAAGACATAGAATTTCGACATCAGAGCCACCTCGAGGTTCGAGTAGTAGCCCATATCCACCTCTACGTCGGGCTCGATGCCGAATCCGTCGTAGACGGTACGTCCGTTACGGGTGGAGAAAGCGGTCTTGAGGGAGTCGGGGACCTTGGTGGCTTTGCCGTTGGCGTCGCGATGGGCGTAGTCGATTGCCTGGATGCAACGTCCCGAGGGGATGAAGTACTTCGATACGGTCACCTTCATCTGGGTGTTGTAGTTCATGGGTAGCACGTTCTGTACGAGTCCTTTGCCGAAGCTGCGGTTGCCAACGATGATGGCGCGGTCGAGGTCCTGGAGGCTTCCGGAGGTGATCTCGGAGGCGGAGGCGCTATAGCCGTCGATCATGACTGCTACGGGGATCTCAGTGTCTTCGGGAGCGAGGCGGGTGTGGCTCTTGAGGTTCTTGGAAGCAACCTTCCCTTTGGTCTCGACAATAAGTTCGCCGCGTTTCACAAAGACGTTGACGATGTCTACTGCCTCGTTGAGGAGTCCGCCTCCGTTGCCGCGGAGGTCGAGGATGATGCCTTTCATGTTGGGGTTCTCCTGCTTGAGGGCTTTAAAGGCGTCGCGCACCTGCTGGGCCGACCCTTGGGTGAACTCGGAGAGGACGATGTAGCCGATGCCGTCGCGTAGGAATCCGTAGTAGGGGACGGCTTTGAGCTTGATCTCCTTGCGGGTGATCTTCTTCTCGAGAATCTTGCCGTTGCGTTCGACCTTGATGATGAGCTCGGTGCCTGCTTGTCCGCGCATAGCTGAGCTGACGTCGGCGTTGCTCTTCCCTTCGGTGCTCTCGCCGTTGACAGCGACGATTCTGTCGCCGGCTTTAAGTCCGGCCAGGTCGGCGGGCATCCCCTCGTAGGGTTCGGCGATGTAGATGTTCTTGCCGTTCTGGTGGATGAGCGAGCCGATGCCGCCATATTCGCCCAGCATCTGCATCTTCACATCTTCGATGTCGCTCTCGGGGTAGTAGACGGTATAGGGGTCGAGCGAGGAGAGCATGGCGTCGATGGCTTTCTTCATGGTCTTTCCCGGATCGACATCGTCGACATAGTTGAGGTGGATGTTGCGGTATATCTGAGCGAAGATCTCGAGGTTCTTGGAGATCTCAAAGCCTTTGTCGTATTCGGTCTGAGCACGAGTGCCCAATGCTGCCATACAGCAGGCGAAGAGCAGGATGATGGAACGTTTCTTCATGTCGGTATTGTTGTTGGACCTGAATTTGGTCTTGGTGTATTATTCTTTCTTTTGGCGGACTTGCGGGCGGGACTCGACTTGTTGGTTTTGTGTTGGGTGGATGATTGTTGACGTTTCTCTTTGTCGCTTGTCCTGTGGATGATAGAGTCTATGGGGTAGGAAAAAAGTCTTTTCCTATACACAAGATATAACGCACGTCATGATTATTTATTGTGTGTGCGTGTGCATATTATTTATAAGAGTAAGTGAGGTTGATAGAGCTGTTGCGGCCGGAATATGCTTTTCTGATTGCGACCCAACACGAAAAAACGTAATAAAAAAGAAAAGCGTCCTTGTTTTTGGACACTTTTCTTTATTATTCTTCCTCAAAAGGAAGGTTCTGCTACGTGATTACTCAGCAGCGGGAGCTTCGGTCTCAGCAGCTTCTTCGGCGGGAGCTTCGGTAGCTTCTGCTTCAGCAGCAGCGGCGGCAGCAGCTTCTTCAGCGGCTTTGCGCTTAGCAGCAACGGCAGCAGCCTTAGCTTCGTTAGCTTTCTTCTCGTTCTCGAGAGCAGCCTTAGCGCTGTTGCGCTTGTCGTTCTCGATGGTGCTGCGTACGCCAGCGATCTTGGCTTCCTTAGCCTGGAGCCACTCGTTGAAGCGAGCGTCAGCAACTTCCTGGCTGATAGCGCCCTTTACAACGCCAACCTGGAGGTGTTTCTTAAGCATAGCGCCTTTGTAGGAGAGGATACGTTTTACGGTATCGCTGGGCTGTGCGCCATTCATGAGCCACTGTACGGCTTTGTCGAGGTTGAGGTCAATAGTAGCGGGAATGGTCAGGGGATTGTAGGTGCCTATTTTCTCAATAAATCTACCATCACGAGGTGCACGACCATCCGCAATTACGATGTGATAGAAGGGCTGACCCTTTTTACCACGACGCTGTAATCTAATTCTTGCAGGCATAATAAATTGTTTTTAAGTGTGTTAATTAATAATTGAGTTATTTCAATCAGTTTGCAAAGATACAAACATTTTTTGAACTGACAAATTTTTTTTACAAGATCGACGTTCCAGGCTTCCTCTATAGTCCCTTTTTGTGGGTGGGGTATATTTTGTTGCTGCTTTGTACCTTCTTGATTCTTAATGTCTATAGGTTCGTTTTGGGACTGTTGGATTGTGCTTGCTATTGAATAATAAGTTGAGGTGTTCCCTTGTAGATGCTTTCTTATTTATATAGTAGCAAATGACTAGCACCTATGTAGCGTCTACATTTCTAGGGGTAGGGCCTATAATTGTAGGTGCTAGATAGGCGCTAGGTAGGCATCAACGAGGCATCAAGCAGGCATCAGGCAGGCACTAAGCAGGCGATGGGCCTCTGTAAACGGCTTACTGGTTCATCATTCCGGCCTGCTCCACGAAGTTGAGAAGGCTTTGAGAGATGGCTATGTTGTCCTTCTTGGGGTAGCGGATCTTGGTGAAGATCTCGGCCAGATTCTTGGTGCCGTTCACTTTCACCATCTCTTGGTTGAAGGGGAAGGTCTCGCGAAGCTCGTGGATGCGGTCGATATCTTGGTCGTTATAGTCGTGGTAAACATCCTGATGCACAATGCCTTCGATGGGCAGACGCTCGCTGAGCGAACCTTCCTGGTCGGGATAGCCGAGCGAGAGGGTGATGACGGGCACAACCCCTTTGGGCATATTGAGCAGCTCGGCAATGGGTTTGGCGTTGTAGAGCACGGTACCTAAGAAGCAGAATCCCAGTCCTTCAGCCTCTGCTGCCACGCAGAGGTTCTGGGCAAAGAGCGAAGCGTCGATAGTGCCGCTCATGAGCCATAGGAAGTTGTCGTAGGGTTCGTCGCAACCGCGTTGGCGGGTCCAATGATGGTAGCGGTTAACATCCACGCAGATAGTGAGATAGGCGGCGCAGGTAGCGCCTTGTCCGTAGTGGAGCTTGGCGAGTTCGGCCTTCTTCTCGGCCTCCTGGGTCACTACTACGCTATAGAGCTGCATGTTGCCGGTGTTGGAAGCTCTGCCTCCGCACTCGATGATGCGGTCCATGACCTCTTGGGGAATGGGGCGGTCCTGATATTTGCGGATACTGCGATGATTTTTGAGAAGTTCTATGGTGTTCATTGTGCTGATTTTATTGTTCTTACGAGAATTTGTGGGATTTTTTCCACTTTGCAAAGATAAAAAAATATTAGTTTCTTATAAAAAAATTGTACTTTTGCAGTTTACAAACAAGCATAAAAAATGGAATTAGACGAAAGGAAATGGGATGAACCACAGTGGGTTGCCGTTTATACTCACGCTCGTGCCGAAAAACGGTTGGCTGAGAATTTGACCAAACACGGTTTCGAGACCTATCTCCCTCTTCATCGGCAGCTTCATAAGTGGTCGGATCGTAAGAAGTGGGTGGAAGTGCCGCTGTTTTCCTCTTATGTCTTTGTGAAAATCATAGGGAAGCAAGTGGCGCCTCTGCGTGATACCGATGGCGTTGTCTATATCGTCAACTTCGGCAACAGCCGTTCCATCGCCTGGATTCCTCAAAAGGAGATAGACAACCTTCGCAGGCTGATGGAGTCGGAGCAGGAATTCGTGGTGAAGAACGCCCAGCAGCTCAAACGGGGATCGAAGGTGAAGATCCTCTCCGGAGCCATGGAAGGCATGGAAGGCGTGCTGGTGAGCGACTGCGAGGACGGAAACTTTGCCGTTGAGGTGACTTCTCTCAGCGCTAGCATTGTGTGGAAGCTTGAAATCCAGGAAGATATGCTTGAGTATATTGAAGACGACAAGTCCAAGAAGAAAGGGATTTGGGAAAAGAAAAAATAACGAAGACTTTTATAAGGAAATAACAAAATGAATATCATCATTGCAGGCGACGGCGAAGTAGGTTTCCATCTGGCTAAGACGCTGACGGAGATGGATATGAACATCACCGTTGTCGATCCTCATACCGAACTTTTGAGCCGTCTGGAGAAAAACTTCGACATCCTCACCATTACAGGCTCCTCTACTTCGCCCGATGTGTTGCATGAGGCTAATGTCGACAAGTGCGACCTTTTCCTCTCTGTGCTGCATGATGAGTCTATCAATCTCATCACCTGCATGGTTGCCAACCGATTAGGTGCCAAACGTACGGTGGCTCGTATCTCCAATGCCGAATATCTCTCTCCCAAGAACCGCGAGATGTTCCGTTCTCTCGGCGTGGACGAGATGGTGTGCCCGGAACGTATTGCGGCAAAGGAGATTACGAACCTGCTCAATAACGACCTGGCTACCGAATATTTCGATTTCTCTGGCGGACTTCTGACCATGTATCTCGTCCGTCTCGAGCAGGAGTCGCTGGTGGTGGGAAAGAGTGTGCGCGAACTTCTGGTCGGGTATAAAACCTTGCATGTGAGGATTGTAGCTATCCTGAGAAACTCCGAGACAATCATTCCCCACTCCGATTTCGTGTTCCAGCCCGGCGACCTGGCCTATATCATCAGCAAGCCGAACCAGATCGAGGCCATCAGACAGCTTGTGGGCAAGAACGAGGTTAATGTGCGCAATGTGATGATAGCCGGCGGCGGACGTATCGGCCGATATGCGGCTAAAGCATTGGAAGAGAGGATGTCCGTGAAGATTATCGACAACAATCGCAACCGTTGTACGGAGCTTAGTAGCGTGATGGGGAAGAAGACTCTGGTGCTCGAAGGGGATGTGACAGACATTGACTTCCTGATGGACGAAGGTGTGCAGGACTGCGACGCCTTCATCGCCCTTACCGAATCGTCGGAGACGAATGTGCTCACCTGCCTCCACGCCCGTCGTCTGGGTGTGAAACGCACGATTGCGTTGGTTGAGAACACGGGTTTCATCAACATCTCGCAGGATATCGGAATCGACACTATCATCAACAAGAAACTTATCACAGCTAGCTATATAGCTCGTTTTATCGTGAGCGGACAGGCTGTCAGCACCAAGTGGCTCAGCGGAACCAACGCCGAGCTTATAGAGTTTGTTGTCGGCAAGCATTCGCCTGCAACGCGCAAGCCTATCGGCGCCCTCCAGATTCCTATCGGCGCCACCATTGGCGGCATTATCCGTGGCCGCGAGACCATCATCCCTACCCGTGAGACTCAGCTCCAGGAGATGGATAAGGTGGTCGTCTTCACGATGCCGAGACTGATGGAAGAGGTGGCAAAACGTTTCAAATAAATCTCTGGAAATACGTTAGGATAAAGTGGGTGTTGTTGAGAAGATAACAAGCTATGGCATTCGGATTTTCGATCCGAAGATGGTGCATATCCGCCGGTTTAACTTCAAGCTGGTGGCACGTCTGGCGGGCATGATGCTTACCATACTCGCTTGTGCTATGGTGTTGCCCATTATAGTCTCGCTTGTCTATCGCGACGGCGCCCAGTTCGACCTCTTTTTCTCGGCCATAGCGATTCTCGTGCTGGGACTCGTCCTTCGCAATATCGTGGGTAAAGATACTGACTACGAGTTGCATGAGAAGGAGAGCTTCTGGATCACCAGCGTCATCTGGATTCTGGTGCCCTTGGCAGGCTCGTTGCCATATCTCTTCACAGGTGCCGTAAGCAACTTTACCGATGCTGCCTTTGAGTCTTTCTCGGGGTTCACCACCACGGGGGCTTCTGTGATTGCCGATCTGGATCATACGCCTGTCGGACTGCTCATCTGGCGCAGCCTGACCCAATGGATCGGCGGTCTAGGCCTGATACTCTTCATCATCGCCATGCTCAAGAAACTCAACGTGGGGTCGGTACAGCTGTATGATGCTGAGTTCTCTGGCACAATCCAGCGCAAGCTCCATCCTCGCATTGCTTCTAGCGTGAAACTGATGTGGTCGATCTATCTGGGGCTGACGGCAATCCTTTTTGTGCTGCTCCTGCTAGGTAAGAACGGTCTTGTGGATTCCTTCTGTCTGGCCACGAGCGCAGTCTCTACGGGAGGCTTCATGGTTCATGGAACGGGGCTGGCGGAGATGAATCTCTGGTCTCGGGCAAGTCTCACCTTCTTCATGTTCCTGTCGGGCGTCAATATCGCGCTTGTCTACCATCTGTTATCCCGCAAAGGGAAGGATGTGTGGAAGGATCAGGAGTTTCATGTCTATCTGGGCATTTTCCTGGTGGCGGTGGCTGTCTCGGTTTCTGCCTTTCTGGCTAAGGGATGCAGCCTGGGAGACGCGTTGGGTTTCTCTCTGTTCCATGTCGCATCCACGGTCTCAACTTGCGGATTGTCTGTCGACTGTCCTACCCAACTGCCAATGTCGGTGGCGGGAGTCACGTTCTTTCTGATTATCATAGGCGCTTCGGCAGGTTCTACGGGAGGTGGTCTTAAGATTAAGAGGCTTATGATCTTGTGGCGCTATGTGAGGAATTATTTCACGCGTATGATGCATCCTAACGTAGTGTTTAGCGTCAAGGTGAACGACATGACTATCTCTGATGAGTATATCAATAAGATTTTCGGTTTCGTCTTCATGTACATCATGTTCATCGTTTGTGGCGCCTTTGTGCTGACGTTGTGTGATGTGAATATTCCTACTGCTGTCTGTGTGGCTGCTGCGAACATAGGTAATCTCGGGCCTTCGCCTCTTATCAATACGCTTGGTCCTACCTTCGACTATGTGTCGCTCCAGCCTGTCGCAAAATGGACGTTGATGTCTTTGATGTTGGTCGGCCGTATTGAGATTTTTGCCATTCTGGCTGTTTTTTCACCCGTATATTGGAAAAGGTAATGATGACACGAAACGACATACGAGCGCTTGTTTACCCTCTCGGGATTCCTCTCCTGGGGTTGGGGGGCATGATGATGTTGTGTCTCATCCCCTCGCTTCATTTCTATGACGGCACGGCGCTTCCTATGTTCGTGTGCGGCCTCTTCACTCTGGCTGTCGGACTGGCCATTCTCGGAGCTGTGGGCAAGCCTAAGGGTAGGGTGGACAGGAGGGTTCCGTTCCTTCTTGTGGCGCTGATATGGTTGGTGCTGAGCTTCTTCGGCACACTTCCTTTCCTGGCTACGGGTTCGGTGACCAAGTTCTCCGACGCCTTGTTCGAGTCTATGTCGGGAATTACCTCGACGGGTGCGACGATATTCTCTGATGTCGAGCATCTCCCTCCTTCTATCTTGCTGTGGCGCAGTATGTCGCAATGGATCGGGGGATTCGGGATCATCCTCATGGTTCTGGCGTTCATTCCTTCCTTGGGGATAAACAAGTACAGCCTTTATACGGCAGAGGCCTCTGGTGCTGATAACTCGGGAAAAGGCACCATCACGGTAAGTGAGACTATCAGAAGGACATTGTCTATCTATATCTTTCTGACATTGGTCTTTGTGCTTCTTCTTCGACTGACCGGGATGCATATCTGGGATGCTGTTAATCTGGTGTTTACCAATATCTCTTCGGGAGGTTTCTGTATTTATAACGACAGCCTCGCCTCGATAACGCATCGGCAGCAGGGGATTCTTGCGTTGGCGATGTTCTTTAGCGGCATCAATTTCTCGTTGCTGTTCTATGTTCTGACTTTCCGTTTCGGCAAGATAAGACACAAGCTCGACCAGTTTGGGTTTTATCTCGTCGTGATTGTTGTCGGAATTGCGGGCGTGATGCTTGCCCTTCATTATGCGATGGATTATTCGTGGAAGGACTCTTTCCGTTGTTCGGCTGTGCAAACCCTTAGCGTTCTGACAACTACGGGTTCGCTGGTGGAAGACACCTCTTTCTGGTGGACTCCGATACTGTTCTTCTATGTCGTCCTCTCCCTTTGTGGCGGAATGGCGGGCTCTACTTCGGGCGGACTGAAGGTGATGCGTGTCCTTATCCTTTTTAGAAACGTGCGTAACATCCTTAGAAACAGGCTCCATCCCTCGGCTGTGAATCCTGTCCGTCTCAACGGAAAACCTGTTTCCCATCCGATTATCAATAACGTGATGGTGATTTTCTTCGTCTATCTCTTTACTATTATATTAGGTGTCCTTCTGCTGATGATCTGCGGCATCAACGCCACGGAGTCCTTTGGGGCTTGTATTGCCTGTATCACGGGTTATGGACCTGGATTGGGCGCTAGCGGCGGATTGGGATGTTATGAGGCTTTTACTGTTTCTGCAAAATGGATTGCATCGCTCCTTATGCTTATGGGGCGCCTGGAGTGTCTGACGGTCATCATACTCCTCATCCCTCGCTTCTGGAAGCAGTAAGGCTGGTTTTTCCCATCCTCTTCGGGGTGTTCTCTCTGATCGGGCGGGCTTTAGAGAGGTGCTAGCGAGCCGGATTGATATAGTAAAAAGGAGGAAATAGCAATGCTAATGCGACGCTAGTGCGACGTTAATGCGACGTTAATGCGACGCTAGTGTATGGCTAGACAGCCTTTGTATTAAAAGAAAAGATGTTAAAAATTAACAGAAAAAAGAGTCCTGCTTTTCTCTCTTTTTTTGACCGGTATTTGTATTTTGAATGGTTAAAAAAACTTAAAAAATATAGGAAAATTCGGTTCGGGGATTTGTGATTTTTAAGTTTTTGAAGTTCGTTTCGGGTGGAGGATCTGATTTTTAACATTTGAGTATTTGCGTTTGTAAGTATTTGTAAACTAGTGTTTGATGATGCCTGATCCTTTTCGGGCGCGTCGCCCGTATGTTAATTTTAGTTATATCGCTTGGTTTATTGAGAAAATAGTTGTATTTTTGCAACACGAATAAATAAACCAGACCATGAGACTCGCCCAGATAGTATTTACCCGTTTGGTGCTGCTGCTTTTGGTAGTGGCATTGGGCGTTTGTGCAAGGGCGGCAGAGATTGTTCACGACATCTCTACCTCGAGTCTGGTCATTCCTGCCAGCAGTACGGACAGCTACGTTGTCACAGGCAGCACAACCAATGCACGACACTATGTGTTGGTATCGTCGGGGTTCCATGGTACAATCACGTTAAGAGACGTGAGCATGCAGTTTTCCTCCTCGGGCGGCTCGGTAAACTATTCTCCTATTACCATCAAAGGACAGAACAATTGCTCTAACCTGACGCCCGTCACCAAGGTCACTCTGATACTGCAAGGCTACAACTACATCTCCAACAGCGGATCGGGCCGAGCCTGCATCCAGGTGGAGCAAGGCGCACAGGTCCATATCCGGGCCATCAACCCGTCCTTCAACGCCAGCGGAACGCTCTGCGCTATTCAGCAGAACAGCGACGGCGGCGCCGCTATCGGAGCCTTGAACCGACTGCAGAACAGCAGCGAGGCAACAGGCACTTCCCCTTTGGGAACGGCTACCTACGAGGATGCCCGCAACCGGGTGACTACAGCTGGCGGAAATGTCGTCATCTCTAGTGGAATCATCACAGCCCGTGGCGGTCACGGAGCCGGTATCGGAGGTGGATATGGAACCTACTACAACGGCATCATCTTCATCTACGGAGGCATCGTGAACGCCTACACCATACGCCATTCGGCCGGCATAGGAAGTGGCTGTCCTACAGGTTACGGCGTATTGGACAATTTTGCGACAAATAGTACGACGATAGTCCTCCCTCCTGCCCAGATCTCCGCGTATGGGGCAACAGCAAACGAGTTCTTCAAGCTGGCTCGGCTGGGCCTTGCCGGAACCAAGACCTTGGTTTATATCGGCGACGAGAACAAGCCGCAGATTACAGTAAAGACGGTAGATAATGAGCCGGGAATCGATGTCTATGCCGACCTAGGGAACGACACGAACGTCCTGCGAGCCTATAACGCCGTGATTGAGTCGGGACAGCTGGATATCCATCGCGTGAAATTCGGCACAACCAACAGCTCGGGAGAGTTCCGGTTCAACGGTATCCTTCAGAATGCAACCACGTTCTTCACCGACGCCACCTGTGTCCATGCTCCGCATCAAGGTGAGCCTTACGCCTCTTCAACCGTGACAATGACCAACGGAGGAGTCGTCACATTACCCCGTATCGGAGTCGATTTCTCTATCCAGGTTACGTCTTCGGTCCCCTTGCTGTCTGGCTACGACGCAGCAGAGGCCTTGCGTAAAGCTCCGTTGTTGAAGATGGTTTATGCCGACGGAGAAGACCTGACAAATGTCACGTTCACCATGGCCTCTGGCGCCTCAAACCAGTTTGGGCCGTTGCAGTTCTTCGCCTCCGACAGCATTACGCCGATAGCAGCTCCGTCCACATTGTCGCAAGGTGATACGATCTATATAGCTGTTCCTTTGGCTGTCGGACGGCAGGCTTTCCATTATAATGACGTCCTGCTCATCTCGGGCAACAAGCAAGGTGGTTCGATAGGCTTCATCCGTCAGACTGTAGACCAATGGGTGGTGAATTCCGTAGAAGTCTCCGTAGTCAATGATCCCACCTATCGTCTTCCTTCGGGAAAAACAGTCGGCGACGATGGCATCTACTTTGATACTATTGCTTTTGGAGGCTATGTCGACACCAGCATGGTCTATTACTACTCTTGCGACGGCAACGTCTATCAGGATACGCTCACGGTCTCCACATCGGTAGACAGCATCGTTGCGATGAGCGTCACTTTCATTCGTCCTTTGTACGATACGATACGAGTGAGTGCTTGCGAAAGCTACACCTGGAACGATACACTCCTCACCCAGAGTGGATTATATGTCAGGCGTTATCCCCGTCTAGGTCTGAGCGACTCGGTAGTCTGCCTTGCTCTCACCATCTACTCTCCCACCACGACCCAACTCTATGATACGGCCTGCAACACCTATGTATGGGAGGGCAATGAGATCACCCATTCCACGACAGGAGGGCAGCCGTTGGTGCGTCATCTGACGAATGTTCATGGTTGTGACTCAACGGTCTATCTGCATCTGACGATCCATCCCTATTCCTCTTTCTATGACGAAAGAACCGTGTGCGACAGTTTCTACTGGCATGGGATGATGCATTATAGCTCAGCCAACAGGCAATGGGATACGTTGAACCACTATGGTTGCGACAGCTTGGTGGTGCTTAACCTTACCGTGAACCATAGCACCCGGAGCTTTGAAGACACCAATGTCTGCGACAGCTACTTCTGGCATGGATCCGAGTACACTCATACAGGTTGGCCCACATGGACGACCGTCAACAGCCAAGGTTGTGACAGCACCGTGACCTTGCATCTTACCGTGCGTCATAGCACATCGTCTGTGACGGACAGCGTTGTCTGCGATTCTATCCTATGGAATGGTTCTAGGTATACCTCCTCGGGATTGTATAACTATGTTACTTTTAATTCGCAACGATGCGACAGCACGGCCCGTTTGAGTCTGGTTGTCAACTACAGCAATAGCGAAACGGTAGACACCTCGTCCTGCGATGTTTTTACGTGGAACAGTCGTATCTATCGGCAGTCTGCGGTCGACCGCTATTACACCACCAATCGCTGGGGATGCGATAGTACAGCCATCCTCCAGTTGACTATGCGCTATAGCGACAGCATCTCCTTCGACACTACCGTTTGCGACAACATTTCGTGGTCCGATAGCAGTCTCAGCCAGAATGGCGTCTATTACTTTTATGGACAGAACAGGCAGCTGTGCGACAGTGTGTTTGCCCTCACTCTCTCGGTTCTGCACTCTAGCACGGCGACTTTTTCGGTAACCGCTTGCGATAGTTACGAGTGGCATGGAGACAACTATAAGACTTCTTCCACGCCTCACCACCATACCATCAACTCGGTAGGCTGCGACAGCACCGAGGTCCTGCAACTTACGATCGCTTATAGCACAGTGGGCGAGATGTACGACACCGCTTGCGACAGCTATGTCTGGTATGGAATAGAATACACGCAGTCGACATCACCATCTGAACCGCTCGTCCATCACTTGCTGAATGCTGATGGTTGCGACTCGACATTAAGGCTGCATCTCACAATCCACGACAGCACCACGACTGTCGACCAGCGTGAGGTGTGCGATAGCCTGATGTGGCATGGTACAATGTATTATTCCTCGTCCACGAGTGAATGGGACACCACCGATCGCTGGGGGTGCGATAGCACTGTCGTGCTCCATCTTAGTATCAAGAGCAGCACGCGTTACAACCTCGATAGTATAGTGTGCGATAGCCTCTGTTGGTCCAGCTCCGCTTTTACCTACACATATCGTGCCAGCACCACCACTTCCTATCATCTTGCCAACCAGCAAGGCTGCGATAGTTTGTTGACGCTCAATCTTACAGTCAACTATAGCAACAGCTCTCTCTCGGATAGCGTGGTGTGCGACTCCCTCCTTTGGAACGGACAGAGCTACACCTCTTCGGGCCTGTTGCATTATGTTTCGACAAACATCCATGGTTGCGACAGCACGGCAAGACTCAACCTTACCGTTAACCCAAGTTCGTCCCGTGTCTTCGGCGCTACTGTTTGTGACGAGTATGAGTGGCATGACACTCTCCACACCCAGTCTGGCCATTATCGGTATGTGACGCAGAACCAGTGGGGCTGCGATAGTGTGGAAACGCTCAATTTGACGATCCATCGTAGCGATAGTATCAGTCTCAATGCAGATGTTTGTGACAGTATCGTGTGGTCGGGGCAATTGTTGAATCAGAGCGGCGCCTATTATTACCGGGGAATTAACACTAGGGGGTGTGACAGTGTTGCTGTCCTCTCCCTTGTCGTGAGATATTCCTCCTCTACTGTAGAGAATGCTACCTCATGCGACTCCTATGCGTGGAACAGGTCTATCTACGACTCATCCACCACAGCGACCTACCTCACAACCAATGCAGTCGGTTGCGATAGTGTTGTGACGCTTCATCTTGTCGTGAATTATTCGTCACACGCCGATAAAGATGTCTTTGGATGCGAGTCGGCACAATGGGCAGGCGAGACCTACTGGTCGTCAACCGAACTGACAGACCATCTGACAAATGTAGCTGGTTGTGACAGTACATTGGATGTTCATATTACGGTGAACCATCACACCTACGACACCATCCGGCTGGAGGCTTGTGACAGTCTGATGTGGCACAATATGGTCTTCTATAATTCTACCGTAGCCCATCACCGTTCCACCAATAGCCAGGGGTGCGACAGCCTTGTGACTATGATGTTGACCATCGCCCGGAGCTCTTATTCCGTCGACACCGTCTTTTCGTGTAAAGAATATCTCTGGCACGATGTTGTCTATACTTCGTCGACCTCCGATCCTGTATTTGACACAACCACCATGGCCGGTTGTGATAGCGTTATACGCCTCGACCTCACCATGCCTTCCCACTATAAGGCCATCATGGAGGTGGAACCCGATTTCGTCTCTAACGGCAATATGCACATAACAGCCCGAGACAGAAGCGAGGGCGACATCGTCTGGCGTCAGTGGAGTGTGAATGACCGAATAATAGACTACGGGGAAAAGTTGGAGTATGACTATCCTAGCCGGTATGTCGACTCCATAGAACTCCGTCTCGTCGTCGAAGAGTCGGAGTATACCTGCTCTGATACTGCCACCCAATGGGTGGTCTTCAAGGACGCAGTTCCATATGCACCTAATGTCTTTACTCCTAACGACGTGGAGAACAATCGGTTTAAGGTTCATATCTCCCATGTCCAAGAGATGGAACTGTTTATCTATTCGCGTAGTGGCCAGCAGGTATTCCATACCAAAGACATCAACGAACCGTGGGATGGAACCTGGCAGACTCGTGGTACCAAGTGCCCTCAAGCAGTCTATACCTATATAGTCCGCTACAGAACAGAAACTTCACCCGAGACACAAGTGAAAACTGGCAGCGTGTTGCTGCTCTATTAATGCATCGATAAAGGTCCATTCGCTTGCTTTCTTTGCGTAAGTGTCTTTGTGGGTTCCTTATATGGTCTTCGGTGTGTAAAAGCTGAGCTTTTATTATTATATTGTCAAATAAAAAAGTTAAATGTTTGGAAATATCTTTTATTATGCGTAATTTTGCAAAAAAATATTGTTCGCCATATTGTCGGTAGTGTGCTGATTGTTGGCGTGTTATATGTGATTTGTTGAATAGGATATGATAAAAAAAACATCTCTATATAATGCCGGTTTGTTAAGAATGCCTAGGAAGAGTTTTGCTTTGGGCTTTTTTCTGGTGTCGTTTTTCTGCTCTTTCGCACAAGCCGGGCTCGATTTGGGAAATGTCTTCTATAATCTACGGGCTAACTATGTTACGTGTTATTACGGAACATATAACAATCCGGATCTTCATGAAGGGTGTGTCGACGGCCGTCATACTGCCTTCAGCTCCTCGTCGATAGACCCCAATACAAATGGGCTGAGAACGATTCCTGTGGGAGAAACTCATTCTGTCAGGCTGGGAAATAGCAATACGGGTAGCCAGGCCGAGAGCATAGAGTATAGATATACGGTTGACACATCGAAGTTTGACCTATTGGTTTTGAAATATGCGGCAGTCCTCGAAGATCCAAACCATAGTGCTACTTCACAGCCTAGATTTGCATTAAAAATTTTAAACTCAAATAGACAGGAGATCAATCCCGGATGCTATTCTGCTGACTTTGTTGCTGGCAACAATACCTCTGGCTGGAGTACATACGGAAGGGTGGTGTGGAAGGACTGGACTCCGGTAGGCATAGATCTGGACCAGTTTCATGGGCAGACGATTATCATCAAGCTTACTTCCTACGACTGTTCTTTGGGTGCTCACTTTGGTTATTCCTATTTCACTCTCCGATGCGATAAAAAAAGAATAAGCGCAACATCCTGTGGATATACTGTAGAAAATACATTCACAGCGCCTTCGGGTTTCTCGTATGCGTGGTATAAGGCTAGCAACCCAAGCAATATTTTGAGCCGTTCTCAGTCGTTGCATGTGACTCAGGAGGGGACCTATCATTGCCGAATGACCATGACTGGAGCCTCAAGCAGCAGCTGTGCTATTACGATGACTTGTGTCGCCGGTTTCCGTTTTCCTTATGCCCGCGGCACATATAGACTGCAGAGCGCTACCTCCTGCACTCCTCAGTATAGGTTCACCAACCAGAGTGTGATTACGACCGACGAGGAACATCTGCAACTCACCAATCAGCCTTGTGATGGGGTGAAATGGTATTTTGGCGATGGCTCGTATTCGACAGAGAATAACCCGGTTCATACCTATGCCGCAAATGGAACGTACAATGTGAAGTTGATAGCCACATTGAGCAACGGCGCTTGTGCCGACACTATGGAATTTCCCATTGTCGTGTATTCGCCTTGCACCCGAGTGGATACAATAAGAGAGTCGATCTGCGCGGGTGACCGATATAAGTTCCATGGCAGTTGGAAAACACAGGCTGGAACCTACAAATGGGATAGTGCATATTATACCGAGTACCTGAAGCTGTCGGTAAACCAGCATAGCCCTCGAGTCAATATTCATGATACGATTGTAGAGAACCAGTTACCTTGGAACGCGGTCGTCGGGAGAGTATATTCTGGGAGTGTAGAGAATGCTGTATTCCATTTCTTAAATCAAAAAGGTTGTGACAGTACTGTCGGATATGGGCTTTATGTCTATCCGAACATCACGCGTTATTATGATACTGCCGTTTGTTCTGCCAACCTTCCTTTGTTATGGAAGGGGCAGTCGTTTGCAGGGTCTACACTCAGCACTCGTACACTTGTTGGCAGACACGGAGAGGACAGCACGGTAACGTTGAATGTGGATGTCAAGATGGAAACATCATCAAATACCGATACAACCGTTTGTGATAGGTTGCAATGGCGGTGCGGAGGCGCTAGCTATCAGATCACTTCGTCGGGAACAAATACGTATCATTTGACGAATGCTGTTGGCTGTGATAGCTCTGTGGTGCTGAATCTGACTGTCAACCGTAGCGCTATAACCTATACCGATTCGACAGTATGCGACTCTATCCGCTGGAATGGTAGAACATATGCGGAATCGGGCCTGTTTCGGTTTGATACCACGACAATCCATTCGTGTGACAGTATTGCCCATTTGAATCTGGTCTTAAATCATTCAAATACCTCCTTGCAAGGTGAGTCTGTATGCGATGCTTATGTGTGGAATTCGGCAAGGTATACCGAGTCGGGTTTGTATAATCACCATGCGAAGAACCGCTGGGGTTGCGATAGTATCGCTTACCTCGATCTAGACGTCAGAAAAAGCTATAGGCTGACCATCGATACGACTGTTTGCGACAGCATTCTCTGGAACGGGCGTAATCTTAAGAGCGATGGAAACTATTTCTACAGAGGCTCCACATGGCAAGGATGCGACAGTTTGCTGATGCTGACGTTAAGGGTCCACCCCAGTACGGTGGGCTATGCTTCGGTGTCGGCTTGCGACGAGTATACTTGGTTTGGTCGTACTTTTACCGAGTCGTGCAGTCCCAACCACCATTCGACGAATGCCCATGGTTGTGATAGTAATACGATCCTTTTCCTTACCATTAATCATGGTACACAATCCCGAATCAACCGTGCGGTATGCGACAGTTTGTATTGGAAAGGAGAATGGAGGAATGTTACTTCGGAATATGGTTTCGATACTCTGAACCATAATGGTTGCGATAGCTCTGTTGTGCTGAATCTTACGGTAAACCATTCGAGCTATGATACTGTCCGTACCACCCAATGCGACTATTTCTTCTGGAACGGATATCCGCTTTTCGGTTCTGATACGGTCCTGTATCAGACCCGTAATGCATCAGGATGCGACAGCCTTGTGACTCTGTTCCTTACGATGAATTATGCCACTTCTTCAATTGATACGTTAAGCTCCTGCCATCCTGTCGTATGGCATGGTGTTCAGTATTCGGCTTCGAACAATAGCGCCACCTATGTCGTTGAGAACTCGGCAGGTTGCGATAGTGTTATCCGCTTGCAGCTTACTATTCCTCAACCCTATAAGGCTGCGTTTGTGCTGACTCCCGACTTTGTTGAGCCGGACAATATGCATTTCCGGGCTACGGACAAGAGTGAGGGCGATCTGAACTGGCGTCAATGGAGCGTGGATGACGAGATAATTCCCTATACCCATTCCTTCGAGTATAATTACCCCAATCATGTAGACTCGATGAAGGTCCAGCTCATCGTGAGGGAGAAGATGTTCGGATGTTTGGATACTGCTTCACGATGGATTCCTCTCAAGGGAGGAATGCCCTTCGCCCCCAATATCTTCACGCCCGAGCGCTCGGAGCAGAACCGCTTCATGGTCTATCTGTCGAATGTGAAGACGTTCGATATCAATATCTACACCCGCGAAGGCGCTCTGGTGTTCCATTCCACCGATATCAACGAGCATTGGGACGGCACCTGGATGGGCAAAGGAAGAAAATGTCCTCAGTCGGTTTATACCTACATAGTCCGCTATACCACAGATATCTCTGACGATATACAGATTAAGAAAGGAACGGTCCTTCTCGCCTACTAGGGTAAGCCGTGTTCTATCTAGCCTCCATCTGGCGCCTATCTTGGTAGGGACATCTGTCGTAGAAATGCGAGAGTGATGGCTTTTTGATGGCTGGTTGATGGGACGCAAATGGGAGGCAAGCCTGCCGCAAAGAGAAATGTTTTTTTTCGGGGGGAGTGGGATGCCTTCAATGCTAGGCAAACACTAGCCGGAGGGGTTGTTCCGGCGCGTAATTCACAATCGGTTGCTCATAACTATTTCTTGATGTGCGATTCTGCGCGCGTATTTATTAGTATCTTTGCATCAAAGTTTTGAATAGGAAATGGAAAAGATTATCGACTTAAAGAATGTGAATATCAGTCACGAAGACGGTCCTCTGCTGAGCGATGTGAACTTCTCGATGGACCGTGGAGAGTTCGTTTATCTCATCGGGAAAAGTGGTGCGGGCAAGACTTCTCTTCTTCGTGCCCTTTATGCCGACAAGGATATCGACTCGGGCTTGGCTCTGGTTTGCGATACTGATGTCACGAATATCCACAAACGCAAAATCCCTCAGCTGAGAAGAAAGATCGGCATCGTCTTCCAGAACTTCCGTCTGCTGAACGACCGCACGGTCTTCGAGAACCTCAACTTCGTCCTTCGTGCCACAGGCTGGAAGAAGAAGGAGGCTCGCGAGGAGCAGATCATGAAGACCCTCAACGCCGTAGGTATTGCCGACAAGGCTCATTCCATGCCCCGTTGCCTGAGCGAAGGCGAGCAGCAACGTGTCGGCATCGCTCGTGCACTTATCAACAATCCCGACCTCATTCTGGCCGACGAACCTACCGGAAATCTCGACCCCATCACCTCAAGCGAGATCATGACGCTCCTTACCGAAATCAACAAGAATTCGGGCGTAAGCATGCTCATCTCCTCCCACGATTTCATGATGATCGACCAGTTCCCCGCTCGTGTGCTCTGCTGCGAGAACGGCACCATCGTCTCTCACGAATAATCGCCCCTTTTGCAAGAAAAGAGCTCCGACGCATACTAAAAGTAAAAGAGAAAACAAAATAGCCGCACCAACACAATAAAAGGCGACAATCTGCGTTATTCTAATCTAAATGCCTACTACCATGAAAAAGATACTCATCCTGCTGGCTGCTATCATGCTCGTCCCCACCTTCACCATGGCTCAGAAGAGCACAAAGAAAGGGGCAAAGGAAGTTTCTCCCATCATCGAGGGGAAACAGAAGGTCCGCAAGACCGACTACGACTCGATCTGGAAGTTTACCGCCTTCGACGCAAAGAAAGTCTATTTCTGCCAGTATGACTATACCAATTTCTGGACCGCCACCCAGAGCAAGCGTCCCGAATGGGGCACTTTCAATCCTGTCATGAACTACCTCCTTACCGTCGGCCGTTCCCCCATGCGTATCTGCGCCGTCTACGCCATCAACCCCACCATCGATGACCCCAAACGCAAAGAGACCATCGCCAAGACCGCCGAAGAGGAGGCTATCAAGTCCCTTACCGCTCTCACCGACTGGATGACCAAGCAAGAGATGAAGAACAAGGTCCAGATCAACGTTGCCCAGGTCGACTACCGTTACTGGCAGGGAACCGAATACTTCACCACCTCCCAGACCGACGACGCCCTTATCCACGTGGGCTGCGTCATCTTCCTCGGCACCAAGAAGCTCGACCTCTTCCCCAATGCTGCTGCAGGTGCTGTGAAGTTCAAAGATGTGAAATTCTTCCCCAACGATGCTACCGTTCAGCCCTCCTACGACGTGGTTATGGACTCCGTGGCCAACTACCTCCTCAGCAACGAGAACTTCGAAGTTCTCCTCCGTGGCTATACCGACAACGTGGGAACAGATGCCTACTGCCAGGGTCTTGCACGTCAGCGTGCCGTCGAGATCAAGAAGAAGCTCATCGCCCGTGGCGTTCAGGAGTATCGTATCGAGGTCGAGTCCAAAGGCTCCGCCGATCCCATCGGCGACAACTCCACCTACGAAGGCCGCATCGCCAACAATCGCTGCTCTATCATCATCCAATAGCTTATGCAGCCCGGCTTTAAAGATTTATATAAAGAATTATGCGAAGCAGAGGGGTCCGATATCCCTCTGTTTCTGCACTATTGGTGGATGGAGGCAGTCTGCAAAGGCAAGCAATGGGATGTGGCCCTGGTCTTCTCCCACCCCCAGTCGAAGAGCCTGCAGACCGAGTGGCGAGAAGGATCGACCATCGTAGGCGCCATGCCTTATCTCTTCGGCAAGCGTTGCGGTATGAGGTATATCCTCCAGCCTCAGCTCACACAATATAGTGGCCCATGGTACCGTTATCCCGAAGGACAGGACAATATCACAAAGCTCGATTTCGAGAAGAATGTGTCCGACAAGCTCCTCGAACAGATCCATCGCCTCAAGCCCGCCTACATCTATCAGCATTTCTCGCCCCAGGTGACCAACTGGCTCCCTTTCCATTGGCAAGGCTTCAGCCAGTCTACGCGCTATACATATATTATAGAAGACCTTTCCGATCTTGACAAGGTCTACTCCTCTTTCGACAACCAGGAGAAACGCAAGAAGATCGAGCGGCTCGAAAACGCTTTCACCACCGAACTCCTCTCCCCAGAGAGTTTTGCCGATATGCACGTCGCCTATTGGAAGTCTAAAGGCAAGGAAGACGAGCTAAGCCGCGACTTCATCGTCAACCTCTGCTCCGCAGCCATCCAGCGCGGACAAGGCGCGATTGTGGCCTTGCGCGATGATGGCGGAGCTGTGGCGGCAGCACGTTTTGTGGTGTGGGATGAGCGCTGCGCTCACTCGCTCCTCTCGTGTCGAGGAAACGCCAAATCCGTCAACGGAACCACCGAGCTCCTCGTGTGGCGCGCCATACAGCATGTCGCTCCCTACACACGTTCCTACGACTTCGAAGGAAGCATGGATATGGGTATCGAGCGCTTCTACCGCTACTTCGGCGCAAAGCAGGTGCCTTATTTCCAGATCACGAAGTGCAGCAACCCGCTCTTCCGGCTCCTGCTATGGGCCAAGAAATGCCAGCAGAGACGCAAATTCTAACCTCCCGAATAATGAACCGCTCCGACCTCATCAAACTCCTGCGATCTGTGCCCTACGACACGTTGCCCATCAGCGACTACAACCGTCGCTATATCCGTCGCCTGTTGCCTGTGCTGGAGTACTATTTCGACATCTACGAAAGAGCGCTCCCTTCTGTCGGACGGGAGAAGCTGACGATGGTGGACTATGGTGGTGGACATGGCTTCTTCTCCTTCTTTGCCAAAAGCAAAGGGGTAGGGCAGGTGGTTTATGTGGACATCAACCCCGATAGCGTCGCCACGGTTCAGGCTGTTAGCGATTATCTGGCACAATATGAGATTGCTCCCGATGTCGTCCTTCGGGGCGATTCTCAGGATCTCCGCCTGTGGTGCGAGCAAGAGGAGGTGCGCCCCGACTGGGTTATGGGCATGGACGTGATAGAGCATGTCTATTGCCTCGACGATTTCTTCGGCGATCTTTTCTCTCTCTCCAACGAGATGAAGCTTGTGTTCACCACCGCCTCTAATCCTCACAACCGTCGCGTCGTGCGCCGTTTGCGCAAGGTGATGAAGAAGGACGAGACGCTATTCTGGAACCAGCGCAGAGCTTTCGTCAAAGAGCGTTTCCCCCAACTGAGCGAGGACGAGCTCGACTATTGGGCTACAAACACCCGAGGCTTGGATTTCAACGATGTGTTGCGTGCTGTGGAGAGCGAGACCCCCAATCTCCTTCGCGACAGGTACAACACCTGCGACCCGGCCACAAGCAGCTGGACCGAGCGCATACTCCCTTTGGACGACTACGCCAATATCGCCCAGTCATACAACTATCGGCTCTCGGTCGAGAACGGGTTCTACAATGCTGCCAATACCGGCCTTAAAGGCTGGGTGCAGCGGCTCTACAACCGGTCGTTGGCCAAGAACCGTTGTCGCAGCAAGGCTCCGTTCCTCTACCTCCGTTTTGAACCGCAGAACGCTAACACCCGTCATCTCGATTAAGTCATGAAAATCACCCTCCTCGTAGTCTCCAAAACCGACGACAAGTATCTCCAGGAAGGCATAGCCGTCTATCTGAAACGGCTCACCCATTACATCCCCTTCGACATCGACGTCATTCCCGCGTTGAAAGACCAGAAGAATGCAAGTCCCGATGACATCAAAGAAAGGGAAGGGGCGTTGATATTGAAGAAGATCGAGAAGAGCGATGCCGTCATTCTGCTCGACGAGCATGGGACGCAATACACCTCTGTCGGCTTCTCCGATTTCATCCAGAAGCAGATGAATAGGGGCGTGCGCCAGCTCACCTTCGTCATAGGTGGCGCTTTCGGTTTCTCGCCTGCTGTCTATAAGGCCGCCACGGGCAAGATCTCGCTCTCCACCATGACCTTCAACCACCAGATGGTGCGTCTGATCTTCGTCGAGCAGCTCTATCGCGCCTTCTCTATCCTCCACCACGAGCCCTATCACAACGAATAAAGGTGACACCGAAAGAGGATAAACATTAGTCGCCGCCTGATTTTTTTTCCCTTCTTTTGCAACAAACCGACCTCTTTTTGCGTCTTATATAATAGTGAATAATAAAAAACAGTAATATATGAAACAGATTTTTACTCTTTTGGCACTTGTGTGCCTCGTGGCAGGAAGCCTCAACGCGCAGCACAACCGTCGCGGTAGCCGCTTCAACGACGACACCACCCATCTTCGCATTGGCAACGTAGAACGTATGGCTCTTGCCGCATCGATGGCAAAGAACACCTACGACTATAAGCTCGACGGCTATATGTCCGACGACCAGTATGAGATTTTCCGCTACACCTACCAGAATAATCGCATTGTCTCCATCTACGACCTTTATGTAGGCGAATGGGAGACTATCGATTCCCTCCGCTACGACAGCCAGGGTCATCTTACCAAATACATCTGCAACCAGTTCCTTCCCGATGGTTCCGGTTGGGCAAAGGTGTATTATATCGACTATACCTACGACAACGAAGGCCGTGTGCTCACCAGAAAGAACTACAACCGCGATTTCGAAGACCACAGCCAATACAATCTCGGCGGAACCTACAACTACCACTACGAGAATGGAAGGCTCGACCGCGTCCTGATCACCCTCGGCCTTCAGGAGATTATCTTCCAGTCGGTTGATTATATCTACGACAACGCCGGTAACCTGATCCGCGAGATCTGGAGCATCGACGAGTCCTTCGACGGCACAGGCTCCCTCTTGCCCAACGAAATCCTCCACTACCGCTACGAGAACGGCCGTCGTGTAGAGGCCTTCGACAGCGTCTGGGATCCCTACAACTACGACTGGTACCTCGCCGGCCGCGACACCTATGTGTATGACGAAAACGGCAACTGTCTCGAAGCCCATAGCTGGACCCGCAGCGGCAACGAGTCGACCCGTTCCGAATACGTACTGAACAACTACCGTGTAAACCAGACCCTTCTTCCCACCAACCCCGAGCGTACCCTTCCTAAGTTCTACGAGAACACCTTCTGCTACGACCTCGAGCGCTGGTATCAGATGGACGACAACAATACATTCAGCTACGCTTGGGACTACATCTATTCCTACTCCGGCATCAACGGCATCCAGGGCATTGAGAAGATGGACCTCAAGGTTTATCCCAACCCCGCCACCAACTACATCGTCCTCGATGGCGAAGAGGAGCTCCCCTTCTTCCTCTATGACCAGGCCGGACGTCTCGTCCTCAACGGCTTCACCAAAGACCATCGCATCGATGTAAGCCACCTCGCCAAAGGCAGCTACACCCTCGTGAGCAACCACAAAGGCGCACACATCGTCATCGCACGATAGCCATATCATCAAAAAGGCGGCATCTCAGAGAATTCGCGAATACGACACTCCTGAAGCCGTCGTAAGAAACAAAAGACAAGGGCACAATGTTGTGCCTTTGTCTTTTTGTAACGGGTCAGCCATAGCGTAGGTAGTTACTTGGCGGCCATCAGCCTCGTGTCAGCCTCGTAACAGTACCGTATGAGGGACAGGCAAACTGCCGGCTAGAGCGGGGTAGGGTAGAGAAGCGAGGAAGCTGATGTGAGCGTTGGGTTGGAGATAAATAGACCTTCGGAACACAATAATAGGTGCGCATCTACGTTATTATAATAAAGCTATCTCTAACCGTTTCAGGAAAGCTGGTTTTTAGATGTCGCCAATAATGAAATCACTACAAGGAGGCTTCCGCCGAAGAGCAGCAGCTTGACGGCGAAGTCGTACAAATAGAAATACTGAGTTGACAACAATGAAGAAAATCCTCGTTCTAGCCCTCTTGCTGCTCTCCATGGGAGCGGTGATGGCGCAGACCCATACCCTCAGCGGCGTTGTAACCGACCACGCGTCGGGCGAGACCCTCATCGGCGCCACGGTCATGGACCTCAACACCGGCAAAGGTACCGTCACCAACGCCTATGGCCGCTATTCGCTCACCCTGCACGACGGCGAGGTGCAGCTGCGCGTCTCCTACGTAGGCTACCAGACCCGCACCTTCGACATCGTCCTGAAGGAGAACCAGAATATCAATGCCGACCTCATGCCCAGCACCACCCTCAACGAGGTGGTCATCACGGCCGAGCGTCCCACCGACGCCAAGTCGAGCCAGATGAGCGCCATCAGCATCCCCGTCGAGCACATCAAAGCCGTCCCCGTCCTCTTCGGCGAGTCCGATGTCATCAAAGCCGTCCAGCTCATGCCCGGAGTCCAGAGCGGCAGCGAAGGAACGGCAGGCATGTATGTGCGCGGTGGCGGCCCCGACGAGAACCTCTTCCTCCTCGACGGCGTCCCGCTCTACAACGTCAACCACCTGGGCGGCTTCTTCTCCGCCTTCAACTCCGATGCCGTCAAGGACATCACGCTCTACAAAGGCTCCTTCCCAGCCCATTTCAGCGGACGCCTGTCGAGTGTGCTCGACATCACCTCCAACAACGGCAACGACAAGGAGTATCACGGAGGCGCCTCCATCGGAGTGGTAGCCGCCAAGCTCTATGTCGAAGGACCCATCGTCAAGGAGAAGACCACCTTCTCCCTCTCAGGCCGACGCACCTATGCCGACGCGCTCCTCCAGCCCTTCCTCGGCATCTCCGCCTTGGGAACCGGCCTCGCCACCAACGCAGGCTACTATTTCTACGACATCAACGCCAAAGTAACCCATAAGTTCAGCGACTACAGCCGCCTCTACCTCTCCTATTATATGGGCGACGACAAAGTCTATGCCCGTGTGAAGACCCGCGAGCGCATCCTCAACCCCACCTCCGTCGAGAAGACCTGGATGAAGCTCGGCTACCGCTGGGGAAATATCGTCGGCTCGGCCCGTTGGAACTATGTCATCAACCCCAAGCTCTTCATGAACGTCACCGGCGCCTATACCCAGTATCGCAACAACCTCAATCTGGGTGTCGAGACCTATTCCAACGACAGCGAAGGCACCCAGGAGATGACCCTCGACATGACCTATAACTCCGGCATCCGCGACCTCACGGCACGCGTCGACTTCGACTATGCTCCCAGTCCCGACCATGCCGTCAAGTTCGGCACCTTCTATCTCCATCATATCTTCCGTCCCGAAGTGATGGGCACCTCCTACGAGTATAAGACCAACAACTCAGGCATCACCTACGACGATGCCCTCGACACCACCCTCGGCGAGAGTGTCATCCACGCCAACGAGGTCAACGCCTATATCGAGGACGACTGGAGCATCACGCCCACCCTCAAGGTCAACGCCGGTCTGGTCCTCAGCGGCTTCGACGTCCAGGGCTCCTTCTATCCCTCGCTCCAGCCCCGTCTCAGCGCCCGTTTCCTCCTCTCCGACGACCTCTCCGTCAAAGCCGGCTACGCCTACACCACCCAGTATCTCCACCTCCTGAGCAACAGCTCCATCTCCCTCCCCACCGACCTCTGGGTTCCCGTAACGGCCAAGATCGCGCCCATGAACGCCCATCAGGTCGCCGCCGGCCTGTTCTACAACATCAAGGACATCTGCGACCTCTCCCTGGAAGGCTACTACAAGCGTATGGACAACCTCATGGAGTACAAGGACGGCGCCTCCTTCCTCGGTGGTGGCTCTATGGGTTGGGAAGAGAAAGTCTGCCTGGGCGAAGGCTGGGCCTATGGTGTCGAGTTCCTCGCGCAACGTACCGTAGGCCAGTTTACCGGATGGCTCGGCTACACCTGGAGCCACACCAACCGCCTCTTCGACAAGCCCGGTCAGGAGCTCAGCGGCGGCGAAGTCTTCCCTGCCAAATACGACCGCCGTCACGACCTCTCCATCGTGATGATGTATAAGCCCTCCGACCAGTTCGACGCCAGCATCTCCTGGGTCTACTGCACCGGCAACACAGCCACCCTCGCCACCCAGGTCTACGAGGGCGATGAAAACAACAACGTAGGCTATTGGCCCAGCGTCGGCGACGACGATGATGGCTACTACTCAAGCGCTGTCTCCGAGCTCGGCGACTACCCCCATCGCAACAACTTCCGCATGCCCGCCTACCATCGTATGGATGTCAGCCTCAATTTCCACAAACAGCTCAAACGCGGCATGCGCACCATCAACATCAGTGTCTACAACGTCTACAACCGCAAGAACCCCTATCTCATCTACAAGAGCGACGGCTACAGCTACGACGCCCCCAACGGCCAGCACTACAACTCCGCCCTCGTCCAGCTGAGCCTCTTCCCCATCATCCCCTCCATCTCCTACAACTTCAAGTTCTAGCCAAGGAGGCAAAAAGAAACACAAGCATCATAAAAAAAGACCCCCAACAGATGAAAAGACTGACCTATATACTCGCCCTTCTTCCGCTCCTTTTCGCCTCGTGCGAGAAGGTTATCGACTTCGACATGGAAGAAACCGAACGTTTCGTGGTTCTCAACTCCCGTGCCGAAACCGACAGCACCATCAGCGCCCACCTCACCTATAGCCGCTTCTTCCTCGACAACGGCACCTTCGAGAACGTCACCGACGCCACCGCATGGCTGGATGTCAACGGCACCATCTACAACGGCGCCCACAGCTCAAAGGGCAACTACATCTTCCCCTATGTCCCCAAGCCCGGCGACTCGCTCACCATGCATGTGCAGGTCCCTGGCCGCGACGAGCTCACGGCTGCAGCGCGCATGCCTCTGACGGCAGGGATAAGCAACCTGTCGTATGTGGCCGTTCACGACAGCTCCGTCTACGAGTGGGAAGTCTACTACACCGACAGGATGAACGTCACCTTCACCCTCTCCGATCCCGGCAGCGAGGAGAACTACTATCGCCTGCGTGTGCTCTGGGACGACACCGCCCTCTGTCACCAGTGGACCGACCGCTTCCAGGACACCCTCTTCGAAGATCAGTACGACCGCTGGTACACCGTCTACACCATCCAGGATCTCTCCCTCGTCAACAACACCGACCTCGGCTCGCTCATCGACAACGAGAACGGGCAGTACGACGGCAGCTCGCTGCTCTTCACCGATGCCAACATCAACGGCAAGAGCCACCCCATCCTCCTTCAGGTCCATCCCCCCGTCGACCATGGCGAGCTTCTGGTCTCCAGCCATCCCAACATCACCATCTTTGTCGAGTCGCTCTCCCGCGACTATTTCCTCTACCTCAAGACCGCCATGGCCCAGTCCGACGAAGGTCTCAACTCCTTCTTCACCGAGCCCACCCGCATCCATAGCAACGTCCACGGCGGACGCGGCATCTTCGGCGCCGTCTCCACCTCCAAGGCAACCATCCGCACCACCCTCAAGCCATGAAAGCAATCATCACCGACAACACCCATCCCATCCTCGCCGCCAAGCTCCAGCAGGCCGGCGTCGACACCCTCGTCAGCACCGACCTCTCCTACGACGAGCTCCTCGCCCTCATGCCCACCTGCGACGCCCTCGTCGTGCGCAGCAAGATCACCATCGACCGCCACTTCATCGACCATATAGGCCCCCGCTGCAGAGTCATCGGACGCGTAGGCGCCGGCATGGAGACCATCGACGTCGACTATGCCGAGAGCCGCGGCATCCGCTGCGTCAACTCCCCCGAAGGCAACCGCGACGCCGTCGGCGAGCACGCCACCGCCCTCCTCCTCGCCCTCTTCAACAAGATCGCCACCGCCAACTACGAGGTGCGGCAGGGACTCTGGCGGCGCGAAGCCAACCGAGGCCTCGAGGTCAAAGGCAAGACCGTCGGCATCATCGGCTTCGGCAACATGGGAGCCGCCTTCGCCCAGAGGCTCCAGGGCTTCGAATGCGACGTCGTCGCCTACGACAAGTACCTCCCCGCCCACACCCGTGCCAATTTCCAGCGTCTCAGCCATGTGCGTCAGGTCACCCTCGAGGAGCTCCAGGCCCAGGCCGACATCCTCTCCCTCCATGTCCCCCTCACCGACGACACCCGCTATATGGTCGACGCCTCCTTCCTCGACGCCTTCGCCAAGCCCCTCTACGTCATCAACACCGCCCGTGGCGCCGTCGTCAAAACCCGCGACCTCGCCGCCAAGATGCAGCAAGGCAAGGTCCTTGGCGCCGCCCTCGACGTCAACGAGTACGAGAATATGAGCAAAGACGGTCTCGACCTCGACACCCTCCCCGCCGACTTCCGCTACCTCCTCGACAGCCCCCGCACGCTCCTCACGCCCCATGTAGGAGGCTGGACCGTAGAGAGCAAGTACAAGCTCGCCGCCTTCCTCGCCGACAAGATCCTCGCCGTCCTCAAGCCCGTCGAGTAACCTTAGCTTTGGGCTTTTGGCCATTGGCAATATCGCGCAATTTTTTTTCCGTCCGTTTTCGTCTTTCGTCTTTCGTTTTTCGTCATAGCCCACAAAAATCCTGAATCCCAAATCCTAAATAATCATTCCATGCTAATAGTAGACAACGCCATTGTTTCCGAAGATATCGCCGAGTGCTGCTTCGACTGCGACCTCTCCTGCTGCAAAGGCGAGTGCTGCATCGAAGGCGACTGCGGCGCCCCCCTCCTCGAAGAGGAGATCCCCATCCTCCAGCATATCCTCCCTGAGGTCAAGCCCTATATGACCCCCGAAGGCATACAGGTCGTCGAAGCCGAAGGCGTCTCCGCCCTCGACAACGCCGGCGAGCCCTGCACCCCCCTCATCGACAACCGCGAGTGCGCCTACATCCATTGGGGCCCCGACGGCATGGCCTTCTGCGCCATCGAGAAAGCCTATCGCGAAGGCAAGGTCGACTGGAAGAAGCCCGTCTCCTGCCATCTCTATCCCATCCGTGTCGACGACTTCGGCGAGTTCATCGCCGTCAACTACCACCGTTGGGACATCTGCAGGTGTGCCGTCGCCAAAGGCCGCGAGAGCGGCGTCCCCCTCTACGAGTACCTCCGCGAGCCCCTCATCCGCCGTTTCGGCCAGGCCTGGTACGACGAGCTCCTCGAGCAGGTAGCCATCTGGAAAGAGAACAACCGCCGCTAGCCCGCAGGCTGTCGGCGATCCCACATAAATGAAAAAAGACGAAAGAGGGATTCTTGACGAAGCTGACAATAGCAGCAGCAAGAGGTAGCATCAGCATGCCTGCAGATGGGCGCGAGCTTGTCGAGCGAACCTTCTGAAGAAACAGAAGGGCTTGTCGGCCATTCCCGACATCAAAAAGGGGCATTTGTCAACTCTATCGTTTGTTGCCCAGAGAAACAATATTACAAAAAACAGCAAGCGGCCTTCCTCATGGGAAAACCGCTTTGCATTGCAGTTAACAAGTTAACAAGTTAACAAGTTATTCAAGACTTGAAAAGTCGCTTGCAATTGCAGTTCACCAGTATACCAGTATACATAACCACCTTACACATACTTGCTGAAGCTCAGGCCTCGGTTGCCGGAATGGCAGTAGCTTACGTGTATCCATTTTATTTCTCCCGTGCTCTTGCTCCTGTAGGCTATCAGCTGGTCGTAGGGTAGCCTTTTTAGGATGGAGAGCAGCCTGATGTTGTCGCCGTTGTGGGCTACGATGTCGGCAGCTTGCCCCAAGCAATGTTGGGAGAGTCTGGCTCCTCCTATCGCTTTATTGAGTTCAGCACAGCGATAGCCGCTGGTGATGATGATGGGCGACCCCATCTTCTCCCTTGCGGGATCAAGGATATTCTGTACCAGCTGTGCTGCATTGATGCAAGCTGATCCGGGAAGTTTGTTATCTAAACCTTTTCTCAAGGCAGTTTCGGAGCGTTCAAACTCCAGAAGTGAAAAATATTTCATGATAATGGTTTTAATCGTAATACAATGTGTTTTCCTGTTCGTTCAAACTTGCGGATGGGGATTCTCCTTACAGTAGAGTCTGAGGGCTTGGCTTCGATGACTTCTTGAACGTTTTCGGCGTTCACGATTTTCACCTTGAAGCCATAGATCCGTTTCTGGAGGCTCCATGTCTCCCCCTCCAGCAACCTCCGCTTCCAGAGGCTGCTATAGGGAAGAAACATCTCGTTGTGGAGAAGACCTTTCCGGAAGGCTTTGAACAGCTCTTCGCTCACGGTGAAGACGATTTCCTTCTGCTCCTCACGAAAGAGGACTCTGATGTTACACTTTGGCATCGGTCTTCTTGAATTGGGTACAATATTTCTCGTTAGTCATTGGTCGGATGACGCCAAGCATCTTCCATTGGGAAATGGTTTGTCTTGCAGGCGATTTATAACCCATCCCAATAAGCGTGGTTGATATTTTCTTGGTGTCAAATTCCTCAGGAAGCGCATCATAGACCTCTTTGAACTTGAAGGTGCTTGTTTTGCTGCTCTCCAGGTTGAAGCGCAGGAGGAACTGACGCAGACAGCAGTTCGCCACCCATACGCCGAATTTTTTGACCTTGGCACGGATGGCGGGGGTGTTCTTCTCCTCCCAGAGGAAGTAGGCCAGCATGGCGGCACGGA
>JAKSMR010000090.1 GCA_024400495.1 Bacteroidales bacterium
TGTATATTATAATTGAAAAGTATACCACATTATAGTTGAAAAGTATACCACTTTCCCCTCGTGGTACAAAGGTAAATCTAAATGATTAGACTACCAAGATAAATACGAAAAATCATTTGTTTTGCTCATTAAATTTCACAGTTTCCTTCACTCTGTAAGACTCACCGTTCATATTAATGAGGTGAGCGTTGTGAGTGAGACGGTCGACCATGGCAGCGACAAGGACCTTGTCTCGGATAACCTCACCCCATCGATCGAAGGCCAGATTGGTGGTTATGATGGTGGATTTTGAGTCAGCTCTTAGGGACAGATGATTGAAGAGGAGCTCACCCGCCTCCTTGTCGCAGGATACATAGCCGAACTCGTCGCATACCACGAGATCGTACTTCTTGAATCTCAGTTCCAGCTGGTGCAGGGTCTTTGCAGACTTGCATTCCTTGATCTGTGTGATAAGGTGAGGCACTGAGGTAAAAAGCACGTGCATTCCCTCCATGCATGCCTTCAGCGCAAGCCCTGTCGCCACATGGGTCTTGCCGGTGCCGGGATTGCCGTACAGCACGATGTTCCTGTGCTCCTCGACAAAGGCAAGAGTCTCGAGCCTTGGAAGAATCGTGCGGATACCCTCGGGCAGTTCATTGCGGTCAAGCTGCTCCAGGTACTTCAGCTGCGAGAATCCAGCTGTGCGGATCCTTGCCTTCTGCCTCTCCGCCAGTCTTCGCTCATATTCACCTTCGAGGAGGGACTTGAGCGTCTGCTCAAGGTCCCATCCGAATTCGCTGGCTGTCTTCATCACGGCATCCCTCTGCGACACGAGGTGCGTCATGCCAAGTTCCTTGGCATACCATAGCAGGTCACGTTGTTGCAGCATGTGGGCAGGCGATGTTTGAGTTCATGATTCCTGTTATCTTGCTGATTCCGCTCGCTGCATATTCCTCGATGTCGGCAGACGAGGCTGTTGCCAGGGTGACATCCGGCACAGTCTTCTCATTGTCCGCCTCTCCGAACATGACCTGCCTGAAGGAATCCAGGGACGGCTGCATACTGAGGCTGCGGATCTTCTTGCCGTATGCCACGATGTCATCTGCCGAAAAGTCCTTGTCCTTTGCCTTCTGCAGGACTATGATGAAGTCTGAAGGGGAATCTGCGAAATGGGCGTCGAAGAGCTTCTTCAGGTCCCCGTGCATCGAAAGCGCTGCGGATCCGGCCAAGGCACCTGGCTTCTTCTTCAGCGTACGGACATAGTGCATCAGGTCGAGCTTCCATCCGTTTACCGGTGTGCGTTCCTGCTCTGCCACAAGCTCTCTGTTGCAGAATATCTTGAGCTTGTTGCAGTAAATGAACACATTGACCTTTTTCTCGACCAGATGATCCGGTACGGAATAATGAATGCCCTTGACTACGATTGTGCTGTACTTGTCCACCGTGTATGTCTGTTGCTCAAAGCACCCGATCTCCTTCTTCAGCGGCAGCATGTGCCTGAACTCCAGCTGGGATTTCGCCTCGGGACTGCCCTCCAGGACAAGCAGGGGGCTGTTCAGCTCCGAGCACGCATAGACCACCTGGCACTCGGCTTCGCGTATCTCGTTGAATGTGTCGACCTCGCAGAAGGCCTTGCGTCTGACGACCTCCACGCTTCTCTCCACATGTCCCTTCTCGTTTCCTGATCTGGCATTGCAGAAGCGGTGGGTGAATCCATATACTGCCTCCATGCGCAGCAATGCATCGGTGGGCTGCTTGCCTCCCACGAAACTGGCCACCGCCACACGCATGTTGTCATAGACCATGCGGTGAGGCACATGCCCGATGTCATGGAAGAACTGGCGATGCGACTCAAGGAATGCCTGTGTGTCCTGTCTGAGGTAGAGATAGGCTGCACGGTAATTGCTGTAGGCCAGGGTGAACACGGCCATGTAGAGTTTGGTGCGGCGGCCGTCTATCGTCAGATACATCTCTCCCCAGTCGAACTCGCAGTCCTGACCAGGGTTATAGACCTGTCGGATATAGCACTCAGGAAGCTCCTCCGCATTGCTGCCCAGGGTGGTCCTGATGTAATTGCACACTGTAGGATAGCTGATCTTGAATCCGGCATGGAGGATGGCGGCATGGATATCGCTGGCCTTCATGCAGAGCTTGCGGTCTCCCTGCTGTCGCTTCCTGGCATTGTCGCGAAGAAGCATGTCTATCATTGTGCACACCTCCTCCGTCAGTGCCCGTTTGGCTCTGACGGGAGTCTTGTAGCTCGGCTCGCTTTTCAGATAGGATACCAGAGTTTCATCGCCTCCCTTGACCGCCTCAAGGTACTCCGATACGTAGTTCTTCACTGTCTTGCGGTTGATGTGTAGCTTTCTGGCTACTGCGCGTATCGAGCCGCTCCGCTCATACTCGCTGATGATGTCTTTGCGTTCTAGCATACTAATCATAGAATTGTTTACACGTTGAAAATACAATCTTCAAGGTGCAAAGTTAGTAATTGGAACTGATGCAATGTCTCAGTTTGCACGTCCCTTTCTGTTTCGGCTACGCCTGCACTCCAAGGGACGTGCAAACTGTAACCTCCACTACATTTTTTCTATGGTTAGTGGTATACTTTTAAATTAGAAGGGGTGGTATACTTTTAAGTTAGAATTTACA
>JAKSMR010000091.1 GCA_024400495.1 Bacteroidales bacterium
GATGCGCTTCGGGTCAAGATGATACTCGAAAGCCATGCTGTTCATCGCAAGGAGCCGGCCCTTGCAATCGAACAGCCGTCCCCTCATCGGCGACTCGGTCTTCGTCACGACACGACCCTCTTCCGTCTTGGCGCATCCGGCGATGCCAATAGCCAGCGCCGCGCAGCAGACAACGCCCAACACCTTCGATCCCTTTTTCATCTTCACTTACCTCCTTCTTTTCCGAACGGAAATTCCTTCTCGAACTCCAGAACAATCTCCTTCAGCTCTTCATCAAGATAGGACATCCCCTTCTCCCGGATGTCCTGCGGAACGCCCCAATACGCCCCCGCGATCCCGCCCGTGATCGCGCCGATGGTGTCGCTGTCGCCACCGATGGAGATTGCATTTCGGATCGCGTCCTCATAGGATGTCGACTCGAAGAACGCCTCGAACGCCTGCGGCACGGTCCCCTGGCATGTCTCGTCGAACTCATACCTCGGGCGGATTTCGTCCAGCGTGAAGTTGATGTCGTAGTACCGCTTGCAGATGTAGTCGCGGATGAACGGCATCGTAATCCCGTTCCGAGCCATCACAATGGCAACCGCAGTGGCCTCCGCCCCTTTCAGACCTTCGGGATGGCTGTGTGTGATTCCCGTCACGGCCCGCGAAAGTTCGACCGCTTCTTCAATTGTCCCTGCGGCGTACCCACACGCGCTCACGCGCATCGCCGCCCCATTCCCGCAGCTGTTGTAGGGCTTCGGGTCGGGATTCCAAAGCCAGCCGTAGAACCCGACGCCGTACCCAGCACCGGGATAGCGAGGCCCGATTTCCCGAAACCACTTGACGGTCTCTCCTGCGAGGTCCGTCTTGTTCCTGCGGCTCTCCAGAATGGCCTTCGCCGCAGCGATTGTCAGCACCGAGTCATCCGTAAAGTCGCACTTCTCATGGAACAACTCAAAGTCCTTGGTCTTGATGTTGTTCCACTCGAATCGCGATCCGACGATGTCGCCTACGATAGCACCTATCATTTCTCACTCCTTTCCTTCATCATGCCTGCTATCATAGACGGCCTCGCTTCCTAAAAATGACTTACTTTTTCAAGTAATCGGCTCTTCGGCAAAAACGCCCTGATCTGGCGGGGCTTCCGACGGCTCGTCGTCGCCCAGCGTGAATTCATGCCCGCTCCACTCGATTCGGGCTTTCCACAGCCACTTGGGGCCGCTTCGGAATCTCCTCGGACACCGCCAGGCGAACTCCGGCCTTTTGTTTACCAGATTGCCCCAATCGTCACCCTCAAGCTTCTCCCACGGGCAACGCTCCCCAAACTGCGGCTGGAACATAAGCAGCTGGGCCCAGTTCGTTCCGTCCAATTTCTCCCAATCGCATTTGTCAGCGAACTCGGGATGTCGCGCCAGCATCCAACGCCAGTCGTTCCCGTCAAACGATTCAAACGGACACTTCGCCGCCTCGTCAGGATGCTCCGTCAGATAACCGGCCCATTCGTTTCCAGTTGTCGGTGGAGTCGGCGTCGGATCACACGGCATGAATTCAAGGAAACTTGACTTTTCCTCCAATCCCACGGACTGCAGCCGTTCTGGGAGCCGCGACCTCCATTCGGGATGCTCGGCAAGGATGTCCTCTGCATCCGTCTCCTTCATGACACCCCAAGGACAGCGGTCGGCAAGGTCTGGCCTTTTCAGAACAAGTTCCTTCCAGTTATAGAACGTATCGCAGGGAATCTTATCCCACGGACAGCGATCATCAAAACATCTCTGGCTTGAGACAAGCCGCAACCAGTCGTTTACGTCAAACCACTCCCAGCACGTGCATTTCTCGGCAAATTCGGGGCGCTTCGACAGCAAATACGACCAGGCGAATGCAAATCCCGGCTGTTCGTGATTGTAAACCCGTCTGCCAAGGCCGCTCCAGTCCATACGCCCATCGAGTTCAGTCGTTTCAGCGACGACGGAAAGGCGCTTGAGGTAGGGCAACTCCTCAAAGCCAAGGGCACCAGCCAACGATGGATGCTTCGCGATTATCTCCACCCGATCCTGAACCTGGAGCTTTTCTTTCGCCTCGGGACGGAAACACTCTGGCCTTTCGATGAGCAGTTTCGCCCAATTGTCGAACTCCAGCGCCGACCAATCGCACTTTTCATCGAACACCCCCGGATGGGCGCACAGACAGATCACCCAGCACTCGCCGTCGAAGAGATCGTATGGGCAACGCTCCTTGAGCGTCAGATCGTTGCAAACTGCCGCCGCCCAGTCAATGCCTTCGAGGCGTTCCTGCGGCCATTTCAGAATGAGGTCCGGCCGCCAGCAGAAAAGCGTCGGCCAGTTCTCGCGCCAGACCATAAACCAGCGTCCGCTTTCTGCCCACTCGATCCATTCGTCAAGATAGATCGGTCTCTGTTCAGTTTCCTTCTCTTCCATCTTATTCCTCCCTCTTCAGTTTCTTCACGACTTCGGCAAACGCCGGAAGTGCCACGCGCCCGACGGAATGACCGTCTTTCGGCTTCTGGAAACCGACAGCAACCACATACTCGGGCTTCTCGACCGGCAGAAACCCGACGACCGCCACATTGTAATTGGTCGACGAGTAAACCCCCTCCTCCGGCA
>JAKSMR010000092.1 GCA_024400495.1 Bacteroidales bacterium
GAGAAGACCGGTTTCTACACGATGCGAATATGCCGCAATGGACAGCGTTTGGCAAAAGGCACGGGAACGAAAGATTTCGCCGAAGCACAGCGCATCCTTGAAGCATTTGTCGCTCCGTTCGTCGCAAAGGATCGCGTTCTCGCGCTCAAGATGATCCAGAAGGAGATTGGCGACATCGAGGAACGCTCCCGGATGGAGGAGGAGAATCGTCGTCAAATGCTTCTCTCGGATGCGTGGCTCTATTACGTCGATTCATGCCGGAGGAAAGCGGTCACCGACGACACGCTCTCTCAGAAGGGCGAGGTCTGGAAGAACTTCGTCGATTGGATCGGGATCGCCTACGGAACGGATCTTGAGGTGCGCGGCGTCACCCCGGCTGTCGCCGAGTCATACCTTCGTTTCATCCGTCCGAAGGTCGCCTCGACGACATGGAACGGACGCCTCTGCTACCTGCGCGAAATCTACCGCATCGTCATGGAGAAGGCGCGAGCGAAGGTGAATCCCTTTGATGGCATACCGCTCCTGCCAGAGGACTGCCATTCGCGCCGTGCGCTTACGAACGAGGAGGTCAAGCTCCTGCTCAAGGAGGCGGCGAAGGTGCGCTGGGACTATCGAGTCCTCTTCCTGATCGCAATTTACACCGGCCAGCGTCTTGGCGATTGCTGCCGCCTCAAGTGGGATCAGATCAACCTTGAGCAGAACATCATCCAGCTCATCCCCGCGAAGACGCGCCGCACGGCGCGAGGGCGGATGGTGACGATTCCGATTCACCGCCATTTGCGCAAAATCTTCCTTGCGACCACTGAAGCGGACCGGAACGGCTTCTTCCTGAAGGAGATCGCAAACAACTACATCGAGAAAAGGCACCAGGTCGCCGAGGTGCTGAAGCGCATCTTCAAGGCGGCTGGGATTGTGACAACGGTCAGGGTCGAAGGGCGGACGAACAGGGTGCCTCATGCCACGTTCCATTCGCTTCGCCACACTTTCGTCTCGATTGCCGCGAACTCGGGTGTGCCGATCCACATCATCCAGTCCATCGTCGGACACGAATCGCGGGCGATGACGTGGCATTACTACCACGAGAATGAGACGGCGCTTCGCGAGGCGGTCAATGCGATTCCGTCCTTCGACGATTCCGTCTTTGAGTCGAAAGCTTTGGACGATGAGGTTTACAAGTACATTGTCCTCAATGACAATCAAATCCAGTTTGAGAAAGTGGGTGCGCAATGAAAGCCGAAGTTGAAATCGCAATGCGGATGCTGCTCCTCGCCGATTCCTCCGTGCCGCCGGATGGACGGATCGACAAGGCCGTCGATATTCTGCGGGGCTTGAACCACGATGGCGAGGAAATCGTCAGGACGAACATGGTCTGTTCGATACTTCACATGAGTCAATCCCAGGTTAAAAACCTAATGGATAAGGGACGGCTTGTGAAGATCATGGGTTCGGGCGAGAAATGCATTGGCACGTCACGCGAAAGTTTGCGGCAATTCATCAGGGGAGAGATCCGTCTTCCCAACGGGACGATTTTCTAACCAAGGGAGTAAACGAATGAGACAGGAAGTTGAAGTTGTATTGCGGATGCTGCTCAAGGCCGACTCGACCATACCGCCGGGAGGGCGGATCGACCACGCCATAGATGTCCTCAATGGGACGACGCATGGTCAGGATCGGCCATTTCTCACGACTATGGAGGCGGCAGAGGCGCTGCACGTCAATCGCGGAACGATCAAGGCGCTCGTGAAATCCGGCAAACTCAATCGCGCCGTCGGCACGTTCGGTCGCACAATTGGCGTGACGCGAGAAAGTTACCAGCGTTATGTCCGCGGCAAGATGATTGGCGAAGAATAAACACACAAAGGAGAAAAATGAAAGTATTTGCAACTTCCGATTTGCACGGGAACCTTGATCGCCTCGATCCGAAGGATTGCGACCTCATCCTCATCGCGGGCGATGTCGCGCCGCTTGACGGATTCAGCGACGAAGACGTCAGGCGTCAGGTCGCGTGGATGAACGACGTGTTCGCCCCGTGGTGCGAAAAGTACGCGGGATCGGCGATCCGGCTCATTCCCGGGAACCACGACCTCTTCGCGGAGAAGCCCGACCTTCTCGCGAAAGTCAGGTGGGCGAAGAACACGAGGATGCTCATCGACGAAGAGGACGAGGTGATGGGACTGAGCATCTACGGAACGCCGTGGGTGCCGAAGATCAACGGACGCTGGGCGTTCGAGAGCAAGTACCGCGAGCAGCTCGGAGAGAAGTTCGCGGCGATCCCCATGCGGGAGGACATTCTCCTGACGCATACGCCGCCGCGAATCCGGCACAAGAAGATCGACGTGTCCATCGAGCGCAACACGCCCCACCTCGGATCGCTCGAACTGACTGACGCGATCCTGGCACGGGAGCCGCGCTTCGTGTTCTGCGGACACATCCACACCGGCGATCACAACCCGCTCGTCGTGACGAACCACGATGGAAGCGAGACGATTGCGTGGAACGTCTCGCGCCTCAACGAGGACTACCGAATCTGCTACGAACCGTTTATTCTCGAACTGTGAAATGAGACT
>JAKSMR010000093.1 GCA_024400495.1 Bacteroidales bacterium
TATGTGATGCCCAAAGACGAGTTTCCTGCTTTCACCATTCGTCAGGGCGTCGTCGTGGCTGTAATGCCAGGAGCTACGGCCGAAGAGATCGAAGAGCAGGTGGCACGCCCCCTGGAGCGCTATGTCGCCACATACAAGGAGGTCGATCGCTCGCGCACCTATTCCACTTCGTCCAACGGCATGTGCATCCTCATGGTGCAGTTCCAAGACGATCAGAACAACCTGACGCCCATCTGGAGTAAGATGAAGCACGGGTTGAACAACTTCAAATCTAACCTGCCGCAAGGCGTCGTGGCGCTGATTGTGCAAGACGACTTCGGCGATTCCAGTGCCCTGCTTATCACCATCGAGAGTGATCAGCGCAGCTATCGCGAGCTGCAAGGTTACAGCGACGAACTGGCCGACCGCTTGCGTCGCATCCCATCGGTCAGCAACGTACGGCAGGTGGGCGAGCAGAAAGAGCAGATCACCCTGCTCATCGATAAAAAGCGATTGGCAGCCTACGGCATCGGACAAGCCGCGTTGATGCAAGCCTTGAGCGGCGAGGGACTGACCACCATGAGTGGCGCCATCAATACCGCACAGCAGAACTTCAAGATCCATGTGCAGCCCTCGCAGAACAGCGAGCAGGAGGTGGCCGACCGCATCATCTTCTCGGCACCCAACGGCAAGGTGGTCCGCATACGTGACATCGCCACCGTGCGTCGCGAATACGATACTTCAGCCGGTTACATCGAGTCAAACGGCAGGCACACCGTGCTCCTCTCGCTCGAGATGCTCAAGGGCAACAACATCGTACAGTATGGCAAAGAGGTGGAGAAGGAGCTCACCCGCTTCAAGGCAGAATATCTGCCCGATGACGTCGAGATGCGTCGTATCACCGACCAGCCCGAAGTTGTGGCGCTCTCGGTGCATGACTTCCTGCGCGACCTGGTCATCTCCATGCTCGTCATCGTGCTCGTCATGATCCTGCTCTTCCCACTGCGCTCGGCGTTGGTGGCTGCCCTCACCGTGCCGCTCACCACCTTCATCGCCACGGGTATCATGTATGTGGTGGGCATCGAGCTCAATATCATCTCACTCGCCTCGCTTATCGTCGTGCTGGGCATGATAGTCGATAACGCCATTGTGGTCATCGACGGCTATCTCGAGTACCGGCATAAGGGCTATCTGCCCCGCGAGGCTGCTGTCGAGAGTGTGCGTCAGTACTTCTGGCCCATGCTGCTCGCTACGCTCTGCATCTGCATCATCTTCTATCCATTGCTCTTCACAATGCATGGCCAGACGCGCGATGCCATCAATCTCTTCCCCGTCACCATGACCATCAACCTCATGCTCTCACTGGCCTTGGCCGCACTGGTCATCCCTGTGCTCTGTTGCATGATTATCAAGAAGGTCAAGGAGAAGAACCCCAACAAGCGGGACATCACCGATTGGGTGCAGCATTATTACGATCAGACGTTGGCATGGTGTTTCGACAATCCCAAGAAGACCATCATCGGCTCCATCCTGCTGGTCATCAGCACCAGTGCGCTCTTCTTCACGCTCAAGACGCGCCAGTTCCCATTCGCTGATCGCAATCAGTTTGCCGTCGAGATCTACCTGCCTGAGGGAAGCGGCATCGACGAGACCAAGCTCATCGCCGACTCCCTGCAGCAAGTGCTTCAGGCCGACGAACGCGTAGTGGGTGTCACCACCTTCATTGGCTGTTCATCACCCCGTTTCCATTGCAGCTATGCACCACCGCAGGCAGGACCACACTTTGCGCAGTTCATCGTCAATACCATCAGTAACGAGGCATCGCTCGACTTGCTCGACGAGTATGCGCCCCGTTATAGCAACCATTGGCCCAATGCCTACGTGCGCTTCAAGCAGATGGATTATCTGCCCGTGCCTGCCTATGAATATCGCTTCTATGGCAATGACCTCGATTCTATCCAGGCCGCAGCCGAACAGCTGATGGCCGAGATGCGCACCTATCCCGAGTTGGAGTGGGTTCACACCGATTACGATCAGCCCGTTCCCGTCGTCGAGGTCGATCTTGATCCGGTGGCAGCCAGCCAGCTGGGCATCAGTCGCACCACCGCCGAGCTGCAGCTGATGTTGCAAACCGGCGCGATGAACGTCGGTTCTATCTGGGAGAGTGGCACAATGGGCAATAGCAAGATCTACGAAGTGCCTATCGTGCTCAAGGATCAGGCCAACGAGCAATTGCAGGTGAGCGACGTACAGAACGTCTTTCTCACGGGTTCGGCTGGACAGAGCGTGCCGTTGCGTCAAGTGGCTTCGGTCGCACCACAATGGCATCACCAGCACATCGTGCACCGCAATGGCGAACGCTGCATCAGTGTCCTTGCCGAGGGCAAGCGTGGCGTCTTTGCGCTGGGCATTCAGCAGCGTATCGCTCGTTACCTCCAGCAGGCTCAGCTGCCACACGGTGTGCGCAGCGAAATCGGTGGCGAGCCAGAGCAGAACGACGA
>JAKSMR010000094.1 GCA_024400495.1 Bacteroidales bacterium
TTTTTTCGTCTTATATTAGTAAGGATCGGGGCACGGCAGGTCGCGTTGACCATGCCGTTAAAAACCCCTTTCCAACCTAATTATGCCGAAGAAGATCTCCGACGTAGCGATGAGCAAGGTTCCAGTCCTTGCCGATCGTATTTCTTTGTTTCAGAGCAAGCTGGCTATCGCCCACTATGCTCAGGGTTCAATCACTGACTACTGTCACGCCATCTACAAGGCGGTGGTGCATATCGGCAAGCTGCCCGAGGAATTCACCCAGAGGGATGTCGATGGGTACTTCCAGTCGATGCTCACTCGCAAGCCCATACCTGCGGAGGCTCAGTTCAAGCACTTCGTCTATGGACTCAAGTGCTATCTGTACACCATGGGCTATCCGACTCTTGCAGGTCTTTCCCTGCCCAAGATCCGCAGGGAGAGGAAGCTCCCACGCATTCTGTCCCTGCAGCAGGTGATGCACCTCCTTGGTGTATGTGACCTCTACTCCAAGACTCTGCTTTCCGTCGTCTACGACTGTGGCCTGCGTGCCTTCGAGGCTTGTAACCTTAAGTGGAATGACATCAATTTTGACCGCCTGCAGGTTCACATCAAGCAGGGCAAGGGCAAGAAGGATCGTGTCGTACCCATCTGTCCCGAGACGCTCACCGTACTCAAGGCTTACCGCAAGCAGTACCCGAGTATGAACTACGTATTCAAGAAGTTCGGCAGGGACTTGCCTGTTGACCATGCCTTCATCCGCGCCCGTCTGAAGGAGGGGCTTGCCAAGGCAGAGCTTGACGTTACGCTTACGACCCATTCCCTGCGTCACTCCTATGCCACTCATCTCCTGGAGGCTGGTGAGGACATTCAGACCGTACAGCAGCGTCTCGGCCACAAGTCTGTTTCCACGACCATGATATACCTGCACCTGGCAAAGGTGGAGAAGCGGCAATGCGTCTATCTCATATCGCATAACCTCAAGGTGCTCAAAGGATGACGCGCCCCCGGTTTGAGGTCGGACAGATTATACGCGCATACGGCAAGGAGTTCTTTGCAAAGTACCCGTGTGTGCCGCAGGTTCACAAGACCTTTGCGGCTCTTGCTGCCTGCCGTACCCGTCAGCTTGGCGGACACGTGGAGGTATGTCCCGAGTGCGGTGAGATACACGTGAGCTACAACAGTTGCCGTGACCGCCACTGTCCCAAGTGCCAGAACAAGGAGCGCGAGGTGTGGATTGAGATGCGCAAGGAGGAGATCATCCCCGGAGTGAAGTACTTCCATGTGGTGTTCACCGTCCCGGACTGCCTTCATGCGCTTGCCATGGCTAACATGGCGCTCTTCTATGGCTGCATGTTCCGTGCGGCAGGGGCTACGCTGAAGACCTTCTTCGACGCCAAGGGCTTGCAGGGAGGCATGATGAGCATTCTTCACACATGGGGCTCCAATCTCTTCTATCACCCTCACATCCACTGCATCGTCACTGGCGGTGGAGTGGACAAGAATGGCAGGTGGCACACGCTGAAGGGATGCAGGGGAGCGAAGGATTTCCTCTTTCCCGTGCGGGCTCTCAGCGATATGTTCCGTGCAAAGCTGATGGCTATGCTCACCCATGCCCTGAAGCTGAAGGATGCCCTCATTCCGCAGAATGTACGGAAGGCTTGCTTCTCCAAGGGATGGGTCGTCTATAGCCGTCCACCCGCAAAGGGAGTCACACAGGTGCTGGAGTACATTGGTCGCTATGCCTATCGCGTGGCTATCAGCAATTCGCGCATCAAGGACGTGTCCGCTGACGGAATGGTTACCTACGACTGGAAGGACTACCGCAACGAGGGCAAACACAAGACCATGCGGATGCATGCCGTGGAGTTCCTGCATTTGTTCTCGCTTCATATCCTTCCGCCAGCCTTCGTGCGTATCAGGCATTACGGGCTCCTCTCTCCATGCAACCGTGACAAGGTGAGGAGTGTGCAGGTACGGAAGGGAGGAAAACCGATTCCGAAGGAGCGCAGGAAGCCGTCATACATCACACTCTGCGAGCAGAAGGGATGGGAGGTCGGAATCTGTCCGCATTGCAAGTGCAGAATGCAGGTGATAGAGATTATTGAGCCTTCCAGAGCTCCGCCTGTTTCGCTTATGACCTCACAGATTGCACACAAATAGCACTTCACATCATTGTCCGTCAAAACAGATTTCTTGGCGGACAGCCCTCATAGTGTCCATACGTGACAGTTTCAGTGTTTCAAAGAACGCATTCGGGTGGTTCCCCGACCGATTTTATCATGAGCGGACGGCATTTCGTCACTCGTCCGACTTAATTTCTTCTTTGGTGACAATGTTATACCATGGTCAAAACCGTGGTTAATCCCCATAGATGCTCATCGCCAGTTCCGTACAACTCGGTCTTCAAATTGACCCTCGT
>JAKSMR010000095.1 GCA_024400495.1 Bacteroidales bacterium
TCCTCGAGCGAATCGCCGATGTCAATCCGCTCGACGTTCTGGTGGATCAGCTCAATCGTCTTCGGACCGAGGAGCGTCCAGATTAGCCCGCCACCGCCACCCGACGGCGGACGCACACTGTCAAAGACATTCGTCAGCCACACGTAATCCGTCTTGAACGCCCGTTCAATCTCGACATCCGGGGCGACGATTTCCCAAGCCCGGTGAAGTGTGGCATAATGCGCGGCAAAATTGTCCTTAACCTTGTCGTCACGCAGACATTCCTGCGCCGCCAGCAAGCCGTTGTAACCGCCCACCGTACGGTCGATGCCCGGGAAGAAGTCCAGGCACTTCGCCATCAGGGACGGCAACTGCGCCTTGATTTCCTCAATGTTCTTGACCACCTTCTTGACGTTCTTGTCGTCAAAGGCCAGCGACTTCGCGACATCATCGAACACGCCGACGTAATCGACGATGAGACCGCACTTCTTCATGGCCTCATACTTGCGATTCGTGCGGCAGATCGCCTGCAACAGCGTATGATCCTTCATCGGCTTGTCCAGATACATGCACTGCAGGATCGGCGCGTCAAAACCCGTCAGCAGTTTCGACGTCACGATGACGACCTTCAGCGGGTCAAGCGGATCGCGGAAACGATCCAGAATCTTCTTCTCTTCATCCCTCGTCCGATTCCACTTCCGGTATTCCTCGTCATCCGCCCCCGCCGTATGCATCACGATTGTCGACGCCTCCGGCCCAAGGAGCATGTCGAGCTCCTTCTTGTAGGCAATGCAGTTCGCGCGGTTGTAGACGACGAGTTGCGCCTTCAGTCCTGTCGGGAGAATGTACTTCCGAAAATGCTCCGCGACATGGGCGCTCACAGCCGAAATGCGCTTCGGAGCCGTAAACAACGCCTCTACGTTCGTACGACGAACAATTGCCTGCTGCTGTTCTTCGGTCAGGGCATACTCCCGCGTCATCTCGTCAAAGGCCGCATCAAGTTTCGCCTTGTCGATCTTCAGCTCCACGGGCACCGTCTGGAACTCCAACTCCAGAGTCGCACCATCGTCAATGGAATCTTGGAACGAGTACTTGCTCATGTACCCGCCTTCATCCTCCTTCGCGCCAAAGGTATTGAAGGTGTTGATGTCTCGTTTGTTGATCGGCGTTCCCGTCAAGCCGAAGAAGAACGCATTCGGGAGCGCCATGCGCATTCTCACGCCCAAATCGCCCTCCTGCGTACGATGGGCTTCGTCAACCAGCAAAATGATGTTGTTGCGGTCGGAAAGCTCCCCCTGCACTTCCCCGAACTTGAAGATCGTCGTGATGAGAATCATGCGCTGATCCTCACGGAAGAAGGTCTCCAGCTCTTCACGGCTCCCCGCCTTGGCCAAGTTAGGGATCTCCGCCCGTGTGAAATCGCCGGTAATCTGATCCTCAAGGTCAATGCGGTCATCGACAATCACAACCGTCGGATTCTCCAACGCGGCCATGTTCCGCAACTTTTGTGCAGCGAACACCATCAGCCAGCTCTTGCCGGAACCCTGGAAGTGCCAGATAAGGCCCTTCTTGGGATATCCCTTCAAGACGCGCTGAACGATGGCCTCGCCGCCATGATACTGCTGGTAACGGCAGACGATCTTCACCTTGCGGTCGTTGATGGTCGTAAAGAGCGAATAGTAGCGATAGATGTCGAGGATGCGCTTCGGATCGACTAAATGACGGAAGTTCCCCGCCACGCTCGCAAGGTCGCCATGCGGACGCGACTCGTCCCTGAACCACGGCCCCCATTTCGCCGCAGGTGTTCCGATGCCCGCATAGAACAGTTCCTTGCCCTCCGTCGCAAGGCAAAGCGCATTCGGCACGAACATCTCAGGTGTGCATCCCTGATACCAAACCATGTCCTGCGCGGCGTTTGCCCACGTCTCGGACGGCCGCACCGGCGTCTTTGTCTCGCAAATGACCATCGGGATGCCATTGACGATCATCACAATGTCATAGCGCTTGCCGCCCTGCGCCGAACGCCTAGGGAACTCCCATTGATTGGTGATGATGCACCGGTTGTTCTCCGGATGAGTCTCGTCAAAGAACCGCACATTGACATGCATCCCGTCCTTGCCGAACGGATAGGAATTCTCCTCGAAGATCAACTTGCGGAAGCGCTGATTCGCCGTCACCAGGTCATCCCGCGTCGCGGCAACGCACACCGTGCGCAACTTGATGACCACCTCATCAACCTGCGCAGCTGTCAATGTCGGATTCAGACGACGCAATGCCTCAACGAGCCACGGTTCAACGAGGATCTGCGATTCGTTTCGCGGCACGTCGGCAATCGGCACATACTCCCATCCGGCCTTCTGCGCCGCCTCGATCAGCATCGCCTCAATCGTATTCGATTC
>JAKSMR010000096.1 GCA_024400495.1 Bacteroidales bacterium
TCAGTACCGAAAGATCGGAAGAAGCCTTTGGGATTAAAGAAAGGAATGCACAAATTGGGCGGCAAGAAGTTTTTGGGCTCCTTGCGTTTATCAGTAAGAAGGAAGGCGAGTCACATGAAAAACAAGATAAAAATTTGCGCTCCGTTGATTAACCGTTGGAGACCACAGTCCTGCCATCAAGGACATAGCGAGTTGGATGCGAAGTCCAAGGAGCTGCTGGGAAGGCTCTTCAAGGAACTCTCCCGTCTCGAAACGTGCGGAAGAGATGGTGATGAGATCTACAATCTTTGGCTGTGCGCCGATCGTGGACCGATGGAGGCGTTTGGCGACTGGGAGGAATACGTCGCGGAGGGCGAAGTCAAGGATCGCGCCGAGTTCGAGGCGATGTGGAAGGATTACTATCCGAACGAAAAGGTCTGGTACGAAATGGCGGCCTGTCGAAACGAGAAGGGCTACATGGCCATCTACTTGAAGCATCGTCAGTGGATCGAAATTCGTCCCGACGAGAAAAAGGGCGAGTGGCTGGACATGAGCGAATTGATCCAATGGATGATCGATGGAGTTCAGGATTGCGTCGCCAAACTCGAGAAGGGAATCTATAACGAGGAGGTCGAGCGCGAACTGCCCGCTGAACTCCGCACGGGAACGATTACGCGGCAGAACATGTGGCGGATATTCCCGGAGGAGAAAACCGACATCTTCAAAGATATCACTGAAGCCGAGGTGCGCGAATTCGCCGCGCTGACCGCCGACTATACTAATGCCTATCCCGAACCCACCGGACGACTTGAACGGATGACGGCGAACGACTTCTACCGTTTCTGTTCGATTGGTTATCATGCGAACGGTTATTCGGGGTTAGACGGTCTTTCACTTCGGGAGCAATACGAGGCCCATGCCGACGGACGCGACGAGGGACTCGGAGAAATCGATGCCGATTCTCCCGAGGCGTTTCAAAAGTGGTTTGAGGATCAGGAACGCCACGGCGGGCATCCGTGGGAGGTATGCCGCGGCGGAAACTCGACGCATGTCGCGCTCTTCGTGCGTCACGACGAGAAAGGATATTACCTTGAACTCGATGGGCGTTCGTGGTCGCGGTGCATAGAGACGGCGAAGTTCTTTCTCGCGCTCTCGCATGAGGGGCTTCCTGTTGTCGTTTATGATGGTAAGGCGATGGCGGCGCGTTTCCTCGGAACGGACAAGGTTGGCATTGTTCCCGATGGTGTGTTCCCACGGTACTGCGAAACGCTTTTCCCCGGCGAGAAGATTCTGGATTTCATGAACCTTCCTTTCGAGAAGCGGGATGAAGTCGCAGCTGCCGCCGTCTGGCAGCCGCTCGATCATGTGGAGTTGAAGAGGAAAGCGTAATCATGGAGATGAGTGTCGGAAAGGGGAATGGATGAAGAAGATACCAACACTGTTCAAACGCATATACGACGGTAACCGCGTGAAGGGTATCATAGACGAGGTGCTCCCTGGAATGGAGTGGGTGCTGGCAGGGGAGGGGCTTGCCACGGTCAAGATCGATGGGACTTGCTGCGCAATAATCGGTGGCAAGTTCCATAGACGGTATGACGCGAAGCGGGGCAGGAAGCCGCCAGCGGGAGCGATTCCATGCTGTGATCCTGATCCCACTACCGGACATTGGCCACACTGGTTGCCCGTCGACTCGAAAGACCGGGGATCGAACTGGCACCTTGCCGCTTATTACAACGCAGGCGGAATATGGCTTCCCGACGGCACATACGAGGCAATAGGGCCGCACTTTCAGAGTAATCCTTACGCGCTTACATACGACATTCTCGAAAAGCATGGCAATCGCATCATCAAGGATGCACCGAGATCCTTTGATGGACTATGCGAATATCTGCGGGTACACGACATTGAGGGAATTGTCTTTTGGAAGGATGGTGAGCCACGATGCAAGATCAAGCGGTCAGACTTCGGCTTTAAGTGGCCGGATGAGAACTTGCGGGTTGAATTTTGATTGGTGAGGTGTTAAATCAATTGCGCATATAATAATAGGAATGCGAAGAGGGGATTTTGCAGATTCTAAAGTATTTAAAGACATTAGAATCCATCAGGCGAGGAACTGTGGAAGATGGCGGCATAAGATCTTGAAAGGATAAGCTTGGCAAAGATGTGGATTGGATGTTGTTGCACTGATTGGGGGCGGTATAATGGTATAATATTTGACGTTGAAATTTGACGATGTAGAGGGAACGATGAAGACGATAGACAAGAAGGCGTATGAGCTCGCGAAGCGGGTGCTGGAGACGGTAAAATGATCAAGGTCGTACAGGCAGATATTACGACGCTGGCGGTTGATGCGATTGTCAATGCGGCGAACGAGCTGATGCTGGGCGGAGGCGG
>JAKSMR010000097.1 GCA_024400495.1 Bacteroidales bacterium
TCGAGGGTGGCGCGGAAGCCGAGGGTGTTGGTTTGTCTTACTTGTGCCATAGATGGTTAAGGGTTTAAAGGTTTAATAGTTTAAAGGTTTAATAGTTTAAAGGGTTAAAGGGTTTGAAGGGTTAAAGTTAAGGGGGCTGGCGGCGGAGACCGGTCATTCCGTCGGCGGCTCTTCTTCTCTCCCTTTCTACATTTGCAAAGATACGAAATTTTTCGGCCGAAAGCAAGGTGTGAAATGTATTGAAAGCCTATGAAATGTATTGAAAGCTATTGACTATAACTTGCCCGCTTTGTCGTCGGGCAGAAAGTGGCTCTCTTCGTCCACTTCTCGCATGGCCGCCTCTATCTCGGAACGGAAGAAGTAGGCCGTGCTGTTCTTCTCGGGGAGGAACTTGTGGGCTTTGAGTATCCCTTTCTTCCGCAGCCTGTAGATAGTAGCCAAGGAGAGGCAGTACTCCTTGCAGACTTCGTCTTGGGTGAGTGCGTTCTTCATGTGCGTGTGTGTTTTTTGGGGGTTGTGGAATCAAAAGCCCCCCCCGAGGGGGGGCGGGGGATTGGAGGTTGTGACCGTGCCGGCCATGTTTTGCGACGCTAGAATGTCGTTCCGGCGGCTCCCTGGGGCGACTTTGACGACTGCCAGGAAGAGGCGGGAGGGAAAGGCAGTCGCGGAGCTTTTGCAACTCAAGCCTGTCCATTACTTGTCGCGGTTGAGATAAGCCTCGGTCTTGGTGTAGAGCCCGGTCTCGGGGGAGAATTCCACTAATCCGCGATTAGTCCATACATTGATCTGTTTCTTGCTGCCTTCAACACTCTTGCCGAGCGTGGAGCGAAGAACTTCGAGTTGGATTTGGGTGAAAGAATCGGGAAGTTGGTCAAGCATATTCTTGGGACCACGCTTGGCCGCCTCATCGGTAACAGAGGCTTCAACATTAAGCAGGTCGGCAAAGAGGCTTAACTTACTCCAGATGTCGTGGTAGACGAGCCACTCCACCAGCTCGCCCATAGGCTTAGTCCAGGTCTGGTTGTTGAGCACCCAGAGGATGCAGCCCGATTTCCAAGCCGACACAAGGGCGCGTTTGGACATATCCCACAGCACGTCGTCGTCCGTAAGGTCGGCAAGGGTGGCCATGTCTTGTGCCAGCTGGTCGATGAGCTTGTTGAGGCGCGGAATGATGAAGCGACCCTTACACAAGTCGAGACGAAGCAGATACTCGTCAAGACTCTTCATAAAGGTTGCGTCGTATCTGCCCTGACGAGGGATGCGACCATCACGTTTGGATCGGGGCTTGTAGGAGAAGACCATGCGGCCGAAGGTGCCGTTGAAGAGGTCGTTCTTATAGAACTTGCGTGTGGCATAGGGCGTGGAGGAGATGGTGAAGTTCACGCGCAGGATAGGGTTGCCCGTCACGCCGTCAGCCGTCGCACGTAACGCTCCTGCACGCTGGCGGTCGTAGATGTTGCGCAGCATCTGCGAGATCTGCCTGTGTCCTCCGCACATGCGGTCGGCCATCTCCACCTCGGGCAGGTTGAGGTATTGTGTGCGGTCGCCCAAGGCTTCGCAAGCCATAGCGTTCTGGATGAAGGCGGCGTTGGTCACGTCGGCGGGCGGGAACCAGAAAGCCACCTCGGGACGGTTGGGCTTCTCCTTGTTAGATGAGCGCGTCTTGACCTGGCGCTGCCACTCCACGAGCTTCTGCAGCTCCATCTCGTCGTGGGTGCGGAAGTCGCGGCAAAGGGCTTCGACGAGATTGGAGAGTTGTCCCTTGTTTCCGCCACTTTCTGCCACCAGGTTGGCCATTAATCCGCACGGTTCCTTCCAAGTCTGGTCTGGGTACTGAAATTCTACTCCGCTCATATGGGCGCCAAAAATGGGGAAGAGCATCGGAACTAGGGGTTGGTGCATGTCTTTTGAGGTCTGTGAGAGCATCAGTTTGATGCATTCTGTACCCTTGCCGAGCTCCGGCATCTTAGGGGAAGAGGATTTTGTGATATCGTATTTCATTGTGAATGTGCTTTTTAGTGAATAACAAGATGTCGCAGAATATCAATATCAATTATATCAGTTTGTTTTTTGAGGGTATGCACATCTCTTATTCTTTATATATCTATCTAATTATTAATTAATTAAGTAATATATAAAGACATAGTATATATCCTTTTTTTTAATTGATATTATTGATATTGATATCGCTGGTCAATCAATTATCTCTCTACGAGGCAGTTAACATTCTTGTGTTGGGTTACAGCCTTCTTTGCGAGTTGCAGTTCCTGGGAGAGGGTGGTGAAGCTTACGGGAGGCATGTTTTCGTTGA
>JAKSMR010000098.1 GCA_024400495.1 Bacteroidales bacterium
GTCTCATTGATTTACATGATATTTTAATAATCCCCTTAATTCCCTTTCGTATTGCTTGGCATCCTTGAAGACAATGCCTTTCATGCCTAAGCGTCTGCCTGCATCGACGTTTTCGGCTCTGTCATCGGTAAAGATGCACTCTTCGGGTTTTAGGTTGAACTTGGTGAAGAGTCGGTGGTAAATTTCGGGTTCGGGCTTGATGACATGTTCTTCGGATGATATGATTTGTCCGTCGAGAAGTTGGAAGATTGGGAATTGCGTCATCGTGATATGCACTTTGCTGCACCAGTTTGTCAGGCCGTAGAGCTTGTGTCCTTCGGCTTTGAGACGGGAAAGAAGGTTGTACATTCCTTCAATTTCGTGGGTGACAATCTCAGGATAGTGTTCGCAGAAGAGACGAATCTCAGGTTCGAAGTCTGGATTCTTTGCGATGACTTCCGCAATGATTTCATCGAACGACTGTAGCTCACGGTCGAGACGCTGAGCGATGTTGTCGTTATAGAGCACGGGAAGGAAGGCATAGCAGCGCTCTGTGTCAGGGATGTATTTGCGGAAGAATGCCTCGAAGTCGAAATCAACGAGGACTTTTCCGAAGTCGAATATCAGGTTCATGATGGAATTGGCCCTGCCGATACGGCAGGGAATAGTCGATTCAGTTGTGATTTTTGATGTATGATGTATGATTTACAATTTACAATTGGGGGTAAAGTCCAAGGTGCGGGCGAGGATGCCTTGGGATATGAGTTGCGATGGAGTGCCTACGGTCAATCCGCTCTGTTTGTCAAGCAGCCAGATGGTGTCGGAGAACTTGGTGGCTTGCTCGAGGTCGTGGGTTGAGAGAAGAATGGTCTTGTGGTGGTTGTGAGCGAGATCGCGAAGGATTCTCATTGTGCTAATCTTGCTTGGATAATCAAGAAAAGATGTGGGTTCATCGAGAAGGATGACGGGAGTCTGCTGCGCGAGAGCCTTGGCAATGAGGACTTTCTGGCGTTCTCCGTCGGAAAGCTTGGATGCCAGGCGATTTACATAGTCAGACATTCCCACGGTTTCAAGACTTTCGGCAATGAGAGAACGGTCTTCCGATGAGAGGCTTCCCCAGAATCCGGTGTAAGGGCTTCGTCCGAGTGCTACGAGATCGAAGACGGTCATGGAAGGATCTGGAGATGTGGCGGGTGTGACGATGCTGAGAAGTCGAGCCCTTTCGCGAAGGCTGTAGGCACCGAGCGACTTGCCGAAGTAGGTTATTTCGCCTCCGAGAGTTGGCTGCATTCCGGCAAGAGTACGCAGGAGAGTGGATTTTCCGCAGCCATTACGGCCAACGAGGCTGACAAACTCCCCCTCATGAAGCGTGCTGTTGATGATAGGGAAGGTCAGGGATTTGGAGCCCGACGATGAATCGTCGGGAACGGTGGTTGTGTAGCCTATTTGGGTATTGAGGAGTTGCAACACCATGTCATTTATGATTTTTGATGTATGATTTACGGATTTCTTTCGCCATGCCGAGAACAGCTGGGAATAGTCAATTCATTTACGAATTTACGATTAGGATTGTTGTGATGATGAGAACCGATAGGATTTCTGCTGTCATGCAGATGCGGATGCTCCTTTTCATGTCGGCAAAGGTGAGCGGACGAGGATTGTCGCCGATGTATGGCTTGTAGAATTCCTGTCCGAAATAGTTGTGTGGACCTCCGAAACGACAGTCAAGGATGGTGGCGAGGGCGGCTTCTGGCCATCCGCTGTTGGGAGATGCGTGTTGTGGTCCGTATTTTATGGTTCGTAATGCACAATTCGTAATGCGTAATGATAAAGGCCGCATGATAAAGGCTGCTATGAGAATGAGAGATGCGGTGATGCGGGCTGGGATGTAGTTGGCAATGTCGTCGATGTGTGCAGCCCAGCAGCCGAAGGCTTTGTACCGTTCATTCTGATAGCCTATCATGGAGTCGAGAGTGTTTATCATTTTGTATGCCATAGCCCCAGGAACACCGAGGAGAAGGAACCAGAAAAGTGGGGCAATGACTCCGTCGGAGAGATTCTCTGCAAGTGTTTCCAATGCTGCCGTGCGAACTTCCTGTTCGGAAAGTTGGGCCGTGTCGCGACCAACGATACGCGCAACTTGTCGGCGACCTTCGTCAAGACCATGCTCCAAGGCTTCAAAGACCATGCGAACTTCTTTGCGTAGGGTGTGGCCAGCAAGGCAGAAGAAGAGGAGCAGAGCGCCTATGGCGTGAGGTAAGATGGAAGGGAACCCGAAAGCGAAACTTTCGGGAACGGTGGCTGCTTCGGGAACGGTGGC
>JAKSMR010000099.1 GCA_024400495.1 Bacteroidales bacterium
GTCACAGGCTCGGACGGCACGCTCTACCATCATGTGACGGCGGCATACGATACCAAATATGCCAACCATATAACACGCATCACCCAGCAGCTTGACGGCGGAGAGGCCGTTACCGACTACACATACGACAGCTACGGCAACATAACGCAGAAGACACTGCCGGCCAACAGCAAGGGCGAGCGCATGTGGTACAGGTACCGCTACGAGCCGGTGATGAACATGTATCCCGAGCGTGTGGAGGACGCATGGGGCTACCGCAGCGAGAATGAGGATTTCGACTACCGCTACGGCATAGCCCTCACGAGACGCGACATCAACAACTACTACTGCGAGACCGAGATAGACAACCTCGGCCGCATAACCAGGCTTCGCGCCCCTAATGAGATAGCCTCGGGAGCCGAATACACCATAGCGTTCGACTATCACCCGACGGCACAGACATCACAGGCAGGCATCACGGCTCCGGCATACGCCGTTACGCGCCACTATGACGTGCAGCACCCTGACGACGACATAGAGACCGTCACCTTCACCGACGGCTTCGGACGACCTGTACAGGTCAAGAAGGACGGCGTGACCACCGAGGTAGCAGGAGGCAAGCCATCACAGGGCAGACAGGTGATGATAGTGAGCGGACGCAACGTATACGACGCATTCGGCCGCGTGGTGAAGACCTACTATCCTACAGAAGAGGCCACGGGACGGAAGACGGCGTTCAGCACAGCCTTCGACGATGTGGAGCCTACAGTGACGGCATACGATATCCTTGACCGAGAGCTGACAGTCACACTGCCCGACGGCAGCGTGAGCAGGTCGGAATACACCCTTGCCACGGACATGCACGCCATGGTGACCACCGTCACCGATGCCATGGGCGGCAGACAGGCCACCTACACCAGCGGCAGCGGCAAGACACTGCGCTCTGTTCAGCTCAGCGGACCTGACGGAGCCATAGCCACGACATTCGAGTACGACGGCATACAGCGCCTCGTGAAGGTGACCGACACAGAGGGCAACGTCACGTCATCAGTCTACGACATGGGCGACCGCCGCACCGAGGTGATACACCCTGCAAGCGGCAAGACCACCTTCACCTACGACGCGCTGGGCAACGTTATCTCCAAGCAGACGGCTGAGCTCGCCAAGAGCGGCAAGACCATAACATACGACTACGACCATCACCGACTCACAGGCATCAGCTACCCAGACCACCCTGAGAACAACGTGAGATACTATTACGGCGGACGCAACGCATCGCACAACCGCATCGGCCGCCTTGAGCTCATGGAGGACGGCACGGGAGCCACCGAATACTACTACGGACGCATGGGAGAGGTGACCAAGACGCGCAGGACACTCATCGTACCTAACCAGGCCATAGCCACATACGTCACGCAGTGGAGCTACGACAGCCAGAACAGGCTCATGGAGATGATATATCCTGACGAGGAGAAGGTGACATACTCGTACGACAACGGAGGTCAGCTGGTGAAGGTCAGCGGATACAAGTCATACGGCTACGACTATGTCAGCCACATGGGCTACGACAAGTTCGGCCAGCGCACATATCTCAAATACGGCAACGGCACTGAGACCACATACACTTACGACAGGCTTCGCACGAGACTGGAGAACCTCAAGGTAAGCGCCGGCGGCAGTGCCATAATGGACAACACCTACACCTACGATGCCGTGAGCAACGTGCTGGGCGTCGCCAACGGCGCGAAGCTTCCTGAGGCAGGCAGACTTGGCGGCAACATGCATCACACGTATGAATACGATGCTCTTTACAGACTCACAGGAGCCACAGGCACATACGCGGGCAGCGACGGCAAGAGCGCTTCGTATACACTAAAGATGACATACGACAACATGCACCGCGTCACAGGCAAGAGCCAGCACCTCTCGCAGACGGGCGTCCAGTTCGACGGCTCGCTCAGCGCGGGCTACGACCTCTCGTACACATACAGCGGCGAGGAGGGAAAGCGATTCCAGCTTGCTAGTGTTGACGACATCAACTACAGGGCAGAGACAGTAACGGAAGACATCAAGGCAAAAAACTCCCATACCTACGAGTACGATGCCAACGGAAACCTCATATTTGTCAACACCTCTAGGACAAAGAGAGATGGACAAACCACGCCTAACGCCAGTGAGAGAAAGCTCAGATGGGACGAGGAGAACCGCCTGACGGCAAGTGACGACAACGGCTTCGTGACAAGCT